>NZ_CP080413.1:3444709-4133651 GCF_019457475.1 Shewanella acanthi
CGAGGGAAGTTACCAGAAATCCCACTCATAAAATTGGAGGGACTCAATGTGTAAAGAGAGTCATCTAATTTGCCTGTTTCCGCTGTCGTAGGCCAGGTGGCTCCACCACCAATCCACATAAATCCACGCCCCCAATCCGGAGAACCCGTCAAAGGATCCATCTCAGTAGCGCTCACACTTGAACTTGTAGTCCGGCTTGTATATGCGAGGCCAGACTGTAAGGATACAAATGTGTCAGAATCAAATAAATACTTGTGATTTAACTTGATTTCTCTAACTTCATCTTCAGATTTAGATTCTGAGAACCTCTGCCAAGAAGCACGAATTTTTGAAGGGTCTAATAGATCTAATCCAGTAATCGTGACATCTGGAATATCATTACGGTAATCAATAAAAATATCGTTACTCAGTAAGTTGCCGTTCTCATCACGGATATCTTGGTAACTATTTACCACATCTTGTGTGGATTGAAAGCGGGTGTAGTGAAGTGCGGTGCTACCATCACCTTCAAAATATGACTCAGCCTTGGAATATGACGCATCTAGCTCAAGTGTAAACTTGTCGCCTGTATAAACACCATTATAACCAAACAAGGTCGTCGTCATTTCTTGCTGTGAAGTGAGGACGTTCATCTCTAAATCAACATTAGCTAAATTAGCTTCTAGCAAGGTCCCGGAGTCATTTACCATCGCATAGGTATAACGTTCCTCCTGATTAGGGATCTGTAAACCACCGCCTAACTCACCTCGATTTAGCTTGGAATACATAACGTCGACCGTAGATACAAAATTATCCGAGGACTCGTATTGGAGAACAAAATTGACACCCAGACGATCTCGTTCTTCATTATTTGAATTGAAAATCGTTCTTCCCGGCCCACGAATTGCAGTTCTGTCAGACACCTGACCAGATTCATCCACAACGTCTATCGGAGAGTAATTCCAGTTTCCTGGTAAATCATAACCTGTGCCATTTAACCCAAATTGCGCCCAGTGGCTTGTGCGGTAATTATCTATTCGGTTTTGGCTTTCTTTGTAGGCCACACCTAGCAAAATACCTAATGAATCATCTAAAAAGGTATTACTCACAATGGCGCTAATTTGGCCATTTGTATCCTCACTGAGGTCCTGATAATTGGCCTTGACTGAACCAGTCGCTTTAAAGCCTGGACTATCTAAAGGTCTTGCCGTGGTCACGTTTACATACGCACCAATACTTCCAGCTGAAAGGTCGGCTGTTGGAGATTTAATTACGTCTGCACCACTGATTAATTCGGAAGGGAGTACCTGAAAATCAAAACTTCTGCCGCCGCCAACGGTGGCGGTAGTCCGATCATTTAGTTTTACCGCGTTAAACTCTGGACCAAAGCTTCTGATCGTAATCTGCGAGCCTTCGCCATTTTGCCTAGAAATCGAAACACCAGTAATTCGCTGTAATGACTCTGCAACGTTCTGATCGGGAAATTTACCAATATCTTCTGCCACAATACTGTCTTGTATTGAATCTGCGTATTGCTTCTGAAATGAAGCCTTTTGCAAACTTCCTCGAATACCTTTCACTTCGATTTTTTCAATATTTGGGTCCGCAACGTCGCTGTCTTGGGCAAAAATTGGATATGTTGAACCAGTTGCAAATATAAGCGTCAAGTAACTTGCTATTTTATTTTTTTTAAAAGTCATATTAAATCACCCCCGTCTTGAAACATTTAGCTATTAATTTAGCTACCAAACTTTTATTGAAAGTTCAGCTCCCCGTTGTTTACAGCTTCATCAACACAAGGACAGAGAATTTCCTCTGTATTTATGTTCGAATTTATGTTTTGAATCTTTCGGTATAACCAACAATTTTTTTAGTGATATTGATTGGCTCCAAAGCCTTAATGCGCGATATGTCTTTTTATTTTTTACATCGAAATGCATTCTGCCCTGATCTTGGCTGCTCAAAGCTCATAAAACTCATTAATGAGAAACCACCAACATTGATCTGTCTCACTTCCGAATCTTGCTCATTGCGCATGAATTACGTTTTGAGCTCCGCATACAGTTGTCTTCACTCTGTGACAGACCAAGATATTGCAACCGACCAGAATCTCTCTTAGTTGAATAAAACTGCGGGATATACCGTCAAGACACATTTTGGTTACATTTTAGTTGCGCTAAGGTTAAATTAGTGAGCAGCAAAAACAATGTTGATTCCTCTGAACAACAATGGATAATATTATTTTTTTCACGTCAAACCAGAATTGGGCGTTTGTTGCACCAACATGGATATCCACCTAGCTTGTTCAATCGGAGGCCATAGATGATAAACAACTCGCAGACATTAGCTGAAGGATTTCCTAGCCAAAAACTCCTCCATGTATCTTTGACCTCTATAGCGAGAATGCAGCAATTACCCCTGTGCAAAGCAATATATGTAACTGATGCAGGCTATTATCCCGAAGCTAGTAATCACAGGGTTTTGAGGGAGTCAGGCAGCAAAAACTACGTCCTAATTTTTTGCGTAGGTGGTACTGGGTATGTTTCCATTGGAGGCAAACATGAAGTCGTCGAAGAAGACCAACTGATTTTACTTCCAGCACATGTTTCACATGAATATGGTAGTCGGCCAAATGCAAGTTGGAGGCTGTATTGGGTGCACTTTAATGGAACCGAAGCAGATGATTTATATCAACACTTTAGCAATAATGGACAAAACATTACTCTTTACCTACCTCAAACCCCTCCCATAGTTAAAGCTTTTGAAACTACCATTCGATGGGTGCAGCGAGCTCAGACCGATAACGCGCTTATTGGATTAACCTGTAGTTTTGTTAATTTGCTAGGTCTAATCTCGGATGCAAAGAGGTCGAAAACGAAACAACTAAGGCAAGCAGAAGAGAGAATAAGAGCCTCGTTGATAACTATGGAACAAACATTAAAAACACCAATGACATTAGAGCAACTTGCTCAAGATGCAAAAATGTCAGTCCCGTATTACTGTGCATTATTTAAAAAATTAACTGGCTCACCTCCAATTCAGGTCTACACAAAACTGCGGATTAAAGCGGCATGCCAACTAATGACAGATACTAAAATGACCATTAAGCAAATGGCACTAGAGGTAGGATTTGAAGACGCCTACTATTTTTCAAGAGCGTTCAAAAAAGTGATGGGGATGAGCCCTAAAAGATACAAAGAGTTCTTAACTAAGTATTTAACGACCATATAAGCTAGCATGTTTAGCTTGAAGATAGTCTTTCCCTGCTCACACCTAATTCAGTAATCATTCAATAACATCAAAATGATAACTAATATAAGCTTTATATGGGCTAATCGGTGAAACCCATCGTTCTGCTGAGTAAGGCCAATTAGGTGTATCAGGATAGTTTTGAGCTTCTAAACACACTCCTTCGTATTGTGAAAAAAGCCCCATTCCAGCAACATTTTTTGCCTGATGAAGGAAGTTTGACGTGTAGAGTTGAATACCTGGCATATCTGTCTTCACTGTCATTTGCCTTCCTGAGTTTGCATGACTCAACACAGCCGAATTATCATGCTGCTTATTCAAAATGAAATTATGATTAAATCCACATGAAGATCTGATCTGAGGATGCTGGCTACCTATATCCATTCCAATTAGCTTCAATGCGGTAAAATCAAAGGCTGTACCTGATACCTCTAATATTTCTTTGGTTGGGATAAATGTTTCATCCACAGGTGTAATCGAATCAGAATTGATAAACAAATCATGGTTTAAGATGTTTCCCGAACCTGCTAAGTTAAAATATGCATGATTAGTTAAACTGACTGGAGTCATTCGATCTGAGGAAGCATGAAATGACAGCAAAAGAGTGTTGTCATGCTGTAAACAAAAACTCGCTCTGAATTGCTTATTCCCGGGAAATCCACCTTCCATGTGAGCATGTTCTACATAAAGATTCAGAACTACTCCTGTCGAAGAAACATCATGTTCTGCAAGCCATATCTTATTATGTAAGCCAGTAGTTCCACTATGTAAGCAGTGGTTCCCGTCATTACGTTCCAAAGAATATTCTTGATTATCAATGGCGAAATGAGCGTTAGCGATTCTATTGGCGACAGGCCCGATGGTTCGCCCAATAAAAGCGGTGTCTTCCAAGTAATCGTCTAACTTGGGCAAAGAAAGAACCACGTTTTCTAAGGCTCCGTGACGATCAGGAACATAGATCGCGCAAATTGTCGCTCCTAGCGATAAAATCTCAACTCGCATGCCCGACTTATTAGTCAAAACATACTTTGTTACTTCACGTCCGTGAACGGTACCAAATAATTCTGAGTGAATTCCTACACTTTCTATTTGCATTTAATTTATTGCCATCAAACTTACAGGACTGATTAATCACCAATGTTTTAGGCACTTTGTATCATTACTAAAAATTGGTCAACTTACGCGAGATAGGCAGCTTGGGCTAATTTGGCTGAAAATCGATTTGGGGCAAGACTAATCCGCAGGACTTTCTACAGAGGACTTTCGTAAAGTCCAGCTACCATCTTTATTATCAATCCAGTGAATAACATCACCGTCTTTCCATTTTAGATCGGCAAGATATTCGTCAGGTAATTTGAAAAAAGCATCCCCATCAACTGTTCTTTCAATTTCGACTTTCATTGCTGTCCCTCTCTGAAAAAAATAGAACTTGGCTTTCAGATTGCACCGCATCTCTACGCTTTTCAAGCTGCTCTATCAAAGCTGACTCTCCATATCTGTAAATGTCCGGTATATCTAGATTAACGACCTTACCCAAGAAACGCTGACCAGTGTACTTTTCAATACGTCGAACGTGCTTGTCTTCCATAACAAACACAACATCAGACCATTCAAGCAGCTCTTCACTACATAATGTTGTGCTGTTTCGCCTGCACTCCTTCTCGCTCAAACCAGCAGAGCGATAGACGTGCAGTGAGTCTTTTGCTGCAAAGTGGTCTTCTGCTGTCCGGCTTCGATTAAGATTCGATGTGCATAAAAACAGGATATTCAATTAGTTACCTCATCTTGCCACTTAAGCCCAGCTGCAAGATGCAGTAATCGCTGGGTGTCATCAAACAGCGATGAAAAGTCTCGCTCATGCAAACCCGTAGGTAGCATCAACTCGACGGTAGGGATTCGTGTCACTGGACACACATCAATATGGAGGATCTCAACAATCCCCTCACCTGCTCGGAGAGATAGGGTCTGGAACAAGCGATTTAAGATGAACACGAATTTATCGTCTACTTTCAACGAGTCATATAACATGACATTGGGGAACCGTTCAGACAGGTGTTGTTCGAGAATGGTGGCATACATGATAGAACTCCTGTGAAGCGAACAGAACGTATGGCTACAGGATGGTACAGGCTGAGTAAAAAGTCTTGGGGAGTGTCACTAAAGCTTCGGGAGTGTCACTAAAATTTTTCAAAAAGAAAATTTATCCCTAATACAATCAGTCACATAAAAACAAAAAATAATTAAAAAAACTTACAAAAATATTTCTCTCACGCACCTAACTAAAACCCACAGCCAACATCCCTAAATCCCCAACAAAACCCCCAAAGAAACTTCAAAATAGTCATTTACCATAATAGCGTATAGTACGCAGTCGCGAGAAAAGGAGGGTTTGGGGCTAAAACATGATGAGATGGTGATTTTTACAACTTAAGCTTGGCCATTAATGAGATTCGTCGCTCTCTCAACAGCCAATGGCAGTTTTTCTCTGTAATGAAGTAGCCAGTTGTGTCCGCCCAAAGCACGGTCAATCGCAGACATGGAAGTATATGTTCCAGAAAGATTATCAATCTGATTACACAGCACCAAGTCCCTCGCAGCCCAATTGATCCCTTGATGTTTGCCCGAAGACAATGCTTCTGGAAGCTGAGCGTATAACCATACTTTGTCGTGTTTATAGAGCCACATATACGCATTACACTGATGTTTAATCGCATTGCGTGATGCATCAGGAAACCGCTTCATAAAGTTTATCAGCGATGTTCGATTGCTTAGTTTCCGCTGCTGCATTAGCAGATGATGACGCCATGCTGATAAACCTGCATGCGACTGAATAATTTGCTCTACGGCTCCAACTGACAATCCAAGCTGCTGCGCAATGTCCTGTCGGTGCAGCCCTACAAAGGCCTTACGCCAAACGCTTCTTTCCATCTCTGGGGTGATAAATTGTCGTCGACGCTCTATTTGTAGTCCGTGACGCAACGCCACCGATTTTATAAAACCCACACTACAACCCAAAGCTTGTGCGCACTTACGCAACGAAAAACCCTGTTCGAGTATTTTCAGAACGACCTGTTCCTCAGGAGTTCCAATCGCTTTAGACAATTCGGTTGTTTGAGGTTGTATCTTTGGCCCCGCAAAAAATGCTTCTGGTGATTTGGTCAGGTAAGCCATTAACAGAACGTGCCTTAAATAATGCGTTGACTGGTCTCTATGCACGATACGTGGCACAAAATGAAATTTACACAACTCTGGAGGCACCACTTCTGCTTCAGGAATAAACAACTCACGCCAAAAAAGTTTCAGTGCTGTTTTCAATTGCCGCCAGCGAATTCGTCCAGAGGCAGTGATAAAACCTTTCGCATCCAACCACGCAATGTACCGCTCGGACATACTTCCTAGCGGGGTAAATTGGCTTAATAACGCATGTAATTCGACGATGTAGCGACTTAACTTGAGCGCATTGGGCTCTACTTCAAGATTGAGCGTATTGTCTACAAAGGGTAATTCGTAAGCATGGTTTAGCGCCCCTTCACCGGCTTCAACGGTAGACAGTACTCTCGCATGCACAGGACAGACAGAAACCCCATGAAGTTGATGCATGGTGTGCCAATACGCCAGCCCATACCGCGCTTTATCTTCTTCCATGCAAGCACAGCAGCACCGCAACACATTGCCAAAGCTCAACTTGCTAGCAGCCATTCGGGCTTGTTCGTAGACTGTTGATGCATTGTCCTGCGTTTCACTTTTTGCCAGCGCGAGACGCTTTTCCTTTGTGCTTAGCCCAAATGCAACGAGAGGATGTGCTGATGCTTCAAGGCGAAGGTGCTCAACGGTACTGTCTGCCAATAGCGCCAGTGATGATAAATGCCCTGGTAACAGGGCATTTATACGAACAGACTCCCGACCAAAAAGTCGATAGTTAGTGATTTTCCAAGAGCCATATGGAGATAGCAGATGGGCTCTAGCTGCCAAGCTATAACCGCATTCACCGGGTAACAGCTTGAGCTTATCCATGCATTGCCAGCTCAGGCGTTACAGCAAGAAAGTCCTCTAAAAGCAAATACACTAATGGATGTGGATGAGCTGCTACTGAACTTATTTGCGTTAAGCGCGGACTTCGCATCATCGGATGACATAGAATTCCTCTGTGTACGTTCAGATTACGAAACCATGTGCCGAGCTCGTACTCACTAAAGTGTGTCAGGAAACGTTTTTGCCATACCCCCAACAATCGCCGCTCCGCCACACTGTTTCGCTCAAGCGTCGACACCCCTGCCAACTCCCGAACACGCCTTACTAACGCTAACCGCCTATCAGGCACAATGGGGCTATGAGCTAGCCGTACACTCGCCGCTTCAATTCGCTGCATGGTATCCGTCATTGCAATAGGCTTAGCCTCAAGCCAAGCACCGCAGTCGGGGCACGCATTGTCTTTAGGTGGGACAGACTGCTCATTCAGTCGATAGTGATGCCAGCCACACTCATGACAACCACTAACAAGTACATCACCATGTACTAAACAATGAAACACGGCAGGTAGTTGATGATCTCGATGAAAGTAAGCCAGTCCAAAACGAGCTTCATTTTCGGTCACACAACTAGGACACCAACGCCAACAAGTAACGCGCGTTGACTGAACCCCACTGATGGCAGCGTGAGATTGTTTTACTTGCTGCCCAATTGGATAGTCCTGAGGTAAAAACGCTCGAAAGTAACTAACTAAACTATGTGCTGTATGAAATTCAACATCGTTTAGCTTATCCTGGACGCTGAGAATTTCCTTTTCCAGAGCCCCAAATGCATGGTGTGGCGACACACTTCGTACCGCAAGCCTCATTAGCGGTTCATCAGGGAATAAGCCTGTGGTCGAGCGCTCTAGATAATGCCAACGTGCCGGAGCTGATTGGCAATCTTCCCCTGGCAGTAAAGTTCGCCAATGACTCATTAGTCCTCTCCCAACATCGATAAAAAATTGTCAGGGGATAGCGCTGAACTTTCTTTAGTTGCATCAACTTCATGTGCTGTACGAGGTGCTTTGTTAGGCTTCAACTGCACAGTGCCAGTCAACAGTTTTGCCTTTTCTCGTTCATAGCTTTCCTGTAATTCCCGAGCAGTATCCTCTAAGACTTTTAACTTTCCTTGATCATCCTTGGAGTCTTTAGGGTTAATCATCTCCAGTAACCGCATCGGCTTTAAATCTTCATACTCCCTGTACCCCCCATGATGTAATGCAGCTATCGGACCAGACAAAGGAGCAAACTGTTTTACAAACACGTGATCTAACACGGACACGGTCAGTGTTTGTTTCGAAGCCTCAAAATAACTTAAAAAACGTAATACCGCTTGAACCAGAGATACTGCAATAGCTGGAATTCCGGCTGTTAAAGCATGCAACTTATAGCGCAATGCATCGTCACTATCACGAGGCGCAACAAATCGAACAGAATTAAATAGCGCGTAGGAGAGGTTTTTCCAAAAGCCAGATTCCACATCACAACAAGCCAACATAAGCGATCCAGCGCGAAGTGTACGACGAGTAATAGTCATCTCTTTTGCAAAAAGCTCCAAGGCTCCGAATGTACCTACAAATATCGTGGACACCCCTAGTGTATTAACTAATTCCTCCACGAACCGCATGGAGGTTTTTTCATTCGGGCCAATTTTCAGATCCTTTGGACTTAGCGCAAAATTTTGAGCCTCGTCTATCACCATTGTACCGATATGATGCTTGATAACGGCTTTACGCACTATTTGAATCAATTCATACACGCTAGCTTGGCGATTCACATAGGAATACTTCTCCCCAGTTAAAGCATCTATCTCTCCCAGAATAGCTTTTAAAAACGCTTTTTGACCGACACGATCATGATGCTCGACATACAAATATGTCACTTGAGTCAAACAACATGATTGTTGTGTTCCATCAGGCATAGGGTAAGTTGTATGCTCTATCACTTGTTCTATCTGATTCAATGCTTGCTTAACCATACTAGATTTTCCACGACCACTTAAACCCGTGATCAGGAATGTATAACTGTTTTCGAGTAAATTAAGACGCTTGATATTGATGGACTGTAATGGCTTATCTTTGTCTGCTTCAATAGCCGCTAAAATACCTTGCCAATTATCATTGAGTGGGTTGCGACCTAGGTAAGACACTTCAATGCCAAGCCGAATAGCTTCATAAATCTCCACCATTTCATCCTGAACCACATGCATACTAAGCAAGTTAAGGATTGAAGATCGAGTGTAATAGCCATGCAGATCTTCAGGTACATCACTTAGGTCTAAGCCACCTACAAAAGGGATGCCACACTGTGAGTGAATTTGCTTTTTTGATAACGGAAAACCGAGTCCTTCAACCAGAGGATTGCCTCGATGCATCGGATTGGGATGACGAATATAGTTAGCTTTAGCCATGAGGTATTTCCTCCACAGCATTGGGGTTACCAAACATGTCTGCGGCAGGGCTGACGGTGTGATTTGGCGCTGTATCTTTAATGGCACCTTCCATGCCTTTTTCAATATCTTGTTGATACTGATAATGCTGCCTATCAGCCTCGGTTTTTCGATTATCTTTGATATCAGACACAATCCCTTTAGCCAGCGATTTTTGATGCTGATTAGTACGCGCTTTAGCCATTTTCTCTAAGAAGTGTATGTCCGCATTTAAAAGCATTGAACTAATGCGAGACTGTTCTGCTGCGACAGCGTACTGGTATCTTAAGATCGCAAGACGATGATGTACTTGCTCCCAGGCCTGGTTTTTATAAGCTTCACAGCGCTCTGTCAGCTCCAGTTGATATACCGTCTTAGTTGCTTCGTCTTTATACCAAATATGATTCGTTGAGCTCTCTGAGTAACGAATCGAGATAGACTGACGACCAAAATTTTTGGACTCATCCAACAGGGGTAAACGCTCAAAATCAGTAGACGAATAATACAACCCGTTGAAACGCACCCCTAGGCTTTGCACGCTCACGCTAGCTTCTGGCAACAAACCGAACAATAACTGCTCCCGAGGCAACGTTGCAGGTGCAATGACACAGTGGCTTAAGCTGTAATTCCAAGCGTCTCGTGGGGCAAATGCCACACCATCACGCTCCATTTCGAAGGTACGATTATTAATACGTGTTGAGTGATTATTAGCGTGAAGAACACACTTAATGATTGCGCGAGTTAACTCATCGCTAGTCAAAACATTATTCCGACTCGGGTGTTGCTCATCAAATTTATTAATTTGAATGACTTTACCGTGCTCAAGCGGAGAAAATGCATTTTTTTGAACAATATCAAAACTTTTCTCTACCGTTCCTTTACACACTCCCATGTGATAAGCATTCAGATTAACAACTTCGATGCCAATTTTCCCCTTGAGTACCGCTTCCATATTTTTATCACTGTTTTCTGTCCCGCGATCCGCAGTCAACTCGCGTGGAACATGACAACATGGCCAGTCCTCGAATCGAATACTGAGTCCGAACTGCTGACAAAATGCGACTTTATCAGAACACGCATTAAGTAACGCCTGACAAGCCCCGGTCCAGTCTGGACCATGAAAAGCGATGTGCATGCCGACAATCATGCTTGTCACAACATCGACCACTAAATACAAAACTGGTCTGCCTATCGACATTAACTCATTCGAAAACTCATAGCGCACATAGACATCTAATATTGTGCTATCTATTTCATAGCGACTGGTGGCACCGCGCAAACCGTGCTTCGCACTGCCTGTTCTCGCTTTGTGATCTCGTGAATAGTTTTTCTCACCGACACGCTTTCTTAACCACGTCAATTTAGACACAATTTTATTCAGTTGACGTTTAAACGCCCTGGACGAAATAACGTGATTGTTGCCTAAAGGAAGACGAAACTCTTCCATCATCTCTTCAATCGTTGCACCTTTCGGGCGGATTGATACGCTGCCGAAAAAACGGATGAATTCTTTATATAAGTCTTCAAGTACGACCTCTTTGCGGTTGCGTAAGTGCGAACGCGCAAACTTTTCAATATCTTCAACGTCTTTTTGCGTGACATGACGATATGAATTTCCGTACTTAGTTGCAGGCCCTGGTTTGGATGAAAGATCATATGAACCGTCATCATTCAATTTAGGTAAATCAGGGAGAGAAAAGTTTTGACCACAATTGTAGTAATTGGGAATTAACGCATTTTTAATCCCCCCATCACGAAAATAGCGATTTAGCATGCTAGTTACATACTTTTTACTGCGCTGAGAAAGCTCAATCAGCTCTTGCAATAAGCCGGTTGGATCCCCGAATAAATAGCGATGTAACTTTTGAGGATCATCCACTAAAGGCTGAATCGTCTCCCAAGCTGCGTCTCGTAGCGCTAGAGGATCATACACGTCATCATTAGCTGCATTATTACTTAGTGATTTGAGCTTTTTGGCGAAAACCTTTTGTTTAAAATAGCTGTCATCTTTGAACAAAATTTCAGGGAGACTGGGTTCCAACAAAACCCATGCTTTGCTATCTTTTTTGTGATTTAAATAGGCAACATTTATTGTAAATGGTCTGCGAGGTCTGTTGCAGCTCAAGTCCGAGACAGCAATTTTGTCCGCGTCTATCGCTACGATGCGATAATTCACTTCGGGGTGCTTCGGATTTACTGAAGCGATAATCTGGTTAACAAACATAGTCCACCTCCTTCGCTACCACTGGTAACGGGCGGTTTAGATTAATCTCAGTCTTCCAGTCGAAATGCAGCACACGCTCATAAGCGAGCATCTGAAAAATGCTTTGGATTTGGTGTAACGGCAGATTGATATCATTTGCAGTGCGTTCAAGATTATTGCGCACTGTAGCTGTCGGGTAGTTTTTGAAGTTAAGCGTTAAGTGACAAAGCACTACTGATTTCAAGTCATCACTAATATCAATGTCATCGGGAGAGTCATAACATTCTCGAAAATAGCGTAAGTTGTAAGTCACTGCGGGATCAAACGACTTCTCAGTTAACTGAGTCCAAGTGATGTTATTTTGTAGGCAATAAATCCGCTCAATTTCTGCTTTAGCGTTTGTCCGCGCCACAGCTTGTGGACTAGTAATGTTTTTATCTAACGCATCAGCGTATTTAAAGTTGAAGGCATGTCTGCTCTTGTCGGTATGAATCACTAAATAATCCAGCGTCATCGTTTTCGCGGGACGGTGTCCATTAAAGTTAACCGATTCTTGATACGACGAAGGATGCTGAATGTTGAGTTCAGCAGCGAGTCTCATCGTTTCTTCGATAGGCAATGGATATTGTTCAAAAATGTTCTTAACACGACTATCGGCTTCGAAATGAAAGAACGGCTGAAGTTCACCACGACTGAGAAAATGATGTGTTCGCTGAGTTTTGTGACTATAGATAATTTGTCCTTGGCCTATCGAATGGGATTGGCGGACGGTCACCCAGGGGCGATACCCCTGTTTTTTGACTCTGGCATAGTAGCGATTGATTTTGCTTCGCTCTCTTTCAGTAATGATGGGTTGAGTGACTATCTTATTTGGCATGGTTAACCTCCTCATAGGTATTAAAAGTGAGGAGAATAGACGAACAAATAAAATTGCTCAAACGACTTAATATACTGATAATTAAAAGAATTTATTAACACGTACTAATAATTTGATGAGCTCAAAATTTAACCAATAATGAAATCAAATGCTTATAAATCAATTATTAGCAGCTATAAATATTCGATATAATAAGTTTTAATAACCCAGCGGAATAACATATAATAAATAGATATATTTATATGATTTCCAGATTGCATTTGTTCAAAAAATACACACAATTTAGACGCAATTTCTGCATGATGAGATGGGTAAATGGGGATCAAGCAAAAGCTAAAACGAAGGGGAATTCTGCAAGCGTTGTTACAGCTGTTCAGGGGGGGCTGAAAGGGACAATTTCCAAGTTAAAGCCTTAAATCTAACTCGTCAGTTTCGGATTAAAGTTGCTATGGGTTAACGCCCACCACCACCAGAAGCAATAACGGACTTATCCTATTGATAGTTAGTTAATTAAAACGAACGTCATTGCTCATTTTAAAATGCAAATTTTAGTCATTTAGTCACGTGGTTTAGGTACAGTTGATTGCTGGTCAGTGAGTGATGCTGTACTGATTTTCTGCTTTAAATTAGTTTAACTGCTTTGCAAAAAAACCACTTCCTTATGGTGCGATGGTAACAAAAAACTACAACTTGGTAAGATATCTCATTTCATTGGTAAATTTTTATGGAAAAATTTACCAATTGCATTACTATTGATTAATCAAAGTTTACCAAGAAGATTGAGTTGTGGAAAATAAATTAATTTTAAGACTGGCTGAAGCAGCATTAAGTGGAGATAAAAACTTAGGTCAAATGGCCGTAAGACAATTTTCTTCAAGAATAAGGGCTACTAACGCGAATCTATACGAACTACTTATCAATAAATTAGAAATAAACGCAACCCGAAGTTTAAATCTAAACAACAAACCTCTTCCCGTAGATGTTGATACAAGGCAATCACTCATAAAAATTGAAAACCCTGTCTCACTAGACAAGGCTCCAGTACATGCATTCAACGTAGGTGAAGCACTAGAGCAAATATTGTTAGAACGCAAATACATTAACGAATTATTAAGCGAAGGTATTTTTCCAGCTCGTTCAGTCATTTTTCAAGGTGAACCTGGAGTAGGAAAAACCATGACAGCAAGATGGCTTGCTAAAAATCTAGGGTTACCATTATTAACTCTAGATTTAGCAACAGTTATGAGTAGCTTTTTAGGCAAAACTGGCAGCAATGTAAGAGCTGTATTAGATCACGCAATGTCTACTCCTTGTGTATTACTTCTTGATGAGTTTGACGCAATAGCCAAAAGAAGAGATGACGACAGAGAACTTGGCGAACTTAAACGTCTAGTTACTGTGCTATTACAAGCAATTGATGATTGGCCGTATAGTTCACTGCTTATAGCTGCAACTAATCATGGTGAATTACTAGATCCAGCTATTTGGAGACGGTTTGACATTGAAATAACTTTTCCAATGCCTTCCGTTGAAGTAATCAATAAATACTTAATTGAATATTGGCCAGACGCTATCAAAGAAGGAAAAACAGCTGAACAATTTAGCGAAATGTCTTTCAGCAATATTGACCGAGAGTTAAGAAAAGCTAAACGTGAGAAAATCCTTTCAAGCTTCAGCATCAATAGTGATGATGCATTTTTAATCAACTATGATACCTTACTAAATCATGAGATAAATGCAGCAACTAAAGAAGAAAGAAACATGTGGATTATAAAACTGCACAAGCAGGGGAAATCTCAACGTGCTATTTCTGAGGCTTTAGGAGTAAGTAGGCCCACCATAAAAAAGATTTTAGATGAACAACTTAAAAAGTAAGGATGCTAAGTGAAAAATTTAATTATTGGTCATGGCGAAACTTTAACTCTGCCTGTAGAAATTAAATCTGGTTCTGGTCCTAAAGCACACCCCTATTCATTCAATGAAGCTCGCGATAAACTAGTTTCAGACTTAAATAGAGTTATTCATAGCATAGAATCAAAACCTTCTAAGCAATGTGTTGACGGAGAGGTTATTATAAAATTCATCCAGCATCCATCCTATCTGGCAAAAACATATTATCCAAAAAAACTTTTTGAAAGATATGGATTAAAGGATGTTGGCTCTAAACCTATACAGGTGAAACCAAGAAAATGGGCAACCAAAAAACATCCAGAAGAAGGTTTATCCTCATGTATTTTTGTCGCTGGAAAAAAATCAAATTTTGAAGCAATGCTCAATGACATTGCACATGAGCGCTTACCAGAAACAAGTCAAACCTTAATCAGGACAATTGAAGAGACCAGCTCATTCGAAGCCATTGAAAAAATTAAATTTATTGATAATGAAGCCAGTAATCTTAAATTAGAAGTAGTCCTACATGCAGACACTTCAAACACTAAAGTTAATCCAGATTTTTCTGAATATGCTGGATCTTTAGGTGGGTATGTTGATTGGAAACGCTCCAAAACAGTTGGAGGTCTAACTTTTGTAGAGGTATTTATTGAGAAAGGTAAAGAAACTGAACTAGCAGAGTTTTCTCATCTTCGAGTGCTAAGAAGCATGCCAAAATTAAGGGTCAATAAGCCTGATTTACTCAGAGTTTCGATTAATGAAAAATTTGAACTACCAACCTTTGAACCATTAAAAAATAACTTCAAAGTTTGTATTTTTGATGGAGGAATTGGCAGTGAAAATATCATTGGAAATTGGGTAAATGAAATTATCCCACCTGATGTACAAGGCTCACATCCAAGTTTATTGGCTCATGGTGGTGAAGTATGCTCAACATATCTATTTGGTCCTTATGACACTAATATTAAATCATTCCCCCCCCCTTACACCAATGTAGATATAGTAAGGGTGCTATGTCCTAACGATGCGGATCCTGACTTATTTGATGTATTAAATAGAATAGAGAATGTTTTAAAACAAAAGAAATACAAGTATGTCAATTTTAGTTTAGGGCCAAGATTACCTGTAGAAGATGATGAAGTTCATGTATGGACATCCGTCATTGATACCCTCCTTCAAGATGGTCACTGTTTTGCTACTGTTGCAGTAGGGAATGATGGTGAATTATCAGGTGATTTAGGGCGAATACAGCCACCTAGTGATATGGTGAACTGTTTTGCTGTAGGGGCTTCGACTACTAGTGATACCAATTGGGAAAGAGCTTCGTATAGCTGTAAAGGACCTGGCCGTAGTCCTGGTTTTGTTAAGCCTGATGGTGTGATTTTTGGTGGTTCTGACGATAATTTATTCAAAGTCTACTCACCACAAACTCACTCAATTATTGGCACACAAGGAACTAGTTATGCGGCGCCATTTGCTTTAAGGGTAGCTGCTGGGGTTGATGCAATCACTGATTTTGATCTTAGTACAACAGCCATTAAAGCTTTGCTAATTCATCGCGCCTATAAAGGCTCAAAAGATATAAATGATGTAGGCTGGGGTAAATTACCCTGTACACCTGAAGAAGTTATCGAGTGTAAAGATGATGAAGCAATTATCGTCTATCAGGGAGAATTACCATCGTCAGGACACTTAAGAATACCTATTCCGGTTCCTGAGGGGCTTGGACTTGACTGTAAGTGGGTTCACTTAAAAGCCACATTTTGCTTCAACGCAAATATAGACCCTGAACACCCACAACATTATACACGGAGTGGTTTAGTGATATCTTTCAGAGCACATAAAGATAAAAAGAAAGATGATACTGCTACTCACGCTGACACTATAACCTTTTTTTCAAATGAAAAAATGTATGAACCTGAAGCACAGCTTAGAGAAGATGCTTATAAATGGGAAACATGCATATCAAAGGAACATAGATTCAAAAAATCGACATTATTGGCACCAGTGTTTGATGTTAAATTTCATGCGAGAGAACATGGTGCAAGCCCTGAAAATAAGACCGAACCACTCAATTACTCACTCGTTTTATCCATAAGGGCAGAGGGCGAAACTGAAACATACAACAAAATATTGCAGCAAAATCAGACACTAAAAACAATAAGAGTTACTAATAGAATTAGACTCACGAAATAATTGATAATGGGAGACATTCAAATTGAACCGTGAAATTGCTAAACGAATACAAATAGCTTTCAATAATGATGAATATGAGTGGCGCACTATAAATGGAGTCGCCAAAGAAAGTAATGTCAGTAATGAACTTGTACAGATGTATATAGCAGAGAATGGTAGTGAAATTGTCAAATCCTCTGCACGCAATGAAAAAGGTGAGTCACTTTATACTTCAAGAAATAATTATAGAAACCGAAGCATTAGTGAAAGACTTTCATCCATAATAAGAAATAGAGGGGCATAGTATATTGGAATTACTATTATCTCTAAGTCCTTCGGTTTGGTTTGCTATGGGGGGAGCCTTTTCTATCAAACTTCTAGAATTGGCCGAATTACATAAATTACCACTTATTGAAAGACCTGATTTAAAAGATTGGCTTTACTGGTTACCATTTTTAATATTACCTATTCTGGGTGGCGGTCTAGCACATGTTTACGTATCGTCAAATACATTACTTACTCCTCTTTTGGCTGTAAACGTAGGTGTATCAGCCCCATTAATAATTAGAGCGATGGCACAAGTTGCTCAACCTGCAATAGTCAAAACTCCTGATGATGCGTGATCACACATAAATAAGGCCCTAACGGGTCTTTTCATTTACACCACATTCTGATTAACAGACTGAATACCAGACAACAGATGACCGAGTATAATTTCAGAAACCTTTGTGGAAGCAATGCGGTGAAGGTTGTGCGTAAATCGTGAATGGTCCAATCGCTCTCTAGGCTTTTACCATTATGTTCTACCCAAGTTTTTAAAGGATGCTCTTCTCTCAAGAGATTAGACAACTCCACATTAGAGCCTATAAAGGTGTAAATTGCTTTGGGGCAAAGGCGTGTAACAAAAAGAGCGAACCTTTCGGTTCGCCCTCTATACTTAGTTAGTTTCCAACTTCAATTGCAGTTTCCAACTTCGATTACGTAGTTTCCAACTTCAATTGTCGTTATCAACTATTCAGCCCTTATTCGTAGTCTTCCATCGGTGCACAACTACACATCAAATTCCGGTCGCCATACACGTCATCGATACGATTCACTGTTGGCCAGAACTTGTTATGACGCACTGCGGCACTTGGGAACACGGCAACTTCACGGCTGTATGGGCGTGAATCGAACGCTGGGTCCATAATGTCAGCCATAGTGTGCGGCGCGTTGTGCAGTGGGTTGTTGTCCGCTGGCCACTCGCCCGATTCCACTTTCGCGATTTCAGCGCGGATTGACACCATAGCGTCGATGAAACGGTCCAGCTCAACCTTAGATTCAGATTCCGTTGGCTCGATCATCAAAGTGCCTGCCACAGGGAAGCTCATGGTTGGCGCGTGGAAACCGTAGTCGTTCAGACGCTTAGCGATATCCATTTCGGTCACGCCAGAGGCTTCTTTGATTGGACGCAGGTCGATAATACACTCGTGGGCTACGCGATCGTTACGGCCACGGAACAGTACTGGGTAGTGTTCAGACAGCTTTTTAGTCACGTAGTTAGCGTTTAACAGCGCAGTTTGGGTCGACTTTTTAAGTCCCTCAGAGCCTAACAGCTTAATGTACATCCAGCTGATTGGCAGAATGCCAGCACTGCCGTATGGCGCTGCCGATACTGCACCGTTGTTGTCACTTTCACGGCCTGGTTTAACCACAACGTGACCCGCAACGAATGGCGCAAGGTGTGATTTCACCCCGATTGGGCCCATACCTGGACCACCGCCGCCGTGTGGAATGGCGAAGGTTTTGTGCAGGTTAAGGTGCGATACGTCGGCACCGATAAAGCCTGGTGACGTTACGCCAACCTGTGCGTTCATGTTCGCGCCGTCTAAGTAAACTTGACCGCCGTGCTCGTGAACTATGTTACAGATTTCGCGGATGGATTCTTCGTACACACCGTGGGTCGATGGGTAAGTGATCATGATACATGACAGGTTTTCAGCCACTTCAGCCGCTTTAGTGCGCAGGTCGTCTAAGTCAACGTTACCTTGCTTGTCGCAGGCCGTCACTACCACTTGCATACCCGCTAATTGGGCAGAAGCAGGGTTAGTACCGTGGGCAGATTGTGGAATTAAACAGATGTTTCTGTGACCTTCGCCGCGAGACTCGTGGTATTTACGGATCGCGAGTAGTCCCGCGTATTCACCTTGAGCACCCGAGTTAGGTTGGATACAGACTGCATCGTAACCTGTTACGTTCACTAACCAGGTAGACAGCTCTTCGATAAGCTGGGTGTAACCCTTAGCTTGATCCTGTGGGCAGAATGGGTGCATGTTAGCAAATTCTGGCCAGCTCACTGGGATCATTTCAACCGCAGCGTTTAACTTCATAGTGCACGAACCCAATGAAATCATTGAGTAGTTCAGTGCTAAGTCTTTGCTTTCGAGACGCTTGATATAACGCATCATCTCGGTTTCGCTTTGGTAGCGATTAAAGGTTGGGTGGCTCAGGATAGCATCCTGACGCACCAGCGCAGCAGGGATTGATTGGCTACCTTGGGCTACGATTTGCGCATCTAACGCGGCAACGTCTAAGCCATGGCCTGCACCTAAGATCACATCGAACAGGGCTTCGATATCGGTGCGGATAGTGGTTTCGTCTAAGCTCACGCCCACGATACCGTCTGCATCGATACGCAGGTTCATTTCAGCGGCCAGTGCGCGTGCATTAACAGCAGCAACGTCTAAGCCTTTAAAGCTGATGGTATCGAACCAAGTGTTGTTGACTAAGCTCACGCCCTTAGCCTGTAAGCCAGCCGCTAAAATATCGGTGAAGCGGTTGATGCGTGATGCAATAGTCTTCAGGCCTTGTGGGCCGTGGAATACGGCGTAGAAAGACGCCATGTTCGCTAACAGGATCTGCGCAGTACAGATGTTAGAGTTGGCTTTTTCGCGGCGGATATGTTGCTCGCGGGTTTGCATTGCCATACGCAGTGCGCGGTTACCACGGGTGTCCTTAGACACGCCAATGATACGGCCCGGCATAGAACGCTTGTGCTCGTCACGGGCAACGAAGAAGGCCGCGTGTGGACCACCAAAGCCCATCGGCACACCGAAACGCTGAGCACTACCGAATACCACGTCGGCGCCCATGGCACCTGGCGATTTCAGTAACACTAACGCCATGATGTCGGCAGCAACAGTTACTACTGCGTTTTTAGCGCGCAGCTCTGCAAATAATTCAGTAAAGTCAGTTATTTGACCAAAACGGTTTGAATACTGGAACAGGGCTCCAAATAGCTCGTAGTTTACGGCGTCAGTTGCCGGACCCACCACCACTTCAAAACCAAAACACTCAGCGCGGGTTTTCACTACGTCTAAGGTTTGTGGGAACACGTCGTCGGCAACGAAGAAGATGTTCGCTTTTTTGGCTTTAGATACGCGCTTAGCCAGTGCCATTGCTTCGGCGGCGGCAGTCGCTTCGTCCAGCAGTGATGCTGACGCTAAATCTAAACCGGTTAAATCCATCGACACTTGTTGAAAGTTTAGAATCGCTTCTAAACGGCCTTGGGCGATCTCTGGCTGATACGGGGTATAAGCCGTGTACCAACCTGGATTTTCGAACACGTTACGCAGAATTACGTTAGGCACTTGTGTACCGTAGTAACCCATACCGATGTAGCTCTTGAAGACTTGGTTTTGCTTAGCGAGGCCACGGATGTATGCCAGACCTTCGGCTTCACCGCAGGAATCGCCAATGCTCAACTCTTGGTTTAAACGAATCGACTCAGGGACGATTTGCGCGGTCAAGTCGTCCAGAGACTCAGCTCCAACGTAGTTCAACATTTCCTGTTGTTGGTTGCTATCTGGGCCGATATGGCGACGTAAGAATAAATCGTGCTGTTCTAACTGAGTGAGGGTTTGCTGGGTCATGATAAACCTTGTTCCAGATTTGCCGTTATGCAGAAGGTAGGGCTCTGATAAACGGGCTGTTGTTATGTCAAACTTGCGCTAAAACAAACGAAGCCCCAGTGGGGCTTCGTTAGCGGCGAGGATTATTCCTCGTCGATTACAGCTTGGTAGCCTTCGGCATCCAGCAGCGCGTCAACTTCTGATTCGTCAGAAGGCATTACGCGGAAGAACCAGCCTTCACCGTATGCATCGCTGTTTACTAATTCTGGAGAATCTTCCAGCGCTTCGTTCACTGCAATCACTTCACCAGAGATAGGTGCGTAGATGTCAGAAGCCGCTTTAACAGACTCAGCGACTGCGCAGTCTTCACCAGCAGATACAGTGTCGCCCACTTCTGGCAGCTCAACGAAAACCATGTCACCTAACAGCTCTTGGGCATGCTCAGTGATACCCACAGTGTAGCTGCCGTCTTCTTCCTTACGGATCCATTCGTGTGAAGAGGCGTATTTCAGTTCTGTAGGAATATTGCTCATTATTCTTGTTCCTTGTTCAGTTTTTTAAAATGCTTGTTTACCGTTACGCACAAAGTTTGGCGCAACTACTCTAACAGCCACACGCTTTTTACGCATTTCGACTTCTGCAGTATCCCCAATAGTGTTAGGAACACGCGCCATCGCAATAGAATAGCCCAATGTAGGCGAGAAAGTACCACTTGTGATCACACCCTGCTGCTCAACACCCGCAGCGTCAGTGAAATAGACTGGCATATCGTGGCGCAGAACGCCCTTCTCTTCCATGATAAGCCCCACCAGTTTGTCGGTACCCGCATCGCGCAGGGCTTCAAGCGCCTTACGGCCGATGAAATCACGATCACTTGGTTCCCATGCAATGGTCCAGCCCATGTTGGCGGCAAGTGGGTTGATGGTTTCGTCCATGTCGAGGCCGTAGAGGTTCATACCGGCTTCTAAACGTAGGGTGTCGCGGGCGCCAAGACCACATGGCTTAACGCCTTGATCTAACAAGGCTTGCCACAGTGCTTCGGCTTCGGCTTCTGGCACAATAATTTCGTAGCCAACTTCACCGGTGTAACCCGTAGTGGCAATAAAGAGAGAGCCGGTTTGTTTACCGAAGAAAGGTTTCATGCCTTCGATAGCGGCGTTTTGCTCGGCTGTGAATACCGCGGCGGCTTTGGCCTTAGCGTTAGGACCTTGAACGGCGATCATCGCCAGCTCAGGACGCTCGGTCACAGTCACATCAAAACCTTGGGATTGCTTGGCGATCCAAGCTAAGTCTTTTTCGCGGGTCGCGCTGTTCACTACCACACGGTAGTTAGTGTCGCTTAAGTAGTAAGTAATGAGGTCGTCGATAACGCCAGCATTTTCATCTAACATGCCGCCGTAAAGGGCTTTACCAGGCACTTTAAGCTTGGCCACATCGTTTGCCAGCAGCTTACGGAGGAATGCGCACGCATCGCTACCGATGACATCAACCACTGTCATGTGAGAAACGTCGAACATACCTGCGTCTTGACGCACGGCGTGGTGTTCTTCGATTTGTGAACCATAGTTGAGGGGCATATCCCAACCGTGGAAGTCGACCATCTTAGCGTTTGATTCTAAGTGCTTGTTAAACAGAACAGTTTTATTAGCCATTGTTATCCCTTTTGTGCGGCCTTATTCAGGTCTCTGCCTAGCGTAGGGTGATACCAATCGGGCTAAATATCTGGCTGTATAGACATGCTATTTACAGGATGGACTCATGGGAAAAGGTTACCCTCTTCGGCATCAATGCACCTTAATCTAAACGCCTAACAGATGCAGAACTCATCAGATATTTATCGTGATTGGTAAAATACTAGGGTCTAAAATGCGGCGAAATTATACATTGCGTCACAAATTTGTATACAAGAGATTTTTCTAATCCGAAGCTATGCCTCATTAGAATTTCTTATCCGATATGTGACAATTTATTTCATGCGAATGCGTATTTTGCTCAGCTTGCCACCAATATGCTGATATTAGCGGCAATTCTGATTACATTAGCGTAACCGAGGCTATCGACACAGCTTAGGCAAGGAGGACTTATTGCCCATGGCCTGTTGCATGAACACTGTTTTCAGCCCAGCGACATTATCGACAAGGTTAAGGCCAAGATCGCGAATCGCCTTCTTGATTGGGTTGCCGCCTTCAAAAAGGCGCTTAAAGCCTTCCATCACGGCAATCATCTCCATGGCGTCGCTCTTACGCCAACGCTCCAGCGCCCTTAGCTGACCATAATCGCCAATGTCTTTACCCGCTTCGTGCAGTTCACTCACCACTTCTATGATGCTTGCCGCATCGAGAAATCCAAGATTGACGCCTTGGCCGGCCAGCGGATGAATCGTATGGGCGGCATCGCCCGCGAGCACTAAACGGTGGCGGGCGAAATGGCGGGCATAACGCATACGCAGTGGAAATGCCTGACGCTCGCTGGCTAACTGACACAGACCTAAGCTGCCATCGAAGGCGGCGGTAAGGCTGCGCTCGAATTGCTCCGGCGTCATCGCCATTAAGTCATTGGCCTTTTCTGGCGGCACCGACCAGACGATAGAGCAGAGGTTATCCTCATAGAGCGGCAGGAAGGCCAGCGGACCATCTTTTAAAAACACCTGACGGGCGGTGGCAAGGTGCGGCAGCTCAGTGCGAATGGTCGCAACCAAGGCATTATGGCCATAGTCCCAGAAGGTAAGTGGGATTTTGCACTGCTCACGCACCCAGGAATTAGCACCATCGGCGGCAATCACGAGGGCTGCGCTCACACTTTCTATTTCAGAATCAGCTCCGTTAGCTAAAGTCAGCCATGCTTCACGCTCACCGAAAGCGATACGATCGAGGCGTTGATTCTCGATGTGAGTGATATTGTCGAATTCGGCGGCGCGTTTGGCTAAGGCATAGCTGATGGCATCGTTCTCGATAATCGAGCCAAGGCTAGGTTCACAGATACTGTTGGCATCGAAGGCTATCTTGCCAAAGCCGTCCTTATCCCAGACCGCCATTTTTTGATAGGGCGCTACGCGCTCCGTATCTAAATAAGTCCAAGCACCGAGGTGCTCCAGCAAGCGTTGACTCGCCTTATTGATGGCACTAACCCGAAGGCGCGGCTCACCACTCACGGGCTCGGTTTGGCCAGCGTCAATCACGACAACGTTAAGATCGGCCTGGGCCAATCCAATCGCGGTGGCCAGTCCCACCATGCCGCCACCCACAATGGCAATGTCATAGGCTTGTGAACTTAACATGGATACATCCTTCTCACGCTTAGCTTGAACTTGTTATTTCCAGCCCATCGCCCTGTGGGCAACGGGGGTTTTTAGTGGTGGCAACCAAGACAGCAGTCGCAAACCCAAATTACGACCCAGCGCCAACGGCCAGTATTGGTTAGAGAAGCCACGAACTAAGAATTCGATATTGGTCAAAGTGGTGTTTCTGTCCTGCTCCCGCGCCTTTAAATAGGCATGGGTGATGTTAGCAGCGCCAACATCGTTCCCCGCGAGAAGCGCTTCCTGTAGCACCTCAAGCAGGCTCATGACATCCCTAAGCCCCAAGTTAAAGCCCTGCCCTGCAATTGGGTGCAGGGTTTGCGCCGCATTACCGATAAACACGCAGCGGTGGTGTATCGGTCTTGGCATATAGGCAAGGTTTAATGGGTAGGCATGGCGCTCGCTGACATCGATAAATTGCCCCGCACGGTAACCAAAGGCTTGTTGCAACGTGGCTAAAAACGCTTGCTTTGGTGCATTGAGCATCTTATTCGCGGCTTCATCATCCAACGCCCATACGAGGGATAACCTCGGCTGACCTTGGTTATCGGCCATTGGCAGTAAGGCTAATGGTCCTGTTTGAGTGAAACGCTCATAGGCCCAATGTTGATGGGGCTTATCGGTTTGCAGGTTGGCAACTATGGCGGTTTGCTCGAAGGAGACTTGAGTAACAGGCAGATTAAAGCTGCTGCGCACCTTGGATTGCAGACCATCGGCGGCGACAACCAGCTTAGCGCGAATGTGCTCGCCAGTATCGAGCACCAGTGTGTGGGCATCGATATCGGCCTTAAGATCGCTAAGCTTGGCTGGGCAAAAGAGCAACACGGAAGATTTTTTCAGTTCATCGAAGAGGGCTTTGCCCACGCGCTCTAACTCAACCACTTGGCCTAGGGCATCTAAGTGAAACTGCTCGGCATTGAGCTCTGTCATCCCAAAGTGGCCGCGGTCGGACACATGGATATCCCGAATCGGCGTGCCTAAATGGGCAAGCTTAGGCCAAATACCAAGGCGCGATAATTGAAAAATCGAGCCGTGGGCAATGGCAATCGAGCGGGCATCGAATCCTGGATGGTTTGTGCTTGGAGGCATAGCCTCAATCAGCGCGACCTTTAACGGCGCATTAGGCGAGGATAACTGACTCAATGCCAAGGCGAGCGTCGCGCCTGCCATGGCGCCACCAACAATGGCGATATCAACGTTTTGAATTGAAGTTTGCATCTGATTCGTAGCCGTCACAGTTCCCATTCAAGCTAGGACGAACAACAAGTGTTGTGTCTTAGGATTTTCAACAACAGGCTGTGCTTAATAAAAGCCATCTATTAAACAAAAGGCAGAGTCTCCCCCGCCTTTTATGCTATGTGCGATTAGTGGATAACCGCAGTTTCTTCCGGCTCGCCCTCGGGTAATTCGGGGCCAAATTCGGAGTAACATAAAATAGCGGCAATGCGCACAAACTCAAGCAGTTCAACATAGGCAGCCTCTGACTCTTCATCGTCGGCAACATCGAACTCAACTTGGGCGATTTCAGCTAAATCTTTAATCACTTCGCGCACTTCGGCCGACGCTTGGTTTAACTTAGGCTGAATAATCGCGATACCGGTAAGAAAACTTTGAGTCCACAGCGACAGCGCCTCGACACGCTTGCTTAATGGCTCTTCCTCTTCTGGCAGCAGTGGCATAAAACCAAACTCAAAATCCACCAGACGGGTAATCGAATCTTGGAATAATTCACACACTAATTGATGCAAAGGTGCTGGCAGTGGTTGACCATCGTTCATCAGGTCGAAGAGGGGTTTAATCCACATATCACCGCTTTGATCGACACCGCCACAAATTAACCCAACGAGGGCACCGTGAACTTCAACCGGATGTTGACCAATTTCAGCCGCATCGAGGGCGATTTTCAGGCTGTCGATACGTAACGAAGGAGGGGTTGCCATAACTGATTCCAAATAGACATTTTCAGCAGCAATGCTAGCAGAGATAAAGGCTTGAACCAACTCTGAATCCCGATTCTCAGGCCTTAAGATAAAAATTCGGGTAACTGCTCACACAAGCAGCAAACAAAGCGGCGATTACACAATCGGGCAGCACCTCGCCTTGCACTTTTAATATCAGCCCTATATAGTCCGCCGTATCGACGCGAACGAAAGGATTACCCTCAAATGAGTAACAGTGCCGTTGAAATCACCCTGCTAGGACGCACCTACTCGATTGCCTGCCCTGCGGGTCAGGAAGAGGCGCTGCGTGTCGTAGCTCAAGGTGTAGAACAACAGCTCACCGCCATGAAAACAAAGAGAAACAGCATTAATCGTGAAGAGATTGCGATTATGGCTGCGCTGAATATTGGTCACGAGCTGTACCAAGAAAAGCAGAAAAATAAGCAATATATGAAACAAATGGATGACCGTATCAACCTGTTGCAGTCAACCCTCGAAAACGCCTTAGTTGAGCGTTCAACCAAATAGTTTTAGACTGTGTAGCTCTTGGTCAATGCACCTTGCAGACCATTAAGAGTTGCACAGTGAATCACTAGACTAACCTATACTGTTAGGCCAAGCTGTAAGTGATTCAGTACCGTTTTTGCTCCCTGGGGTGCAGGCCAACTGGTAATGTCCCTGTGCCGATAATTTTGATCTCAGGGTGAATGTTTTGCCGACATTGAGCAGGCTCGGCTCGTACCGAGAAGCCTTAGGAAGTAATCATTTACCCGCCTTGAACCTACGGTTCAAGGGCTACACCGGTAGCGGCACTCTGGGGAGCATCTCAATTTATGTCTAGTCATCTATCTGAGATATCATCTAGCACACGTTCAAATACAAGCACAGAAAAAAGCGCGAGTGGTAGCTCTTGTCTTAGTGCCTGCGTTAGCACACTGAATAACCCAGATTCAGTTATGGCGCTTAACGGCTTAAATCGCGCGGCGCTTCGTAAGCAAATTCGCCTTGAACGTAACTCACTAACAGACACCGAACAGCAACAGGCAAGCATTGCCGCCCTTAAGCACATCCTTAGCGAACTTATGGAAAGACAAGTAAAACGGGTGGCGCTTTATCTTACCCACGATGGAGAGCTTGCCACCGCGCCCTTAATCGCCGCGCTTTGGCAGTTGGGGATTCACACTTACCTGCCAAGACTGCATCCCTTTAATCCAGGACAATTACTGTTTTTGCATTACAGCGAAAGCTCCATCATGCTGCCGAATCAATTTGGCATTCTAGAGCCCAAGCTGGATGTACGTGACGTGATGCCTATTGATGCGCTGGATGTAGTGATCACCCCGCTGGTCGCCTTCGATAGCAAAGGTAATCGCATGGGGATGGGCGGCGGCTATTACGATAGAACCCTTGCCAATTGGAGCATTCATGGCAAACCACTGCCCATGGGTTACGCCCACGATTGCCAAAAAGTCGAGCTACTGCCCTGCGAGCACTGGGATGTACCGCTGCCGATTATCGTGACCCCGAGTGGCCTGCTTAGATTTAAGCTCTAGGTGCTAGGTGCTAGGTGCTAACCATTAGAACTTAAGTTTTACACATTCGCCCCTTATTTAAGCTGTCGTCCACCATCGACAGCATGGCTTCTGCCCGTTACATAACGACTGCCAAGTAAGTAATCCACCAACGCAATAATCTCTTGATTACCCGCTTCCTTCGGCAACATCGCCTTGGCTAAAGTCTTTTGCCGATAGGCGTCATCATCGCTTGGGTTAAAGAGGATCATCGCAGGCGCGATGGAGTTAACCTTCACCTCGGGCGCAAATTTGGCGGCGAAGGAAAGCGTCAGATTTTCAAGCGCGGCTTTACTTGCGGCATAGGCGATATGCTTGGCACTGCCCTTTTGAGCCACATAATCGGTGAGATGAATAATATCGGCCGCGCCGATTTCTCCCTGCGCACCTGCTCGCAGCTGCGACTCTAAACTTAAATTCAACAGATAGGGCACGTGCACATGCACCTGCATCATCCGCTCCATCACCTGCGTCATCCCATCCAATGCGCCATCGGTAGATTTACCATCGGATAACCAATCCGAAGCGTTGTGGATAATGGCGCGAAGCGTTGGCAGCTTTTGTAATTCACTGACTAAGGTTTTCAGCTCATCCTTATCGTAAAAATCACATTGATAAAGGATTGCGCCTAGCGCGTTGAGCTCGTCAATACTGGGATAATGACTGCGATAGGTGCCAATAACGGTTTCGCCCTGAGCCAGCAGATGCTTAGCCAGCGCATAGCCGATACGTTTACCGACACCTGTGATAAGAATGGGAGCAGACAGAGTCCTTTTCATCATAGCTATCCTAAAATGGTCATCCTATAAATGTTTCACTGCGTTAGATGGATATGCTATCGCCAAGAAATACATCAGTTAACTCAATGAATAGCGTGAATTTTACGTTAAATTTAAAAATTTAGCCCGATAAAATGACCGCTCTGTTGATAAGGGAACATGGTATTCATCCTTGAGCCTCTTATACTAGCGAGAGAATGCAAGAAAACGCCGCAGGATACTCAATGCAACTTAGGATATTTTTTGATGGCCAATGCCCGCTGTGTCAGGCAGAGATGCGCCGCCTTAAAAGATTCGATTCAAGGGGGCTTATCGCCCTTGAAGACATTAATGCCGTGGATTTTGAGCAGCGTTTTAGCCATATCAATAAGCATGATGCTAAACGCGTGCTACATGGCGAAACTTTTGAGGGCGAGTTGTTACTCGGTTTAGATGTCAGTCAGCGCGCGTGGTCACTGCTTGATCGTCGCCCTTGGCTTAAACTTTTGCGCTTGCCCCCGATTAAGCCCATCGCCGATTGGGGTTATCTGCTGCTGGCAAAACACAGATATCGCCTCTCCTACCTGCTCACGGGTAAAAAAGTGTGTGATAGCGACTGTCAGCTGTAATCCAACGTCAGTTTCACATGATTAGGACGGAAAATAAAAACGGAGCACTAGGCTCCGTTTTTAATGTCTATCCAAGGACAGATTACTTAACGAAATCAACACCTAAAGTGATATCGCCTTTCAGCGTATCTAGCATTGCATCGCGAGCGTTAGCTTCGAAAGCACTGACTTCGCCGTATGGTAGAACTTGTTCGATACCGTTTTTGCCCAGCAGAACTGGTTGAGCGAAGAACTCAGCGTGCTCGCTACCGCCGTCAACGTATGCACATTCAACAACGTTAGCTTCGCCTTGCAGACCACGAACCAGAGACAGACCAAAACGGCAAGCTGCTTGACCCATAGACAGAGTCGCGCTACCGCCACCGGCTTTAGCTTCAACCACTTCAGTACCCGCGTTTTGGATACGTTTGGTCAGAGAGGCAACTTCTTCATCAGAGAAAGTGACGCCTTCGATTTGAGACAGTAATGGCAGAATCGTCACGCCACTGTGGCCGCCGATAACGTTAACTTTAACGTCAGCAACGTTCAGGCCTTTTAATTCAGCTACGAAGGTTTCAGAACGGATAACGTCCAGAGTGGTAACACCGAACAGACGGTTCTTGTCGTAAACACCAGCTTTTTTCAGTACTTCTGCAGCGATAGCAACAGTCGTGTTAACTGGGTTAGTGATGATACCTACTAACGCTTTAGGGCAAGTTGCAGCCACTTTTTCGATCAGGTTGCGAACGATACCAGCATTGATGTTGAACAGATCTGAACGGTCCATACCAGGCTTACGCGCAACACCCGCAGAGATCAGAACTACGTCAGCACCAACTAGTGCTGGAGTTGGATCTTCACCGGCGAAACCTTTGATTTCAACGGCGGTTGGGATGTGGCTTAAGTCAACCGCAACACCCGGAGTAACCGGTGCGATATCGTATAGAGACAGTTGAGAACCCGCAGGTAATTGAGTTTTTAACAGTAGGGCGAGAGCCTGGCCAATACCACCAGCAGCACCAAGTACAGCAACTTTCATAGTTATCTCCGTTATATTCTCGGACATGTGTGACATGGATCTTATTTCCGTTGGCGCCACATTACTGGAATGTCGTCCTAATTTCAATTATCCCTTAGTCTGCCTGTAAAAGATTTCAACTTGGTGTGAATACATTAGTTTGATATTTACGCTATTCACAAGATAAGGCTTAGGCGGTTAATGCCAAAGACTGATATTGCATTTTTATTCAGTCATAGTGGTTATTTGTTGACTCTTGGCCCAAAACTATTCAAAATACGCCTGATTTTTTGAATAAAGAATAAGACTATGCAAACGACCAAGAACCAAGATGACCTTGTAAGAATTTTTAAGTCGATTTTAAAGGAAGAACGTTTTGGTTCTCAGAGTGAAATCGTCTCCGCATTACAAGCTGAAGGCTTTGGCAATATTAACCAATCTAAAGTGTCCCGCATGCTAAGCAAGTTCGGCGCAGTCCGCACCCGCAATGCAAAACAGGAGATGGTGTATTGCTTACCCGCAGAACTTGGCGTGCCGACCGCAGGCAGCCCACTGAAGAATCTCGTGCTGGATGTTGACCACAATCAGGCGATGATCGTCGTAAGAACCAGTCCAGGTGCAGCACAATTAATTGCTAGGCTACTCGACTCCATCGGCAAGCCCGAAGGCATTTTAGGGACGATTGCCGGTGACGATACCATCTTTATTTGTCCATCGAGTATCCAAGATATCGCCGACACCCTAGAAACCATCAAATCTTTATTCAATTACGCAGAATAAAAAATACAGGTCAGCATATGCTGACCTGTTGTTTTTCTGAGCCTAATTTACCCAGTTAGCCATGCTTTTTAACAATCGCTATTAGCAATCGTTTGTTGCTGGAGCATCGTTTTAACTCACAGCGCCCTTCGACTTAGCCAATCAGCACTTTAAAAGCGGAGAACTTAAGAAAGCCCTCTGCGATTATCGCGCTCAAGGTCAAGCCCTGTGTGCTGTGTATTTATCCCGCAGTTATCAGCAGATGTTAGTCCGCGCCTTTATCGACTTTACCGCCGAGGCGTGGCAACTCGGTATCAAAAAGTGGACGATAAAAAACACAAACAAAAACGCACCGGATCCTTGATACGGTGCGCTTAGTTTGCTTGATTAGCTAATACGACTGAATAAATTTAGTTATCAAACTGCAGCATAAAGTCGAGCGCGGGAGCAAAGAAGGATGACCCCGACAAGGCGCTGGTAAAGTGCATCAAGTGATCGTGGTGACCTGCGCCATCGCCAAACACCATACTATGCAGCATCTTTTCAAAGTTATCAGGCGTACGGCAGGTGGAAATAAACATCAATCCCTGCTCTTTGAGCGAGCCGTAGGGCATGCTCTGACGCAGGATTTCAATCGACTTACCGTTTTCATCCTTAAGGTTAACCCGCTTAATATGACTGGTTAACGGCTTATCCTCAGATTCGTACTCGATATTATCTTGCTTGGTACGGCCGATGATATCCTCTTGCTTTTTAAGGGGTAATCTATGCCACTTGCTCAGGTTGTGGGCATACTTTTGTACGTGGATATAACTGCCGCCCCTAAACTCAGGGTCTTCATCACCCACGAGCGCGACTTCTTGGCGATGGCGCCCCTTAGGATTTTCAGTGCCATCGACAAAGCCTGTGAGATCACGGCTGTCCATAAATCTAAAGCCACGTTCTTCTTCGACGAGTTCGACTAAGTCTTCGAACATTTGACTGATTTCATTTGCTACTAAATGCAGTATGTCGTAACGGTCACAGCGCAGGTGCACGAACAAGTCATACTCTATGGCTGGGGCTTCACGGTTGCCCGCCTCCATAGCAGGAAAAGGCTTGAGTAGCTCAGGGCGAGAACTAGGATAGAGACTATCCCAGAAGTTTGCACCAATGCTGACAAAACCATTGAATGCACTGTCAGAATATTGATCCGTCAACTCATAAATATACTGCGCTACGTTGGCAATACAGGGACGTAATTGAGACTCAACACCGTCGTTCGCATTAAACATTAAATAGACGCTATGTAAGTTTCCCTCTGCACACACACCCAACTGTTCACGCGGCATATTTTGAATATCCATTTGGTTATCACCCTTTATGTAGATTCATTTTCGGCAATATTATCCGCAACTTTACCTGAAAATGACATTAGCTAGATCAAAAATCCGGCATAGTGTACTCGTTTTATCTAATGTAATTGCTCATGGGTGAAGCTTGGAGCAAACACGAGAACGAACATAAAAAATTGACGAGGCCCCTAAAAGACCCCACCAATCTCATCACTCAAAGCGTTGGTCGAGCTTAGTAGCCCGCAGCGTGCCCGTCTTTACGACTCTCTGAGGCACCACGATAAACACCGGTTTCGGCATTAAAGCCAATCGCTTGGTATCCACCAAAATCGCCTAGCGCATCGCGCAGCACATGACCTTTCTTAATCAGTTCACGGCGAGTTTCTTCCGGGAAACCCGATTCTAGACTCACATAGCCGCCGTCATTCATCACTTCACCCGTTGGCTGAGTAGAACCCGTGTGCAAAATGCGCGGTGCATCGCCCGCCTCTTGCAGATTCATTTTAAAATCAACAAGGTTCATAATAATTTGCGCGTGCATTTGTGGCTGAGTCGCACCGCCCATCACCCCAAAGCTTAACCAAGGTTTACCGTCCTTAGTCACAAAGGCAGGAATAATAGTGTGGAACGGACGTTTACCCGGCTCGTAGGAGTTGAAACGGCCTGGGGTTAAGTCGAACATTTGGCCACGATCCTGCAGCACAAAACCAAGATCCGGCGGTGTCATGCCCGATCCCATACCGCGGTAATTACTCTGAATTAAGGACACCATATTGCCGTCTTTATCAGCCGTAGTCAGATACACAGTATCACCGTGCATCAGCGCAGGATTGCCCGCATCGACACTCATCGCGGCTTTATTTGGGTCAATCAGCTTGGCACGTTCGTAGTTGTATTTCTCCGAAATCAGCGCTTTAACAGGGATTTTGTTAAAGGCCATATCGGCATAGAACTTAGCGCGATCGGCAAAGGCGAGCTTTTTCGCTTCAACAAACAGGTGCACATATTCGGGGCTGTTATATCCCATGGCCGCGACATCGTAGGGCTCCATGGTTTTTAAAATTTGCAGCGCCGCGATCCCTTGACCATTGGGTGGCAACTCCCACACATCATAGCCACGATAGTTGGCTGAAACTGGCTCAACCCACTCGCTGCTATGACTGGCTAAGTCATCATAACTTAAGTAGCCACCTTGTGCTTTCATGTACTTATCAATGCTCTTGGCGATATCCCCTTTGTAAAAGGCATCGCGGCCACCCTTAGCGATTTTCTCATAGGTGTTAGCCAGTGCTGGATTTTTAAAGATTTCGCCCCTTTCAGGAGTTTTGCCATTAGGCATATAGGTTTCTTTAAAGCCGGGGAATTTCGCGAGTTTTTTGCCACTACCCGCAAGGTAGTAGGCAATAAGTTCTGAAACAGGGAAGCCTTCACGGGCATAGCTAATTGCCGGTGCGAGATTCTCCGCCATGGACAATTTGCCAAATTTATTATGTAGCTCAAACCAACCATCTACTGCACCAGGAACAGAGACGGGCAACGGTCCGTGCGGTGGCAAGTAATCTAAGCCGAGGGATTGGAGCTTTTCGAGGGTCAAGGATTTTGGACTACGGCCAGAGGCGTTTAAGCCGTAGAGTTTTTTATCTTTTGCACTCCAAACAATCGCAAAGAGGTCGCCACCCACACCCGCTCCGGTCGGTTCTACTAGACCCAACATGGCGTTGGCTGCAATCGCCGCATCCAAGGCGCTACCACCCTGCTTGAGCACATCGATGGCGACTTGAGTGGCTAATGGCTGACTTGTTGCCGCCATTCCTTGGGTAGCATACACCTCAGAGCGGGTTGCAAAGGCTTTTCCGGTTATCCTGTCCATGGCCATCACTCCCGATGACGACATCAATGTCGTCACTGTTACTAAGGTACAAAATGATCTTATTGTTTTTATCATAATTCCTCCCAATCTGGAGGCATAAAAGTAACAAGTAAGATTGGAAATATCAGCTATCTAGTCCTGTTTTTACTGAAGTTAAACGTAAGCAAAAGTGTCATACTTTCAACTGAAAGCCGTTATTTTACAGGTTGGCGCATGATTCCAGCCCTAAATACTAGGACTCAAATAACACGAGAGTGTGTGGCTCAGTGCTTAATCCCACTCTTTGCCCCACATTGAACTGCATTATTTGGCTACGCACTTCTAAATAATAGGCATGGGATGCCGCCTCAACTTTCACCCAGTAATGGCAAAATGCGCCTGAGAATCGTCGCTCAGTGATAGTGCCTACCCCTGATTCATCGACATTAATAGCCAATTGTTGTGGTCGCAGAAACACTTGCCCATTGAACGTATTGGATTGCGATAATGGTGTGAGACTGCGTAATTGGCCAATCGGTGTTGCAACGCTATGCCCATCAAGCACCTCGGCGGGTAAATAATTACCACTACCAAGAAAATCAGCTACATATCGGCTATTTGGTGCAGCATATAAATCCTCTGAGCGGCCATATTGCACTATTACGCCCTGGTTTAATATTGCCAACGTGTCTGCAAATACAAACGCCTCATCCTTACTGTGGGTCACAAAAACGGCACTGACATTACGCTGCTTTAGAATGCTGCGAATCTCCGCCATCATGCTGTGGCGCACCTGAGCGTCAATATTTGAAAAAGGCTCATCGAGCAATAGTAATTGCGGCTCATACGCCAGCGCCCGCGCTATCGAGACTCTCTGTTGCTGACCGCCTGAAAGCTCATGGGGATAGCGCTTGGCTAATCCTTCAAGCTTCACCAAGGCAAGCATTTCATCTAACCGTGCTTGGCGCTGCGAAGCAGTTAACTTTGACACACCAAAGAGAATATTTTCTGCCACCGTTAAATGGGGAAACAATGCATAATCTTGAAAAATCATCCCGATACCGCGCCGCTCGCTCGGTACAAACTGGCCAGCACCACTGACGACATTGCCATTGATATGGATCTCGCCTTGGCTAATCGCCTGCAATCCCGCGATAGCCCGCAGCAAGGTGGTTTTACCACAGCCACTCGGGCCTAACAGGGCTGAGATTTCCCCTGGCTGGATTGTCAAATCTAATCCCTGGAGCACCTGCTGCCCCTGATAATCGCTATGAACTTGATGAATACTAAGCGTACTGGTCATCGGCTATCTTGCTCCAAGGAACGGTTTAAATAAATTAAAGGGACTAAACCCACAAGCACAATCACAATGGCGGGCAACGCGCCATGCTCAAGCTTTTCGTCAGACACAAACTGGAATACATAGGTGGCGAGATTTTCAAAACCGATTGGCCTCAGCAGTAGTGCTGCAGGTAGTTCCTTCATACTTTCAATAAACACCAATAATGCACCAGCAAATAAGCCCTTGGTGAGCAATGGTAAATGAACTCGTTGCAACAACTGTCTGGGCGTCTGCCCTAGCGTCAAACTCACCATGTCTAACGAAGGGGAGATACGCTTATAGCTAGCCTCGACACTGCCAATTGCAATCGCCGCAAAGCGAACACAGAATGCAAACACCAGTGCAGTAGTACTCCCCGTGAGAAGCAGGCCTGGGCCTGATAGGCCAATCCATTCTGCCATGTCATTAATCGCAAAATCGAGCAGCGTTAAAGGCACCAATACACCAATGGCAAGTACAGTGCCAGGCAGCGCATACCCAGTTGACGCTAATCGGGAAGGCAAAGTGTCTGTCGCTCTAGGACTTACGCGGCGAATAAACATTAATAACAGCGCAATGAGGCAGCAGATAAGGCTAGCAATCAGCGCTAAGCTAAAACTGTTAAGACTCAGTTGCCAAAAAATTGGATCCCAACTCTGCTCAAAATAATCGATGGCATAGGATAATAGAATGCCAGAGGGCAAAATAAAGCTCAGCAATAACAGTAAAATGCAATAACCTATAGCCAACAGAGTTTGTATTGGAGAGAGCCGATATAAATCGCTCTCTTGAATACGGGATTGTTTTTGAAATAGCTGCTGTTTGCGACGAGCAAAGCGCTCAAACCCAATCAGACTAAATACTACCAGCAAAATAATGGCCGATAACTTAGCTGCTGCGGTTAAGTTGCCATAACCAAGCCATGTGTCGTACACCGCCGTGGTCAACGTCGGTAAGGCAAAGTAGCTCACCGTCGCAAAATCCGCGGCGGTTTCCATCGCCACTAAAGCCACGCCGACGGCAATCGCCGGCCTTGCCATTGGCAAAGACAAACGCCAAAAACTTTGCCAAGGTGAACACCCCATTATTCGCGAGGCGTGCGCCAAGCTTAAGGATTGTTCCATAAAGGCTGTACGGACTAATAAATAAATGTAGGGAAAGAGCACCAGCGACAATACGCAAGCAGCCCCGCCCAAAGACCGAATTTCCGGAAAAAGGTAATCCTTTGGCGAATTCCATCCAAATAAGGAGCGCAGTCCCATCTGTACGGGTCCTGCATAGTCGAGTAAGTCCGTATACACATAGGCGACGATGTAAGCTGGCATAGCTAATGGCAACAGCAAAGCCCATTGTAGATAACGCCTACCAATGAATTCACAGCGCGCCATTAACCAAGCACAGGGCAGTGCCAGCAATAATGCCCCGACACACACCCACAACATCAGCCAAAGGCTGTTGGATATATATGTTGGCAACACGGTGGAGAGCAGATGAGCGAATACGGCCTCATCGGGCTGAGCCGCTTGAAAAATTAATGCTAAGAGGGGTAACACCAGTAGCGCGGCTATGGCATAACCAGTAAGCGACCAGCTTCTGGCTAATCCTAAAATCATGTGAGTCCTTTAAGGTCAATGCGCCAATTAATGGCGCACTGACTGGTTTAAATTGTCTTACTAAAGGTCAAACTGTACTTCATCTAACAACTTAACCGCCGCTTGGTGATATTCTGCCAATTTAAAAATCGGTAACTGATCAGATTTAAACTCGCCCCAAGAGGCCACTAAGGTAGAAGGAGCAACATCAGCTTTAACTGGATATTCCATATTTACCTCGGCATAGGCCTTTTGTGCTACATCTGCCGATAAAAACTCCATTAACTTGATGGCATTGTCTTTGTTCGGTGCATGGCGAGTGAGCACCATGCCAGAGACGTTCACATGGGCACCACGATCTGCCTGATTAGGGAAATTAATGTTCACGGCTTCTGCCCAGCTCTTTTGCTCAGGATCTTGCAACATATTGCCGTAGTAATAGCTATTACCAATCGCGATATCACATAAGCCTTCTTTTACGGCTTTAACCTGCGCTCTATCGTTACCTTGTGGCTTGCGAGCTAAGTTGGTTTTCACTCCCTGCAACCATGTTTTAGTCTCCGCTTCACCGTGATGGGCAATCATAGAAGCCACTAAGGCTATGTTGTAAGGATGCTTACCACTTCGGGTACAAATTTTACCTTTGTACTTAGGATCGGCGAGTTCTTCATAACTTATCGTTTGAGTTTCGAGGCGATCTTTTGCCGTATAGAGGTTACGTACACGCATCGTTAATGCATACCATTGGCCCTCGGGATCTCGATATTGTGCGGGAATATTCGTGTTCAACTTGTCACTGTTCACCGGTGAAGTTAGATCTTTTTCAACCAGTTCAACGAGACGGGAAAAATCTGAAGTTAACACTAAATCTGCAGGTGAAAGACGCCCCTCTCGGGCGATACGTTCGGCGATGCCATCTTTGGCAAACACTAGGTTGACGCTAATTCCCGTATCTTCTGTAAAGCGTTTCAAAATCGGCTCAACCAAAAAAGCTTGGCGGTATGAATAAACCGTTAATTTCTCATCCGCGTACGCAGACTGTGCAACCGACATTAACCCGAACAAAGCAGCAAACGTTACCCTTTTCATTAGCGACTACTCCCCAAATTGATTATATCGAACCTAGTGTGTACTCAAATTATTAATGATAATAATTATCAGTTATGCAAGGGTAATAGATCCCATCAACAAGGGCAATATAAGTGATAACATTTTGTTTTTGCGAGAATTAACTTAAAACTGGTGATTATCTCAAATCAAACTAAACTGAACCTTAATTCGCTTAAAATTCATAAGGAGGCAGTATGTTTGGTGTGTTATTACTGCTTGTCGCCGTGGCTGCGTTACTCGCGTTTATGGTACTTAAACGCAGCTCAAAAAAGGGGAAACATTTTGTTAAATCAATGAAAGTAAGTAATAAACAGCAACATCTCCCTGACACTTCGGATAAGCGTTTTCACTGTGTCAGTATTGAGCATTATGGCAACTGCTGTGAAAAAGCGAATGAGGTCAAAGGTAAACGTTTTTTGTCAAAGGAAGCCCCTGAGATCCCGATGGAAGAATGTACCTATCCCGATTGCCATTGCCGCTATCAACACTACGATGATAGACGGCACAATGAAGACGAACGCAGAATGGACTATGGGGTGACCCACGATCTCTATGGCCTTTTCGGTGAGGAAAATCGCCGCGAAAATCGACGGGGAAGACGTTCAAACGACTAATCCCATTATTTTTAGTGCGGGCGAGTCTCTATAAAAGCGGGCAGATCACGCATCTGGCTAAACCACAACGCAGTAGCGGGAGCGACTTTACGCCAGTCAAGCTCTGGGTGTCTAAAGTCGATATAATCCAATAGGCAAATTAGCGCCAACTGCGGAGCCTGAATGGTTGTTTGCGTAATAACGGCCTGATTTTCCATCTGCATTAAGCCGCGAAGTAACGCCTGCTCGAAACGTGAAGTCCAAAAAGCCGAACGCACACCTTCATCTTCACGCATCTGTTCCTGACGTAGCTTTACCGAACTGTCGATTAAGCCCTTGATTAAGGAAAACTGACACTGCAACACCCAATTATTTGCTTTGCCGCCAAACATTTGATTATCCCCAAGCTCAGCATCGAGATAACGCATAATGACTTCGCTATCAAAGATAGGTACACCGTCGTTGGTGATAAGGCAGGGAATTTGCCCTAGGGGATTAGCATCGAGCAGCTCGGCAGTATTTTCCATTGGGTTAATGATCACTTCCTCAATATCGGTAATCCCAAGGTAGCGAATTAAACTACGAACGCAGCGGGCATAGGGTGACGCTAGCGAGCAAAGCAACTTCATGTACATCTCCTTACATACAATAAAAATCAGCTTAACGGGGTAACGAGTTAATACTCGCTCATTACCAATATTTCTCTACGGTGATTTGTCCAGGTTCTCGGCGCAAATTTTTGGTTAATCCCTTATTAATGAGCGCGATTTGTGCATCACCTATCATCCCCGGATTACCACAAATCATGACTTGAGAATCCTTTGCGCTGATGGTCAGCCCCACTTTACGCTCAATTTCCCCCGAGACCAATCCATCGGGGATACGGCAACTTAATGCGCCTGGCATTGCTTCACGAGTTATACAAAGGCACAGCATAAACTTATCTGGATACTGTATAACCCAGGCGCGTAATTTATCGAGATAGGCTAAATCCTTAGCCTCACGCACACCATAAACCAGTACGATCTTTTCAAACCGTTGCCAAGGCTCATCGGTATCGAGCATCGACAGAAAGGGACCAACAGCTGTGCCTGTGGCTAAAAACCACAAATGCTTGCCCTGAGTCTCCCCTTTAGGGATCTCGTCTAAGGTCATAAAACCGGTTGCAGTTGGGGTAATGTCGATTTCATCACCGATATTGAGGTGCTGCAGCGTTGGTGAGAGCTGCCCTTCCTCGACAGCGACCGCGAGGATTTCGGCATAGGGTTTATCGGGGGAATTAACGAGGGAATAAGCTCTGGCTATGCGTTTATCATCTCGAACTTGGCTGAGTTTAATAAATTGCCCAGGAATAAAAGGCGCGATTTCCGCTTTAATCCGCAGCGAAAATAATTTATCACTCCAATCAATGCGCTCAATAACGCATCCCTTAGTCCACATAACCTGCCCTCAAGCAAATGTTAAATAGACTTCTAGCATAGACCCTAATCTAGACAACAAAAACCCCTTTTAATAAGGGGTTTTATGTCGTTAACATCCGGCTCAACTTAGCTAAGCATTTGAGGTTTCATCTGATTTTTTATTAAAACTGTCTCTAAAGGCCTGTAGCCCCTCTTGTACTAAACCGTAGGTTTTATCCACGCCAGCGGCAATATCACCCTCAAGCACTTTAAGGCCCGACAAAATATCCCGGGCTTCCTTAAAGCCGTTATCGATAGCGCCACCGATAATGTCCATAAAGCTACTCAACTGTTCATCGAAGCCCATGCTCGAATTTTGCTGCTGGTGAATACTAAAAAATTGAGTCGCAAAACTCACAATGCGATCGGCTGTCGCCTCAGGTGAAGTATCGACATTATTGTCGTAGGCGGTTTGAGTAGCATTTGCCCCCATGGTCGGTGCCAGCTCTTTATCAATCGCCTCTATCGCAGCACGATAAAGCAATGTCATCGATTGATCACCCGACTTAAGGGAGACATTTTCCTGAGCAGAAAGTATCGCCTGATTCATCAAATGTTTGCTCGTTTGACTAACCGTCAGCTTAGTTGTGGCTTCGCTTGCGCTGCTTGTCTTGGCTGATTTAGCGTTTTCCCAGTTGGTCGCCATATTTTCAGCGTATTTTCGCTGTGACGATGAAGTAATAGGCATTTGAGAAGCTTGCTTGATTTCCATGATGGTAATCCAATCAATACGGGTTAGCTTAATTATCGGCTAAAAATAAAGCGACTTTAGAAAATTTCCCCCGTGCATTAGTATCAATAACATAGGAATAATACTGTGGTGCTTAAGTTATTTAGTCTTAAATATTTAACGACTAAATCAATCTAAGCATTTTGCACTTCACCACAGAAATAGCACCCAAGCTCAAAAAGGATGTCACTATGGCAACGATGCCGTATCACTCATTTCGAAGGCCAAACATATTCGTCGCTTTAGTCCTCGCCATTGCATGTGTATTCTCCTCGGCGGTCCTTGGCATGTCTTCGGCCTATGCTGATAACCGTCTAATTATTCTCGTGAGGCATGCCGAGAAATCCGATTATCCTATCGGGGATCCCGCGCTTTCTTCTGCGGGAGAATTACGAGCCATAAGTCTGATCTCTGCCCTTAAGCGCACGCCGCTGTCGCAATTAATCGCCACCCAATATCAACGAACCCAGCAAACCTTAGCTCCGATTGCTATGGCCCGTCACCTCACAGTAACAGTGCTGCCAGCAAAGAAACCGATAGAGGCACATATCCAACAAATTGTTGAGCAAGTCCATGCCGTCAAAGGCAATACGCTCATTGTAGGACACTCCAATACCATTCCCTTGATCATCAAAGCGCTCAATGGACCAGAACTCAATGCAATGGCAGAAGATGACTACAGTCAGTTGTTCTTACTTTCGATTCAAGATGGCCAGAAGGCGAGTCTAATCACCACCCACTACGGACAGGAATAGAGGATCTCAAATGCAGAAAACTAACTGGTTTATGTGGGGATTGGATCTGTTTTCGGGATTATTTTTAATACTGCTTGGATTGGGGTTTCTTGCCATTATCTATATGTACATTGCCGATAAAGTACAAACCAAACAAGCCATTAGACACAACTACCCCGTCATTGGCCGCTTTCGATATTTGTTCGAAAAACAGGGGGAGTTCTTCAGACAATACTTTTTCGCACAAGACAGGGAGGAGCTCCCTTTTAACCGCGCCGAACGCAGTTGGGTATACCGCGCAGCCAAAAATGTCGATCGAACTATCGCCTTTGGTTCAACAAGACCCCTAGATTGTCCGGGGGCAATTATGTTTATGAATACCGCCTTCCCTACACAGGACTCTGACATCACCCCAATACTGCCACTCAGTATTGGTAACGACTGCCGACACCCCTATACCACCCACGCTATTTGCCATATTTCCGCCATGAGTTTTGGTGCGTTATCTCGCCCCGCCATCACCGCCCTTTCCCAAGGTGCCGCTCAAGCGGGTTGCTGGCTAAATACCGGTGAGGGTGGATTAAGTTCACATCACTTAAAAGGCGGTTGTGACCTCGTGTTTCAAATCGGCACTGCAAAATACGGAGTACGCAATGCAGAAGGACATTTAGATGATGAAAAACTCAGAGCGATTGCCGCCCATTCCGAAGTCAAAATGTTTGAGATCTAAATGAGCCAAGGTGCAAAACCCGGTAAAGGAGGGATATTACCCGCAATCAAGGTGACCGAAGAAATCGCCCATATCCGCGGTATCCCGCAGGGACAGGATTCCATTAGCCCGAATGGTCATATTGAGTTTAAAAATGTCGGCGATATTTTGGATATGATTGCAAGGGTGCGTGGAGTAACAGGTAAACCGACAGGGATAAAGGCGGTACTTGGTGATGTGCAATGGCTTGAGGATTTTTGTGATGAAATCGAACGGCGTGGCGAGTCCTCCGCCCCAGACTTTTTCACCTTAGACAGTGCCGACGGCGGGACAGGCGCCGCGCCGCAACCTTTAATGGACTATGTCGGTCTACCACTCAAAGAAAGCCTGCCTATTCTGGTTAATGTGCTTATCCAGCGTGGACTGCGTAAACGTATCAAAATCATTGCATCGGGCAAACTTATCGTGCCTTCTCGGGTTGCTTGGGCCTTGGCGCTAGGCGCCGATTTTATTACCTCTGCGCGGGGGAATATGTTCGCCCTGGGTTGCATTTAAGCCCTGCAGTGCAACAAAGATACTTGCCCTACGGGAATTACCACTCACAATCGCAGGCTACAAGAAGGTTTAGATCCCAAGGATAAATCCGTTCGGGTGGCTAATTACCATCACAATCTACACCACGACTTAGGCCTAATTGCCCATTCCTGTGGCGTTCAAGAACCCAGACAGTTAAAACCTCACCATGTGCGAATTGTGCTCGAAAGTGGCTTATCTATATCGCTCGATAAATATTATTCACATATGAATAACCAATTGTATTTATGATAATAATATCTGAAGTTTTGGAAATTTTGAGAAATTTGAATAGACATCACGAAAAAGGTAAGATTCGTGAAGTAAATGGTTTCCACTAAACCACCTACTTTAAGGAAAGATTTTGAAAGACAGTATTGTAAATCCATTGTCAGCCAGCAAGACCATGAGCACGAGCTGCAAAAATTGCAATCGCTTAACGGAAATTGAAGGTGAATTGGTGTGTTTTCGTGAAGGACGAATTATTCGTCTCACGCTTATGGATGAATCGACAACTAAGCTGAATTTGCTGTGCGAAGGATGGAAATCAACAAAGAACAAGGGAATATAACAATGTATATTCCCTCAACCTATAACAGCCCCACTTTTTACTGAAGCCATTAACGAATATTCCACGCAGCCGTTTTAGCCGAACTTACGCCACGTACAATCCCAGCTAAATCTATATATTGATTCAATTTAGCCAAGGTTAAACGGCGGGTTGTTACCTTAAGCCCCGCATTTAATTCCGAATGAATGCGTTGCAGAGAGTCCATATCGACGCCACGTTTTTTCAGTGTCGCCATTACAGCAAACCAATCTGTGCTCACAGTCTCTAATCTGCCTTCGATATTGACTCTTAATGCCATATTTTCCATGCCAAGCACCTATTTTCTTATGTTTGGCAGCGAGTATAGTAAGGCCAAGCTGAATAAAAACTGAATTGTTCCTTGCTGTTAATTCTCTGAAGTGGCCTGTTGTTGCTCATTTTGTATGCGCCATAATTTGGCATACAGGCCATCGAACGCTAAAAGTGACTTATGGGTGCCCTGCTCCACAATTTGCCCTTGGCTCAGTACGACAATCTGATCAGCATCGACAATAGTAGAAAGTCGATGAGCCACGACTAAACTCGTGTGTCCCTTAGCAACCTCACGCAATGCCGCCAAAATGGCCTGCTCAGAACGACTATCGAGTGACGATGTTGCTTCATCAAACACGAGGACAGGCGAGCCCTTCAATATAGCTCTAGCAATCGCAACCCGTTGTTTTTCACCGCCCGAAAGTTTTAAGCCGCGCTCGCCCACTTTGGTGTCCCACCCCTGTGAGAGCGAGGCGATAAACTGTTCTAGATGGGCAAGTTTAATAGCATGACGCACTTCGTCATCGCTGGCACTCGGTCGCCCATAACGAATATTCTCCACAAGGGAATCGTTAAATAACACTGTATCTTGGGGGACGATGGCGATGGCCCTGCGCAGCGCCTCTTGGGTTAAGTGTCGTATATCGTGTCCGTCGATATAAATTCGGCCCTGATCGACATCGTAGAAACGAAACAATAACTTGATGAGTGTCGATTTGCCGGCGCCACTGTCGCCGACAACCGCGACTTTTTGACCCGCAGACACCTTAAAACTCACATCCTTTAAAATGGTTCTGTCATCGTAGCTAAAATTCACATTCTCAAACGATAATTCACCCTTTGTCGGCTGAAAATCTATCGCATCGGCGCTATCGACTATGGTCGGCTGTTTGTCGAGCAGGCTAAACATGCGTTCGATATTGGCAAGGGCTCCACGTATTTCACGGTAGACAAAGCCTAAAAAGTTTAGCGGCATAAACAGCTGCATCATAAAAGCATTGATAAGTACGAAGTCACCAATGGTCATATCACCCTCGGTAACGCGATAAGCGGCCAGTGCCATCATCGCCGTCATCGCAAAGGCAATAATAAACGCCTGACCACCGTTCAGGGCAAATAGCGATAAGCGATTCTTCCGCTTCGCTACCTCCCACTCATCGAGCGCCTGATCATAACGATCGGATTCATAACGCTCATTATTGAAATATTTAACCGTTTCGTAATTCAGCAGACTGTCAATGGCGCGGGTATTAGAGAGTGAATCAGCCTTAGCCGCATCACGCACATATTCAGTGCGCCACTCTGTCGCGATAACTGAAAACCAAACATAGGCAACAACGGAGAAAAAAGTAATGGCTGCAAAGGCGATTCCATAATTGAAAAAGAAAATACCAATCACCATGGCAATTTCGAGCAGGGTCGGCACTATATTGAACACCATAAAGCGCATCAAAAAGCTCACGCCGCTGGTACCGCGCTCAATGTCCCTCGACAGCCCTCCGGTACGACGCTCTAAATGAAAATCGAGATCCAGTCGATGCAAATGGTCAAAAACCGCCAAGCCTAAGCGTCTAATCGCCCGCTCGGTCACTCGCCCAAACAAGGTGTCGCGGATTTCACCTGTGATGACTGTTAATAATCGCACCATCCCATAGGCTAATACTAATCCCACGGGCACACTCAGTAGCTGTGCGGTTTTGTTAGCATCTAAGGTATCGACAAGGTCTTTTAGGATAAAGGGCAAACCTACACTGGCCAGTTTCGCCACGATAAGGCAGGACATGGCGAGGGTAATTCGGCCTTTGTATTCGAGTAAATAGGGCCAAAGTAACTTAAGCACATGCCAATTAAGTTTTTCTATCGGACCTTCGAAATAGAGTGATGGGCGCATAGGAGAGTACCTTAAGAATTGTCCGCCAAGTGTAACAGCAGTACTGTGCTGAAAGGTAAGTTCAATTAACAAAATTAAAATGAAATCAGAGTGATTTTCTACACTTGGACGCAATAACTCATAACCCCCTAGGATGTCTAAAAATTGTCATACCAAGGACTTACCGCTAGTCAATAGCTGCAATCAATTAAACTCAGCGTAAAACCGCAGCCAACATGGCTTTTTATTAGTACAGTAAACGCTAAAAAAGTCTGTGCTATCAAGGCTTGAACTGTTGATTATTTTTTCAGTTTTACCCAAAATGGCCCAATGGACTGATGATTATGCAACAGGATGTGCTGACTACTGGCCGCGTTTCCGATGAGAGCCAAAGAAACAACATCGGTGTTGCGATAACAATAAAAATAACCAAATCAATCAAGACCAAAGGAAGCTTTATGTTGGATTCATCTAAAGTTCAATACCCACCGTTACCACTGATCCAGACTTGGGTGTGGATGATGATAGAATCAGGTAATCCAGAAATTCAGGAAAAGGGCCGCAGTAATTTAATTGGCGCCTTTGGTAGTCTCGCTAAGGCAAACGAATACTTAGCTGAAATGAGCAAAAAATAACAAAATTAAAGGCGCTTAAGCGCCTTTAATGTTAATGCGTAGGACTCCAGTCCATTAAGCGATGTGCTCACGACGAGCAGCAACACTGTCACTCAACATCGCCAATAGGCGCTCGGTATCCTCCCAACCAATACAGGCATCGGTAATACTCTGGCCATAACACAAAGGTTGGCCCTCGATCAGATCCTGACGCCCTTCAACAAGGTGGCTTTCCACCATAACACCGAAGATAGCCTGGTTGCCTCCAGCCACCTGTCCTGCCACATCCTCAGCCACCAACATTTGGCGCTGATATTGTTTAGAACTGTTGGCATGGCTAAAGTCGATCATAATATTGTCAGCCAATTTGGCCTGTTGCAGCTGCGCGCTGATCTCGGCAACATGGGACGCACTGTAATTTGGCTCTCGACCACCACGCAAAATGATGTGGCAATCTGGGTTGCCCTTAGTCGACACAATGGCCGAATGGCCAAATTTAGTCACCGACAGGAAATGATGCGGCGCATTGGCTGCACCAATGGCGTCGATAGCCACTTTGATAGTGCCGTCGGTACCGTTTTTAAAGCCAACAGGGCATGACAGACCCGAAGCCAGCTCACGGTGAACCTGTGACTCCGTTGTACGCGCACCAATCGCGCCCCAACACATCATATCGGCAACATACTGTGGAGTGATCATATCGAGGAATTCACCCGCAGTTGGCATACCAGAGTCGTTTAAATCGACCAATAACTTACGTGCGGTGCGCAGGCCATCATTGAGTTTAAAGCTGTTGTCCAGATAAGGATCGTTGATTAGCCCCTTCCAGCCCACTGTGGTACGGGGTTTTTCGAAGTAAACCCGCATCACAATCTCTAACTGGCTCTTATACTTTTCACGTAGGGCAACTAAACGCTGACCATATTCCAAGGCAGCCTTAGGATCATGGATAGAGCAAGGACCAATAACCACTAGCAGGCGATCATCATCCTTGGTAAGAATATTGTGGATGCTCTGACGGGCATTAAACACAGTAGCAGAGGCTTTTTCGGAGGCAGGAAATCGTTCGAGGATCGCAATCGGTGGAAGTAATTCCTTAATCTCATTAATGCGAACGTCATCATTCTGATAAAACATAATTTACTGCTCCAACTTAGTTTTTTTGGCTGTGTCTACTATTGCAAAAGGAATTCTCAACTGCACTACTGAGTTCAATTTATCTAGTATGCGAATTTTATGCAACCAAGTTGTCAAAATTTCAAAAATTCATATATAACACATTGTTTTAAAATATTTTTAAAAATATAAATCATAAATACTTTAATTAAGTGCATTCGACTGGTGCAAACGGGAGATTGCCTAGAAATGAGAATAATCCGAAAGAGTATGCTCCCTCAGCTTGCTTGGCCTTAATTAAACCGTTCAAGGAAGCATGGATATATACACTTGAATGCCTTAATGCTGCTGCATTGCCTTTAATTTTGCCTGATACCTAAATTTGTCGGTTGCCTCGCGACTCAATGCAAATGCCCTTTCCATATTTTGTTTGGCTCGCTTTTCATCCCCTAATACCCAATAGGTACGCGATAACCCAAAGAAGAATTCATGACGATAATCTGCCCTTTCAACCGCCCGCTTATACCAAGTCAAGGCCGCATCATATTGATGTTCATCGAAGGCATGTTCAGCCATATCATAGTAATAAAAAGGATTTTGAATACGGGCTAATTCGAGCACTTTGTTGACCTCAGCCCATTCTTCCAGCCGCCCCTGCTCCCCTAAAATCAACGCTAGGTTATACAGGGTCGTCATATCTTTAGGGTCAAACTGAAGGGCATAGCGATAGGCTCGCTCAGCAAGATGATTATTCCCCCGATGACGATAAATCACCGCTAACGTATTTAATGCTGGGACAAAATTGCCTGCCTTAAGCCCTGCCTTTACTAATGCGTAAGCTCTATCAACATCCCCATCAACTAGGGATTCGGCCGCCATATTGTTGTAGAACATGGCGGTTAGGGTTTGGCGACTAATCAGTGTTTTTTGATATCCCCTCAAAGTACGCTCTGGCATAAAATCGACTAATATCGCATGGCTCGAAACATAGACAGTGTTACCTATTTCAGTGGGCAAAAAACGTAAATTGACATGGCCATTGACGAGGTAAAAGTTACCCTGCTTATCCCAAACAGGTTCGATAGCAATATCCTGAAACTCGGTGCCGATGTTAAAGATATCGGCGAGCGCCGATGCCATGATGACTAGGGACATACAATTGCCCGCACGCTGGTCATAGGTCAAACTCGCCACTTGAGTAAGGTTGTCCTGATAGCGAAAATGACTCTTACCCCCCTCTTGATTAGCATTGATGTACATAGCAAGCCATTGGTGCACAGGCAATGGGCTTTTACTGCTGAAATTATGCCGTTCAAAAGCCCTTCTAGCCTCAGTCACAGCTTCAGCTGGTAGGGCAAAAATAGCGTCAACACTTGGAATATCGTTAACTGGTTTAAAGAGGCTATCGGCAAATAGAGCCTCAATGTCTTCTTGCTTAGGTCTTTGCGATGACGAGCTACAAGACCATAACAGACTCAACAACACACCAAATAGAATCCCACTAAGAATCGCGCGTAATCTTGCCATCATTCATCCCCATTGAGTGACGTCTATTTGAGCTTATGTCAACTTGGCAAAAACACGCCACTAAATGGTTACAAATAGTGAATGACTAGATTGCAGGGGTAACTGTTTTAGCGTTGTCTGGGTGGGTTAACTTTAATAAACACATCTTGCTGCTGATAACGATAAGGCCGATAAGTCTCCTGACCACAGCTAAAATAGGGGTAGGGATGTTGCAGTGCGATGCAGCCAATGGGCAGTGACTGTAAAATGTGAATTTGCTCTTGAGTTCTCAGAGACTCTTGCCACGCATGATCCTTAAGCAGTTGATCGCGAACGGCAAACACATCAACGGGCTCCTCACTAGAGCGAGTCACTATTACCTCTCCTGCATAGGTAGAGGTCGCACCGACCATCATGAGCATAAAACACCAGTTCAACAGGCTAAATCCTCTGAATCCCTGTCCCATAGCTAACCTCCTACTGCTGTGAGCTTTCGTCATCCATAAAAAAACAGAGCACTAATTCATATTAGTGCTCTGTTTAACTATCCCTTGAAGGTATCAAGGGATCAAGTTGTTAGGCAGATTTTAAGCTGCACTTTTAACTGTCACAAACTCAGGGTAGGCGTCGATACCACAATCAGAAGCATCCATACCATTGTACTCTTCTTCCTCGGATACGCGGATACCTAAGGTCATCTTCAGTACAAACCATACTGCGAATGATGCTGTGAATACCCAGGCGAAGATGATGGCCGCGCCGATTAATTGTGAGCTAAAAGATGCATCGGCATTCGACAAAGGAACGCACATTAAACCGAAGAAACCCGCAACACCGTGAACAGAGATAGCACCTACTGGGTCATCAATCTTGATACGGTCGAAACCTACAATAGCAAATACCACGATACCACCAGCAACCAGACCAATCACACCGGCCATTAATAATGAGGGTGATAATGGGTCAGCGGTAATGGCGACAAGACCTGCCAGAATACCGTTGAGGATCATGGTTAAGTCTGCTTTACCCCAGATCATTTTGCACACGATCAGCGCAGAGATAGCACCGAAGGCCGCTGCAGTATTCGTGTTAACGAACACTTTAGCCACAGAGCTTGCGTTAGCAGCGTCAGATACCATCAGTTGTGAACCACCGTTGAAGCCGAACCAACCCATCCACAGAATGAACATACCTAAGGTCGCCATTGGCAAGTTAGAGCCTGGGATTGGGTTTACTTGACCGTTTGGACCGTATTTACCCTTACGCGCCCCCAGTAATAACACACCAGCGATGGCTGCAGCTGCACCTGTCATGTGCACGATACCGCTACCTGCGAAGTCAACGAAACCAAGTTGAGAGATAAAACCTGAGCCCCATGTCCAGTAACCTTCAACTGGGTAGATAATACCCGTCATCACCACAGAGAAGAGTAAGAAAGCCCAAAGCTTCATGCGTTCTGCCACTGCGCCCGAGACAATCGACATTGCCGTTGCCACGAACACCACTTGGAAGAAGAAGTCAGATTCTAATGCATGATCAGCATCGGCAGCCTGAGTGCCGATGAGTATGCCAAGAGATGGCAACCAACCGCCTTCTGTGTTGTCGACGTACATGATGTTGTAGCCAACCAGCAGATACATCACACAGGCAATTGCGTATAACACGACGTTTTTAGTTAAAATTTCAGTGGTATTTTTAGAGCGCACTAAACCCGCTTCGAGCATGGCGAAACCCGCAGCCATCCACATCACTAATGCGCCAGAAATCAAAAAGTAAAAGGTATCGAGTGCAAAACGCAGTTCAGAGACCGTGACACCTAATTTGGTTAATTCTTCCATCTTCGCCCCCTATAGCGCTTCAGTATCGAGTTCACCCGTACGAATACGGATTGCATGTTCTAAGTCGACAACGAAAATCTTTCCGTCGCCAATTTTTCCCGTATGAGCTGCAGTGGTAATGGCCTCAATCAGCATGTCTAGGTTTTCTGCTTTAGTGGCTATTTCTAATTTTACCTTAGGCAGGAAATCAACCTGATACTCGGCGCCACGGTACAACTCAGTGTGCCCTTTCTGACGGCCAAAACCTTTAACCTCGGTCACCGTCATACCCTCAATGCCAATTCCGGCGATAGCTTCACGGACATCATCCAATTTAAACGGCTTGATGATAGCGCTGACTAGTTTCATCCTGACCTCCAAAAAACACGATTGTTATTAACTTGTGTCAGAGGTAATTCAATCATCAGGCCAATATTTTAAATTGTTGTTTTTTATTAATTTATTTTATTTTCAGCTTTATTTTAAGATTAAAAATGCACCATATCTGTGCATCATAGGGAGCAGCGCACTCTTTTAGTGAGCAATTTTTGTGCAAACACTATTCGACCTTTGCCCTATTGGTGCCATTGCCCAAATAAGGTTAACTAGTGGTGCAAAAAATCAACAATCTCAGCTAAAAGTCTTCGCCAAGAAAGGAGTGACAGATGCTAAAGCCTGAAGAATGCGTACTTGTGATAGTGGATGTGCAGGGCAAGCTCGCCCAAATTATGGATAATACTGAGGGACTGCACAGGCAGCTGCAGACGTTGATCCAAGGGGCGCAGCTATTTGAAATTCCCATTCTGTGGTTAGAGCAACTCCCCGAAAAACTCGGCGCAACTAGCCCTGTGCTCCAAAACCTTTTGCTGCAAAGCACTCAGCCTATCGCCAAGCATCATTTTAGTGGTTGGCCCTGCTTAGAATTTGCAACAGCGTTAAAGACATCGACTCGCCCACAAGTCTTACTTGCAGGTATTGAAACCCATGTGTGCGTTTATCAAACCTGCCGAGATTTACTCGACCAAGGCTATGGCGTGCACGTCATAGCCGATGGGGTATCGTCCCGCAGCAACGACAACAAACAGCTAGGACTACAGATGATGCTCTCACATGGCGCGAAACTGAATAATGTGGAGTCGCTGCTCTTTGAACTGCAGCATGAAGCGCAGGGTGAACGCTTTAAGGCATTGCTAAAGTTGATAAAATAATAAGCCGTCGTTTGCGCTATCCCATCGCGAACCTTTGTGTAAGTAGGAGGCTAATCCATCCCAGCTAATTAGCACTCCTGCTCCAGCTTTTTAAGTTGCGCTTTTATCCCTGAACTCGACAAAATCCGGATATAACCATACTGCAGACTAATTACACCAAGTTTTTCTAATTTTTTTAATACTTTATGTACGCTTTGCCGTGTCAGTCCCATCATATTGGCGAGCTGCTCGCGGGTGACCCTCACAACACATTGCTCTGCACAATCGACTGCATTATGTTGGTGCTCTGCCAGCAGTAACAATCTGCGCGCAATACGGGCATCAATGCCCCTTAACGCATCATCCTCCATAACAGACATAGCCGCCCACAATCTGCGGCTCAGTAAGTCCAGCACCAAGGGATAACTCTCAGGGTATTTACCGAGCAATTGGCGAAATTTATCACCGGGAAGCTCTATTAAAGTGGCATCAGTGTGGGCTGTAGCCCCAAACACTCGCGGCGTACCGGGTGAAAAAACATTGTCACCAAACCAGCTATAGGACTCCAAAATCATCAATGAGACTTCTTTCCCGAGTGAGCTAACTGAGTTAATCCGCACCGCCCCCTTGGCAATCACCAATAAGGCCGAGTGGGCATCGCCCTTACTGTAGATAATTTCCTTAGCATCGAAATGGCGTACACGGGCAAAACTGGCCGCTTCAATTATGCCTTCGGCTGGCAATCCCGACAGCACAGGACATTTTTGGAGCAGTGCCTGCAGATTTTCCATTGCTTACCTCGCCAAACATTTTGCCCAAATGTAAATCTTTTTACATTTAGTCCGCAACTATTGTGCTGTGATAAGGTTCATACACTCTACATCAGGAAATCATAATGCAAACAGAAAACCAAACCTGCGCAAACTTTACCCATATGGAACATGGCACGGCTCAGGATTGGCAAATTATTGCCAAAAACTTCATTGAATATGCCGCAGAGTTACCCGATAGAATTATCAGTCACTTATTGATGCTTGATGGTGATTTTGGTGGTTTTCAGGTGGACAGATTGACCCATTGTTTACAAACGGCAACCCTAGCCCACCGTGATGGTAAAGATGATGAATATGTGGTCTGCGCCCTGCTGCACGATATTGGCGACACTCTAGGCTCGTTTAATCATGCCGATATTGCAGCGGCGATTCTTGAGCCCTTTGTCAGTGAGGCAAATCATTGGATGATCAAGCACCACGCTATCTTCCAAGGCTATTATTTTTTCCACTATCTCAATATGGACAGAGATCAATACAAAGCTTACAGCGAGCACCCTCACTATGAGCGCACGCTAGAGTTTGTGCGTCAGTACGATGCACCAGCATTCGACTCCAAGCTGGATACCTTACCACTAGAATTCTTTGAGCCGATGATCCGCAAGGTCTTTAAAAAGCCTGTTCGCTCACTCTACAAAAAAGCGGAAGAAGAGTTCACGGCTTAATCATTCAGCCGATTCAGGCGCCCACGAAACCTGAAATGACGACCTTCAACATTTGGAGGTCGCGATTGAAGTCGTGAGCGCCAGTTATTATGAAGTGCCAAACCCGCTTATTGCTGTTTTTTGCGGCAATCACAGTGTTTCTGGGGTTAACTAGAGTCATATTATCAAAGCTTAAATTGGTTATTTACTGCTAAATTTTACTAACACAACTTAATAAACGGACTCATTGCTGCGGCATTGCAGATTGCGGTTCACTTACCGTTAATCGGCTCCAATAGTGAAGATCACAATTTCAGCCGTTAAGGATTCACCCTCGATAAGCTTATTATCCTATTGTTCTTTTCATCATTGACCATCACACGCTAAACAGACTGACCACAATCGCGATAGCAACCGAGATAAAAATCACCCCAATAATGGCATCGATAATCGGCGTAATACGGGTTAATTTTTGTTGCACTTGGGGTTTTGAAAGTACCAGCGCCAAGGTGCCAAACCAGATAAAAGACAGGCTAAACAGAAGCACTGACGCAGTGACCTTAGTTGCAACTGTCACACTTGGAGTGATTAGCGCAGAAAATAAGGTTAAGAAAAACACCAGCGCCTTAGGGTTTAACAGATTGGTATAAAGCCCCGTCATAAAACCCTGACGCACTGATTTAAGATGTTTAGCAGTCACAGATGGATGAGCAGCGGTTTCCTCATTCCCTTGTGTATCTCGCGATTCTTTTATGGGGCTCCCCACCAGCTCGACTTCTGTCTTGGCTTTAAAAAATTGCCCGATAACGGCGCGCAGCGCACCATAACCCATCCACGCCAAGTAACTCGCCCCAATTAACTGCACTAGAAGATACAGGTTATGGGAGCTTTTAATCACTAGGCTCACCCCTGTGAGACTCAAAATCGTATGCACTAATATGGCGACGGAAATGCCAAGTGCGGTAGCAATGGCTGTCCTGCGTGCCTGGGAGGTGGCGATTTTCAGCATAATGGCAAAATCGGGCCCAGGGCTTACCAACGCAACGCTGTGAATCATGGCTAAGGTCGCTAACAGGGATAAATCCATCGAAGACTCCGCAATTAAGGCAAATAACGACTTACCCTATAACAGCTGTGTATTAGTCGTTAATTTTAAAATAAATTCTTAAATAACTCCCAAGCATAATGAAAACCCTAAGCAGAAAAAAGCCCCTCTCGGGGCTTAACTGTTTTGTCATGCTATCTACCCTTTTAGCCATCACGACATTAAAGGCTTAAGGGCAAAGGCGAGCGATGATGACTAGTGAACATGGCTACCATGGTCATTTTGGGATCCAATCGCATGGCCTTCGCTACTGTAAAAGCCGCTGCTGCCGTGTTCAATAAAGCCCTGATTTATCATCTTGGCAATAAATGGGTCTGACTCACTGTCACCTACATCGGCAAAATCGATATCTTGATAATGCTGGGTTAACGCCGCAAAAGCCTTAGCATCAAATGGCTCGACCGACACTAACTTATATTGCAACTGAAAGTTAGTAACCTCACCGAGGGTAAACTGCTTTGGCAGCGCAATGCCTTCAATCCAATTGAGCTCGCTCTCAACGCCATTCACTTTACCCGCATAGCCTTGCGCATCGAAGCAACCATCATGTTTAAGCAGCGTTTTATGCATGCGCTTAGTTAAGGTCGGAGACACTAAATGGTATAACTGCTCGCGGTCATGCTGAATATTTAGCGCCAATAAATCCCCCCTACGATAGGTGACAGAGCGCTTTTCCTTCGGGAAATAGCGCACATACTCGCCATTGGCCGACCATAGCTCAAAGCTGGTCGCATCCCTTTGAATAATAAAATCTTGACCATCACGCAGCAACGTCATCGACCAGTTTTGTCCCTTGGCATTGGTCACTTGATATTGTGCTTTTAAATGAGCGCTATCTAAGGGCAGACATTGACGACTTACCTTACTGCCGCCCAGTGTATTTAAGGGCTCGATAGGCTGCGCCGAAACTTGTACCGATACGACCAAGGTAGAAAAAAGCGTGACCAAGCAAAATTTATTCATCTGTTTTCTCACTACAAACCAAACTGATTCTGAAATACCCATAACAATGCCGATAGTGAGCCATCCCACCATCGGCATCTGGCTTATTTAGCCGCCAACGCAGCTTCCGCTTTCGCAACTAAGTTACCTGCGCGGTTCATCACGTGGAAAATATGGTTTTGCTCAACCGTACCTTGGACTAGTGCCGCGCTTGGGCCACGGGCAAAAATCGCCACATCCTCACCTGCGTGGGTTTCATCGCTCAGCGGGACTAACGCCTCCTGATGAAAGCCCGCATCCTCGGTATTCACAAAGTTTAAATCCTTACGACCACCATCGATGGGGAAGCTATAACGCTCATCACCGCCAGTCGCCAACGACGCATAGCCCATTCCGTTAGCGTAACCCACTGTGGTGTAAGGCAGGCCATTAGCATCGGTCGAGTTCGTCACTTCAGCGATACCATTAGCATCGTTGGTTTTCACTAGCCCTAGGATGGGGTTACCACGGGTTGGATAACCAGCAATGGTAAACACATGACTATGATCCGCCGTGACCATTAACAGGGTGTCGTTGGCCGAGGTCTTTTCCATCGCGACACGCACCGCCTCTGATAAGGCCACAGTATCGTACAGCGCACGGGCAGCGTTACCCGCATGGTGGGCGTGATCAATGCGGCCAGCTTCGACGATCAACACATAGCCCTTGGTATTTTTCTTCAAAATATCAATCGACTTAGCGGTCATTTCCGCCAGTGACGGCTCACCTGTCACTCCCGACTCGGTACGGTCGTAGTCGTATTCCATATGGGAGGAATTGAACAGACCCAATAAATGATCTGTGCTCGATACATCCACATTGAGAAAACCATCTCTGTCCTGCACGTAGGCAGCATTTGTGTATTTGGCTAACCATTCTGCGGTGAGGTCACGGCCATCGTTACGCTTACCCGCTTTCCCCTCCGGATCGACAGTGGTTTTAGGGATAAAACTGCGACGACCACCGCCCATCATCACGTTTAAGCCATCGCCGTAATTAAAGTTGAGCATTTGGGCGGCGATGTCGGTACAGCCGTTCGTGACGGCTTCTGCTGGCAGGTTTGAATCAGCCTCCCAGTCACGTTCTGGCACATGGGCATAGGTTGCCGCGGGTGTCGCGTGAGTTAAACGCGCAGTTGTCACAACACCTGTCGACATCCCCGCCATTGCGGCTAATTCCAATGATGTCACCAGATTTTGATCTTTAGTCGATGCGCAGTTAGCACGCACTACGCCTTCAGCCTGTGAAATCACGCCGACATCGGTCTTCACACCCGTCACCATCGCCGACATAGTGCCCGCAGAATCAGGTGTTTGACCATCGACGTTATAGGTCTTAGATAAGCCCACATAGGGTAAGGTCTCGAAGGATAGTGAGTTTTCCTCCCCCGTATTCCCCTTTAATTGGCCGTCTAAAATACGGGCTGCCGTAATAGTCGATACGCCCATGCCGTCACCCACGAAGAGGATAATATTTTTCGCCGCGCCGACATCGTTATTGACCGTTAAGCCTTCGGCCTTAGTCACGCGGGCCTGCGCATCCACATACCATTGGTTGACTGCGCTCCAGTCTTTACCATCGCTACCGTTTGCGCCATCGGCTCCGTTAGCTCCATTTGAACCGGGCGAACCCGCCACGCCGTTATCGCCATCATCACCGCAGGCGGCTAATCCCAGCAGGGCTGACATTGCGAGTACCAGTAATTTCTTATTCATTGTTAACTCCAAAAGTGAGACTCAGGTCGTGAAAGACCGATTAGTACTTAGTGCCACCAAGCTGCTGGGCTTGGTTGATAATGTGGAAGATGACGTTCTGTTCAATCACGCCCTGCACCAGATTTGAACCTGGGCCTGTGGCGTGCAAACTGATGTCTTCACCGGCGTGGGTCTCGCTTTCCATTGGAATGAGCGCTTGTTGCATGAAGTTTTTATCTTGAGTATCGACCGAAGTTAAGTCGTCACGCCCACCTACGACTGCACCAGGACCATTGGTGTAGGCCAGCGTCGTATAGGGCTTACCGTCGTTAGCGAGGGCTAACGAACCATCCACATCGTGGACTAAACCTAGGATTGGGTTGCCGCGTTTTGGATAGCCCGCAATGGTAAATACGTGGCTGTGGTCGGCGGTGACCATGATTAAGGTGTCATCGCTGCTGGTGGCATCGACCGCCGCTTTTACTGCATTGGATAATTCCACCGCATCGCTTAGGGCGCGGCTTGCATTCCCCGCGTGGTGACCGTGATCGATTCGACCCGACTCGACGATAAGTAAATAACCCTTATCGTTTTTCTTCAGGATCTCTAATGACTTTGCGGTCATCTCGGTAAGTGAAGGCTCACCTCCCACATCATCATTGCGGTCGACTTCGTATTCCATATGGGAGGGATTGAACAGGCCTAATAGGTGGTCAGTGTTGGCACTATCGATGGCATCGAAACCCTCTTTATTCCACACATAGGCGGCGTTGCTGAAGTTCTCCACCCAAGTTTGGGTTAAGTCCTTACCGTCTTTACGTTTGCCCGCTTTGTTTTCACCGTCTGTGACTTCTTTAGGTAAGAAATAGCTGCGGCCACCACCGAGGGCAACGCTTAATGAATTGGCTTCATCACGCATCACTAGTTGACTGGCAATATCGGTGCAACCATTGGCAACCGCTTCAGCTGGCAAGTTAGCATCCCCTTCCCAATCACGCTCAGGAGATTTGGCGTAGGTTGCCGCCGGTGTCGCATGGGTTAATCGTGCCGTGGTGACAATCCCTGTCGATAATCCCTTGGCGTTAGCAAGATCAAGGAGCGAAACCAGTTCATTGCCCTTGGAAGATAAGCAATTACCGCGAAGACTCGTGTCGGAAATCGAGATAATACCAGCCTTGGTTTTAACCCCTGTTGCCATAGCGGTCATCGTACCCGCAGAGTCAGGTGTTTGTTGGTTAGTGTTATAGGTTTTTACTAACGCAGTATGGGGAAACTGCTCAAAACTTAAGAAGTTTTCCTCACCACCTTGGTTACCCGTTTGGCTTTGTCCCTGCAGAATACGAGCTGCGGTCAGGGTTGAAATACCCATGCCGTCACCCACAAACAGGATCACGTTTTTAGCATGGGTTTGGGTCTGTAGCTGCGCTTTGGCTTCGACATTCGCGGCACTGTCCTTAAACCACTGGCTGTCAGTTTGGGTGGTGGGTAAGACTGCGCCATGGGCGACAAGCGTCATTAAACTGCAGGTAACGGCTGCAGCAATCCTTTTCATATTCATCAATTCATCACCGAGTTATTAGAGTGTATGAGGGGCTCCCTTTTGAGCGTCCAAATTCTCAATGATTTAAATGGCGATTTGATTGCAAAAGCATGTCAGTAGGATTGCACTTAATCGTCATCAAGACGCTAAACACTGCATCTAAGCAGCCGAAAAAGAATAATCGATAAATAACGTTAACCGCCCAGTATCACCGCATAGCCCGCCACAATGGGGTTTTACCCGTGATGCTCGAAAATCTAACCGGAAAAATCCGCCTTAGCGCCATATGACCATAATGTGCTGTCTATACTTTGGAGACGTAACAACAAAGAAATGCCCATGACAGTAAAATATTTATTTTCGGGGATATCTGGTTTTGGCATTAGTCTGTTGCTATTGACCAGCTTGCACGCATCAGAGCTGCCAGCACAGCAAAGTGCAACACAGCAAAACCAAGAGCATCCGACCTTCACAATGGCCTTTTATGCCGATCCAAAACACAACCTCTATTTCAGATGGGGTGAGCTGCTTTATACCGAAGCCTTTGCACGTCTTGGCTATCAATTTTCCTATCAAGTGGTTCCTGCCATGCGTGCCAGCCTGTTAGCCGATTCAGGCAAAGTGGATGGAGAGCCGGCCCGCGTATTTTCCTACGGAATGAAATTTCAAAACCTTGTCCGCGTTGAAGAGCCTATTCTGGAGACTAAATTGCTCGCATTCGCGCGTAACCCTGATATTAGATTGGTGGATTGGGACTCGCTAAAACAATTCCCCTATCGCGTCGAATATAATCGCGGCATCTTTTTCGCGGAGCAAAAACTTGTAACCCTTTTGCCAGCAGAGCGCCTGACCACCTCTTCCTCCCCTGTAAATTCGTTCCGTAAGCTGTTGCACGATAGAATCGATATTTATATTGATACAGCCGTAATAGGATTTCCCCTTCTACAAAAGGCCGAATTTGAACACAGCAAAATACATTCAGTCGTCGACCTAGAAACCCTCATCAGCTTCGCCTATTTACACAAACGACATCGATTGCTTGCCCCAAAACTGAGTGAAACGCTAAAGCAAATGAAACAAGAGGGATTGTTTGAGCTTTATCTCGAAAATGCGCGCTTAGAAATGAATCGGAGCACCAGCCCACAATAGTGCGATTAATTAATTAAATTTATGGTATTTCATTCAGTTAACTTGAAAGCCCATCAGTGTTTGCTACATTCATACATAGGCTCATAAAGGCAGGTTTTTGGGCATTTTTATGGATGAAATGCCGATAACACAGATAACTTCTAAGGAACAGATGAATCACTATCAAAAAGCCACTCCCATACAAACTTACGGCGTCCAAACATTCCTCTCCGCCTCTTGGTTTGCACTTTACTAGGAACGAGGAATCGCATGTTCGCTAAGCTTAGACAAATCCTACATCGGCTACGTCAACCCTCAAAATCAACCGTCCCTAAGGTCGTGTTGATTATTGGTATGTTTTTTGGGATTTGTTTTGCCCTAGCCGCGCTTATCTATATCCGAGGAAATATTTTCGATGGCGTCAGAACCTATGTTCGTGGCGAGGGGTTATGGGCAAAGGCGCAAAAGGATGCCACCTTCTATCTGATCCACTACTCCTACAATAAAAACGAAATAGAATACCAACGCTATCTTGAGGCGACCCATGTCATGCAAGGTGATAACAGTGCCCGTAGGGCCCTGTTAGCTAATCCCCCTGATCTATTAAAGGCCAAAGCAGGCTTTATTCAGGGATTAAATGACGAACGGGATACCGAATCACTGATTTGGTTCTTTCAGAATTTTCAATCCACCTACTACATGCAAAGAGCCATCGAAATATGGACTTTAGCGGACGAACGCTTCAAAACCACGATGCTATTAGCAGACTCGATGCACAATGAAATCACGCTCTTTGGCGGCAGACCAGGGATCCTCGCTCAATATCGACAGCAACTTATCGCATTAAACGAAGAATTACTCGACCTTGAGATCGAATTTTCCGCCGTTTTGAGTGAAGGCGCTCGCTGGGTAAAAAATGTGACTTGGTGGATAAGCCTTGGCTCACTGCTACTGTTTATCAGTATCGCCACCTTCGCCAGCCGCCAGATTATTCGCAGCATCGCAAGCTCAGAGAAACAATTGCTGATCAGCGAGTCACGCTTTAGCAGTCTTAAAAACTCAGACACTATCGGCATTATTTCATGGGAAGTGAATGGCGATATCCATGATGCCAATGATCATTTCCTACAAATGATCGGATACGATCGCGAAGACTTAAATGCAGGTTTAGTCAATTGGCGCCTATTAACCCCTCCAGAATGTGAAGCGAGAGATGCTATCGCGATAGAGGAATTACTCACTACAGGGCACTGTAATCAGTATGAAAAATTACTGATCAGTAAAAGCGGCGCCTTAGTTCCGGTGATGTTAGGGGGAAGCCTTTTAAGTGGCAGCACCCAAGAGGGGGTTGCGTATTTTATGGATCTCACCAGCAGTAAACAGGCTGAAGATAAACTGAGATTGGCAGCGACCGTATTTAATGCCAGTACCGATGGTATTATTATCACGGATCCAATTCTTAACATTATATCTATTAATCAAGCGTTTACTGATATTACTGGGTTCACTGCACAGCAATTACAATACGATGCCCATCGCTTTATCAATACCGGACATGTCAATGAGGACGCCTATCAGGCGATGGTGAACCTGATTCAACAGGGTGAGCAGTGGCAGGGAGAATTAATCAAAGAAACCGAGGAAAATGGCATCCTTCCCCTTAGTGTTCGCATTAGTACAGTGCGCAATGAACAGGACAGACTCACTCATTTTGTTATAGTGCTCACCGATATTTCGGAGCGCAAAGCCGAAGAAGAACATTTGCGCCATATCGCTCACCACGACGCACTAACCAACCTCCCCAACCGTGTGCTATTTCATACAAAATTAGAACAGGCAATAGTCCATGCCCAGCGCGCGAAGGGCATGTTTGCGATATTGTTCCTCGATTTAGATAACTTCAAACCGGTTAATGATGAATACGGCCACGATGTAGGCGATAAATTACTGCAGGAAGTCGCTAAACGCTTGTCAGCCAGCATTCGGCAAATTGATACCATTACCCGACTTGGCGGCGACGAGTTTGTCATTCTACTCGAAAACCTACCCAATGAAGAAAGCGTGCCACCGCTGATCCGTAAAATCGTTCAAATGGTGACAGAACCTTGCATCATACAGGGGCACCAATTGCGAATTGGCGTCAGTATTGGTTCATCCATTTATCCCAATAATGGTACCGATGCTAAAACCCTGATCAATTACGCCGACCAAGCCATGTATCTAGTTAAAAAGGAACGTAAAACCAAGAAGTTGTACTCGGCTTAAGTTCAATTACGCAATTCTTCTGATACAAAAATTAGTGATGCTAGCAACACCTTTACAAAACTTAACCTAAAGGCAACAATCCCCGCCTAGGGAATGTCAGTTTACTTAAGGAAAAGTTGATGGAAAAAGGTATGCTAGTTCGATGGAATGACGACAAAGGATTTGGCTTTATTAAACCAGATACTTCCGAACACCAAGATGTCTTTATTCATATCTCAGTGTTACGACATATGGCGCGCAAACCTAAAGTGGGTGATAGCATTCGCTATCAGGCGCAAAGACAAAATGACGGTAAGGTAAAAGCCGTTATCGCTTCAATTGAAGGCGTTGCTGTCATTGCTGCTTCCAATAACCTCAAAAAATCCTCACGCACGCACCGTAACCCAAGTTCTACCACTGGATCATTTCCTCGACTTATCATGCCGTTATTCCTAATCGTGGGAATCGGCTTATTTGCCTATAACAAGTATCAAGCCTATTTAGGTACACCGATTATCACGAACGAAGACGTAGCAAGGATGCAAAAATATGAAACTCTCCCCCTCGTATCTAAATTTCAATGCGAATCGGGTAAAACCTACTGCAGCCAAATGACTTCCTGTGAAGAAGCCACTTTTTATATAAACCATTGCCCTGATACCAAAATGGATGGTGATGGCGATGGTATTCCCTGTGAATCCCAGTGGTGTGGACACTAAGAAAGACTCAAAATTGCAAAATAAAAAAGCCCCAGTAGCAATACTGGGGCTTTTATCTCTCTCACTGGATAACAGGCTGAGTATTCAGCCTGTTAGCTACAACTATTACCAGTTGATAAGCATTAGCAGATTAGTGTGACTTGCGGTTTCTTCTGAAGCCGAAAGGCAGCAGACCTAAAGCTAACCAGCCTAAAGCACCGCCAGAACTTTTCTCTTCAGCTTCCGCTTCAGGAGTCACAGGCACCTTACAGCTGCCGTCATCCTTGTTAGCATTCGCATTATAGTTAGAGGCTTTCTTATCGGTACAGCCGTACTCAATACCGTCAGAAATCACTTCTAATTTGAAGCTAGTTGTTGCTGCATCTTCTGGGTTAACACTGTCTTTTACTTTAACAGTCACAGTCGTTTCGCCATGGAAGTGCTTCTTAGGTGTTAAGGTAACAATGCTACCTGAAGTGTTACCACTTACAGTTGAAGTAAAGTTATCACCACTTACTTCAATGATGTTGCTGACTTGGTTCTCATCCGCATACAGCACTTCGAAAGTTAAGGTCTCTTCTTCCTTCACCGTCTTGTCGCCAATTGGTGCTAAAGTGATGTTGCCTGAAACTTCAAGTTGCAGTTCTAACACTTCGCTATCCGCGCCTGCTAAGTGGTTTTCAACCATCAGAGTTTGCGTGGTACCCGCAGCCTTTTCAGACACATAGGCATTGAACTTCACATTGAATTGTGACTCTTCTGGACCGGTATAATCCATACAAACCACAAACTTGTTGCTGATCACTGCATCTAAGTTGTTATAGGCAACTGAATCACCTAGAGTTAAATCGACTGGCATGTCACCGTCAACTAGGATACGACCATCGGCAGCTTTAAAGCCGATAGAACCGCTACCATCAACCATTTGCAAGTTGTCATAGGCAAACAACATTTCATAGTTACCTGGTTCGTAGTTAATGTTCATACGTAAGAACATTTCAAAGTCAACCAGTTGGCCAGGCGTGCCAGTACGCTCAACGTTATCCCACTCCAGTACTAACCATTCACGTGAAGAAGTATAAGTTGGGGTAATACCTGCGTTTAGGTGGTACTTACCATAACCGCCATCGAAGCGTGCAGGAATAGTGTTATCACCTGTCCAGTAAGGAGCAATGATGAACTCAGGAATACCATTTGCAGCACCACCAGATGGAAACTCTACGTGGTAGGCTGGTGCACGGCGATCAGTATTTAAACTAATTAGGCCCGCTGGATTGAGTTTAATGGTGTTAATCATAAACTTATTAAATAATGGGAAGGTAATATCTTCCTGGGTATTCATCAAGTCTTTCAGATTGTACTTAAACTCATTTCTATAAGTACCTTGAACACCTTCTAACGTTCTCCAACCTAAGCCTTCTTTCAGTTCAAGATAACCAGGGTATGGCGATTTAGCCGCAGTCAACGAACACATAGGATCATTTTGGTTATTCGTGATCTTATAGTTACGGACAACGTCTTTAGTCGTTTCCTGTACACCCGATAAGTTGATGCTGTTATTTTCCAGCACTGGCGTACCAGGCGTTGCGTTAGAAGCAACGATAGTACCTGGAATGATTTGGATAGCCTCTGGGAATTTCGCATTTAAGGCGAAATCACGGGCAGCCGCTTCATTGTTAGCAATCACATTGATGTTGAATTCAACCACTTCACCAGCATGGGCCGTTTCACGACTCGCAGTAAAGGTCACATCTTTGTCGATTTGGTTGATGATAACCGGCACAAAACCTAAGTTACCCGCGTCATTAGCGTTAGAACCGATATCGAAACCACCGAAGTAAGTATTACCCACTTCCATTTCTGGCAGATGATAAGCTAGTTCTAAGTTGTACTCTTCGTAACCAGGGATTTGCGAAGGCGCTTTAACGGTTAAATTACCGTTGTCACCTGTAACAACCGCGGTCGAGAAGCTAATATCACGACCCATATCCGTTTGACCGGTAGAGATAGTCGCTAGGTTCATATAGACGGTAAAGTAACGACCCGCCTGTGGGTTAGTGATGGTACAGAAGTTAGCAATCGTGTAAGTGGTAGACATACATAGGGTTTCATCCATTGATGGTAAACCGTCACCATCTGTGTCTTGACCCATAAATACCAGTACGCGACCGTAATCACTTCCGACAACACTACCCGCTAGTAACTTAGCGCCCTCAGGCACATCAGTCCACTCGACGTGGTTGTAATTCACAACGTCTTTACCATCAATCTCAATGGTGTCGAACGGATCGGCACCCGTTTTGTCGGTATACAGATGAACAGTCTTGTCTTCACCCTTCACCATACCAAAGCTACGCGCAGTGAAATCGGTGATTTCCGCAGTATTGAATGGACCCACGTTTAAGGTTGCAGACTTACGGTGTGCGTTAATCTTCAAGTAATCAGGTAAACCAGAATCACCTTCATAGGTCCACACTGGTAGTTCAAGCACTGGAGATGCTGGATTATCAGAAGTGAGCACGATTTGACCTTGGTTACCGGTTAAATCAATAACGCTAGTACCTGCAACATTCTTTCTCGTCTTAGCGGTCACAACGATAGATTGGCTTTCACCTGCTTTAATGGTAAAGCTTTGTGGTGCAACACTGATATCAAAATCACCGAACCAAGTTTCAGCGTTAACAGTCCAAGTTGCATCTTCAGTTGCGGTAAAGGTACGCACGAACGAACATTCTGTCGGACATTCGTTATCGACCATATACGCCGTGTTCAAGTTCTTAGGACGTCCACCCAGATTAGGGTTAGCAGTCGCCATATTATCCATAGACTCGTCGAGCACCAGACCCACTTTATCGGCTAACTCAACGTGCATACGACCCGCACCCACATCTTGCAGAGCTGAAGTTTCATTGAAATCTGAATAGAAATCTAAGAAGCTAGAGTTTGTCAGATCGTTCGATGCCGTCATCAGAAGTGCCGATTGGACTTGCATTGGTGTCCAATCTGGGTGCGATTGACGCAGTAGCGCAGCAGCGCCTGCCACGTGCGGACTCGCCATGGAAGTACCTGATAAGGTCGCCCAATCACCTGCTGAAGGGTTTTTGGTAAATGGCTGATCGTCTGATGCAGCAGCGAAAATATCGACACCTGGAGCTGCGATATCCACAAACAGGGTATCAATACCAAAGTAAGATGGACCACGGCCAGAGAAGTGAGCGACGCGCTCTTTATCTACATTTTTAATTTCAGCCGCACCAGCTGTAATCGTCGCCATATGACCTGAGCCAGTCGCTAACCAAGTGCGCAGTTTAGCGCCATCGGCAAACTTAATCAGTGAACCTGGAACCGCATAAGGAATTTCAGGGGCACTCGAATCCAATACCGATGATTGGTTTGCAATAACAATACCTTCTGCACCACCTGCTTTAACGTTAGCCGCTTTCGTCATCAGAGGGTAAGAGCTGCGAGAACACAGAACAATTACGTCTTGTGCACTTTCGTCAATTTCAGTATCTGGATTATCGGCCAGATCGAATGTGCCCTCAGGGAACGGCTTATCACAGTTTTTAATCGCAGACGCAACGGTTTCATTAGCGTTTTTGAATTTACTCGCATCAACCATCAGTCCTGTAACTGAATTGAAGTTACGGGTTGCACCAATGATATCTGCTGGAGCAGCCGTAGCACCGCCCGACATTTGCTCAACGGTGTTTTTCTTGAAACCGACAATTTGATCAGCAGTGTGAGCTGCAACTGTCGTCACCCATGGAGATGAGTGGTCTGCAGTCATTAAGTCTGGGCCCGAGTTACCCGCAGCCACAGCGACGAATACACCCGATGCAGCCGCATTTAAGAATGCTTGCTCCATTGGGTCTAACCATGGATCTTCTTCAAGCGAACCTAAAGAAGCATTGATAACATCAACGTTATCGATGGCAGATTGCTCAATTGCAGCGACAATAGCAGAGCTTGGACAACCCGCATATGGGTCTCCCGAACCACCTGGCCAACAGACTTGATACGAAATAATGTTAGCGTGTGGAGCCATACCAGACACTTGGTCTAACTTAAGACCCGTTTCAACCCCTTTACTCTGAGCGGCAAAATCGGGACCTGAGTGGATTAAGTCTTTGATGATGTTACCAGCAACAGTGCCAGCTACGTGTGAACCGTGGCTGTTATAGTCCAAACCTATTGCAGGTCGAGTTTCAGCAAACACTGGGTCAGTATAGGCTTGGGTGATTTCTGGATAAGAGTAAATACCAATAAGCTTGTCGTTACAGTACTCTGGTGAGTCAACACAATCGCCGAGGAACTTACCCGAACCGTTAGGGTTAGTATGTTTGAAGCCATCGCCGCCGACTTCTGCAAATGACGGATGATCATAGTTAATACCGGTATCGATAATACCGACTACCATGCCTTCACCCTTGTTAGACAACGTATTGAGTGCGCTAGAGCTCCAAACACTCGTCGCGCCAGTTTGAGCTGGCGTGCTAAACGTTTTTAACTCATAGATTTTTTCACGGGTAATACGCTTAACACCTGGTACTTTAGCCAGACGTTGAGCTTGTTCCTGTGTAAGTTCAGTAACAAAACCGTTTAATGCAACCGAAAACTCACGGCTAACTTTGACATCAACGCCTTGTAATGCCTGTGCTTGGGCAACGAAACTCGCGCGTTTCTCAGCCAAGTAATTGTTATAAGCTTTTAACTGAGGTTGATTCAAGTTAAGCGGAGTATTAGTTCCACGTGCTTTGACTACCGTATTTTGTGTCGCGGCAAGTTGTGCAACGCCACCATCGTAAGTCGCAATAGGTGCATCACTTAGCTGTACAATGTACTTATGTACACCATGAATATCGGCTTCAGCAGTGAAGATTTCGCGCTGTTTTTTGATTGTTTTATTAACTTGGTTTTCCCAAGTATAGGATTCTTCTGCTAATGGCTGCGGAGCATAATCCGCAGGTTGCGTTGCCCAAACGGAGTTCAGCTCATCAGATGGCGCAACAGTAGCAGTTGAAGCGACACCGCTACCAACATACAAAGCTGTAGCCACCATCACGGCGACTTTATTCATTGTAAGCATTACTTGCCCTTATATTTCACAATAAAAATTATTTATAGCTACCAAGTGGTAACAATTTTAAAACATCGCGAATAATCACAAGTAAACCGTTGACGGTCAATTTAGCACCGACACTTGGTACAAATGGCTACATTCAAAACAAGGCATCACCCAAAAAGCAATGGGTGACAATTGATGCTTCAAAACTAATTAAATGCAAAATTATTGACTGGCAATTCAAAACCAAAATATCAACTTGTAAACAAGTGAGTACACCAAACTATCCCAAAATACCTTAGGAAAAACGATGAACACACAATCAATCCATCAAATTGACTCAATGGAACATCTCACTTCATTAATAAATATGCATTCAGCTCTGCTATTACTCTTCGGCTCACAGGATTGTGGTGTATGCCAGAACCTCAAACCGCGAATTGCCGACATGCTCGCAGCGGAGTTTCCGCTGATGCAAATGGCCTACATAGACTGCACACAGCACAGCGAAATTGCCGCGGAGTACCAAGTATTCAGCCTACCCGTGGTGGAATGTCTATTTGAGGGGAAATCCTTTGGCCGCTTTGCCAAAGTATTCTCTTTAAATGATCTACGTAGCGCGATTGAACGGCCTTACTCATTTTTACCAAATGAATCAATACACTATGAATAAAATGATGGTTAAATGGTTTTCGGTTCTGTATAAAATGCAGCAAATTCCCCAAAACTAGCGCAATAAAAAAGATGCCCTAGGGCACCTTTGACCGAAAATGAATAGTTCGGAATTAGCGCTCAACGCAAACTAGCAAGAATTTGCCTCTCAAAATATCTTGTCTTTATGCAACCCAATTGCATCTCGTATTTAAAAAACCATCCGTTGTTTTCATCACGTTTAAACAATATGCCAATTCCGAGCAAACATTGAACATGCCGAAGGTTATTTTCTACTTATCACATCTCACTCACCCCAGGCTTTAAGCCAAATAAAAAACCACAATAACAACAACACATAGATTTTAAAACATAAAACACAAACATATTCAGCATTAAATACTTGAAAAACGTTTTTTTAGACTTTAAACCCCAAATCAACACTCAGATTCACTATATAAAATAGCCATCTTATTTAACTGCACCTTTAAGAACTTTGACGAATCACAAACAGTCACGATTATTTTATGTACACCTAAAAGATATTGTGAAATCTAAGCTATGGGGCTTATGAAGCAAAACTAACCTCTTAAAACTGCTCAAAAATAAAGCAAAACCCAAAGTTAAACCAAAAACCAATCTAAGAAGCACATCAAAACCAAACTCGGCGTATATAAATCCCACTACATATATTTGAGGACGAAATCGACATCTCCTAGCGATTAATGCTCACTTATCAATCTAATGTAAACCCTCTCAATTTTTAAAAGTAGAAAACGTTAATTTCGTAATTTAATGGGTATTTAAATTTTACGAAAAATGTGACAAGCATCACACTTTATACCGAATGATTATCTGCAACTTTTTTGGCCAAGAATTAAAATAAATCTGCGCTTGAGGCCGAGCGTGGAATATTTCCGAAGATGCGTAATGCTGCCTCATTGAATTTATCAATGGGCAGGACTGCCCTTTTTGGAGTGTATATACATGTTTAATGCTTCAATTCTAAAGCGTGCAAATATTATTGCGGGTAGTGTGGCTTTATTACTCGCCACATCGGCTTATGCAAAGGATACTGTTTACCTTGATGAAATTACTGGCCTAACAATCAATGATATTACTGTAGATGATTTCAAAAGTAGGTTGGCGGACAAGGAAAAATTAACTTTTGCAACACCTTTCGTTGTTAATTCAAAAGTGAAATTAACACTTAAATGGAAAGTTGATACAGGAAACGGCGCTCCAACCCTTTATGATAACAAACATAATGTCATTACATTTAGTGCCATGTCCCCAGCAAACAATGCACTAAATATCCAACTTTCAACTACTACATGTACATTTGCAGATCCTGATACAGTTGCAGAGTCTTCATGCGAATTTGATATTTCTTTCAACCTGCCAAATGAAGCTAACCAAGCACAAATTCATATTAAAACATCCAGTCCTGATTCTAATGAAGTCAATAAGAATAATGTGCTTCAAGCTGAAGATACGCACATCAACTTCACTGTTGAAGAAGAAAATATTGTCAAACTTGGCACTACGCTAAAAGTTAAGGACAGCCAATGTTTTGCCTATCAAGCTGGTGAAGTTAATTTAACTTCCAACCTCTTTGAAACTAGCAGCAAAAAAGTTATTTCCGATGCGACTGTAAACTATATGATTGATGGCGAACCAGTTGACTCTGCCATGACAGATGGAAGTGGTGAGGCCAATCTGCCATACAACGTCAATAATCTAAAAGTTGGTGATCACAACTTATTTGCCGCCTATAAAGGTAATAGCCATTACACTTCCAGTGACGATAGCGCAATGATGGGTATTTACTACAATTTCAGCGGCTTCTTGCCCCCGATCAATCCCGAAGGTAACAGTATTTTTGGCAATGGCCGTGTTATCCCTGTAAAAATAAAACTGTTTGATGCTAATCAAAATCCAGTATCAGATGCTCAGCCGACAGTTTGGATTTATAAAGCGTATGAAGGAAATGAGCTTGGTGAGGTAATCGAAGCAGCAAGTTCAGTATCAAGTGCTGATTCTGGCAATATCATGCGTTATGACCCTGTAGAACAGCAATATATCTACAATGCCGATTTATCTGCACTCACAAATGGTACTTATGCCATTGTGGTGGAGACTGGAGATAGCGATTGTTTTCAAGATAAACCAAAAGTGGCTTTCATTACCGTCGAAAAGAAAGGTAAAAAGTAACGATTAACGGTTGATGTTACCTATATAAATGGGGGCTTTTATGCCCCCATTTATTTTTCTCACAATCGTAAATTAGTGATCGAATAAGTAGGCTCTTCCAGAGAACTCTACTTTAACTCATATCAAGGCCGTAAATGGATATACAACTCACCTTCTCGGATATGAATATCCTCTACACCATCGGCGAAGGCATTCCAAAATCCGCGGTCACCAAACTCACTCACCAGATTCACATTCTTAATATTGCCAAGCCAAGCATTGGGAATAGGCACGCCCATTAAACTTACCCCTACTAAGGCCACACTCGGGCGACGATTCGCATCGAGATGAATATCGAGCCCTGCATTCACTCTTAATATTTCCCCCGCCATAATCGGAAAATCCTGTGGAATAGGGATAAGAATTTTGGCACTGGCAAGATTATCCGAAAAATCGATGGCGATACGTTTAGCAAAATCGGGATTACGACCAATGATGGAGTTTACCTCACGCTCGCTAAAGGTAACTTTTCTATTCTCAGGGTTTTCACGGTAGGGCTCGGGCTGAAAATCATCTGTATTGGTCGAATTTTTGTCAGAAAGGTTGCCCGAAGTCTTGCCAGAGCCTGTGTTTGTCGCATTTGATTTTGTACTGCGATCACTCTGCCAGCCGAGTTGGCTCAATTTGCTATCGAGTTTGGCTTCTTCCTTTGCCGTTAAACTCACTGGCGTCAGCGGTTTTGGGAAGATATAACTGCGTACTACAAAAAAGGTCACTCCTATCGTCACGGCGATAGTCACTAAGATGATCAATAAAACCTGCAGCCCAGTGAACCCACGTTGTAAGGTTGGACCGAAGGCATTGGTCAGTCGAGGATAAGCGGCTCTTCCGACTTGAGTTGCACTATGTGTTAGACCCATGTTGACTCATTCATTAAAGAAAGACATATACCGATACTACTTGGCAGCAGCGGATAAGCAAACGCTTTAGTTGATGCCATAACACTTCCCCAACAAAGTGGTTACACCATTATCAATATTTAGAAAATGCCTAAAGCAAAAGTCCACCCGCACAGGAGGTTGCGGATGGACTTATAATTTACTTATATAACTGGGTTTACTTACGCTAATCTCAACTTAATCCAACACTTAAGCTTTTGATTCAAAATCAAATTAGATATCGAAACGGTCAGCGTTCATGACTTTGGTCCAAGCTTTGATAAAGTCTTGTACGAATTTGTCTTTACCGTCAGCGGCACCGTACACTTCAGATACTGCACGCAGCTCTGAATGTGAACCGAAGACTAAGTCTACAGGTGTTGCTGTCCACTTCGATTTACCGCTCTTACGGTCTTGACCTACGTAGATACCTTCTTCTTTCTCAGACTTGCTCCACTTGGTAGACATGTCGAGTAAGTTAACGAAGAAGTCATTGCTCAGGGTGCCAGGCTTGTCGGTGAACACACCATGTTTCACGCCAGCGCTGTTCGCATCCAAAGTACGTAAACCACCGACTAATACGGTCATTTCAGGCACAGTCAGGTTCAGCATAGCTGCACGGTCAATCAGCATTTCAGCTGGTGAGTGAGCGTTGCCCTTACCAAAGTAGTTACGGAATCCGTCTGCTGTTGGCTCAAGTACGGCAAATGATGCCACATCTGTTTGCGCTTGTGTCGCATCCATACGACCTGGTGTGAATGGAACAGATATTGTTACACCCGCGTCCTTAGCCGCTTTCTCGATAGCTACGCTACCGCCGAGTACAATCACGTCAGCCAGAGAAACCTTCTTGCCACCTTTCAGTGAACTGTTAAAGTCTTTCTGTACTTTTTCGAGTTTCGCTAACACTTTAGCTAACTCTTTCGGATTGTTTGCTTCCCAGTTAGCCATTGGCTCTAAGCGAATACGCGCACCGTTTGCACCACCACGCATGTCGGTACCACGGAAGCTGCTCGCAGAAGCCCAAGCGGTTCTGACTAACTCAGGAACCGTCACACCAGAAGCCAAGATCTTGTTACCTAACGCTTTGATGTCAGCGTTATCGATTAACACGTGATCAACTGCTGGGATAGGATCTTGCCAAATCAGCATTTCAGCTGGAACGTCGCTACCTAAGTATCTTGCTTTTGGTCCCATATCGCGGTGAGTCAACTTGAACCAGGCTTTAGCAAAGGCCAGTTCGAACTCTTTAGGATCGTTCTTAAAGCGCAGAGAAATTTCACGGTATGCCGGATCTTCCTTAAGTGCTAAGTCTGATGTGAACATGATTGGGGCATGACGTTTACCCGCTACGTGCGCATCAGGTACCAGATTAGCTGCCTGACCGTCTTTAGGGATCCATTGAATATGACCTGCTGGACTCTTAGTTTGCACCCAGTCATAACCGAATAGGTTATCTAAATATTGCATAGTCCACTTGGTTGGGCTCACAGACCAAGCCCCCTCTAAACCACTGGTCACAGTGTCTTCAGAGTGGCCTTTACCACACTTATTTTTCCAACCAAAGCCTTGCTCTTCAGTACCGGCTGAAGCGGGATCTGCGCCAACACATTTCTCAGGCTTATGTGCACCGTGTGCCTTACCAAAGGTGTGGCCACCCGCGATCAGCGCAACGGTTTCTTCGTCGTTCATCGCCATACGGCCGAAGGTGTCACGAATTTCCTGTGCAGATAACAGCGGATCAGGCACGCCATTAGGGCCTTCAGGGTTAACATAAATCAGACCCATTTGTACTGCAGCCAGAGGCTTAGCCAGTTCACCTTTTTCATTGCGGCGTTTGCTGTCTAGCCACTCTTTCTCGCTACCCCAGTTAACAATTTCTGCTTCCCAATCGTCGCTGCGGCCACCAGCAAAACCGAAGGTTTTAAAGCCCATCGATTCCATCGCGACGTTGCCGGTTAATACCATCAAGTCAGCCCAAGAGATTTTACTGCCATATTTTTGCTTGATTGGCCATAACAGACGGCGAGCTTTATCTAAGTTAACGTTATCTGGCCAACTGTTTAATGGTTCAAAACGTTGTTGACCACCGTTAGCGCCACCACGACCGTCGAAAATACGGTATACACCGGCACTGTGCCACGCCATACGGATGAAGAATGGACCATAGTGACCGTAGTCTGATGGCCACCAGTCTTGAGACTCGGTCATCACCGCTTTGATGTCTTTCTTAACGGCTTCTAAGTCTAATGATTTGAATGCTTCTGCGTAGTTGTAATCACTGCCATATGGATTTGATTCAACAGCATTTTGACGCAGTGGAGCCAGATTTAACGTCTCTGGCCACCAGAATTGGTTACCCGTAGGTTGTTCCTGAGCGATAGTTGAAGTAGCACCTAATGCCAAAGTAACCGCTAGGGTCAGAGCTGATAAGGTAGGACTCGATCTTTTTTTCATCATAAATACCTATTATTCATTCCAAAAAATTTAAGATATCCGCCCCCGCTGATATCCGACATTCGCTTGCTGTTCAACGCGAACCGCAAGCCTTGCTCAAAGTGTAAATCGATGTGTAAAACTCAGGTAATGCATAAACACTGTCACCACAACCGATGTGATTAAGTGTAGAGAGCCTAGATAACTAATTGAAATGATTAAAATCGATGACTGATATCGTAAAAATAGATTAACGATAATTAATCTCATTTCATCGATAACTGATAAAGGCCTACAAAGCCAATAAAACGAGGTATTTTGCTAAATATCGGCGTTGTTTAACTTAATAAAGCGCCTTTTAAGGCAGGTAAGTTACGGCCTAAAACACAGCAAATCACTGTTGCCTCTACGCTAGATTTGTCCTTAAATGCACTATCTGTGGTAACATCGGCAGCATTAATTGACCCAATGACCTCAAGGTATCGCAATGAATCCAATTATTGCCATCTTAAAAGAACACAATGTCACCGACGCTAAAATCAACGAGTTGTTTCAAGCGTTAACCGATAACCCGTTAATGGCGATGGGCATCGTTGGCCAGTTAGGTATTCCACCTGAAAAACTGCAGCAATTAATGGCGTTAGTCATGCAAAACCCAGCCCTTATCAAAGAGGCGGTTCTCGAATTAGGCTTAGACTTTGCCAAGGTTGAAGCGGCTAAGGCTCAGTTGCAAAAATAACGACTGTTATATCCATAAAGATAAATCGCTGGTTATCTTTATATTTAAAAGCAAAAACTTAGGGGCAAACATGCCCCTAAGTTTTATCTCTCTATTAATCCGCAATATTCACCCTATACATCCCTAAGCCCACTGAGCTACAAAAGCCTATCGCCCTTTCCTCGGCAGTTCTGTTACAGTGGTGTTATCACGCAAACGCTATAAGGAAGTTTTTATGCGCCCACTTTGCAAACAGACCGTCAGTCTTGCTCTTTCAGTTATGCTGATAGGTTGCAATGCGCCGACTGAAGCGAAAACCACTGACACAACTCCAGCACCTGCCAGTGCGCCTACGCCATCTGATCCCGCAACGCTGCACCCTGTTACAACGCAGCCCATATCCCCTCAACCAACAACGGGCGGAAATACCCGTGTTCAACCGCCCGCCAATGGTGGCTATATGAGACCGAGTATCACCCCAGCAGGAGAAGGCGTAATGCTTGAAGGAACAGTACGTTATATCAATTTGGAAGGTGGTTTTTGGGGAATCGTTGCCGACAACGGTAAGCAAATTTTGCCTAAGAACCTTCCCCAAGATTATAAAAAAGATGGCCTAAGATTAAGTTTCACCGCCCAGGAAATCACTGGCATGATGACCATTCAGCAGTGGGGAACCTTATCTAGCCTGAGCGATATTACCGTGATTGGCCAAGTCGACAGTAAAGCAACTAATCCAGAAATTTAAGGCAGCTAAACCTGATTAACGTTTTGCTAGAATTGCCAATCTAACAAACTACAGGGTCTTATTTTTGTCGAGTGCGGTTAACAAGCATTGGTTCTCATGAGTACGACATTAATAAGCCCCTGCTGATTGCTAGCAACTAACGGCTGAATGACTTTCCACTGACTTATTCACCATGCTCGGCTTGCCACTCTTCAATGACTTCCTTAGCCGCCCTAAAGGCTTCAATGCCCGATGGCATCCCGCAATACATGGTTGAATGTAAAAGCACTTCTTGTATTTCACTCACGGTGCATCCATTACGTAGCGCGCCGCGAACGTGCCCCTTTAACTCAGCTGGCGCCTTTAAGGCTGCAAGGGTTGCGATGGTAATTAAACTGCGAGTCTGTCTCGATAAGCCTTCACGCACCCACACTTCACCCCAACAGTTTGCGGTCACCAGATCCTGCAATGGTTTAGTAAAATCGGTCGCGCTTCTTAGTGCTTTAGCCACATAGTCATCGCCCATCACTTCGCAACGTACTGCAAGCCCTTTCTGGTATTGATCATCAATCATCCGCTAATCCCCTTTAATATGTTGAACATGCTAATGTTTTTACTTTAAGGAATCGCAAGAGCTAAATCTATACTCCCAAAGTGCGTCATGATGACCAAAAGACCCGCTAGGCACTGTCGTCAGATTTCCTAACCTCAACATTTGCGAGTGCGGGCAGGGCTTTTGGTAGACGCCACCACTTACTCCATTTAGACGTTGACTGCCTAATAGCCTGCCACAGGCTGCGAAAATCTTGGGGTTTTGCCCCATCGGTTTGAACTCGTAGGGCAGCAGCCTGTAATTCAGCTTCCTGCGATAGCTGCGAGAGTGCCAACACCTGCTTACGGTCCCTTAATCTTTGATACAGAAGTTGTCGACAACGCCCCCACTCCCCCTTCAAAAGAGACCGATAAAAGGACAGCCACAGAGGCGTAGGATGGTTATGATAGTAACGTTTTAGGCCCATCACTATCAGCCATGTACCTGTCGCTAAGAGCAAAAAAACCACGATATGCCAAGCATAATAATGCAGCCATGAGCTTAAGGTATGACGCACTTTAAGCGTTTTCCCCTCAAGCTGAATCTGCTCTAATTGTCCAGTCTGAGTATTCCACCACCAGAGTTGATACTCAGGCCAATGTACCTCTCCCCCCTGTTGCAATACGTAGGTTTGGCTATCCTGCCTCGTCGAGACATAACCATCACGATTTTGTTTATCGACAAGCTCAGGGGAATTAGGATACGCCCGCCACATTGGTGATACATCCATCGGCATCAAATGGGGAATTAACACAGATAAAGTATCATTCGCCTCAATCTTAATCGTGCGGACTAGGCTGTCGCCCACAGTTAATACATCTCCCTCCTTAAGACTCCAATCCTGAACCAGCTGTACTTTAGAAGCGGCAAACCATGGCTTAGAGTCTGCGAGTTCTGCACTCGGGAGGGCGACCCGAAAAGGCATCGATGGTGTCATAAGCGTGACAGACCTTTTTTGGCCACTCTCATCGGCAACTTGGGTTAACACAGTTGCAGCAGGAATGACATATTCCCCGCTGGCCTGGGGATATAGCGCAATTTCCCAACGCTGATGCGACCAAGTTTGGCCGTTTTCCTGTTCGGTATAATTCACCGCAAAGGCGTTACGCTGTTTGACGAGGACATTGGCGATTTCAATGCCCTTTATCTGAGTGCCCGAGGTAAACCAACGATTTGTCGACACCTCTATTTGCAGCAGAATCTGCTCGGTTGGTGCCCAAAGTTTCTCCTCTGGCTCAGAGCCAGAACCCAGCCAAGCGTTGACTTTTACTTCGGCTGGAGACGCTGTGTTTTCTGCGGCATAGACAGGAGTCTTCGGGAGGAGCACAACCAAAAGTAGTAACACTATGAGCCCATTAATAAGAGAAAGTAGTGCCCTCATCATGGCAGTTCCCCTGTCTTATTATCAGTTTCAGGACGGCTAGGCTGTACATTTTGTAACTGAAATTTCGCCCGTAGGAATTGCTTAGGATCCGCCTCAACCCGCTTAAGCCATACTTCGGCTAACTTGGGATCGCCAAGGATCTGCTCTGCCGACAGATTTTGCTTCTGTAACTTATCCTGAGTGGTTTCTTCATCCGCGCCTTCTGCGGTTTGCGGCTCATCATCGGGGAGCTCGATGGAGGTTTCCTGATCGCCCATACTATTGGACTGGGAGGCACTCGCCTGATTAATCTCGTCAATCAAGCCCTCTATAACCTTAAGATTATGCTGAATATCCGCCTTAAGTTCAGGCGCTAAACCTTCTTTCTTCGCCAATACACGAAGTAATTTACGGGCAGCAATATACTCCCGCTGATGGGCCAAAGCACTGGCCGCATAGTAAGAGCCTAAATCTGTCTGTAACTGCATAAAGGCTGACTGAGCCAGCTTAAACTCCTGGCCGTAGTAATAGGCAATTCCCTTGTTGAGCACAGATTGGTAGGCCGCGGCCGCTTTAAGATACTCACCTTGATAAAACCACAGCGCGCCCTGCTGATCCGGCGTTAACCACAGATTAAGCCATCCCTGAAGGGCCTTATCCCAAAGGCTCACTTCAACAACCTTTTGCTCAGTCTTAGCCTTAGAGGCGGTGATTTCGGCATAAACCTGCTGGGGCGTGAGCATAGGTAGACTAAGCACTAACACTAAGCCCCATTTGACCAACCAGCCACGGCGGAACCACATTAAGCTCAAAAGCGCCAGCGGCCACAACAGCCAATAACCCTCATCCTGCCAAGGCATAGTCGAGTCACTGTTTAGCATCCTAAAGCGCTCGACTTTGCCTTCTAACGCCTGAATGTCGCTGTCATCAACTGTCAGGCGATAGAGGCTTCCCCCGGTTTTATCGGCAAGAGTGCTGAGTGAATTCAAATCCATCGGCACCTGAGATTGGACATCAGGGTTACCCACCGCAAGGATCAACAACTGATAAGGGCTCTGCTTAAAATACGCCTCGAAGGCTGCGATAGTCCCTTGGTCAACGCCATCGGTTATCAACAAAATACTGTTGCCCGCATTTGCCGCGAGCTGCTCATTTAACTGACTGAGCGCCATTTGTGCCGCTTTGCCCGATTCGGGCATCACTTCAGGCGCAATAGCCTCTAGGTAGGGTTGTAAAACTTTCACATCACTGGTGACGGGCATGGCGACGTGGGCACTGCCAGCAAACACCATGAGCCCAGTCTTGCCGCCTTTTCGGGCGTCGATAAGGTCGAGAATTTTTTGTTTGGCGCGGGTCAGCCTGTCGGGCGAAACATCCTGTTGCTTCATGCTCTCGCTGCTATCGAGGAGCACCATCAAAGCGGCATCATCTTCACCAAAGGGCGACGCCTCACGCTGCCAACTAGGGCCAGCGCTGATAAGCACCGCTAATAACAGCAATAACATCAACATCTTCAATGGCAACTGACTGCGCCAACCACCATGGTTTAGGGTCAAGGCATTGCGTAAATGGGGCGGAAAGAAAGCCAGTTGTTGCTGCACATCATCGCGGCGCCAACGTAAATAAAAAACTAATGAGAGGGGAATCAGCGCTAATAACCACAGCGGCCGAATAAAATGAAACTGCGACAGCAGTTGTAATTCAAGCTGCCAATTAGCCATTGGACACACCATCACGCTCAAGCAAGCGGCGGATTGTCATAGCGCTAAACATCAACAGATGCACCATTAACACTAAAGCGATTACGTGGTGATGCAGACTGATTTTGGGGCGATAGCTAGTGCTGCTGTATTGCTGTGGCTCAAGTTCATCGATAAGTTGATAGGCCTTATCCAACTCGCCTTGGTTGATGGCCACAAATGAGCGCGCTTGGGTTAGGTCCGAAATTCGCTTCACCACCTCCATATCCATAGGTTGCTCACCCACATGGGTCGGGTCCCCCATGGCGATGGTATAAATCTTAATTCCTCTCGCGGCGGCAATTTTAGCGGCATCAATGGGCTCAACAAAGCTGCCAGTATCGTTGCCATCGGTCAGCACTATCATCACCTGCTGTGCCGAAGGCTGCGGATTTTGCTCAAACACTTTTATCCCAAGCCCAATCGCATCGCCTAGGTGAGTGCTCTGCCCCGCCATCCCAGTTTGCGCTTCATCGAGTAAACTCAACCATACTTGCTGATCGGCGGTAAATGGCGTTTGAATAAACGCAGCGTCACCAAAGAGAATCAATCCAAAGCGATCGCCCTCTCTGTCTGCAATAAATCGCTTTAGCACTGCTTTGGCGGCTGTTAAACGGCTAACGGCTTCGCCGTCCGGTGCCCCTAAACCTGAAGAGACAAAATCGGCCTCCTCCATCGAACCTGACAAATCCACCACCATCAATACATCTCGGCCAAAGGCTTCCCGCGTTTGCACTTCGCCTAAGATGCTCGGCTTAGCCAAGGCGATAACAATCAACAGCCAAGAGAAAATCAGTAGCCCATGCTGCCAGTGCTTACGGTTCAACAGTCCCGCCGCCAGTTGCGGAGTTTCATTTAATGCACGCAATATCTCATTGAAAAATGGCACTTTAATCGCATCCTCCCGACTGCGATAGGCGGGCACGAGCCAATAAATCAATATTGGCAGCGGGAGTAATACAAATGCCCAAGGGTAGGCAAACTCAAGCTGCGCCATCGGGATGCTCCTGCACTTGATGTTGAGTCAGCCACAGGGTTAAGCCTTGGCTAAGCAGGGTAAAATCGGGAAGCGTCGCCCTTGGATCTTCAAGGCACTGAATCCAAAGCTTGCACTGTTGCTCAGGTAAGAATTGTGAATGCCTATGGTAGTTTTCCATCTGCAATATTAACGGGACACCATAGAGCGCAGCATTTTTGGGTTCGAGGTAAACCATGACAATCTTGACGATCTTCATCATCTGCGACGGCCAACGGGGATCCGAAACAGACAAGCCCTGCAGGGCGACAATCGCCTCTTGGCGATAACGATTACGCCACCAAAACCGCAATTTGTGGTACAGACGATAGCCAAGATAGCCGATGAACAACACCAGCAATAGCTTCCAGCCTAAGGTTTGCGGCCACCAGCTCACAGGCTCGGTTAACCCAACCTCAGTTAACTCCCGCAGCATATAGTTTGTAGGCGGTGTAGGTGTCATTGGATATCACTTAGGGTTTGCGCCAATTGCAATAGGTGATCACCTTGAGTGCCAATTTCAATAAAGGGCATTCGCTGCATGGCCATTAATTTTTTTAATTGTGCTTGTTTCTCACGATATTGATTTTGCAGTGCCCGATTGACCTCTGCGGTTTGCTGCCCCCTTTGCAACGCTAATTGGTACTGACCATCGCCCACGACCCATGTTGGGCTTTGGCTATCCTCGGGCACCTTAGTTTCCATGGGATCTGTGATAAATATGCACAACACATCATTGTGCTGCTGAAGGTAAGTGAGCTGCTTTAGCGACTCACTATCGGCATCGGCAAAATCGCTGATAATGACTAAGGTCGCGGCCTTTAATCTGCGCTGACTCAAGTGCTGCATCCATTGATTAAAACTAACCTTTCCAGCATTTGAGCTTTCGGCATCGAGGGAGTGATTTGCCTTAATGATCTGATTCAAGACCACTAAAAAAGGCGCCCTGCCACGTTTGGCTGAGCACCAGTGGAATCGATCTGCGGCTGAGGCTAAGAGCCCCACCCTGTCGTTATTCGCCAGCGCCAACCAGCCCATGACAGCGGCAATTTCGACGGCCACCACGGACTTCATCAAATTGACGGAACCAAAAAACATCCCGCTACGCTGGTCGACACAGAGGATCACTTGCCGGTCTTTTTCTTCGGTGTAGCTACGCACATGGGCATGGCCCGTGCGCTGGGTGACCTTCCAATCCATTTGCCGAATATCGTCACCCTGCTGGTAGTGGCGCAGCTCCTCAAAATTAAGCCCGCGCCCCCGTTGATGGGATTGATAACGTCCTGAAAGATGCGCCCGAGAATAGCGCAGGCTAAGGAGCTTAATCTGCATGCTCTGGCTTTGCAGCTTGGACAACTGCACTAGGTTGGCATAGATTCTCGAATCGGTTTTAGGAGATACGGCAGACATAGTCGCTACCCAATACTGACCACATCGAGTAGCTCAAGCACGACATCATTCTGATGCACGCCGTCGGCAAGCGCATCGTAGGACAAGCTGAGTCTATGACCAAGCACAAGCGGTGCAACCTCACGCACATCATCCACTTGCACATGGTCGCGACCGTTGAGCCAAGCTAACGCGCGGGCACATTTATCCAGTGCAATCGATGCCCTCGGGCTTGCACCTATCATCAACCATTGGGCGAGTTTTGAATGGGGGTACTTATCGGGTTCACGACTCGCCATCACCAGATCGATGATGTAATTTTCGACCATATCCGATAAGGTCACAGAGGCAATTTGCTGCCTTGCACGCAATACACTCATAGGGTCAATGGTAATGGGACTCGCTGTTTCGGCACTGTAAATGCCATTCTCTTCCCCTCGCACTAATCGCACTATGTCACGCTCTGCCTGCTTATCGGGATAGTCGACCTTAGTCTTGATAAGGAAGCGATCCATCTGCGCCTCGGGCAGTGGGTAAGTCCCCTCCTGCTCGATGGGGTTTTGCGTCGCCAGCACCATAAAGAGTTCGGGGAGCTTATGGGTTTCCCCCGCCACCGTAATCGTACCTTCGCCCATGGCCTCAAGCAATGCGGCCTGCACCTTGGCGGGTGCACGGTTGATTTCATCGGCGAGCACGATTTGATTAAACACGGGCCCAGGCTGAAAACGCAGGGTCGATTTACCTTCGGATTCGTGTAGCACCTCAGTGCCCGTCACATCGGAGGGCAATAAATCCGGGGTAAACTGAATGCGACCAAAGGAAATCGCCAGCGCATTAGCCAGAGCTTTAACCGAGCGGGTTTTGGCTGTGCCCGGCAATCCTTCGAGCAGCACATGACCACTGCAAAGCAAACCTAAAATCAGGCTGCGGATCACGCCACGCTGTCCAACAACCTGAGTTTCAACCTGCTCAATTAACCTTAGAATATCATCGTGGGCACGATTAGATGCGTTATCCATTGGTTCCATGGGGTTGTCCTAATACGACGGCTAATCCCGTCAAGATGGGTAATGAGTAATCGAAAAACGCCTTAATACCTGGGCATAAATAGTTGAGCCCTTCTTCACCGTCAGGGGTTTTTAACAGACGGTTTTTAGGGCATTCGCCCCAACAGAGTTTGAGGTACGGACACTTTTTACAATACTCGGGCAGGGAGTCGCGCTTGGCCATACCAAAGGTGAGCTGACGGGTCGAGAACGCCATTTCATTTAAAGGATGTTCCTTAATATTGGCAATCTTGTATTCTGGGTAAACATAATGATCGCAGCTAAAAACATCGCCATTATGTTCGATTGCCAATCCCTTACCGCAAAATTCCGAGGTAATACAAAGCTGAGCGGGTTTACCCATCACCTGCGCGACCGCGGTTTCAAACAGATTCACCAGTACGCGGCCAAGATCGTTATTGATCCACTCTTCGAAGGTGACAATTAAAAATCGGCCCCAGTCATCGGCATCCACCGACCAATCGGTGACCACCGACATGGGATGACCCGGTTTTGCCAGCTCACTGCCAACAGTCGGGATCATGCTGCTATTCCAAAACTGCGGCGCCGTGGTCTTAAAATCGCTCGGCTCCACGACAGGGTTAAATTGAATATAAGTCGCACCAAGCTCTTGGGTGATAAAGCGATAAACTTCAAGGGGATATTTCACATTGTGGCGATTGACCGTCACTAGGGCATTGAAACGCACCCCGTGGGCTTTCATCTTTTCGACCGCCTCCATCACTAGATGGAAAGTTGGTTTTCCGCTACGGGTCACGCGGTATTTGTTATGAATTTCTTCAGGGCCATCGATAGACAGTCCCACTAAAAAATCATGCTCGGCGAGGAACTCACACCATTCATCATTTAACAAAATGCCATTGGTTTGCAGGTCATTTTCGATTTTTCTGCCCAGTGGTTGGTATTTTTTTTGTAGCTTAACCACGTTACGGAAGTAATCGAGCCCTAGCAGCGTAGGCTCACCGCCCTGCCAGGAAAACACAATCTCATCACCGTCTTGGCTTTCGATATAACCCTTAACAAACGCCTCTAATGTTTCCTCGTCCATCTCGGGCTGCTTAGGTTGATGCAATAGGCCTTCTTTATGCAAATAGAAACAGTATTGGCAGTCGATGTTGCACTTAGCCCCTCCGGGCTTTGCCATCACATGGAAGCGGCGCTGATTGGCCGGGGAATCATTGGTGAGATCTTTATAGGCGGTTTTGAGTGGCACAACACCTAAATGGGTTGATGCCTGCATCGAACTTTTAGCCAATTCATACTCCTTTATTTAATATGGCGCCCCGTAAGGCGCCATCATACAGCTAGCAACGACTACTTAGGTACAAAGCTACCAGCTTCCATACGCGGTGGGAACTCTTTAAAGGTCTCATTTATTTCAGCCACCTTAGCTATAGCAGGCCCTAACAAGAACGCTCGCTCGTACATCCAAGTGTCGTATCCCATCCCCTTATCGCCTCTCTCAAACGGATCGACGCTGAGATCGAAAATCAAAGGTACACGCAACTTAGTAAAAGGCTGACGCCAAACATCAAAGCCCGTTTCATGTTCTTGGATCATGAAATGGAATTTGAATTGGTTATATCGTATAGCAAGCAAGTCACCATCATCGCTCCAATAAACAAACTCTTTACGAGCAGACTCTTGCGCTTTATCGGTTACATAAGGCAGTTGGTTATAACCGTCCAAGTGCACTTTATATGACATGCCATTGGCCTTCTTACCCTTTAACAACTCATCTTTCACTTTGTCATTACCGGCGGCCGCAAGCAATGTTGGGAAAAAGTCTTCTAGGGAAGCAATGCCATTTTTAGTCGTCCCAGGTTTGATTTGTCCCGGCCATTTCATCATGGCAGGCACTCGGAATGCCCCTTCCCAGCCAGTGTTTTTCTCACTGCGGAACGGAGTTACACCCGCATCAGGCCACATATCGACCATGGGTCCGTTGTCCGAGGTATAAATAATGATAGTGTTATCATCGATACCCAGATCTTTAATTTTTTTAAGTAATTTCCCGACCTCGTCATCGTGCTGCTTCATCCCATCGGCATAGAAACCGGCTCCCGTTTTACCTGCATAGGAGTCTGGTACATGGGTGTAGTTGTGCATACGGGTGGTGTTAAACCAAGTGAAGAAAGGTTTACCCGCTTTCACTTGTTTCTCGATAAAACCTTCAGCGGCATCGAGGAACTCGCCATCCACGGTTTCCATACGCTTGCGAGTCAATGGACCCGTATCTTCAATTTTGCCGTCGGCATAGGAATGGATCACACCGCGGGGACCAAATTTTTTACGGAACGCCGGATCCTTTGGATAATCCACGTTCTCAGGTTCTTCTTCGGCATTTAAGTGATACAAGTTACCGAAGAACTCATCGAAACCATGGTTAGTGGGTAGATGCTCGTCACGATCCCCCAAATGGTTTTTACCAAATTGCCCCGTGGCATAACCTAAGTCTTTTAGCATGGTGGCAATGGTGGGATCCTTCTCAGTAATCCCTTCAGGTGCGCCGGGCATACCGACTTTACTCAAGCCTGTACGCTTTGGCATTTGGCCAGTAATAAAGGCACTGCGGCCCGCGGTTGAGCTTTGCTGAGCATAAAAGTTTGTAAACTTGGCCCCCTCTGCCGCAATGCTATCGATGTTAGGCGTACTGTAGGCCAACATACCATTGTTGTAGGTGCTTAAGTTCCAGTAACCCACATCATCACCAAATATCACTAGGATATTGGGTTTATCTGCTGCGTACGCAGAGAGTGACGCGGCGCCCATCGCAAGCGTGCACGCATTGAGCACAAACTTATTAGAGCGATTTTGCTTTCCTGTATTCATAAAGACTCCATTTACTTATACGGATTAATCCACTAGCTGAGCTATTACCATTTAGAGCATCTCACTAAAGCTAGTTCTGATTAGCTCAATAAACAATCATCAAAAGGAATTAAAAGCCGTAAAGAAATTAAATAACTCTATGAACTCATGTTTAAATTTACCTTTTTGTAACATGCCAACCCCGATGGTCAGCCACTGGTTTTTCCTTACGCTTAAACAAACTTGGCGTCCAATGGACGCCAAGGTTTTCAGCCTGCGTGATTTACACCGCGTTACTTAGGAACGAAGGAACCCGATGCCATACGTGGCGGGAATTCTTTAAAGGTCGCCATCATTTCGCCAACCTTAGTCATCGCAGGTACCATCATGTAGGAACGTTCGTACATCCACTGGCCGTAACCAATGCCAGTATCACCGCGCTCGAACGGGTCGATACTCAGATCATACATAAAAGGGACACGCAGCTTAGTCAGGGGTTTACGCCAGATATCCAATCCGGTTTCATTTTCCTGCACATTGAAGTGATACTTAAACTTGTCGTAACGCAATGCCATCAAGTCACCATCGTCACTCCAATAGGCAAATTCACGGCGTGGCGATTCCTGCACTTTACCCGTGAAATAAGGCAGTTGGTTATAACCGTCTAGGTGCACTTTATAGGTAATGCCATTGACATTTTTACCCTTGAGCAGTTCATCTTTAACTTGGGTATTACCTGCAGCCGCCACTAAAGTTGGGAAGAAATCCTCCAACGATACAATGCCGTTAAAAGTCGTGTTAGGCTGGATATGCCCCGGCCATTTGATCAGCGCAGGCACACGGAAGCCGCCTTCCCAGCCGGTATTCTTCTCACTGCGGAACGGTGTCATCCCCGCATCGGGCCAGGTATTGATCATCGGGCCATTATCCGTGGTGTAGAGGATAATAGTGTTATCGGCGATACCCAGCTCTTTAATTTTCTTCAGTAAATGACCAATTTGATCGTCGTGTTGCTTCACGCCATCGGCGTAGAAACCCGCCCCCGTCTTACCCAGATACTCAGGTGGAACATGGGTCATGTTGTGCATGCGAGTGGTATTAAACCAAGTGAAGAAAGGCTTTTTCGCCTTTACTTGCTTCTCAATAAAGCCTTCGGCGGCATCGAGAAACTCACCATCCACGGTTTCCATCCGCTTACGGGTTAAGGCGCCGGTATCTTCAATCTTGCCGTCGGCGTAGGAGTGAATAACACCGCGGGGGCCAAAGCGCTTACGAAACGCTGGATCCTTAGGATAATCAACGTGCTCAGGCTCTTCCTCGGCATTTAAGTGATAGAGGTTACCGAAGAACTCATCGAATCCATGGTTAGTCGGCAAATGCTCATCGCGATCGCCTAAGTGGTTCTTACCAAATTGGCCTGTGGCGTAGCCCAGTTCCTTAAGAATAGTGGCAATGGTCGGGTCTTTATCATTAATCCCTTCCTTCGCCCCCGGCATACCAACCTTAGTCAGGCCAGTACGCTTTGGCATTTGGCCGGTGATAAAGGCACTGCGCCCCGCGGTTGAGCTTTGCTGGGCATAGAAGTTGGTAAACTTAGCGCCTTCGGCGGCGATGGTATCAATGTTTGGCGTGCTATAGGCCATCATCCCCTGGTTGTAGCTACTTAAGTTCCAGTAACCCACATCGTCACCAAAGATCACCAGAATATTAGGCTTATCCGCCGCAAAAACCGATGTCGATGCCATCCCCAGCGCTAAGGTACATGCATTCAGCGCAAACTGATTTGGCCGTAAGTATTTGTCTGTACTCATATAAACTCCATCGCCCCCAAAGCAATTCAGTTAATTTATTGTTATAAATGGGTAAAAGGAATCCAGCCTAAGGTTAAAAAGCAGGAGAAACAATCGAGGGGATGTTTTATGATACATAAATCAAATTTATAGATAAGCCATTATGGACCTAAATCTAGTACGTACATTTTTAGTTGTGGCCGAGTGTCAGTCCTATACCAAGGCCGCCGAACGCTTAAGTCTCACTCAGCCCGCCATCAGTTCGGCCATTAAACGCCTAGAAGCTCAATACGGACAAAATCTATTTGTAAAACAAGGACGTGGTATTGAGCTAACGACAAAAGGACATCAATTGCAGCCCGCCTTCCGTGAGGCCCTAAGCATCATCGAAAATGCGATGCATACCCGTAAGCACTTCAACGTGTACTGCAATGAATCGTTAATCAATGTGCTGGTCGATATAGATAACATCAGTCTACAGGAATCCCCAGCCGAGAAGAGCCAGCTTTTCGATCACCTACGAGCGCAAAAGACCGACCTGATTGTCGATATCATACTCACCAAGGACAACTCCTTTATTGTTGAAGAAATCCTTCAAGATCCGCTCACTGTAATTTGCCGCAAGGGTCATCCTCGTATCGCCAATACCTTGACCAAAGAGCAGTTTTACGCCGAAGACCATGTGTTCTATAACGGCACATGGGAAAGGGTACGCGGCTTTGAACTCTTCGCCAGCGAACCGATTGAAGAGCGCAAAATGGCGCTCACTTGCAGTTCTATCGCCAGTATCGCGATGAATGTATCCCAGAGTGATTCCATCGCCGTCATCTCCCGCTCCTTCGCCAATCGCTGGGCAGAGAAGCTCGGCCTTCAAGTACTCGAATGTCCGATTAAGACTGAGGGTATCCCTTACCATTTGGTTTACCATAAGCGGGAGCTTAAGAATCCGATTCATCAACAAATTAGAGATGAGATTAAAAGGGCTATCAGGGCCTTACATCATTTAAGTTAATAACGTACTCAATCAAGTTCAGTGTTTGGCTTAATTCTGCCTAACACTAATTTTGAATTCTTTTAAAAAGCAGAATCAACGTCGTGGGTGTTTTAAGCCACTCAGTTCTACGGGGTCATACTTCTATGTCTTTTACCTCTTTAACAATACCGAGGTAATAGTCGCACCTTGCAAGTAGTGATTCCTTGTATTGAGCCACAAATGCCGTTTCAGCATCATCAAGTGCAGGCAGCATAGAGATCACTTCATCCAAAACTTGAGGAATTTTACTCGCTAACTTAGTTAAATTACTGATTAATAGGTTCCTTGGTAAGCCAAGATCCTCAGCAAATGCCCCGAGTTGATAGGCAAAAATCTTATTGGGATCAAATTCGTCATCAATAGCCATAGCCAGTTCCTGCTCGAATTCTGGATACATGGCCACATTGACTAAATCATACCAAGGCGTCGGCTCCATCCCTTTGGGCAGCATAAAGAATGAGTAGTTTTTACCATGGGCATCGGCGTTGCCACTGAGTAAGTTGAACAAAGCCCATTGCAACATATCCTGTTTTGCGGCGACGGGATTGCTACATTGCCCCGCTAAACTAAACAGCCTGTTAAAGCTAACCCCTTCGCGAATATTCTTAACATCACGCCCCGAACCAAAATTACGCTCATATTTTTTACTGACGCTAAAACCAAGCGCTTGGCAACAATCCACAATGTGCCTTCTCAGCACTCGCCCTTCATCTTGGCGATAAACTCGATCGAAACGTGTAACACTGAGTACTTTGTGATGACCAAACTGGACGATATCAACATGAGCCACATTCATCCCAATCGCTTTAGCTAAGCGCATCGTCATAAATTCATTGATGACTAAGTGGCGAAATTTTTCGAATTTTAAAATATGGGTAGAGGAAAGCCCCCCTTCGGCAAATGCAAATACTTTACCGTCATCAAATAGATTCAACTTAGGTTGAACGCCTGCAACCGACAACCTTGGTTTACCATCCCACACCTCCATCGGCCAGATATCAGGATCTTCAATTCGCTGGATAATTTCACTCTCGGCTATTGGCCGTAAATGTGTTGCAGGAAGCTGGGTTCCCTTAGGCACAAAAGCCACAGCACCCGCGGTATCTAAGCCGATAGCTCGTATTAAGGCAAAAGTATTCCCCCTCGATACTCCAAGCGATTCGATTAAATAATCTAAGCCTCTATTTTCTGGTAATAGGTTAACCAAAAACATCGATATCTGATTACTTGAACCACTGCCGTCTAAGGGGAGCATCGGAGATATTGGGAAACCTATCTGCTGCCACTTATCGGTGTACTGCACGGCGAATGTGTCTGTCGCTGAATCAAATGATAATTCCCCGATAAGTAGATCACCGAGGTACATTTCCAGCGTGAGCATGGTCGGGTTATTCATGGCTTAATACCAACCATTAGCATCTAAAGCGCTGGTCTGTTCTGAAATGATGTTAATACCCAGACCATTGATGATTTTAAAGACGGTTGAGATGTAAACGTCTTCACCTTTCTCTACACGAATTAAGGTCTTTTTCGTCACGCCGCAGAGCATCGCCGCCACATCTTGAGTAAGAGAAGCTTGTTTTCTGCGCTCTTTGATTAACAAACCTAAAGATTGCTGATTTAACGGTGAGGACATAATCATTTCCCAAAGTGTACTTATATACACTTTAGAGCTTAAATGTGCTTCACACAACTCAAAAGTGTACTTAAATACACTTTTGATACTTAATCCATTCAAAAACCGCTTAAAGTGTATGATGATACACTTTAAGCGGTAAAATGGAGCAATAACCGTAAAAAGTGTAGCTAAGTACACTAAATGGGCTTCAACAGTTATCGCTGATTGATAATTGGTATTTGATTACAGATAAAATCAAAGTCAACGTCGTGGGTACTCCACCCCAGATGTTTAATCAAAAGTCGACCAAGAGGGGATCAACAGCAATCCCCTCTTTGCTTATTTGAATGCATGGCCCTGCCGATTGCATTCGGAGTTGAAAGCCCCTTGGGCATTTACTGTCCTTATGCTATCGCGTCAGACGCTCGTCCCTGATTCGACTGACGCTGTCTCGGCATCTGATAGGCTGGATGCCTGAATGCCGTGAAGTGCATGGATGCACGGTAACGGCCATGCCTCGTCCACGCAACGAACACCAATGCCCTGCGGCAACTCCGAGGCGATGGTGTACATCTGCACTTCAGGTGTGATTCACAGCTTTATGAAAGAGAAAGACGAGTGACTAGATGATCAACGCGCTATGACTGCAGTCTTGGCAGGTAAGAGTATAGTGTTGATTACGTTTCTGAATTTTGATGTTTTTGCTTTGACACTGAGGGCAAGCTTGCTTCATTGGCGTGTTTTTAGTGCATACATTGCATTTTATGTAGTAACCAAACTTTCCATACATTGGTGTGTAATTTGTAGATTCACCACAATACTTACAACTGAGTATGTTTTGGTTCGCTGATTGCTCATGCAGGTACTTAGCCTCATCTACTGCATTATTTACAAAGTGCTTTCTAGCTTCTTCTAGCTGGTGTTCTGCAGATAACTGATTTATCTCTATATGCTGATTTATTAGAAAGTTAGCAATTGAATTCAGCTCTTCTTGATTAAAGTCAGGGCGAGTTTCGATAACATTTACAATGCGCATGAGCTTACTTTTAAGATTCATAATCTTTTCAAGCTTTTCGACTAAAAATTCTGTTTTAACTAACTGCTCAGAAATCGCTGATGGCATCGTATCTCTGTTTATGACGGCATCACTAGAAACGGCACATAAATGATCCCAGCAACGCATTCCAAATCCTTGCTGTTTTATACCAAGTAATTTACCGAGAATTTCACTTCGATGTTCTTTCAACAGTTCTTTTAGCAGAGCTTGCTGAAGCTCGACTTGCTTAATCGGAGATGGCATACCAAACCACTTATGCCCATGACTGCGAGTCCACTCCCCTTGGTGATTAACATCAACATGACCCTTGATGCTCTTAGACTCAATTAATACAAAACCATAGGTATAAATAATTAGGTGATCGATTTGCGCAGTTTCACCATTAAAACTGAAACGGAAATCATTGATGACTAACACATCAGGATGATCTTTGAAGGCTCTGCGTAGATAGAAAGCAACATCTTGTTCTTGTTTCTGCCCAGCAATCGTTTGTGGTGTTTGGGTATTTTGAAGCGATTTGGTCTTTAAAATCATTTATCAACAGCATCCATTCATTACTTGATAAGAATCAGACTCATAATACTCAGTTTAGTGCTGAAAAATAAACAGCTAAAAAGTCGTATCCTCGCAATGCTTGAGAGACGTGAAAACAACGAATCAACTAAAGGAACCTCGGAGTTGCCGCAGGCATTAGCGAACGTTGCATAGACGAGGCATAGCCATTCCCGTGCATCTAAACCGTTGCACCAGATATCGCATTGTTGCACCAGTGACCTTCTAAAACATGGATGTTTTAGTAGAGCCTACAGGGACGCTTTATTTAGATATAAGCACGGCGTGTCACTGGTATAACTAATACAAGAGCGTGCAAGAACCTGTGGCAGGCAATTAGGGAATACAGTACCTTGCAGCGCTGCAGTAGTCCTTTCGCAGCCTCTATCTCTGCCGAGATAACATCAAAAACTCTGGCGCTGTATGCGCCAAAAAACAAAACCCCAACTCAGTTACCCGAGTTGGGGTTTTGTTGTGGTCTCAGAGAGACCAAGACAACCGCCTTGGTCAATCTGCGGCGAGGTAATCTTGCGCAGGATAAATCGTGTTAGTACAAGGCGCTGTGAGCGTAGCATACGTTGTTTGTATGTGAGCGAGCAGCAACGCCGTAATCACCGATTTAAACCAGCAAAAATTACATCATACCGCCCATGCCACCCATACCACCCATACCGCCCATATCTGGCGCATCAGCCTTTGGCAGCTCAGCTACCATAGCTTCGGTAGTAATCATCAGACCTGCGATAGAAGCCGCGAATTGCAGCGCGCTACGGGTCACTTTAGTTGGGTCAAGGATACCCATTTCTAACATGTCACCGTAAGTGTCGTTACCGGCGTTGTAACCGTAGTTACCTGTGCCGTTTTTAACGTTGTTAGCCACAACTGACGCTTCTTCACCGGCGTTGGTCGCGATTTGACGCAGTGGAGCTTCCATTGCGCGCAGGGCGATAACCACACCGTGTTTTTGATCTTCGTTAGCCACTTCAACGTTAGCAATCTTAGACGCTACACGAACCAGAGCTACACCACCACCCGCAACTACGCCTTCTTCAACCGCAGCGCGAGTTGCATGCAGGGCGTCGTCTACACGGGCTTTTTTCTCTTTCATTTCAACTTCAGTCGCAGCACCGACTTTGATTACCGCAACACCGCCAGCGAGTTTCGCCATACGCTCTTGCAGTTTCTCTTTGTCGTAGTCTGACGTTGATTCTTCGATTTGTTGCTTGATTTGCGCAACGCGGGCTTCGATTTGTACTTGCTCGCCGCTACCGTCGATGATGGTAGTGTTATCTTTCGTGATCACAACACGCTTAGCAGTACCTAGATCTTCTAAAGTCGCTTTTTCAAGCTCTAGGCCGATTTCTTCAGCGATAACAGTACCGCCAGTCAGAATCGCCATATCTTGCAGCATAGCTTTACGACGGTCACCGAAACCTGGTGCTTTAACCGCAGCCACTTTCACGATACCGCGCATGTTGTTCACAACTAGAGTGGCTAATGCTTCGCCTTCAACGTCTTCGGCAACGATAAGCAGTGGCTTACCGGTTTTTGCCAGACCTTCGAGGATTGGTAACAGTTCGCGAATGTTAGAGATTTTCTTATCAACTAACAGCACGAATGGGTGATCTAACTCAACGCTGCCAGTTTCTGGCTTGTTGATGAAGTATGGCGACAGGTAACCACGGTCGAACTGCATACCTTCAACCACGTCCAGTTCGTTTTCCAGCGCTTGACCTTCTTCAACGGTGATAACGCCTTCTTTACCTACGCGCTCCATCGCAGTTGCGATGATTTCACCGATAGATTCGTCAGAGTTAGCTGAAATGGTACCTACTTGAGCGATAGCTTTAGAGTCGGCACATTCCTGTGACAGGCTTTTCAGCTCGATAACGGCAGCAGCAACGGCTTTGTCTATACCGCGCTTCAGATCCATTGGGTTCATACCCGCTGCAACGGCTTTTAAGCCTTCAGTTACAATGGCTTGCGCCAGAACGGTTGCAGTAGTGGTACCGTCACCGGCCGCGTCGTTGGCTTTAGAAGCAACTTCTTTCACCATTTGCGCGCCCATGTTTTCGAATTTGTCTTCTAATTCGATTTCTTTCGCGACAGATACACCGTCTTTGGTGATAAGCGGTGCACCAAAGCTCTTATCTAATACTACGTTACGGCCCTTAGGACCTAAGGTCACTTTAACCGCGTTAGCCAGAACGTTTACGCCTGCTAGCATTTTTACGCGAACGTCATTGCCAAATAATACTTCTTTAGCTGCCATCTTCTTTATCCTTAATATCTGATTCTAATTTGGAATGATGCGCAGGATTAACCTACGATTGCCATCAGGTCAGCTTCTGACAGGATCAAGACTTCTTGACCGTCAATTTTTTCTTTCTTCACGCCGTAACCTTCGCTGAAGATCACCACATCACCCACTTTCACATCCAGTGGACGCACTGAGCCGTTTTCTAAAATGCGGCCATTGCCAACGGCAAGCACTTCACCACGGGTCGATTTTTCAGCCGCGCTGCCAGTCAGCACGATGCCGCCTGCAGAAGTGGATTCCACTTCTAAACGCTTAACGATTACGCGGTCATGTAATGGACGAATATTCATCTATGAACTCTCCTAATGATTTAAATGCCCAAAATCGAGGCGATTATGATGATAAAGAGGAAGTGCTGTGCGCTTCCCCTTGGATGACTGTGATATGGGGTTGGCCAAATGCAGTTCCAAGTGCATTAACAAAAAAAAATTCATTTTTTTGATGTCAATTTTTTCAAGCGTGCGCAATCCTGTTAGAATTCCGCCTCCGCTCGCACACAAGGCACCATTTCTCCATGCAAGACAGACACGGGCTGCTTAGCGAACCGATTGGTCGTGTACTGCTCAACATGAGCCTCCCCAACCTGATTGGCATTATGACCATTCTGGGGTTTAGCCTTGCTGACACTTTTTTTATCAGTCAGTTAGGTACTGAAGCCTTAGCGGCAATCAGTTTTACGTTTCCGATTACCTTAATTATTTCCAGCATTGCCATTGGGATTGGCGCTGGAGTGTCGACTAACCTTGGCAGGCTGATTGGCTCAGGGAATCCCCATTTGGCAAAGGTATTTTTGTTCGACGCCCTGCTGCTGACTTTTTTGTTAACGGCAAGCCTTGCAGTGCTTGGCAGTATCTTTATTAAGCCGATTTTTAGTCTACTGGGCGCAAATGAGGTCAGTTTGCCACTGATCCATGACTACATGCATTATTGGTATTTTGGAGTGCCCTTTCTGGTGCTGATTTTGGTGGGTAACCAAGGATTGCGCTCGACCGGCGATACGCGATCCCCTGCAATGATCATGGCGCTGGCGGCGATCATTAACCTTATCCTCGACCCGTTGCTGATCTTTGGCATTGGTCCTTTCCCACGGCTCGAGATCCAAGGGGCGGCAATTGCGACCCTGATTTCTTGGGTAGTTGCCCTGTCACTATCGGGTTACCTTTTGATCATTAAGCGCAAAATGCTCGAATGGGCGGCGCTGGATATCGACCGCATGATGAGCAACTGGGGGAGACTTGCCCATATTGCCCAGCCTGCCGCCCTAATGAATTTAATCAATCCGCTAGCCAATGGGGTGATTATGGCGATGCTTGCTCGCATCGACCATAGCGCAGTCGCGGCCTTTGGTGCAGGTACTCGTTTAGAGTCGGTGTTACTGATTGCGGTCATGGCACTGTCCTCTAGCCTGATGCCCTTTATCGCCCAAAACCTTGGCGCAGGTCAGCATCAAAGGGCCAAGCAAGCACTGCTGTTGTCGCTGAAATTTGTCTTTTTATTCCAAACCTTGCTGTATATTCCGTTGGCATTTTTTGCCCAACCCATCGCCCAATTATTCAGTACCGACCCAGAGGTACTTCAGTGGTTAAGCTTTTATATTCTGGTATTGCCCTTTGCCTATGGCCCCCTTGGGATAGTGATTATCTTTGCCACGGCGCTCAATGCCTATCACAGACCCATGAGCTCACTCGTGATTAACCTCTGCCGCTTAGTGCTATTAATGCTGCCGTTAGCGGCGTTAGGCTCTTATATCGATGGGGTCAGGGGCTTGCTGTTGGCACTGCCGCTGACCAATATCTTGATGGGAATTGCCTGTTATATCTTAGCCCAGCGAATTTGCGAGCCCGCAAAGGTCACTACCGCTGAATCGATTTGAAAAGCTTTTGCAAAAGACAAGTAAGTAAGAGCTGGTGAGAAGGCGTGAAGCAAGGAGGATTAAATGAATCCCCTAAGGGCAACATGCTTATTAATCTCAGTCGCGCTTATTTTCCTGCACAAAGGCATCCCGAGCGGCCTTACAGACCTTCGATGTGCCAAGGCCTGCCATATTGATTGGCAAACCATTAGGGGCGAGTTCTTCCATAATAAAGTCGATAAAGCGGCGGCTCGCCAGACTGACATAGCGGCGAGAAGGATAGGCCAGATAGCAATCCCCCTGATGGGATTTAGTGTCAGGCAAAAGTGTCACTAGCTCGCCGGTTTTCACAAAGTCTTCAACCACTTCTGCGGGAGAATAGACAATCCCGCGGCCTTGAAGGGCAAATTCAACCGCGACAGCCACACTGTTAGTACAGAAGTTGCCCCTCACATGCACCTGTTCTTCATCACCAATCCACAACTCGTTAAAAATACGACCATTAGCAAGCCGAAACAGCGACACATTGTGTGCCTCAATCTCCTTTGGCGTTTGCGGTGTGCCATGTTCACTCAAATAAGCGGGACTTGCGTAAAAGCGCAGATCGGTTCTAAAGATGGGGCGGACAACTAAGTCCAAGGTATCTAACGCGGGCTCCACCACAAAGGCGACGTCGATATTGTTCTTCACCATATCCAAGGATTCAGCGCTAGTAATGACTTCGACCGTCAACTTTGGATGCAAGTCCATAAAGCGAAAAATCGACTGCATCAACACATGCATGCTGTGGATGGGGAACATTTGAATACGAAGATGGCCACTGATCTCGGCATCATCGTTAGTCATCTCGAACAGGGTTTCGTCGAGCTGAGCGAGAATATTTTGCGAACGTTGGTAAAAATGACTGCCAGCCGAGGTGAGCGTCATCGAACGGCTCTGACGGTGGAATAGCTTTATATTGAGCTCATCCTCCAGCGCCTGTAAACGGCGACTCACAGTCGACTTTGGTAAATTGAGCAGATCCGCAGCTTCAATCAAACTTCCGGTTTCGGCGATTCGGTGAAATAAGGCTAAATCTTCGGTTTTCATTTTACCCTGTTAGTATCTCGAAATTTGGGACTGATAATCCCAAAGTATCCCGTTTAGTGCAACCAATTTAGCTGTTATCTTAACCGCCATGAATGATAGCGGTGTGCCTCAAGGTTCACCTTCCTATCTCATAGAAAACGCTTCCCGGCGCGGCCGATCGATAGCTTTGCTATTGATCGGTCTAATTCTCCCCTCTTATTATTTTTAAGCCTAAGAACCACAATGCTTCCGCCTGTTAGAAGCTGTTAGGGAGCACTCGCTTGTGCCAATAAAAAAGCATCCAACTCTACACGAATTGAATGCCATTTATCTTAACAGGAACTGTCACTTACTACCCAAACTTGGTTGTTTTGCTCGCCAATCCTAGTCCATCAGTTAATGACTTTTTTCACCACTTTGGTGGCGTCCTTCACTTCTTTTTTCTCAGGTTTTACCGAATCGACGGCCTTATCCTTTAAGCTTTCCTCGGGCTTTAGGGAGTCGACTTTATCACCCACATTGTCCTTGGCATCGCCGACTGCATCTTTAGCATCATCGACCTTACGCTCGGCGGCTTTCTCTGGGGTGCAGCGACCGCTAACGCCAACGGTGGCTTTTACCGCCGCATTTTTAGCAATTTTTTCGGGATCGCAATTGGGATCTAAAGGCCCCGCCTGCAACTGAAATGACACGAGCGAGCAACATAGGATTGAGCACAGACCTGACATCAACTTTAACTGAGTACGATTCATATCCACCTCCAGCGGAATAACAGATACGGGAATGACTTTAAGCAAGCCCCTTATGCTAAGCATAGTTGATAGGGGGAGGCTATCCTAAGGACGACTGAAAAAACACAGGCTCCCGTGGGAGCCTGTGAGATGAGTTAAGGACAAAACGTATGGGCTTAGTCCTTTTTATCCTTTGTAGAATGGCTTTCTTCTTGCTGACGGCTGTTATCTAGCTGTTGGCTCCCTTCCAGCTGATGACTTTCAGGACGTTTATCACTCGGGTCTGACTTATGTTCAAAGTCCCCCTCAAACACATTGCCGTTACCCTGCTGATCAAACGGTCTTTTATTGAAGGGATCCTGATTGAATGGTGACTGGCCAAAACCACCGTGCATGCCACCGTTGAATCCACCATTAAAACCGGAGACCACCTTAAGCTGCATCCGCTTAAATACTACAGCCGCAATCGGGCGGCGAGTCAACGGGGTCAGTAACAACAGGCCAATAAAGTCGGTCACAAAGCCAGGGATAACAAGCAATACACCCGCCATGGCTAGCATCATGCCTTCGACAATTTCCTGCCCTGGCGCTTCACCACGGGCCATTTTTTGTTGTACCTGCATCAGGGTGCTTAAACCTTGGCTTCGCACAAGGGAAACACCGACTATGGCGGTAAACAGCACTAGCCCAACCGTGGTCCAAGCACCGAACATTTCGCCAACGCGAATTAATACCGACAGCTCCACGACTGGGATCAGCACAAATATTAAAAACAGAATTAAAAACATACCAACCTCAGTTATCTTTGGTGCTTGTTATTTATATGGGGTCTTGCCGGTCTTTATTCAAGCGTAGTCTCACTACACCTAAGGCATAACTTAGATACTTCTGATAGTTAGCTCACCCTTTGGTAAAGTCCTTAATGTATGAGACCATAAAAACACGTAAAGTAGCTTAGCCTAATAGGCTTAAGCCAAATTTAAGATTGTTAAGGGACGATAACGACTAACATGCAACAGCAATATCTATTGGTCATTACTAGCAGCCCAGATGAAGTGCAGGCAAGACGCATCGCCAAGGCCTTAGTCGAAGCCAGACTCGCGGCCTGTGTGCATATTTCAGCCCCGATCCGCTCGATTTATGCCTGGGAGGGAAAAATCTGCGAGGAAGATGAAATGAGTTTGCAGATTAAATGTCTACAGAGTCGTTATGCTGAAGTTGAACAACTGATAGTCAAGCTTCACCCTTATCAAGTGCCTGAAATTATTGCCTTACCAGTGACCCACGGATTACCCGCCTATTTAGATTGGATAAAAGATAACACTCAGCCATGAAAAAATTATTCAGCCTTATCTTTACCTCGTTACTACTGCTCGCCCCGCTGACCGTTAGCGGCACTGCGACAGCCAACAGTTTTAGCTTTTTAAAAAGCGAACCCGAGCTGATGCCCGTCGAGCAGGCTTTTGTCTTTGACTTTAAGCAAGAAGGCAATAGAGTCACCCTCAATTGGGTGATTGCCGACGGTTACTATATGTACCGCGACAAGCTTAAGTTCAGCGTTAATGGCGCAGAACTTGGCACTATCGAGCTGCCGCAGGGTAAACCCCATACCGATGACTACTTCGGTGAGCAGCAAGTGTATTACACCTATATCGACATTCCTGTAGGACTCAAGCAGGCCGATGATAATGGCACCTTAAGTGTCACCTTTATGGGGTGTGCCGAGGGCAAACTCTGTTATCCGCCAACTACCCGCGAAGTCACCTTAACCGCAGTTGCCGCGAACGATGGCACCCTAGCGGGCGCTACCTCCAAGAACCCGTCAGAGGATGATGGCCAAGACCCCACTAGCCTTTTGATGGGCGAAGCTAACACTTCATCCAGTGGATCGGCAGAAAAATCGCCTCAACCGATTACCCAGCAGGACAGCCTGAGCCAAATGCTCTCAAGCGATAACCTAATTTGGACCTTAGTAATCTTCTTTGGCCTCGGGATTGGCTTAGCGTTAACGCCCTGCGTTTTCCCTATGTATCCCATTCTGTCGGGCATTATCGTTGGCCAAGGGCAAAAACTCTCAACCGCCAAAGCCTTTACCCTGTCGATGGCCTATGTACAGGGTATGGCGATCACCTACTCCATCCTAGGTTTAGTGGTCGCATCGGCGGGGATGAAATACCAAGCAGCACTGCAACACCCCGCGGTGTTAGTGGTATTAGCGATTCTATTCTTCGTGCTGAGCTTATCGATGTTTGGTCTGTATGACCTCAAACTGCCATCAAGCTGGCAGGAGAAGATGAACAACCTTTCCAACAATCAGAAGGGTGGCAACCTCATTGGCGTGTTCTTGATGGGGGTGATTTCAGGCCTAGTGGCTTCGCCTTGCACTACAGCGCCACTTTCGGGGGCATTAGTGTATGTGGCGCAAACCGGAGACCTGCTACAGGGCTTCCTCGCGCTCTATGTGCTTAGTATGGGCATGGGTGTGCCATTACTGATTATTGGCACCTCGGGCGGTAAACTGCTGCCACGCGCAGGCGCTTGGATGAACATCATCAAAACCGTGTTTGGCTTCCTGCTGATTGCAGTATCCATTGTGATGCTTGACCGTATTTGGACTGGCGTGGTGTCCGATGTGCTGTGGTCACTGTGGGGCATTTGTTTTACTGGTTACTTGATGCACCAGAACAAACTCAGCACCTTTAACTGGAAGCAAACCGTGCGTTCGGTGCTGCTAACATTAACTCTGCTCGCTAGTTTCTCCTACGGTTTCCAAGCCGTGATGGGTCACTTTGGTTATAGTCATAATGTGGCTACACCACAATCGGCATCGACTGAATCCCATGGCTTTAAACGGATTAAATCCGTTGAAGATTTAGAGGCCGAAATCATGGCTGCGACTGCCCAAGGTAAGCCTGTGATGCTCGACCTTTACGCCGACTGGTGTGTGGCCTGTAAGGAATTTGAGGCTATCACTTTTAAGGATGCTGAAGTGTTATCACGAATGAATAAGATGGTGCTTTTGCAGGCCGATGTCACTAAGAGCGATGCCACCGATATCGCGCTACTGGAAAAATATAATGTGCTCGGCCTGCCTACATTGTTGATGTTTAACGAGCAAGGCGAGCAACGTGAAGACCTGCGCGTTACTGGCTTTATGGGACCGAAGGATTTTGCAGCCCATTTAGACCATTTAGTGAAATAACCTAAGGTAACACTCATCCTTGGGTCATTAGCGCCCAAGGAAAACACCTTTAGCGCAAAGCGGACTTAGGTTAACCTGTCCGCTTTTTTATTACACAAGCTGTGAATTTTTATACCATTGTTGTTTAACTTGGATTTTGGATTGGAGCAATATGGAACCCGCTATCCTGATTATCACCCTTATCTGCGGCATGCTCGTCAGCCGAATTGGCCTCCCGCCCCTGATCGGCTATCTGGTCGCAGGCTTTGTGCTGTTTGTGTTTGGGATTGAGAAAGAAAGCCTGCCACTGTTGCAGGAATTGGCAAATCTTGGCGTGACCTTACTACTGTTCGCCATCGGGCTAAAACTCGATATTCGCAGCCTGTTTAAGGCCGAAGTATGGGCGGGCTCAAGCATTCATCTCGTGCTGTCAATGCTGATATTTATTCCTATCTTAAAAATTCTAGGGTTTGTTGGCCTAAGCCAATTAGAAGGGCTAGATGCAGTTCAGCTGAGCTTGATCGCCTTTGCCTTAAGTTTTTCGAGCACAGTATTTGCCATTAAAGTGCTCGAAGATAAGGGCGATGTGCAGTCCCTCTATGGCCGTGTCGCTGTCGGTATTCTGATTATGCAGGATATCTTTGCCGTCGTGTTCCTCACTATCTCTAAGGGGAATATTCCTTCTATTTGGGCGCTAGCGTTACTGTTATTACCCTTAGCCAAACCACTTATCTATAAGGCCTTTGACCGCGTTGGCCATGGCGAGCTGTTAGTGCTCTTTGGGCTGGTGATGGCGCTGGTTGTCGGCGCTTGGCTCTTTGAATCCGTCGGATTAAAACCCGACCTTGGGGCACTGATCATCGGTATCCTGCTTGCGGGGCATAAAAAGGCTTCGGAACTGGCAAAATCTTTGTTCTATTTTAAAGAGCTATTCCTCGTCGCCTTCTTTTTAACCATTGGTCTTAATGGTCTGCCGAGCATGTCGGATGTGCTACTCGCGGCTATTTTAGTATTACTGGTTCCGATTAAAATCCTGCTGTTTGTCTACCTGCTGACCCGCTTTAAACTGCGCTCGCGTACCTCAATGCTGGCATCATTTAACCTAGGTAACTTCAGTGAGTTCGGTTTAATTGTCGCCGCTGTAGCCACCGCCAAGGGCTGGCTTCCACCCGAGTGGTTGGTGATTATTGCTGTTGCCTTAAGTTTTAGCTTTTTACTCGCCGCCCCTCTCAATGCGAGCGTGGGGAATATTTATCAGCGTTATCAGCAGCGCCTAGTACGCCTTGAAAAACGTCCGTTACACCCAGAGGACAGACCGATTGCAATCGGCAATCCGCGCTTCTTGATTTTGGGTATGGGCCGAATTGGTAGCGGTGCCTACGATGAGCTACGTGCACGTTATGACGGTGAAATTCTCGGCATTGAACATAAACAAGAACTGGTCGATATGCACCGTGCTAAAGGCCGCAATGTTGTGCAGGGTGATGCCTCTGATACCGACTTTTGGGAAAAGCTCGATAGGGCGCCGAATCTGGAGCTTGTACTGCTGGCTATGCCGCACCACGCGGGTAATCTGTTTGCTGTTGAGCAGCTTAAAAAACTCGATTACCAAGGTAAAATGAGCGCGATTGTGCAATATGGTGACGATGGTGCGTCACTGAGAGAGTCTGGGGTACACAGCGTGTATAACCTCTATGAAGCCGCGGGTGCGGGTTTTGTCGACCATGTGGTATTTGAACTGCTGCAAGGTGGTGACACTAAAGCGGAAAATAAGGGAGAAAATCAGACTGAAATGTCCGCCTAGGCAAACAGTCTTAAGCCTTTTCACTCGATTAAGGGGGAGTGACTTATCACCATCCCCCTCAATTAGATGAGTGTGCGATTATTTTCCTGCCAATGGTCGATGAAATGACCGCATTGATGGCGTCGACCTCCACCCTCACCAACCCAGTATTACACCTAAAAATCAACAAGTTAATGCGTTGACACATACTTATCTCGTTAGGCTTTTAATTTCTATCGATTTTTCCATTTCAGCCTATCGGTCTTGTCCTACAAATTCCCAGTTACATCGCCATATGAGTCGTGATATAACTCGAAAATAAGAACGCAATTAGCTTAAGCTTTTTTGGAAGTCTTTCTAGCATGTCAAACCCTGCGCAGCGCGCCACTAAGTTATTTGTCCAAACCTTTGGCACTAAGGCCGACGATTTATATCAGGCACCCGGACGAGTCAATCTCATCGGTGAATACACGGATTACAACGACGGTTTTGTACTTCCGGCTGCGATAAATTTTCATACAGTTATCGCGGTAAAACGCCGTGAGGATAATAAATTCCGCGCCGTTTCCGATGCCTTCCCAGGGCAGCTTAAAGAATGGAGTTTCGGCAAAGAGACTGAGATGAACCCTGAAGATGGCTGGGTAAATTATCTTAAGGGGCTCACCACTGCCATGGCGCAGTCAGGCCTTATCGCTAAGGGGCTAGATTTAGCTGTGGTAGGCGATGTGCCCTTATCTGCAGGCCTGTCATCCTCTGGCGCCCTAGTCGTTGCCTTTGGCACCGCAATTAGCGATAGCAGTCAACTGCATTTATCCCCTATGGCCGTGGCACAGTTAGCCCAGCGCGGTGAGCATCGCTATGTGTCATCTGCTTGGAGCATTATGGATCATATGATTAGCGCCATGGGCGAAGCCGACCATGCGCTGCTGATTGACTGCCTCGATCTCGACAGTGAAGCCATTGCGATCCCAGATGAACTTAGCCTTATTATCATCGATGCCCATATAGAGAAAGAGCGGCTCAAAGCCACTAACCAACAGCGCAGAGAAGAATGCGATCAGGCCGCCGAATTCTTTGGCCTTAATGCCCTACGGGACCTAGACCTACGCCAACTTGAAAGCGCCAAGGACAGCCTAGATAAGACACTGTATCTCCGCGCAAGACACGTAGTTACAGAGAATAAACGCACCCAGAGTGCAGCACGGGCACTGGAGCAAAACAATATCGCTAAATTTAGCCAGTTAATGGCGCAGTCCCACCTTTCCCTAAGGGATGATTTTGAGGCAACCTTGCCCGAATTCGACACCCTTGTTGAATTAGTCAGTAAAGTGATTGGCGAACGCGGCGGCATTCGTATGACCGACGGTTGCGTGGTCGCCCTTGTCGACCATGAGCTCACCGATGCCGTAGTCTCAGCGGTGGAGAATGATTTCTTCAAACAAACGGGCATCGATGCCACAGTGTATCTTTGCTCCGCCAGCGCAGGCGCAGGTCGGATCGACAACTGACAGCGAACCAATAAACCGAGCGCTATCACAATTAGCCCAATAGCATACGAATTCAGTCACGGGTTCTATGGTATTTGTCGTATTTGAAATGCAAGATCAACGGGTTAAATTAATCTGCTGTGAGCATATTCAGTTGAGAGGGCAACTTGATGGTACGTATCAGTGTATTAGAACCATGGACAGATCCCCGCGGCGGCGAAATCGAACGCGTGCGGATAGACAATGGCATAGTCGCATTAGAAGTCCTCAGTTTAGGTGGAATTATCCGCTCCCTCTGGGCGCCTGATAACCAGGGCGAGCGCGCCAATATCGTTTTAGGTTGCGACAGTGCCGAGGATTATTTAGCCCAAACCGCCCATTTAGGCGCAATTGCCGGCCGCTTTGCCAATCGTATCGCGAATGGAAGGCTTGAGTATGATGGGCAAACATTTCAGCTCGATGTCAATCAAGCATCCAATTGCCTGCACGGCGGCCGTGAAGGTTTTAGCCGTAAACGTTGGCAATTAGGCACCCTGCCCGATGGTGTACGCTTGACCTTAGTCAGCCCCGATGGCGACATGGGCTTTCCTGGCAATTGTACTGTGCAGCTCGATTACCGTTTAGCTGGCAATAATCTTTACGTGGAATTTTTGGCCTCCGTCGATAAGCCCTGCCCCGTGAGCCTAACTCAACATTCCTACTTTAATCTTGATGGCAGCGATAATGTGTTACAGCATGCAATGCAAGTCGATCCCAAGCGCTATCTCAACATGGATGATGTCGGCGTACCGATGGGCATTTGCGATGTAGAAGGCAGTGTCTTCGATCTGCGCCAAGGGGCAATGCTAGAAGGGAAAATGCATGACAGCGCTATTGCCAGTACCCGAGGTTATGACCATTGTTACTTAATGGATAATGCTGAGGACTCGCTAAAACGCTTTGGTTGTTTAAGCAGCGCCAAGAGCGGCCGAACACTGACCCTGTTTACCAATCAACCTGGGGTTCAGGTTTACTGCGCAAACTTCTTAGAGGGCACGATTGGCCGTAATGGGCAACCAATGAATCAATATCAAGGCGTCTGTCTGGAGCCACAAATGATCCCTGATTCACCAAATCAAACACAAACCTATGGGGAAGAGGTGTGGTTGTTACCAGGTCAGGTTTATCATCATATCAGCCGTTATCAATTTGAAATTGATGGCTAGCTGGTTAGATAGGTGATTGAGAGGATTAAAACGAGAAATACTAAGTAGTTTTGAAATAGTGGTAAGGAATAAAGTGACTTTATTCCTTACGCTCCACAAGGCAGGCATTAGGCCGACATTGTGTTAATCGTCGAAGTCATCGCCCCAATCATCATCGAAATCGCCACCAATGGAATCACTTTCCATCTCTGGCTCTGCTTCCACTTTAGCCTTACGAGCTGGAGCAGTATCTTTAACGTTGTTGAGGTCAACACGGGCTTGATGCTTACTCATAAATTGAGCCCGAGCCGCTTTCCATGCGCCACCAAATTTAGATTCTGCGGCTTTTAAACCAGCTTCATCCAATTCATGTAGATTCACTTTAACGATATCTTCCACATACTCAACAATGGCATCACGCTCGGTATTGTAGAGGTAAATTCGTCCAGGAGAAGCTTCTGGCAACTGGTTGTCATGAACAACAACCGCGGTGCCTTTCGATGTTCTCAGCTCACCATACCAAACCTGTTTCTTTGCTGTGTTATACATATATGCCAATACCCTTCAAATCAACACATACACTATGAGTTTTCTAGTCTGAATAAGCGAAGCGTCGCTTGTTTTGATCTACGAATAGCGCCGGAAAGTCTCTGACGTTTTCAACTGGGTATTTTTACAGAATATTTCCGATAATCAATGCCTCATAGGAGGAAATTTTCACTTATTACGCATTAATTTCGGCCAAATTCGCCAAAAAGTTTTGTCCCTAAGGACTTTAGTCGAAAAAAGCATCACAGCAAGTTTTAATTCCGTGCAAACCTAAGGTCTAAGCCCGTGGCTACGCTAATTTAGCTCATTCTTTTGTACTACAAGGTCAATACCACTTTACCCCTATGTTCACCCGAAGCTAAAAGCGCATGCGCCTTAGGGGCGTCGCATAAGGGATAGGTTGCAAAAATATGGGGCACAATTTGTTGGCTATCAAGCAGTGGCCATACGGTCTCTTTTAATTGCTGAGCGATTGCCGCTTTAGCTTCAACGCTCTGGGGTCTTAAGGTTGAGCCAGTCCACACTATGCGTTTTGCCATCAACAATAGGATATTCAGTTCAGCCTTTGGACTGCGTTGGGTCGACACCGATACCATACGACCATCAACGGCAAGTGCTTTCAAGTTCTGGTTGATAAAATCACCACCAGCAATATCGAATACCACCTCCACCCCCTTGCCTTGAGTAAAATTCATCACCTCTTCGACAAAATTTTGGGTGTTGTAATTCACCACTAAATCGGCACCTAAGCTTTGGCAGTACTCCCGCTTTTCATCTTGTCCCGTGGTGGTTATCACCTTGGCACCTAAACGATTCGCCAGGGCAATTGCCGTACTACCAATGCCACCAGAGCCACCGTGAATTAACACTGTCTCGCCCGCTTTGAGCCCCGCACGCATAAAAAGGTTACCCCAAACGGTAAAGAAGGTTTCGGGTAAGGCGGCCGCTTGAGTCGCACTAAAACCCTGTGGGATAGGTAAACAGTGGGCCGCGTAGGTAAGAGTGTATTCGCCATAGCCACCGCCTGGTGTTAGCGCACAGACCTTATCGCCCAATTGCCACTGGGTCACACCTTCGCCTATGGCACAAATCTCACCTGCAACCTCAAGGCCAATAATCGGTGATGCGCCAGCTGGCGGTGGATAGGCGCCGGCTCGCTGCTTAAGATCGGGGCCATTCACCCCCGCTGCCGCGACCCGAATCAACACTTGGCCAGCACCAACCTCAGGTAAGGGTGAGCGCGATAACTGCATCACCTCAGGCCCGCCGGGCTGTTCAACTGCGATATGGGCATAATCATGGGGTAACGCTGACATACATGCTCCTCAAATCCCTGAAATCTTATCCGAATCGAACCATAGGTTAGATTCACTCATAAGTGCTAATGCGTGTTTTATCCCAGTAAAACGTGGTCGACAAGATAAATTTGCCTGCATGGTTTGTGCCGCCAGCCCGCTGAGCTTTTCAAAACATTCGGGATCTGCAGCCCTATCAACAAAAGCGAGGAGATCGTCAATCAAGCAACCTAATGCCCTGACTTCAATAGACTCCATTGCCAATCGCTCGCTATCTGAGAGTTTTGCCAAATTAGAAGCAGCGCCAAAATCCCCAAATAACAATCTGTTATCTTTATCAATCATCATATTGTGGGCATAGACATCACCATGGCTAATGTGCTTTGCGTGCATATGCGCCATAGCATCGGCGAGTTGCAGGGCAATCTTAATCACCGCATCGAAGCTAAAATGGCTACCTTCTTTGAAGGTATCGCGGGTACAGCTAACAAGGGATGGAGGCAAACCTAAGTTACTAAATCCGTTGGGGATCAACTCCATCACTAACCCCAACTGCTCGGGCTCACTGATATGGGCTAATACCTTAATTAAATTAGGGTGCATGCCAGTAGTGAGACAGCAATCTAATTCATCGGCGGGATAGCCATCACTGGTCACCTCCCCCTTAAAGAGTTTGACCGCAATCGCGGTTGTCTTCGTGTTTTGAATCAACTGATGGTTAATCCAATCACCTCGATAGATAATGCCCGATGCGCCTTCGCCCAGCTTTTCACCTAGGGAAATGTCACTAAGGGTAACGTTTAGTACGCCTTTCACATCAGCATGGAGATCATTTAAGGTATGACTGAAGGGATTACCGGCAAAGGCCAACCAGCTCAGTTTTGGTAGTTGCAACAACCAGTTTGGCAATGCATCGAGGGCATTGGCCGAAAGGCGAACCAGCTCTAAATTGCGACAGTTCGCCATCGTCTCGGGCAACGAAGTTAACCGATTTCCCGCCAAGGCGAGTTTCTGAAGTCGGTGCAGTTGCCCCAAGGTGTCGGGCAGTTCACTAATGCAATTATCGGTGAGTATCAACCAGCGGGTTTGTTGCGGTAATGAAGATGCTGGCACTCGGCTGATTTGATTCGCTTTAAAGCCAATCATTTCAAGTGCAGGGCATTGCCCAAGTACCGCTGGTAGGGTGTCGAAGCGGTTATTTGAAGCAAACAGAATCTTTAAACGCTTCAATCGCGCAAAGTCATCGGGAAGCGAATCTAATTGGTTATTGGAGAGATCGAGGATCTCCAAGGTATCCGCTAACTCAAAAATCTCCCGAGGAAATTCCACTAAATTTTCAACTAATTGTAGGCTAGTGACCCCTAATAACTCACCGGCCTTTAACTGCGCTAATGTCTGCACTCTATAATCCGTAACGAAGAAAAATCAGCGCTATGGTAGCCGATCCGCCATAATTTCCAAATGTGACCTAGGCTGCCAAATCAGTCTTGGAGCTATCCTTAAAACAGAAAACAGATTAGCATGTGCGAAATTATCGACGGCTAAGTTACTTTTTTTACAGGACAATCATGCGGAAAACCTTTCGCCATCCCCATGCTTTTGCTGCGCTTTTGCTGACACTGCTGGCGGCCCATTTGGGCGGCTGTGCAACTTCTGCAGCACAACCATCACAGGCAGAGTTTGATGCCGTGACACCTGCAATCGACACCGACCATAACTCAGCACAGGAGCATAATTCCCCGTTAGAGGAAGTTGTGCACGAGCAATACAGCGATGTGTGGGAAAAAATCCAGCACGCCAATACAATAGATGTGCACGATGACGCCGAAGTTCGTAAACAGCGTAACTTTTTCGATGATAAACAAAAATTTATGACTCAAGTAGCGCAACGTGCCGAGCCATTTTTATACTATATTGTCAGCCAGTTAGAAGCGCGAAATATGCCGCTGGAACTGGCATTACTCCCCATCGTCGAAAGCGGTTATAACCCGCTAGCACAGGCTAATGGCCCTGCTGGATTGTGGCAAATGATCCCAAGCACTGGTCGTAATTTTGGCCTCACCATCAATGCTGCCTACGATGGCCGCAAAGATGCTTTAGCTTCGACGGACGCAGTGCTCGACTACCTACAGCATCTCTACAACACTTTAGGCAAGGATTGGATTAATGCGGTTGCCGGCTATAACAGTGGCGAACTAGTGATTAAAGCCGCAATCGATCGCAACAAAGCCAAGGGTAAACCAACAGATTTTTGGTCATTAAATATCCCAGCGCGCCAAGTTCAAACCGTACCTAAATGGCTAGCATTTATCCAAATTATTCGCTCGCCAAATCATTACAACCTTAAAGTCATGCCTATTGCCAACCGCCCCTTCCTCGAGCGCCTACCAGCTCCTAACGGGGTTGAAATAGGCCAGATTGCAAGTGCTGCTGGACTCAGTAAGGCGGAATTTAAAACCTATAACCCAGGATTCCGGCAAAACATCATTCCAGGTAAAGGGAAATACAAGATTGCTTTACCCATTGAGAATATTGGCCAATATCAAGAAAATCAGCATCAACTAGCGAAAGCCAAGCACTACGATAGTCAAAGCTACATCGTAAAATCCGGTGACAGCCTAGGCTCGATTGCGGCGAAATTTGATATTTCGGTTAAGGAACTCAAGCAGGCAAACAACCTCACCTCGGATAGGATTAAAATTGGTCAGGAACTGACCCTATTAATGCCAATGGGAACAGAGGCGGAGCAGCACAGCGCATCGGCAAAATCTAACACGAACGCCAGCAGCTCTAAGAATACCAAGGAACCGACGGTTAAGCAGACTGAGAATTTTACGGTTAAAGCGAGTACCTATAAGGTGAAATCCGGCGACTCGCTGGATAAAATCGCCCGTAAAAATAAAGTCAAACTGGCTGACTTAATGAAGTGGAATAACCTGAACGCTAAGAGCGTTATCAAGCCGGGCCAAGAGTTAAAACTGTCTGAATAATCTAATGTTGATTAACAAAAAGCACTGCCAAGGCAGTGCTTTTTTATTGGTAATGATTCATTCCAATGGCTTCACCACTTAGCCCATGATTTAAAATACAGCCAACAAAAATCCAGTATTGAACCAATAAAAAACCCAGCATTACTGCTGGGTTCATCGATGTTTTGTGCCTTAACAGTGCTTAAATTGACATATTTAAGACTTGCAGGTTCTAGAACGGGATATCGTCATCCCAACCGTCATCTAAATCTGGAGTGAAGTTTTGCTGTGGCTGCGGGGCAGGACGCTGCGCAGGAGCTGCTGGCGCTTGGTAAGCAGGTGCTGCTGCCTGAGGTTTAGGCGCATAACCACCTTGCTGTGGCTGAGCATGAGACTGCGCAGCCTGTTGCTGTTGACCATAGCTTTGCTGAGCTGGTGCATACTGGTTTTGCGCTGGCGCTTGATATGCAGGCGCTTGCTGCTGAGCTGGCGCGTATTGGTTTTGCGCTGGCGCAGTCTGAGCAGGAGCAGACTGATAGCCAGAGTTTTGTGGCATGCCACCCATTGGAGCACCTTGGCCTTGGCCTTGAGCACGGCCGCCGAGCATTTGCATGCTACCACCTTGATCTACCACGATTTCAGTGGTGTAACGATCTTGACCGCTTTGATCCTTCCATTTACGGGTTTGCAGTTTGCCTTCTAAGTAAACTTGCGAACCTTTACGTAAATATTCGCCAGTAATTTCCGCCAACTTACCGAATAGAACCACACGGTGCCACTCTGTACGCTCCTGCTGTTGACCCTGTTGGTCTTTCCACGATTCGCTGGTTGCAACTGTGATGTTCGCAACAGCGTTACCGTTTGGCATGTAACGCACTTCTGGATCTTGTCCCAAATTGCCAACCAAAATTACCTTGTTAACACCACGACTGGCCATTGAAATCTCCTGCGATTCTTTAAATATTTTATAAATTCAGTATGTTGTTTATAAATGATGCCTTAACGGAAATCCATATCCCCATTACAGCTCGGCAATTTCACCTATTAATGAGCAGAGCCTAACACAGCTCGTGCTTCTCTTAAATCGAAATGCTCGTCAACTTTTAAGTAGGCCACTTTCTCATCGAGTACCACTATGGCTTCGACCACGCCCATCAGCTGTGATAGCTGTGCTGCCATATCCCGCGCATGGGTTTTATCTTTCACCGCCGCCTCTAGGGTGTAACTCTTAAGCAGCACAGGGTTTTTCATGCCGATGGTTAGCATCAACCACACCAACATTAATCCAAATGCCACCATAAACACCCCTACCGCGCCGAGTAATTGGTAGGCACCGCCACCGAGCATACCACCACAAAATGCCCCTAAAAATTGGCTGGTCGAATACACGCCCATAGCTGAACCCTTTTCACCCACGGGGCAAAACTTAGCAATCAAACTCGGTAGGGATGCTTCTAGGTAGTTAAACCCAGTAAAAAACAGCACCACCGCAATACTCAAGACCCAAAGGTTTTGGGAAAAAGCAGCCATAGTGGCCAGCGCCACCATCATGATCATCAGGGCGATTTGGAACATTCCCTTAGTATTTTTACGCTTAACACCAATGATGATAAGCGGCACCATCAAAAAGAACGCCCCCACAAAGGCTGGGAAATACAGCATCCAGTGTTTTTCTTTCACAAGCCCTGCATCGACTAAATCGAGTGGCATCGCAACAAATACGGCTGTCAGCACCAAATGTAGAATAAAAATTCCCGCATCAAGTCTAAATAACTGCGGATCCATCAACATACGCTTAAGTTTGGCTGGCGCAGCTAAGGTATCGCCCTTGGGCGCGTGGGAGATGGGATTTGGCACTAAAAAATGCACAATCAGCATACCAAGAATTGCTAAGCCCGCCGTCATTAAAAATAATCCTGACAACCCTAAATGCTGAGCCACAATCGGCCCCACCAGCAACGACAACGCAAAGGATGCACCAATGCACATGCCAATAATCGCCATCACTTTAGTGCGCTGCTCATCACGGGTGAGATCCGCAGCTAAGGCAAGCACCGCTGCGGCAATTGCGCCCATGCCCTGAATGGCACGGCCAAGTACCACACCATAAATACTGTCAGCACTAGCCGCAATTAAACTACCGATTGCGAACAGGACTAAACCACCGAGGATAACGGGTTTACGGCCGTATTTATCGGATAAAATCCCCATAGGGATCTGTAAAACGGCTTGTGTTAGGCCGTAGGCGCCAATGGCAATACCGACCCATAGGGGAGAAAAGCCCTGAAGATGCTGACCGTAAAGAGCAAAGACGGGCATGATCATAAACAGGCCCATCATACGTAAACCAAATACGCTGGCTAAAGAAAACGCGACTTTTTTCTCAGTCCCCGAAAGACCGTTGCTTCCCATGTTTCTGCCTTGGATTGAATTCTTTTTAGGGGGGCGATGTTATCACACCCTAAAGCGTTTGCTCAAAAGGAAATGCCGCTTGGAAGCGGCTCGAATTTTTAGGATTATTTTCAACAAATACAGTCGCTCACATCTTTATAACCTAATGAAAAGCTATTTATTTTTAAGTGATATTTAAGCTCTATCAGCGCGAAATACTCAGTGGGTTAACCGTTCATTTAAGGAAAAGATGCTGTCTACTATATTAATCTTTCTTAATTCTTATCGCTTGCCAAAGTACATCAATAGCTTCTGATAATCTAACCGCATGAGTGCACTACCCAAATCGCTTATTTGCATTTATATAAGCACTAAACTCAGCCAAGGATCTGTGCGATACTTAAAGCCATTTTCTTAAACGCATAAGACTTGAGCGATAGATGGATAAGATTGAAATACGCGGCGCACGGACCCACAATCTCAAAAATATCAACCTGACTATCCCAAGGGATAAGTTGATTGTTATCACAGGGTTATCGGGTTCGGGTAAATCCTCCTTAGCATTTGATACCTTATATGCCGAAGGCCAACGACGTTACGTCGAATCCCTTTCCGCCTATGCGCGCCAATTCTTAAGCCTGATGGAAAAGCCCGATGTCGACCATATCGAGGGCTTAAGCCCAGCGATTTCCATCGAGCAGAAATCGACTTCCCATAACCCGCGTTCAACCGTGGGCACCATTACCGAAATTTACGACTACCTGCGCCTACTGTTTGCCCGTGTCGGTGAGCCGCGCTGCCCAACCCACGGCCAGCCACTCGCCGCGCAAACCATCAGTCAGATGGTAGATAAAGTGCTTGAGATGCCAGAAGACAGCCGCCTGATGCTGCTAGCGCCAGTCGTTAATGGTCGAAAGGGTGAACACGTTAAATTACTAGAGGGCTTATCGGCGCAGGGCTATATCCGCGCCCGTATCGATGGCGAAGTGTGCGACCTAAGCGATCCACCAACGTTAGACCTACACGTTAAGCACACCATCGAAGTGGTCGTCGACCGTTTTAAAGTGCGCAGCGATATCCAGCAGCGTCTGGCCGAATCCTTTGAAACCGCGCTCGAACTCTCGGGCGGGATTGCGGTTGTCGCCAGTATGGATGAAGGTGCAACCGAAGAACTGGTGTTCTCCGCAAACTTTGCCTGTCCACACTGCGGCTATTCGATGGCAGAGCTCGAGCCACGGATTTTCTCCTTTAACAACCCGGCCGGCGCCTGCCCGACCTGTGATGGTTTAGGGGTACAGCAATTTTTCGACCCAGAGCGCGTCATCACTAACCCCGAATTGTCCTTAGCAGGCGGCGCGATCCGCGGCTGGGATAGACGCAACTTCTATTACTTCCAAATGCTCACTTCGCTGGCCGAGCATTATAAGTTCGATGTCGAAGTACCTTTCGAACAACTGACCGATAAAGTCAGAAAGATTGTCCTCTACGGCTCAGGCAACGACAGCATTGCCTTTAAATACATTAATGACCGTGGCGATGTGGTGGTGCGTAATCACCCCTTCGAAGGCATTTTAAATAATATGGACAGACGCTACCGCGAAACCGAGAGTAACTCGGTGCGCGAAGAGCTGGCCAAATTTATCAACACCCAGGCCTGCCAAAGCTGCGGCGGTTCACGTCTGCGCGAAGAGGCCCGTAACGTATTTATTGGCGATCTCAACCTGCCAAAACTCACGATGTGGTCGATTGGCGAAGCATTAGCGTACTTCGAGAAACTCGAGTTTAGCGGCCAAAGGGCGCAGATCGCCGAGAAGGTACTCAAAGAAGTTCGCGATCGCTTAGGGTTCCTCGTGAATGTCGGCCTTAACTATTTAAGTCTGTCACGCTCCGCCGAAACCCTGTCGGGCGGAGAAGCGCAGCGTATTCGCCTCGCCAGCCAAATCGGCGCGGGACTGGTTGGGGTAATGTACGTACTGGATGAGCCGTCCATTGGTTTGCACCAGCGGGATAACGAGCGATTATTGCAAACCCTTATCCACCTGCGGGATTTAGGAAATACCGTGATTGTGGTTGAGCACGACGAAGATGCGATTCGTATCGCCGACCATATTGTGGATATTGGCCCTGGCGCTGGCGTCCACGGCGGTGAAGTAATATGCGACGGCCCGCTAGAGAAAATCGTTGCCTGCGACGAGTCGGTTACAGGGCAATATATTTCGGGTAGACGCAATATCCATATCAGTACGCCGCGTACACCCTTCGATCCTAAGCAAGTGATTGAACTCTTTGGTGCCCGTGGCAATAACCTGCGCAATGTAGACTTAACCGTACCCGTAGGCTTATTTACCTGTGTGACAGGCGTGTCTGGCTCGGGTAAATCGACGCTGATTAACGACACTTTCTTCAAGATTGCCCATAAGCTATTGAACGGCGCCACCGTCGATGAGCCTGCGCCCTACGATAAGATTGTTGGCATGGAGCAATGCGATAAAGTGGTCGATATCGACCAGAGTCCGATTGGCCGCACACCGCGCTCAAACCCTGCAACCTACACGGGTATCTTTACCCCCATCCGCGAAATCTTTGCCGGAACGCAGGAATCCCGCACCCGCGGCTATCAGGTTGGTCGCTTCTCCTTTAACGTTAAGGGCGGTCGCTGCGAAGCCTGTCAGGGCGATGGATTAATTAAAGTAGAAATGCACTTCCTGCCCGATGTCTATGTGCCCTGCGATGCCTGTAAGGGCAAACGCTACAACCGCGAGACCTTAGAGGTGCGCTATAAGGGCAAGAACATCCACGAAGTACTGCAGATGACGGTTGAAGATGCGCGGGAGTTTTTCGACGCTGTGCCAGCGATTGCCCGTAAACTCCAAACCCTGATGGACGTGGGTTTATCCTACGTTCGCTTAGGTCAAAGCGCGACCACACTCTCGGGTGGTGAAGCGCAAAGGGTGAAGCTCGCGAAGGAACTCTCCAAGCGCGACACGGGTAAGACCTTGTATATCTTAGATGAGCCGACAACGGGTCTGCACTTTGCCGATATCCAATTACTGCTCGATGTACTCCATCGCCTCAAATCCCACGGCAATACTATCGTGGTGATTGAGCATAACTTAGACGTGATTAAAACCGCAGACTGGATTATCGACCTAGGCCCTGAGGGCGGCGCTGGCGGCGGCACTATCCTAGCAACGGGTACGCCGGATGAAGTAGCGCAGCATCCAACCTCACACACGGCGCGCTTCCTAAAGCCGCTGCTCGAACGGGATGCCCTTTTAGCGGCAAAGAAATAACCCAAACGCCGGAATAAACAAACCTAAAAGCGCCAAGTTGAACAACTTGGCGCTTTTTTTAACCTTAATGTTTAGTCTTTTAAGTACGGTCAGGTTTAAAGTGTATTTAAACAAACAGGAAATATGACCTTGACCTAAATGACTACCGAGCAGATTTCGCATTCCCTGTTAGGCTTTGAATATCGACAGCTGCAAAAAAACAAATAAGCAGATGAGCTTTTCAAACCGTTATGGCAATCAGGCATATGATGCAAAAGTGGGTTAAGGCAAACAATGGCTTATCATGGCGGGGGAAACAAACACAGCCCCGATGCCAATGGCTAACACTGATTTTGCTCAGCCTGATGATAAACGGCTGCGCCACAGACACCACCTTTAGCTGTGCTCCAAGTAACCTACAACTTAATTGGGCCTCCCCAGCCGAACTAGAGCAAACGGTAAGGCGGTTAAGCTCGGATGAATTTGCTGGCCGTCAAACTGAAACCCCAGGCGCTGCATTAACCCGCGACTATTTAAATCATCGCTTTACCGATATTGGACTGACTCCTTGGGGCGATTCTTTTATTGTTCCCTTTGAGTATCAAACCGGATTTAACAAGGCGGTCGGTGCAAATGTCGTTGGGATTGCGAAAGCCAAAGAGCCAACCAATGCGTGGCGTATAGTCGTCGCCCACTACGATCATTTGGGCCAAAGTGGACGCAGGATTTTCCACGGCGCCGATGACAATGCCTCTGGCGTATCAGCCATGATCGCCATTGCAACGCAGTGGCAACAACTGCTTTCTAGATCACCTGATAGCTTGCCTAAGGTGAATATGATGTTTGTCGCCACCGATGCCGAGGAAACCGGACTCTACGGCAGCAGCGCGTTAGTTGAGCAGCTGCAGCAAAGGATGCCGCAGGCGCAAATTCAACTGATGCTCAATTTAGATATGGTGGGGCACCCAAGCTTCCCATATGTAGTGTATCTTGAGGGCAGTAAAAAATTTTCCCACTACGGCGAGTTTCGCAATCAACTGAGCGCCAATAATCATCTGTGTATTAAGTTAAGTCATCCTAGACCGGTCGGAAGAAGTATTCAAAATATCGACTGGTTAAGGGCATCGGATCATTATCCCTTCCACAAAGCACAGATCCCTTGGTTGTATTTTGGTGTGCCAACCCATGCTCAATACCACACCCCTGAAGATACGGCCGATACCCTAGATTATCGCTTCCTAGCAGCAGTGGCCGAATCGGCCCTCGAACTACTCAAACTAAATAGTGAATTACTCAAAAATTGATTAACTGGCGCGTTTCTTGCTCAGTTTTATTGAAAAAAGCACCATAAACAGTGCATTTATACTTGTCTTCACATGGTAAAGTGGCTGACATGCTGCTATAATCTGGCGTTTTCGGTGCGGGAAATCGACACGGGGTTGATTTTCTGTCTGTGAAACTTAAGCGTCAATTCGGGCGCATCCACAAGGCTACAACCCAATGTCATCCAGTGAAAGAACTTTCCGTGAACTCGGCTTGTCCGAGAATTTGTTGCGTGCTCTTGACGAGCTAGGTTACGAAAACCCAACGCCAATCCAATCAGCCAGTATTGATCCATTAATGGCTGGCAAAGATATTTTAGGTCAGGCACAAACAGGTACAGGTAAAACTGGCGCCTTCGCTCTGCCCCTACTCAACAAAGTGACCAGCCAAGCTGTTCCACAAATCCTCGTATTAGCGCCAACCCGCGAATTAGCGGTGCAAGTTGCTGAAGCATTCAGCAGCTACGCGAAATTTATGAAAGGTTTCCATGTACTGCCAATCTATGGCGGTCAAAGCATGCACCAGCAATTAAACGCCCTCAAGCGTGGTCCACAGGTTATCGTGGGGACACCAGGCCGTGTTATGGACCATATGCGCCGTGGCACCTTAAAGCTGGAAACCCTGCAAGCCCTCGTTCTAGACGAAGCCGACGAAATGTTAAAGATGGGCTTTATCGACGATATCGAGTGGATTCTGGAACACACACCTGAACAACGTCAACTTGCCCTGTTCTCGGCCACTATGCCAGAGCAAATTAAGCGCGTTGCCAACAAGCATTTAAAAGATGCGACTAACATCAGCATCGCTGCGAGCCACACTACCGTTGACTCTATCGAGCAACGTTTCGTGCAAGTGTCTCAGCACAACAAATTAGAAGCCTTAGTTCGCGTATTAGAAGTTGAAAATACCGAAGGTATCATCATCTTCGTTCGTACCCGTAACTCATGTGTTGAATTGGCTGAAAAACTCGAAGCCCGTGGCTATGCCTCATCACCACTACACGGTGATATGAACCAACAAGCCCGTGAGCGTGCGGTTGAACAGCTGAAAAGCGGCAAGTTAGACATTCTGATCGCAACCGACGTTGCGGCCCGTGGTCTAGACGTTGAGCGTATCGGCCACGTAGTGAACTACGATATCCCTTACGATACTGAAGCATACGTTCACCGTATCGGTCGTACAGGCCGTGCTGGCCGTACCGGTATGGCAATTCTGTTCGTGACTAGCCGTGAAATGCGTATGCTGCGCACCATCGAGCGCGCGACTAACAGTCGTATTTCGCCAATGAAAGTACCAAGCCCAGAGACAGTTGCAGAACGTCGTCTGTCACGTCTAGGCGAGCAATTAGCGCAAACCATGACTCAAGATTTAGAGTTCATGCGTGAGGCGGTTGCCCAGTTATGCCAACAACTCGAAGTCGATACTGATCTGTTGGCTGCTGCCCTGCTGCACCAAGTACAACAAGAGCGTCCACTGCAGTTACCTGCAATCCAAGAGCGTACCCGTGATGAGCGCAGCGAGCGTGCAGACCGTGGCGATCGCACTGAGCGTGGTGAACGTCGTGGTCGTGAATCACGCCCAATGCCAGCCAGCCTTGGCAGCGCAGAAGCATTAAAAGACAACCCAGATCTGAAGATGTGCCGTTACGTTATCGACGTGGGTCGTGACAATGGCGTAGGTGTAGGCAATATCGTCGGCGCTATCGCAAACGAAGCTAACATCGACAGCCGTTACATCGGTGCTATCCAGTTATACGACGCAGTAACCACAGTTGACCTGCCAGACGGCATGCCAAAAGAAGTACTGCAACACCTGAAGAAAGTTCGCGTTTGCGGCAAGCCACTGAACATCCGTGAAGCGGGCGATCAGGTATTCGTAGACTCTGGCCGCGGCGCACGCAGCGACCGTCGCCCACGTGGCGATCGTCCAATGGGCGACCGTAAACCACGCGGTGACCGTCCAATGGGCGATCGTAAGCCTCGCAGTGACAGACCTGCGGGTGAGCGCAAGCCACGTAAACCACGCGAAGAGTAATCGCTCGGTTTAACAGCAAAAAGGAGCCTAGTGCTCCTTTTTTGTTAGTGAAATTTGTTACCTAAAATTAATGCCTCAATCAACCTGTTTAAAGCATCAATCAACTAAAATCCTGCCGCTCATTCCTGACAGCTAAATATGATTTCACTTGCGATAGGACTAAAACCTAGATTAGTGTCGCCCTTATGCCTTTTAAAACGTTGAAGTTTGTCGATGAAAAAAGCCCTTAGCGCCGCCCTGCTCTCCGCCCTTGTCGCACCCGGTTGCGGCCATTATTACCTTAAGCACAAACGCACCGCGTTAGTGTTTTTCGTTTTAGCCATTTTAAGCCTTGGGATGTTATTAGCGGATGTACATGAAGTTGCGCAGCGTATTGCCATAGATATTCAAAACGGCACCATTCCAATGGATACCAATGCCATTATGAATGAGGTAACAGCGCAAACCCATTCGAGCATGATCAATTCCAAGGGCAGTATGTATGGCTTTATTCTCTGTTGGCTCGTCGCTGTACTAGACAGCTTTAGATTAGGGTTCAAGCAGGACAAACAGGATGCGAAGGCGGCAAAATAAACCGCCTCAAAAAAGCATTTTGGGAGTTAACCCTCTTCGCTCCAAACCTCAATAAAGCTTAGATAATTTGCAATCAACATATCGGCGTCCTTGGCATAATCAGGGACTGTCTCAGGGCAATAGAGGGCGCAGCGACTGCCAGCATTCTGCGCCGTTTGCAGATCAAACAGATAATCCCCGACATAGAGAATTTCCGCAGGCGTAAGCTGCCACTGCTCGCAAATAAGATGAATGCCCTGCGGATGGGGCTTAGGCTCGGCATCGTAACGGGTGAGTACGAGGGGAATATCAATCCCAAGTTTATCGATAGTGATCTTTGCCGCTTCGGGCATGTTGCGGGTCAAAATCGCCAGCGGCATATCTTTTGCCTTTAAAAAGGCGATAAGTGCCTGTGCTCCTTCAATCCAACTTGCTTGCCTTGAGCTTTCAATTTCATAGTCGTGGACAATTTCCAGCGCCTGCATCTTGGCCATAGTGGTCTCTAAACTATGAATATGCTCCAAAATGTCCACACCCGAGGCAATACCAAGGGCGGCTCTTAATCCCTTAAAATCGGGATTAGAGTGGGCAAGCGTACCGTCGAGGTCAAATATCACCCCGCGAATACCACTTAGTTTGATATCGGTTAAACGACTAACCACTGAAAGCTCCTTTAAGGCACTAAAACCTACGCGGGTTGTAAGCGCTTTTCGCGCCTTAAGCGGTACATAGGCAGTAACTGTACCACCATTACCGAGGCGATAATGATGCCAATTCCGGTTAAGGATAGAGCATCTAAGGCATCGGCATGGAACACGCCTGGCCACCAACCGATAGCAATCACTAGCGCAGTGGCGGTAAAGCTAAATACCGGCGTTAAGGCTAACATGGCACTCACCTGTGCCGTCGGCCAATATTTCACAGCCTGACCGAAACAGCCATAGGCAATTAGGGTATTGGCGGCACAAAAGATAGCCACCTGCCAATCGCTCGAATTCATCTTGGCAAAGTGACTAAAGTCGCTAAAGGGCGCCATTGCCGCGATGCCAAGCCCATAGATGACCAGCAACACATTGGCGGGTGATAGGCGGTTTATCAGTGACTTTTGTAATAAGGCATAGGTTGTCCAAGACAGAGCGGAGAACTGCACTATCATCACGCCAAGCCAAATTTGCTGATGGTTGGACGCCGATAAATCTAAATAGGGATGGAAAAACATCAACATGCCTAAGGCAAGGGTCGCAAAACAAGTGAGCTGCACCGCATTCAAGCGCTCCTTAAAAAACAGCACACCGCCAAAGGCTAAAAAGAACGGCGAGGTCTGAAAATTGAGCTGCGCCGCCCCAGGGGCTAAATAATCGAGGGAATAGACGAAGGACACATAGTTAAGCATCAAAAAGAGACCCGCGAGGCCCAATCTCAACCAAGCCTTAGCATTAAGACCTGCAAATTGCTTAAGACTGCCCGCACTCCACTGCACAATAAGGCTCACCACAAAGGCGACGAGGAATCGAAACCAAGTCAGGGTCACAGGGTCGATAAAACTGCCCGATAATTTGAGCGCGATGGGGAGGATACCCCAAAACACCACCGCGACTGAAATAAACATCAATCCCAGTTGGGCAGGATTAAACGCCGAGGCGCTTGGCTGATTGTGTTCCACAAAAACGTCCACTGATACTGCAAAAGGAGCGTCATTCTGGCACTCAGTCGAGCCAAGATCCAGACTTCGATAGATTAATAATGCTGTGACCACGGATACTTTAGCTGACACTTATAAGGTTCAAAAATGTCTGCCCCTAAAATATGATTAAGCCAGTGGAAAACGCTATATTATGCCATCGCAAGTTCAAACTTCCCTATTGCCCAATTTAGGATGACTCATGTCAGTTGTAGAGAATCACCAACAAACTCCCCAGATTTTGCAAGCCGCCACAGAACTCGCCCATAGACGGAGCTTTGGTATCACAGGGCCATTATTAGATGAAACACTAAGACCGCAGAATTTTGAGCAAGCCTTTGTCATTCAACAAGCCATTGCAGAACAGTTTAAGACTGAGCAAAACAATCCTATTCAGGGCTGGAAGTGCCTTATCCAAACGGCGGAAAAAAAGGTTGTTGCACCTATTTATCGAAAGGATATTTACCAGCAAGGTATGAATAGCGAGAGCAGTTGCCCGCTGTATGCATCGGATAAGGGGCTCGCTCGGGTAGAACCTGAACTTGCCTTTGCTATCGCAGAGCCACTCCTTCCTCGCCAACAAGCCTATAGCGAAGCTGAAATTGATGCCGCCTTGGGCAATACCCATCTCGCACTCGAACTGATTAAAAGCCGCTACGAAAACCCAAGTGAGGCCAACCATTTCGATGCCCTCGCCGATGGCTTAGTCAATCAGGGTCTGTGGATTGGCCCCGTTTTAGCGGCGCCAAAAGGCACAAGCTTGGACAATTTTGAGCTTAAAGTCGAAATAGCAGGTGCAGGACCGCTAATAAAGCAAGGCGTACACCCTAACGGCTCCCCAAAGGCTGGGCTTTACTGGCTGGTTAACTTTCTATCTTCACAGGGCATTGCCCTGATGCCGGAGCAATTTGTTATAACCGGCTCCTACGCAGGCGTTATCGATTTACCCTTCGATACACCATGTCAGTTGCAATACGGTGAATTGGGGCAATTTAGCCTGAGCTTTACCCGTAAATAAGCCATCTAACGCTATTTAACCTCATAAAACAGCCCATCCTCATTAAGTGATGGGCTTTGTTTTTCTGTCTCTTTATCAACCTGTTCAGCCCACACTTTTTGCAATCGCGCTAGGCAGTTCTGGCAGATACAGGCGCTATATTCCATGGGCAGGATCTGTCTTAGCTTGAGTGCCTGTAACTTTGTTTGTAGCTCAGATAAGGGAGGAAATGCCTTTGTCGCACACCAACAGTCGCTAATCTCACCGCCCAAGATGACCGCGCATTGATTTAAGCCTTGGCACAGTGGGCAGGTTTGTGCTTGGTTTAGATTGGCATTCTCGAACGCTTGGGACATATCCCCACCTTTAACTTTTTACGCTTAACGAGAGCAGATGCTACCGTGATGATAAGTTTGTCTTATATCGTTGAAATTTCACATGTAAACAAAAAGGCTAGGAAGGAGATCACCTTGCTAGCCTTTTATCCTGTGAGCAGGTATTAACGAACCTATCACCCTCTTACATTACCCATTAGGATTTTTTAGGGAACACTGGATAGGCCGCTGTACCTAGCACTTTTCCATCGACCTCGACGCCGTAGTAGTCATTGTCATTATGGTATTTGTCCTGTGCCTGTTTCACATCCCCCTTATTGCGGGGATCCTGTGGTCGCTCATGGGAGTTAATATATGCAGCCACATCCCAGGCTTGCTGATTACTGAGCTGAATACTCTTAGCGAAGGGCATGTTTTCATAGATAAAATATGCCGCAGTGTTAATACGGTGCATACCTGCGCCCCAGTTATAGCTCATCGGCCCCCAAAGCGGCGGCAACGAATACACTCCCGCTATCGCCTGCCCCTGACCATCGGCGCCATGGCATGCTTGGCAATGGGCTGTATACACAGCCTTTCCACGCTCGGGGGAATAAGCCAATTCCGGCTTAGGTATTTCAGGATAACCACGGCCCGGCAATTTAGCCCGTTGCTCAACGGTCAAAGCACTAGCTAATGCCTGTGGCAGCGGGAAGTCTTCCCTTTTAGCTCCCTTCACCAATTCTGCATCACTTAGTTCTGGAACGGGATCATGCATGTTAGTTGCATCCATTAGCCCCCCCATCCCTAACCAATAGGCATAGGCAGAAAGCGCCACTAACTCTGGACTGCCCGCAGCAGGCGCCTTGCCGTTCATCGAATAGTTAAAGCAGCCCTGCACCCTTTCTTCAAAGGTATTCACCTTATCGTCTTTTTTGCGATAGGCAGGATAGGCGAAGTAGGCGCCCCAAAGTGGCGATGCATTGGCTTTACGGCCGGCATCCATATGGCAATTAGCACAGTTAAGCTCGTTACCTACGTACTTATCCCTGAGCTGCTGGGTATTTACAAATAACTGATAACCCAGTCGCACCTTATCGCCGAAGGCGCCTTCGGGGATCGCGCTTAAAGGCCTTGGTGTCAGGTAAGTTTGAGCATCACTTTTAGGCGACGAGACTAACGCAGCCTGTCTATCGGGTAAGTCTTTATTGGTTTCACTTGCCGTTGTCGCAAGCGCTGGGACAGTAAAAGCTCCCAAGGCCGCCAAGATAAATATTGCAGAAGATTTCATGGCTGGCCCCTTATTTTAAATTGGCAAAGTAGTGAGCTAAGGCATCGATTTCGGCTGTGGTTAGCTTATTGGCAACATTGGCCATCATGCCATCCACATCGCCCTTACGGGTACCCGCCTGCCAAGCTAATAACTGTGTCTTGAGATAACTGGCTTGTTGCCCTGCTAGACGAGGGAATTGTCCGCCACCGATCCCCGAAGGTCCATGGCAAGTCACACAGGCCGGAATATCTCGGGACCAATCGCCCTGATAGGCCAATCGCGCCGTTTCATTATCAAAACTAACCTGCTCGCCACGGATAACTGGCTTAACATCGTTCTTGAGTGATTGGCTTGAAAAATAGCTGGCGACAGTTTCGATAGCATCCCCTTGCAGGGTCATCGCCATCGGCATCATGGTCGCATTTTGGCGAATACCTGTTTGAAAATGCTTCAGTTGGCTTGAAATATAATCCTTGGAAAGTCCAGCCAAGCGGGGGCCGAGAGGCTCAATGCCCTCTCCTTGCGTACCATGGCAGGCCACACAAAGTTGAGCGGCTTGGGGAAGTTCTGGATTGGCAATGGCTTCAGATATCATCGCACAACCGCTGATTAGCGTTATGCATGTGACCAATAAATTGAGTTTATTATTCATTATCTATCCTTGAACGGAATTTACTCTAAATGAGTAGTTGCAAGATAGGTTGTTAGTTATACGGCCAAAGGTTTAGCCCACGCTAAACCGTATAGCGCGTAACTTACTCCCAGAGAGCAAATTCGACAAGCATTAAATAAATCTAATAAAGAAACTTCTAATAACCAAATCTCGTAGATTCAAATCGATTGAGTAATTTATGGATGAAATAACACAGTGCGAGCGTGCCAACAATCGCGACCAAGACACTAGTGACACGGTAAAGCGCGCTGTATATCAAATCGTTCGTTGGGGTAAGGTATTGGCCGAAGAGAATACCTAGGGTCGTCATAGCGCCAAAGCCAACCCCAGACCCCGTTGCTTCCTTCACATGCGCTTGGGCAAATAACATCAAGCCAATCCACAACAAGGGCACAACTAATACTAAAAGCGTCGACCAATCGTAGAGCAATAACTGCACTAATACGCCAAATGCCACCCCAAGTAGGGTTCCTATGGCTCGTTTTCGGGCATAGTCGAGGGCGCCATTCCAATGCATGGGAAACAGCAGCAACAATGTTGTTGCCTGGGCCGACATCGAGTCCTGCAGGTCGAATATCTGGAAAACTAAGAAAGACACAGTGGCAATACTGGCACCGAGCAGCGCTTCATGGCGCATTCTGTTGGGAGCCTTTGGGCCCGGTTTAGGCGGAACCCTAGGTTCTACATCCGGCCACATAAACGTCATCAGGTAGGCAATACACACTGAGACAAACATTGCCCAAATATTGCTAACAATCAGTTCATTGAGGTCAGTACTTGGGTAGCTAGCAAAATGCAGCATAATACTTAAGCTAAGCACGCCAGTTGCGCCAAACAGAAACAAACTGCCACGGGACATGGCCGCAAAACGATACAAAAACAACACAAACACTAACGGCGTCATTAAGCCCGGATGGCTGCCAAAAAAACCGCCCAACAGGCCGACTTCCAATCCTGCCATCACAGCTGACGCCACCAGTTGCCGCGCAGCATGGGCGCTCATTACAGGCACTAAGCCCAGCAATAACATGGGCATCACAGTGAAAAACACCCCGTAGTTCCAGCCAAAAACTTTACACAGGGTAAATCCTAAGGTACCGCCAGTGGCGATACGCAGGCATTGGCGAACATCGTTGTGAGTTAAGGGACTATGGCGTAATAACATGCGATGGCCTGTTTCAATAAATCAATTTAAAGCGTTAATAAATTGAAGACATTAATAAATATAGTGCAGCAGACTAATGAATTTGATCTGCACCTTCGCCAGCATGCTCAACAGGCCATTTTCAGGCAGCAGCTGCACTGTGGCGCGGGCACCCGCGGGTAGGCCAGATAGTTCACTATCATCCAAACTTAAGTGCAATCTTAAGCGTTGGGCATCACGCACCCAACGGTCAGATTCCTGCGGTGCAGCAAGACGACCATTAGCGTCAAACTGACCAGCACTCACCCCCGCATCGACACTGCTCACTTGGGCGCGATACAAGCGCCCTGGTTCACCATCGAAGGCAACCAGTGCAGGAGCGGCTGACTCAACCCCACGCAGGGATTTTTCACGGAAATCAGCAATCACATCGAGCTTTTCAGATACCAGTGCCAGTAACGGCTGACCTACTGCAGCAAAGCTACCCACTTCTAATTGCAGGTTAGTCACCACACCGTCCTGATCGGCACGTATTTGGGTATAGGAAAGATTTAACTCAGCTTGCTCTAAAGCATTTTTAGCTTGGCGTACCCTGAGGTTACTTTCACCAAAATGACCACGACTGACCCGCAACTTTTCAAGGCGTGCATTTGCAGCTAATAAGTTAGCCTCGGCAGCTGCTGCATCACTATCAGCTTGATCCTTTTGCTGCTGGGATACGCCATTAGTGGCATAGAGCGCATCCAATCGTTTCGCTTCACGCTGTTTTTGCTTTGCTGTGGTTGCACTGCCATTTACATCGGCTTGGGCTGCAATGATTGAAGCATCGAGCTCAGCGTTATCCTGACGTACCTGCTCCAGCGCCAGTTTGGCCTGGGATACCGCTAATTCGTAAGGTGCAGGATCCACTTGAAACAAAAGATCGCCCTTACCCACCACTTGGTTATTGGTCACAGCGATGGTTTGGATCTTACCGCTTATTTGTGGGGTAACCTTAGTCACCACACGCGTTACCATGGCCTGTGGTGTTAAAGGCATCAACGCATCCGCAAAAATAAAATAGCCAAAAACCAGTGCAAAACCGACCATGGCGATTTTAACAAGGCGGGCAAACTGTTGATCCGGTGTCATCTTTTTCTCACTCAAGCATATCTGTTGTTTTAGCCAACTTGGCTAAGGCATTGTCACTAATCAGGCTAATGAGACGTTCGAACTCACTGAGTTCATCGGCGCTTACTCCATTGAGGAGTTCGCCACGAACTTTGATGATCCGCGTCTCCATTAACTTCAATACTTCTTTTCCCGCTGGGGTTAACGACACGATTCGAGCGCGTTTATCGGTTTGGCAGCAATGGCGCTCGACCAAGCCTTGCTCCTCTAACTGCCCTAACGTGCGCATAAGAGACGCAAGCTCAATCTCAAGCGCGTCCGCCAGCACCTTTTGGCTGACGTTATCGCCAAGGCGTAATAGTTTCCACAGCGCTGTCCAGCGAGGATGAGTCAGGCCGAGGGGGATTAATTCCATATCGGCAACCGTGCGCCACAATCGATGCAATCGCCCAAGCTGTTCAGCAAGGGATAATTCCTTTAACCGCTCTAATTCGTTGTTCATCTTGGGCACTCATTTACTTAGCGTGCTAACCATTATACTTAGTTAGCACGCTAAGTAAATACCCGATAAAGTCGAATTGGCTGCAATAAAGAAAAAATTCAGATTAAGAAACTGATAAACATGCAGTTAATAACCTTTTAACCTATTAATGAAAGCCAAGAGTTGGCACAAGCGAGGAGTGGACAGCAGAAAAACAAAAAGCGCCCGATGGGCGCTTTGAGAGGATTAAGCTGTGATTATTTTGGTCTTACACCTAAGGTGTGGCAAATCGCGTAGGTCAGTTCGGCGCGGTTTAAGGTATAGAAGTGGAAGTCCTTCACCCCTTCACGTGATAACACTTTCACCATATCAATTGCCACATTAGCACCCACCAACTGGCGAGTACCCGCATCGTTTTCTAAGCCTTCAAACTGCTTATGTAACCAGCTTGGCAGACTCACGTTAGTCATACCCGCAAAGCGCTTAAGTTGGGTAAAGTTAGTCACAGGCAAAATACCTGGTACGATTTCAACATCGATACCCGCTGCCACACAGCGGTCACGGAAACGCAGGTAAGATTCCACATCGAAGAAGAACTGCGTAATCGCACGGCTGGCACCCGCATCAATCTTACGCTTAAGGTTAATCAAATCCGCCTGGGCATTGGCCGCCTCAGGGTGAACTTCAGGGTATGCGGCAACCGAAATATCAAAATCGGCAACCGAGCGTAACAGGCGCACTAAGTCGGCGGCGAAACGTGTTGGTCTTGGGCTACCTGCAGGTAAGTCACCGCGCAGGGCAACAATGTCGCGAATACCTGAATTCCAATAGTGTTTGGCTAATTCTAGTAATTCTTCATCACTGGCATCGACTAAGGTCAGGTGCGGCGCAGCCACTAGATTAGTTTCTTGCTGAATGCGCTCAATCACGCCGTGGGTACGGTCACGTACGCCCGAGTTGGCACCATAGGTGACCGACACGAACTTAGGGTTCAGCGGCTCTAAACGGCGAATCGAGTTCCAGAGGATCTGTTCCATTTCAGGGGTTGATGGCGGAAAAAACTCAAAGGAAACATTAATATCGCCATTAAGCTCAGACAGACTCTGGTTCAGCGAATGTGAATGTTGTGCGTGATGAAAAGCCATGGGTATTTTCCTCAACCGCCCGAGTGCGAGACCAATTCGCCCTGGGTACGACGTAAATTATGACAGTGGTATTGCTGTGATGATTTCTCAAATGGACGTTTGGACGTCTATATGTCCATATACTAGAGAAACTGAGACTTAAGTCAAGCCAAAAAATGCCCATTTGGCGCAATTTCTTGGATCCATGTTGTGTCGTTAATTTTAACCAACAAAAAAGGACTCAATTGAGTCCTTCTCGTGGGGAATTACAGCGCTGATTTCTGCTCTGATAACTACACTGATTGCTGTGCTTACTCCTGCAGCAGATCGCGGCAGATATGGGTCAAGTCAGATTGCACCGCCGCGGCCGTTACTTCACGTCCCGCACCTGGGCCACGGATGATCAGCGGATTGCCCTGATAAAAAGCAGAGCGGATCACAAACACGTTATCCCCTGGGGTTAAATTTGCGTAAGGGTGGCTGACATCAATCCACTGTAAACCCACCTCGGCCTTAAGCTCGCCATTGCTGTTATCTAAGGCCGCCACATAACGTAACACCTTATTTTGCTCGGCAGCGGCGCCGAATTGTTGCAGTAAGTCCTCATCCATTTCTTGAATGCGCGCCAAGAACTGCTCCAGCGGAATATCGGCCAAGTGCGCTGGCACTAATGAGCGCAGCTCAATATCCTCAAGCTCTAATTCCAGACCGATTTCACGGGCAAGAATGAGTAACTTACGCTGCATATCACGGCCAGAGAGGTCATCGCGTGGATCAGGTTCGGTAATGCCAAGGCCACGGGCTTCGATAACTAATTCAGAGAATGGCTTACTGGTATCGTATTTCTCGAATAACCAACACAGGGTGCCGGAGAAAATCCCGCCCACAGCTTCAACCGTGTCGCCACTGTTACGCAGATCGTTAAGCGCATGTTGGATAGGTAAACCCGCACCGCAGCTAGCGTTATAGCGCCAGAACAAACGGCGATAGCCTAATTGTTCCTTAAGCTCACGGTAGAATGGCAGCGGACCCGAACCCGCCAACTTGTTGGCACTCACCACATGGATACCGCGCTCAAATAGCTCAGGATATTGCAGAGTTAAACTGGCGCTGGCGCTGATATCCAATGCAATCAGCTCATCACAGTTAAGCTGCTCTAATTGCTCGAATAGGTGCTCGTATTGCCAAGGGGTCGCTTCGGTTTCAAACTCACTCTGCCAGTTATCTAAATCGATGCCCGAGGTTTTGATCAGCGCCTTGCTCGAACTCACTAATCCTAACAGTTCGACACGCGCCTCTAACTCTTGATTAAGGGATGGCGAAACCGATTTAAACAAATTCACCCAAGCTTCACCAATATTCCCTACGCCCAGCAGCAATACGCCAATGCGTTTGCGAGGACCGGCGCAGCGTCGGTGTACCTTTTGGGTCAGCAGATTAACCTGTGACTGTGGCACTAAGGTCACCAGACTCAAATCACCGCTGAATAATGGCTTAGCATCGCGGCTTAATAGGCGGGCGAAACTACGGCGGTAGTGCTCGGCATCGGCGCTTACCAAAGCAACGAGGCCAAGCTCAGTATTAATTTGTTGCTCGCTAATGCCTAAAGCTTTGGCCTCGGCATCCAGCAGAATTTGCACTTGTTTTTGATTCTCGCGGGTATAGGCAAGCTCAACGCGTTGATGGGCCGATACCCAATGGGCCAGCGGTGTTAACCCCACAGCGCTTAATTGCTCAAGTAGGCTGGCTAGGTTCTCCGTCGTCTCAAGCTTAAAGCCAAAGACCACCACTTCATTTAGGTTGGTCACAACCGGCGCACTAGCCGATGAGCTGTGCGGCGCAATCAGGGTAAAATCTGTGTGTGAGGCGTAGCTTGAACGCACCGCCAGACTCACCTCGGTATTAAATAATGGTTGTAAGGTGCGCGAATGCAGCACGGGCGAGCCTAAACGTGCTAAACGGTCAGCCTCGGCTAATGACATACTCTTAAGCAGTTTGGCATCGGGGATTTTATTCGGGTCGGCGTTAAATACGCCTTCTACGTCGGTCCAAATGGTCACGCGCTCGATATCGGCAAGGCTAGCAATGAGACTCGCGCTAAAGTCAGAACCGTTACGGCCGAGTAGCAGAGTATCACCACGATCGTTGGCGCAAATAAAACCTGTGATCACTAAACGCTCATTAGGGTGAGCGGCTAATAACGCTTGCACCTTAGCGCGGGATTCTTCGATGCGGATTTGCGGCACAGAGGCTTCATCGGCTACGAGAATCGAGCAGGCATCCACATGGCTTGCGGCCACGCCCGATTCACGCAGCAGCGCTGCCATGAGACGTGCAGACCAACGCTCACCAAAGCTCACGACGTGGTTAACTTGATAATCGTTGCGACTATCTAAGGATAACAGGCTAATTAACTGCGCCTTGTCGGTCGCTAAGCGCTCACGTAACAGGCGTGCCTGGTCGTTCGATAATAACTGTTCAATCAGCCCCTGTTGGTAGCTAATGAGAACCTGCAATTCTTCCTGCCATAGCTGGTTAGTATCACGCAGTGACAGTAATTTATAGAGGAAATTGGTCGTCTTACCCGCAGCCGACACCACCACTAAGTCGTCGCTGTGGCCGTGGGTCAATAGGATATGGGCGACGCGGCGATAACAATCGGCATCGGCTAAGCTGGAACCACCAAATTTATGTAAGTGACAACGTACCATCTTGTAATCCTCTACTAACATGCCGCTACGGCGGCCAATCCTGCTTGAATATCTGCAACTAGGTCGTCGGCATCTTCAATCCCAACCGACAGACGCAATAAGGTGTCTTTGATGCCTGCCTCAAAACGCGCCTGTGGTTCCATCGCTCTATGGGTCATAGTTGCAGGCACCGCCACCAAGCTTTCAACGCCCCCTAAACTCTCTGCCACGCAAAACAAACTTAAGGCATCTAAGAAGGCAACCACTTCGGCTTCACCGCCCTTTAACTCGAAACTCAGCATAGCGCCAAAGCCCTTCTGCTGCTTAGCGGCAATGGCATGACCTGGATGGTCGGCAAGGCCGGGGTAGTATACTTTGCTCACTACTGGACTGTTGCTTAACACCTCAACGATTCGCTGGGCGTTAGCTTGATGTTCACGGATACGCACAGCCAAAGTGCGAAGGCCGCGCAGGGTTTGATAACTATCGAATGCCGAGCCTGTTAAACCTAGGGTATTTGACCACCAGTGCAGGGTCTCGCCAATCTGGGGATCCTTTGCAATCACAGCGCCGCCAACCACATCGCTGTGACCATTAATGTATTTCGTGGTCGAGTGAATAACGATATCGGCACCGAGCAATAGCGGTTGCTGCAAAATCGGCGACAGGAATGTGTTATCGACCACCACTAATGCGCCAATGGCATGGCTCGCCTTAGCGATGGCTTCAATATCGACCACCCGCAGCAGTGGGTTCGATGGGGTTTCAATCCACACCATCTTAGGTTGCGCCGCAATGGCTTGCTCTAGCGCTTTGCTGTCGGTTTGATCAACCACCAGTAATTTGAACTGACCTTTCTTGGCAAGGTTAGTAAATAAACGGTAGGAACCGCCGTAACAATCGTGGGGCACAACTAATAAATCGTTCGGGCCTAATAAGCTCGTCACTAAGGTAATCGCCGCCATGCCAGTGCAAGTCACCACACCGGTGGCGCCCTTCTCTAACTTAGCTAAGGCTTCCCCTAAAATATTACGCGTTGGGTTACCCGAACGGCTGTAATCGAATTCGCGGGGATTTTTATGACCGTCGAAGGAGTAATTAGTCGACAGATAGATTGGCGGAACAACGGCACCATATTGCGTATCGCTTTCGATACCCTGACGCACGGCCACTGTGGCTAATTGACGCTCGGTCATAGGGAACTCCTAAGTTCAAAGAGATGTCTGGACGTCTAAATGTACCTAAGGCCAACCCCAGCGTCAATAGGCGTTAAGACGTTTAGACGTCTAAACATAAAGAAATCTGATTGCAATCATCCAGAAATAGTAGCAATAATTTGACTGTTAACTGTAAGGGGTTAAAATCTGCCCCGAATTTAGCGTTATAACAGGTGAGTCAATGACTGAATGGAATGGGGAATACATCAGCCCCTATGCTGAACACGGCAAGAAGAATGAACAAGTAAAAAAAATTACTGTGTCTATTCCGCTTAAGGTACTGAAAGTACTAACGGATGAGCGTACCCGTCGTCAGGTGAACAATTTACGCCACGCGACGAACAGCGAGCTACTGTGTGAAGCGTTTTTACATGCCTACACTGGTCAGCCTCTGCCTAATGACGCCGATCTATCTAAGGACAGCCCCGATAGCATTCCTGCCGAAGCCAAGCGCTTAATGGATGAGATGGGTATTGAATGGGAAGACATGGAATAACGGCGTGTAGCCTTAATCCTGCTGTTTTCACATTTATCCAACGGATTAGCTCAACGCTACGCGTCTGGATTGGTTGGATATCATAGGGATCGTTTGCCAGTGTTGAAACTGGCTGAAGTAACGGTCCCTTTTTCTTGACTTGGATCCCTAATGTTTGCCGTGATTGATCCCCAGACGCTTGTACTTGCTTCTGTTATCGTCTTTTTTGGCGCCCTGACCCAAAGCCTAATCGGGTTTGGCCTCGCCGTGGTCGCAAGTCCACTGCTGTATATTGTCGACCCCGAACTGGTTCCAGCGCCTGTGATTGCCATGGGGTTTTCAATCGCGCTACTCACCCTGCTGCGTGAGCGTGGTCATCTAGAATTCAACGGTTTGCAATATGCACTGCTTGGCCGTGTGCCCGGCGGCTTAATTGGCGCCAGCCTGCTGTTGTTTGCACCGCAGCCGATTCTTGGCCTTGCCATCGCCCTGATTGTGGCCATTGCCGTGGTATTTAGCCTGTATAAATTTACTCTTCCAGTGAATAAGGCGACGCTCTTCGGTGCTGGTGTGGTCTCGGGGATTTTCGGTAATATTGCCGCCATTGGTGGACCGCCGATGGCGATTCTCTTAGCGGGTAAAGATGCCTCTAAATTTCGTGCGGCGTTGTCGGCCTTCTTTATTTTCAGCTCGGCTATCGCGCTGGCGATTCTGGGGGTAACGGGGTTACTGGAACTTAAACACCTTTGGCTATCGCTCATGCTGCTGCCTTCAGTGTTATTTGGTTATGTGGTCGCGGGTAAACTGGTTAACCGCGTCGATAAGCAAAAGACCAAGATAGGAACGCTGATCCTTTGCTCCATCAGCGCCATAGTATTAACGGTTAAGTCAATTTTCGCACTGATTTAGGGTCTAGAATCAGACCCGCACTCAAGCTTAAACCAATTCTATATCGAGACCATTCAGTAAGCGGATGGCTTCTTCACGGCTAAACTTAGCGCCTTTGATTTTATTGCTGAAAATATCGATATCGTAGTCGGTCGCGTCGGTAAAATCCGCATCAATTAACTCAGTGCGGCCAAACAGGCTGTGGCCAAAATCGGTGCCACTGAAATCGGCGCGGTGAAAGCGGCCGTCGCGAAAATCCACATCTTGGGCGCGGCAGCTTTGCATCACCATTTCATCGAGTTTAAGCCCCATAAAGGAACTGTCGCTCACAATACTCGCCCTGAAAATCAGCGGCGAAGCAAAGGTTAATGGTGGCCAACTGGCGCGAGTCCAATCTATGCCCACCAGCTTACATTCATCAAATTCCACCCCGCTGAACTGACTTAAGGACAGCTCGAGCAGGCTCAGGTTGCAACCGATAAAACGACAATCGCTGAACTTACATTTACGCCACTGCGCCGCGCTGAAGTTACAGTCGTGAAATTCGCACTCTTCGAACTCCAATCCATGCCACTGCATATCGGTTTCGTTAAGGTTGCTAAATTGCTGGGCATAAAAATGGCTGCCCTGTTTGGCGGCCATTTGCATGATGGACGGCTGCATGGTTGACGATTGTTGCACCCATAACTCCTTATTTGAGAACCCTTGAAGCCCCATTTGACTGAGCTAATCTCAATGCCTGCTATCGAAGGCATCAGTGTTAATACCCAAAGGGTAACATTGCCTATATTTGCCTGAACAGTACCCTCCCTCTTTGCCGGGATTTTATCCCGCAATCTTAGCTAAGCTCCACAGAGTGCAAATAAGCATACAAATAGCCGTGGTAAATTTTGTCAATCTAGGTAGAATGTCGCTACTTTTTCGCGGCAGGCTAGAACAAGGTTCTCTCGGAATAATGGTTAGTATTTTCGAGCAATATGGTACGGGACACTCCCGTTTTATTAGACCACTTCTATTGTGGTGCCTACCTTGTTCTGCGTTTTATTCCCAAGCTTCATCCCCCCGTTCTTTGCTCCACTTTTTGCTATCAGGCTCGCCCGAGAAAACCGCTTTTGCTCCACCCGCTTTCGATAAAACATCATTCACCAATACCTTTTTATCAATATCATCCAAGCTATTGGCAAATAATAAAAAAGTGGCAATAACGCAAACATTCAACATAAGAATGGCCTTATCGCACACTTGTACTTATAACAACCTTATCCCTACACATTTAATCCAAAGGAATACTCGTCATGAGTCTTGCTGATTCCGTATTAGCCGTAAACAACGACTTACCCATCCGCACTAACAGCCCTGTTCACAGCGGTAAAGTGCGTAGCGTTTACTGGCTAACCGATGCCGACAGCCGCCGCTTAATCCAAACTAAGGGCTACAACGTGCCAGAAGATACGCCGCTTGCGATCATGGTGATCAGCGATCGTATTTCAGCCTTCGATTGTATCTTCCACGGTGAAGGCGGACTCAAGGGCATTCCAGGCAAAGGCGCGGCACTCAATGCCATTTCTAATCATTGGTTTAAGCTATTTGCCGAAAACGGTTTAGCCGACAGCCACATTTTAGATATCCCGCATCCCTTCGTTTGGATCGTGCAAAAAGCCCGTCCAATCAAGGTTGAAGCCATTTGCCGCCAATACATTACAGGTTCTATGTGGCGCGCCTACTCTAAGGGCGAGCGTGTATTCTGCGGTATCACCCTGCCAGAGGGGTTAGAGAAAGATCAAAAGCTGCCTGAGCTGCTAATCACCCCATCGACCAAGGGTATCTTAACCGGTATACCCGGCGTGCCTGAGCAGGACGATGTGAACATCAGCCGAGCCGATATCGAAGCCAACTACCAAGCCTTTGGCTTTGAAAAGCTTGAAGATATCGATCTCTACGAGAAGCTGTTAAAAGACGGCTTTAAGGTGATTTCAAAGGCGCTTAGCGACCTTGACCAAGTGTTCGTTGATACCAAGTTCGAGTTCGGTTATGTGACCGATAAGAACGGCAACTCTAAGCTTATCTACATGGATGAAGTCGGCACCCCAGATTCATCACGTATTTGGGATGGCGCTGCCTACCGCGACGGTAAAATCCTTGAAAACTCTAAGGAAGGTTTCCGTCAGTTCCTGCTTAATCACTTCCATGACGCCGACATTCTGCTGAACAAAGACAGAATGCCTGAGCGCGAAGCCCTAGCCCGTGACAATGACCTGCCATTAGAAGCCATGATGGATGTGTCACGCACTTACACTGGCATCGCCGAGAAGGTGACTGGCGCGGCAATTCCGCTACCAGCGAATCCTAAGGCAGATATTATTAAGATCCTACGCGATGAGTATGATCTGATTCTCTAACCAAGAGTTAGAATCAGGTTTGGATGGGCTGGGGAGTTTCCCCTTAACCCCAGAAGGTAGAAAAGGCGCTTAGGCGCCTTTTTTGTTTGCACAAAATTGTATTCATATTAGTCATACAAGAATACTTTGCATTAGAGCTGAGCAAGCAAAGCAATAAATAATCCAAACTTCGTTTGCTGTTTTTAAAATCAAAGTCAAAGTCGTGGGGCTTCACCCCACACCCGACCAAGGAGGACTGCTCGTCCTATCCTCCTTGGATGCTCCAAGACGCCCCTACGGAGTTGAAAGCCCCTTGGGTATTAGGCGCCCTTATGCTATCGCGTCAGACGCTCGTCCCTGATTCGACTGACGCTGTCTCGGCATCCATGCCTCGACCACGCAACGGACACCAATCCCCTGCGGCAACTCCGAGGGTGGGTGTATTCCTTTCCTACAATGTTGTTTGAAAGTTTAAATGCTATCAAGTCTATTAATGCAATCCAGATAACCAATGACAAAGCAAAGGCAATGCTCAAAAAGCAAACTCCAAAACTAGCAACATTATTCAGAACAATAAATTAGAGTAAAACCGTACTAAATACTGCTACCAAAAAATCTCAATTTCTCACAACATGATTTACAAATTTTACTTCTTATATATCAGGCACTTAGAGTCAAAAGTAGCTGGTGTTACTGCAAAGAATATTAAGCCTAATTTCTATAACTGACATGATATGCTGTGTAAGGAAAATAAATGAAAGTTCAAAATAGTGGAAATGTTGAAGGTGTGAAGATAGCTCTTGCTCTATTTTTGGGCTTAGTAATCGGGATGCTTACTTTGTATTTGTTAGGTGAAAGTAGTGATTATTCGAATTTAATTGCAGCTACGATAGGTGCTACAGTCGCGTTGATTGTTCCATTTTGGCAGACTTACGTAATACAAATATCTAAACTAGCATTGGAAGTTAATGGAATCAGCAGAAAAGTGTCTGATAAAGCAAAAGTATCACTGGATGAACATTCGGAACTTTCATATTTAAGAAAGATGAAAGAAGACGATAAGCCAAGATTTATGATAATCGATGGTGAGCCTAAAAGATCTTTGAAAGAACGCTCAGTTACTCTTGATGAACTTGAAGAACTTCTTCAAAGAGCGAAACAAGATTTAAAAGATTTCCCAGAAAAAATTGCCGATAGAAAAACCGAATTAGAGAAGATCAATTCATTTAATACAACTAGCTTTACTAGACATGAGTGCAACAAACTTAATAGAACTCTTCATCCCGAGATAGACTTCAACCAAGCAAATGTGGAGGAAACTTTAGAGCAATTTAAGCAGCACTTTGAAGAAAGGTTGGCAAATGTCAAAGAGAAGTATGATGAGCTTCAATCCTCTCTCCCCGAAATAGAGAGAAAAGTCTATCAAATAAAAAGTGATTTGATTTCAAACAACTCTTATTTTGAAATATCAGCAACTCTTATTAATTCAGGTAGACTTAACACTTCGATTAAAAAGCCAGCGCTCTTTAGGGTGTATACCGGTAAAGAAAATTACATTGACTTAAAGTTAACCTTGAATGATTTCGAAATAAAATCTGAAATTTCACCAAATTCTACAGTAGTAGGGACTCTCTCATCTGCTGATATTTCTCAACTACCAGAGGAAGATAGAAAACTAATAAATACTTACTGGGGGCAAAGTGTACAATGCAAACTTTTTGTCGAAGACGTGCAAGGAACGGCAACTGCATCAAATGCTATAGCCTTTTCAGAGGGACTCTACCAAAAAATAATATTCGATAGACTAGCTGTTGTCGCCACCAACCAAAATATGTAAAAACTGCCTCTGTCATTATTGTACTTGGAATAAGTTTGCTTTAAAGAAGACTGCAACCCTTACCTAGCCCTCAATTTAGATGGATATAGTCGGAGTACACCCACCCTCGGAGTTGCCGCGGGGCGAATTGGCAAATTGCGTGAGTCTCGCCATGGATGGCGAGCTAGCTTTCGCAGGTGCAGGGACGCATCCTTCGGAAGCGATAGCAAATTTGACTATGAGCACAAGGGGCTTTCAACTCCGAAGGGGCGTCATGGAGAATCCAAGGAGGATAGGACGAGCAGTCCTCCTTGGTCGGGTGTGGGGTGAAGCCCCACGACCTTGATTTTGACTTTGATTTGGTTTGGCTTTCGAACTAAACAGATTAAAACTTCAAACTTTCAGAATTCGCAATCTAAGAAAAAGTTGCTCCACCTTCAACAGAAGGTCAAATCTTCACACAGACAAAAATCGCATTCCCAGACTCCCCATCCCAAGGGACGATACGCTCATAATCGTGCTCGAAAATATGCACCTCAAAATACGGTGCTAACAATTCACGTAATTCCGCAAAACTGACGGCAACCATAGTATGGGCATCTTGCCATAACTCGCTCGCAGACGCGTGCATAGCAGTCTCGCCCATCGAAGCCGAAGGCTGCGCACGTTTGGCAATACTCAGATTTAACGATTGCTGCTCGCCTTCGCCGCTATAATGCCAGCCGGATTCGAAGGTGAAATGGCTGCCCTCAAACTCGGCAGTATGTTTGACCGATAGACGGTTATCGATGCAGTGTTTATCCACTGAGTTAAAACAAAAAACCCCGCCCTCGTTGAGCGCTTTGTGCACGCTGGCAATACAAGCCTTCAGGCGTTCAATGCCCGCGCTGTAATGTATGGAATAAAGAAAACAAGTGATTAAATCGACGGGCTGTTCGAGGTAGAACGCCGTCATATCCTGAAGATTAAAATGTGCCTCAGGGCAACGGCGCATGGCTAAATCGAGCATGGGCTGATTAATATCTAAACCACTGCATTGATAACCGAGATCGATAAAATGCCTAACATGGGGCCCAGTGCCGCAGGCTAAATCTAAATGGTGTTTACCGTTATTGCCCAAAAACTGATGCAGCCTATGAATACTCGCACTCTGTTGTTGGTAGTTGATATCGGCACACATCAAATCGTAGTAGCCAGATAAATCGGTATAAAGCGCGTTAGAAGTCATAGCGACCCAAGGGCAGTAGGATAAAGGCCGCGCATCATATCTCAGTTAACCACTGTGGGGAACAAACAATGCTCAAGGTGCCAAGATATGTGACCAAATAGACGATTAGAGCAAAGTAGGACAATAACGTCCGAGTCAAAGGAATACACCATCCCCTCGGAGTTGCCGCAGGGCGAATAGCGCTCTTGATTTAATAAGAGTGCGTGAGTCTCGCCATGGATGGCGAGCTAGCTTTCGCAGGGGCAGGGGCGAATGAAAATCGATGATTTTCGGGCTTATAAGCGAGAGGCATGGATTGCCAAACTGGAGTGTTTTACATGGATGTAAAACGCATCCTTCGGAAGCGATAGCAAATTTGGCGATGAGACCAAGGGGGTTTCAACTCCGCTAGGGGCGTCTTGGCTGATGTGAAAACAGTAAGCAAGGAGGATAGGACGAACAGTCCTCCTTGGTCGGCTCTCGATTTTAGAATAAGGGGGTGAAGCCCCACGACTTTAAGCTTTAGATTCAAATCGAATTTAATTCAATATGTGGGAATAGATGCCATCGCCACAGAGTAAGCTGAACAAAAGATAAAGGATCCCAACTTGGACTATTCAAGTTGATACACCACCTCAACTCTGTCCTCCACCGTAATCTCCCCATATTGATAACTCTCATTAACAGCCATGGCATCGGCCTTGGCACTAAGGCGCATCATCACAGGTTGCACGGGTCTTTGATCGTAATAACGGATTTGCCACACCTTGCCTAACTTCTCACCAAAGCCTTGTGCCAGCGACTGTGCCTTTTGCTTAGCATCGATAATCGCCGACTGACGCGCCTTAGCGACATATTCCGCTTCTTTACTGGATTTAAGGGCAATATTGTTTACTCGATTAATGCCTTCCTCTAACGCAGAATCGAGAATGGCATTAAGACGAGTTAACTCGCTAATAGTCACTGTGACTTGACGACTGGCGGTGTAACCCGTGAGTTCTGGCGCTTTATCTTGAGCGTATACATATTGCGGCTGCAGATGAAGGTTAGCGCTTTGGATTTTCGCTTTAGTAACGCCTGCGGCCGTGAGTCTGGCGATAAAGTTTGCCACTGCATTATCAGAGTCATCCTTAGCGGCCTTGGCCGTGGTCTGGGTGACGCTCACTTCGACATTGAGTTCGGCCATATCGGGCTCAAGCTTAATCTTACTCACCCCTATGGTTTCGATATGGGGAAAGCTCACCTCAGCGGCCTGCGTTTCGCTGGCAAACAAAGGCGCTAGCATAGCGCCCGAGAGTAACGCACCCATCACAGATAATTTAAAACCTTGTCCAAAACGAGAATGCTTCATGTGGTTCCTCACTCGATAAAAAATGCCTTGGGCGATGTGCTTAAGGCTGTTTGCCTTTATTAACGGGACTGTTGATAAAAAGGGTTAATTTTTCTAAAAATTTTTATCCACACAGTAAATAGGCCAATTCGTGCCGCCAGCTTTGGCATCTCGACAAAGTACCAGACTCCTGTGACAACTGGCACAAAGCGCGGCCTAGCTGTACAATTTTCAGCCAAAGACACTGTACCTTTTTATCACTTCAGGTATAATCCGCGCTCTTTTTACGGCGCTCTTTTATCAGCATCAGCGAGACACCATGACAGTTGAATCTTTTAATCCTAAGCAAACAACCACGCTTGAGACCCCAGCCAAAACCTTAGAAGCAGCAAGTACTGATTCTACTGCTACCGGGAATCGCATCGGTTTCGTGTCTTTGGGTTGCCCAAAAAACCTAGTGGACTCAGAGCGCATTCTGACCCAGCTGCGAATCGACGGCTATGAAGTCACCAACAGCTACGACAATGCCGATCTGGTGATTGTGAATACCTGTGGTTTTATCGACGCTGCGGTTGAAGAATCCTTAGATGCGGTGCGTGAAGCCCTAGAAGAAAACGGCAAAGTGATCGTCACTGGCTGTTTAGGCGCGAAAGAAAACCAAATCCGTGAAGTGCACCCAGACGTGCTCGAAATCACCGGTCCGCACAGCTACGAAGCCGTGTTAAAGCATGTGCACAAGTACGTGCCAAAACCCGAGCACAACCCATTTACCTCGTTAATCCCACAAACTGGGGTTAAATTAACGCCTAAACATTACGCTTACTTAAAGATTTCAGAGGGTTGCGACAACCGTTGTACCTTCTGCATCATCCCTGCACTGCGTGGCGATTTAGACAGCCGCCCTGCGGGTAGCGTATTAGACGAAGCCAAACGCTTAGTTGAATCAGGCGTGCAAGAAATTTTAGTCGTCAGCCAAGACACCTCTGCCTACGGTAAAGACAAGGGCGGGCGCACCGATTTCTGGAACGGTATGCCAGTTAAGCAAGACATCACCAGCCTTGCCCGCCAATTAGGCAAGATGGGTGCTTGGGTACGTTTACACTACATCTACCCATACCCATGGGTTGACGATCTGATCCCATTGATGGCCGAAGGTTTAATCCTGCCATACTTAGACATTCCAATGCAGCACGCGAGCCCTCGCATCCTGAAGATGATGAAGCGTCCAGGCCGCGTTGACCGTCAGTTAGAAGCGATTCAACGCTGGCGCGAAATCTGCCCAGATTTAGTTATCCGCTCAACCTTTATCGTTGGCTTCCCGGGGGAAACCGAAGAAGACTTCGAAATGCTACTCGATTTTCTACGTGAAGCCCGCCTCGACCGCGTTGGCTGCTTCAAGTACTCAGAAGTGGAAGGCGCAGTGGCCAACACCATCGCCGAGCTTATCAGCGAAGAAGTGAAGGAAGACAGATACCACAGATTTATGGAAGTCCAAGCAGAGATCAGCGCCGAGCGTTTAGCGCGTTTCATTGGCCGCACGATGGACATTCTGATCGATGACGTTGACGAAGAAGGCGCCATTGGCCGAAGCTTTGCCGACGCACCAGAAATCGACGGCATGGTATTTATCAACGGAGAAACCGAACTCGAACCCGGCATGTTAGTTCGCGCCGTGATAACCCACTCGGACGAGCACGATCTGTGGGCCGAGTTAGTAGACGCCGATGCAGAGGAAGACCTCGAGGCGTAAGCATTCGACGCTCTTCACGAAAAAAGCCATAAGGCAAAAATTCAATAATATCCGTTAGCGAGCCCCTGATACCAAGGGGCTCGTTTTTTTATGGGCGTTTGTAACTGGTGTAGCTATAGGCATCAGCGGGAATTGCCAGCCAAGCACTAATGATGAGTTATTGAATTAGGAATCACTCTAGGAGTGTTGGTTTAGACGGCTTGAAGGGTTTGGAACGGGCAGAAACGGTCAAAGACGGATGAGGAGGCGAAGGTGAATGAAGTTAACGATTCTACGCGAAAAACAGCCAAGTATCAGGCAAAACAAAGCCCCATAAAATCAAAAGGGGCATCGCCTTTTTGCTGATACCCCTTTTTGCTGCTCATGTTAAATGCCTTGTCTTTACGAGAATAAGACCCTTTGCCTTTCTTCGGTTTCTCGGTTCGCATTCTAAACAGTGGACTTGTCACCACCGCCTTAAGTGCATTGTCTATGATAGAGCCGCGACCACTGTCGTGGGCCGTGGTTATTTTGTTAAGCTCGCTTGGCTGCTTACCAGTGTGTTCACCGCGAAGCTTATCTTTTCGTGTATTGGATTTACCCATAACGCCTCCAATTGATTAAATGAAATGCTTAAGCTGACGCCTTAGGTCTTAGGTCTTAGGTCTTAGCCCAGCGGCGACACTATAGCGTAATCACTCAATATGTACAGTATTTGTTCAACTCAACTCGCGGGATGGAGACAAGGTAACGTTACTCGCCAAAGCAAAAAAAAAGCAGATGTCTCTGCATCTGCTTTTATATTCAACTCGAGTTACAGCAAATTCTACTGGTCGCGCGTTAGCGTTAGTTACCCGCGACCTTCATATCCGACAGCAAAATCGCGCCGGTGCGGATAGAGGAGCGCAGGTCAAAATCCTTACTCACGGCTTGGATCCCGCTGAACATATCCTTTAGATTGCCTGCGATGGTGATCTCTTCAACTGGGAATTGGATTTCACCGTTCTCAACATAGAAACCAGCCGCGCCGCGGGAATAGTCACCGGTCACCATGTTAACGCCCTGACCCATCACTTCAGTGACAATCAGGCCAGTGCCCATGCCTTTGACTAATTCATCGAAGCTTTGCCCCGTGTGGGACAGCGTCCAGTTGTAAATACCGCCCGCATGGCCCGTATTAGCGAGGCCCAATTTGCGTGCCGAGTAACTGGTTAATAAATAGGTTTCGAGCATACCGCGATCGATAATGCGGCGCTCAGTTGTCGCCACGCCTTCGCTATCATAGTTGGCACTGGCAAGCGCGCCTAAGAGATGCGGCTGCTCTTCGATGCTGAACCAATCGGGGAAGACTTGAGTGTTAATCGCATCGAGCAGGAAGCTCGATTTACGGTACAAACTACCACCGCTGATCGCGCCAACAAGATGGCCCATTAATCCGGTTGCGATTTCAGGCGATAGCAGAATCGGCAGACGAGAAGTGGCAATCTTGCGCGCGCCTAAGCGGCTCACTGTTTTCTCGGCGGACTTAAGACCTACAGCCTCGGGCGATAACATCTCACTGAATTTACGGGCGATAGTGTAATCGTAATCCCGCTGCATATTGCCGTCGCTGTCCTGCCCAATCACGCTGCAGCTTAAGCTGTAACGTGAACTGCAATAACCGTTCAAAAAGCCATGGCTGTTACCATAGACTTTAACCGAGGTATGAGCATTTGCGCTGGCGCCGTCGGAGTTATTGATTCTAGGGTCTGCATCCATGGCTGCGGTTTCGGCGCGGATCGCAAGCTGGGCGAGCTCCTCTGGGGAAATATCTTCAGGATAGTAAAGCTTAAGATCGCGTAACTCTTTTGCCATCAGCGCTTTATCGGCTAAGCCACTGAAAGGGTCCGGCGAAGTAAAGCGGGCGATATCGTCCGCCGCTTTGACCGCTTGGGCGATGGCTTCTGGACTTAAATCCGAGGTCGACGAACTGCCCTTGCAACCGTCACGATAAACCGTAATCCCCAGCGCCCCATCCTTATTAAACTCAACGGTTTCAACCTCTTTTAAACGGGTTGAAACCGACAAGCCCTGCTGCTTACTGATCGCGACTTCGGCGGCGTTTGTCCCTAATTTATTGGCATATTCCAGCGCCACGGCAACCGCATCTTTCAGCGCGGTCAGTTCACTATCGATTCTGTTCAAAGACACAAAGTTACTCTTTCGTTGTCGGCAATGGCGTTAGCATAACAAACACAAATCCCATTCTCATTAAATATTGCGCCAAATCCTCGGCAACTTACCCGCCGCATTGAGAACAACCTAGACTTAAGCGCTCAAGCGCGCGCTTTAACCACTTTCACCTAGGCGAATTTTGGCCGGAGATGTTATTATTAGCGCGTAATTTAACTGAGGTTTTATCTATATGAAGATTGTTGGTGATTCAGAGCATTTTAAACAGCCCTATGACAGTGACGAAGAGTATGTCAGCAAAACAGAGGATAAGCGTGACTGTGAAGCTGCACAGAAAGTCGGTATGGAACTGGTTTCGCTCAGCAAAACCCAGCTAGATAAAATCGAGCTGGATGAGCATTTGTACGACAGCATCATGCAGTCCCACAAAATTAAGCCAAAAACAGAAGCCTATCGCCGCCATATGCAATATATCGGCAAACTGATGCGCAATGTCGATATTGAGCCAATTAAAGCAGGCCTCGCCGTCGTACTGAACAAAAACAGTAACGAAACCGCCAAGCTGCAGATTTTTGAAAAAATGCGTGAGCGTTTACTCAGCCAAGGCGACAGCGAAATTCAAACCTTAGTGGAACACTATCCACAACTTGACCGTCAGAAGCTGCGCACCCTAGTGCGTCAGGCGACCAAAGAAATCGCCAAGGGTGGCGAATCTAAGTCTTCTAAAGAACTGTTCAAGTACCTGCGTAGCGAGATCCAAGAGTAATCACTTGGGCTAGAGTATTTAAACCTTGGCGCTAATCATCAGCGCTAAAATAAAGCCCTTAGTACACGCAAAAAAATACCCGCTACTGCGGGTATTTTTCTATCTATTCACAGCTGATATTAAGCTTCGCTTTGCAGTGCAGCTTTACTGCGTAAACGCAGGCTACGCAGACCTAAATACAGAATACCAATCGCGCCCCAGATTAAGCCTAACTCTAACGACTCTTGCTCTAGGTTTAGCCACAGTACGCCAATGGTTAAGGCGCCACACAGCGGCAGGATAAAGTATTGCAGGTGCTCTTTAAAAGACTTGTTGCGTTTCTCTTTGATATAGAACTGCACAATCACCGACAGGTTTACAAAGGTAAAGGCCACCAGCGCACCAAAGTTAACTAAAGCTAATGCCATATCTAGGTCAAATGACACCGCTGATAAGGCCAGTAAACCCACCAATACGACGTTAAATGCTGGGGTACGCCATTTAGGGTGAACATAACCAAAGCCTTTACGTGGCAGCATGTTATCGCGACCCATTACATAAAGAATACGGGCAACACCAGCATGAGCAGCCATACCAGACGCTAATACCGCAATGGTGGTCATGACTAACACAACAGATTGGAAGAAGTTACCGCCGACATAAAGAGCGATTTCTGGCAGCATTTCGTCGATGTTTTGGAAACGTGATAAATCTGGGAAATACAGCTGCAGGAAGTAAGACACGCTCACGAAAATAATTCCACCGATAAGCGCAGTCAGCACCATAGCGCGTGGAATAACGCGTTTAGCATCTTTGGTTTCTTCGGTCAGCGAACTTAGGCCATCAAAGCCTAAGAAGGAGAAACACAGAATCGTCGCGCCAGTAAATAATGGCGCAAGGCTCATGTCCTCAGAATAGAATGGACGCACGCTGGCAACCACGGCTTCACCGTCACCCAGTGACAAACCGTGGGCCATCAGACCAATAAACACCACAATAATGGCGATTTGGGCGAAGACAATCACACTGTTGAAGTTAGCAACCAGATCCACACCCTTAAGGTTAAGTGCGGTCATCACCAGCACTAAACCGACGATGAAAATCCATGGCGCCACACTTGGGAACATCGCCGTTAAATAGATTTTTGCCAGTAACATGTTGATCATCGGCATAAACATATAATCGAGCAATGACGACCACCCCACCATAAAGCCGACATTTGGGCTAAAGGTTTTTTGGGCATAGGTATAGGCAGAACCTGCGTAGGGGAATTTACGTACCAGGTGGCCGTAACTTAACGCGGTAAAGAGGATACCCGCTAACGCGAGTAAATAAGAGGTCGCAACGAGACCAGAGGTAATATCGGCAACGATACCAAAGGTATCGAAAACGGCCATAGGGGTCAGATAGGCCAAGCCCATTACCACTACTTGCCATAAACTTAAGCTCTGTCTCAAACTCGGCTGTTGTTGACTCATTAGCAAGCTCCCATCGCAAAAGGTTGAACAGAATGATTTGCGCTTGGTGTTTGCTCTCGATTAACCATGCCCATTTGAGTTAGCATCGCTAATCTTATCTCTTGATCTACGGCAATTACCGAAACAACGGTAGACAACAGCCCCATCGATTTTTCCTCAGTAAAGTAGGTTCAGGCGAACCTCGTATCATTTCCGGATTTTTACCGGCCTCTTTTGTTTGAACGCATACGCTTAAAAGAAAATAACCGAGGTATGTTTAACCTCGGTTATTTTTTGCGGCGCGCATTCTGCCCCAAAATGAGGGAGATGACAACCCAATGGATGCAATTATTAGAATATAAGCTCAAAAGAGCCAACGCCTTGATGCCAGATGGATGAAATGAGACAGAACCTTAGGGTCACCGCACGGTTAAGAGTGCTGCTCTAGCGCTTTTACATAGGCTGCGGCGCGACGTTTTACGCCCAAGACTGCTAACCCCAAAAACAATCCGAATAATGCCCAAAGTTGCAGCCACTTTGGTAGCACGCTCCCCCAACTCGCACCCATTTGGTTAAGCTCAAGCATCCCCATAATCGCAGGCACTGCGGGTATCCATTGGGAGGCGAGCACTAGGGGCTCCGGGATAAGGGCTATCGGCCAGACGAATCCCGACACAAATAGAATCGGCATCGACAGCAGCAGTAACACTTGGGTCGGTAAATCGCGCCTTACAAACAGGCTGCTCATGGCAACGCCAGCGGCGGCAGTAGCAAGCAGAAACGGCAATAGCCAAAGTGCCACCAAGCCAAAACTTGCCTGCACACTCACCTGATACCAGTGATAGCAATAACCTATGTAGAAACTGGTAAAGACGATATAGATAAGCAAAAACGCCAACATACGGCCACAAACTAATTGTAGGGGAGAGACATCTAACCAATAACCCCGTTGTCGCCACTGCCCCGCACCTAATATCCCAGTACCAATCAGCAGGGTTTGATGCAATATCAGTAAAAACAGTCCAGGCACCACATAGGGCGTATAACCTAGGCTTGGGTTAAATGCTGGCACACTGTTAAGGGCGATGGAGTTGACGCTCATCTGCGCCTGTTTAGCAGCTTTGCCCTGAGTGAGCATGCCAATCATTTGCACTTGCTTGCCCGCATCGAGTCCCGCACTCACCAACCCCTCAGCAACCGCGGAGTAAATCAAAAAGTAACTGGCATCGCCGCCATAACTTAGGGTTACACCTTTGCCGAGCATTAAATCGCGACGAAAGCCCTCGGGGATCACTAACAGCCCGTGCGCTTTGCCGGTTTCGATAAATGTCTGCGCTTCACTGATAGATCCCACCTGACCTATCACTTCAATTTTCGCGCTGGCGTCAGCATGGCGAATAAGCCTGCGGCTTAAGGAAGAATGGTCTAAATCCACCACAATGAGCTGCTGCTCCGTTGGCACTTGGTGCTGGTAGGGCAAAGGGTAAAGAATCGAGTAAAACAGCACGCCACCGAATAGGGTCACGGCGATGGCCTTATCACGCACAATGGCGCTGAGTTCGAGCAGTACCAATTGCCATAGACTTAAGGCCGCGCTTTGAGGGGCACTTTTAGGGGAGCTGTTGGGGAAAGACGCTTGATGCTGAGCAGTAAGGTTCGCCATCTTAGTACGCCTTCTCTGTAGCGTTCTTAGGCTCATTCAAAGGCTGCGCTCCCTGAGAAAATAGCCTTCTTGCCAGTAGCAAACTTAAGGGGATCAAACAGAAAAAAGGCCAATAACCGATAAGCTGACTCGCAAGCGAGGATGCGCTCTCGCCATAACTCACCACACCCACATGGGACTCCATATAATGGCTCGATGGCATAATCAGGCGCCACCACTGCGCCAATTGCGGCATTTCATGGGTTGGAAAGGTCACCCCCATAAAGGCAAACGCGGGGGCAAATAGCGCAGTGCAAAAGCTAATCACCCTAGCGCTGTCGCGCATCAGCACAAACACTAGCAGCACTAAGCTCCACACCGCCATTAACATAAACGCTTGTGCTAACAGCAAATAAGTGAGATTACCCGCCTGAGGCAGCGCAAGGTAGTGATAGAGCCAAGTTAATATAAAGCCGCCCTGCAGCATAAATAGCGGCGTGAATAACAGCATCTTCGCCAGTACCTTAGGGATAAAATGACTGGTTAAGCTGTCGATACTATTAACCGAAGTGAACTGTAATTCGCGATTTAGACTGTTGGCCATCACTAACATGGCGAGCAGTTGCCACAGCGCCACCAGCACAGGCGGCACCAAAAAGCCGATGTAGTTGTTATTACGATTAAATAGCGCCGTTGCCTGGCTTTTAACGGGAGTAAGATTCACCTCCACTTGAGATTTAGGTGTACCACTGGCGAGCTGTTTTATCCCTGCAACTTGCTTTAACCCATCGGCGAGACTCAGCTGAATTTGACTCGACAATAACTTACCCACCAATAAAAACTGACTGTTATAGCGAACATCGATAGTGGGTTTCTGCCCCCTTAACAAATCATGTTTAAGATCCTTTGGAAATACCACTAATGCATACACCTTAGCCTGCTGCATCGCCTCAACCGCCGCAGGTAAGCTGCTAAAACTCTGCGGCTCAGTCACGGGATTGGCCTTAAGCTGACGCCCCAACATTCGGCTAAGCTGGCTATTGTCTTGATCCACTATGGCGACGGGCAATTGCCTTGGCAGCCCCGCGCTAAATAACCACCACAAGCACAGTACACCAAGCAACGGAATATAACTGATTAGCGCCAACTGCCACGGGTCTTGCCAGAGCGCAGCCCACTCGCGGCGCAGCAAAGCCAAAAGGCCTGCGTCTTCTACCACCGCTTTATCAACATCCGCTTTTTGACTAGCCGCATCAAAGGTCATGGATTAGCGGCCGCGAAGTAACACTGACATGCCAACCCTAAGATCTGCGATGGGCGCTGTGGGTTTTAGCTCAACCTCGAAGGTACGCATATCGAAATCATGACCACTCTCAGTAGATCGCCAAGTGGCAAATTCCCCCATCACGCTGATATGGGACACCACAAATTCGGCATCCTTCTCAAGCGCTGGGATTTGTAGCTGAATTTTATCGCCCTTTTTAAAGGTCTTTAGTTGATCTTCACGCACTTGGAATACCGCCCAGGCATCCTGCATATCAATTAGACTCACCACGGGAAAACCACTCGGTGCCAGCTCACCCGGTTGCAGTAATACTTCGCTGATTTCCCCCGCCTTTGGTGAGCGCATTTGGCTGTCGGCCATCACCGCATTGACCTCCTTTACCGCCCCCTCAGCCATACGCGCCTGCCCTGCTGCCGCGGCTTTGGTCTCGACCCGCGCCCCTTCCTGTGCCATTTGATACATGGCAAGGGCCGCTTGCTCCGTATACTTAGCGGCCTGCCATTGGGTGAAGGCTTCGTCGCGTTTTTGCCGCGCAACCACACCCTCGTTAAACAGGTTCTCGACTCGGGTGTAGGTAGTTTTGGCAAGTGTTGCCGCCGCCTGCGCCTTTAGCCATTGCTCCTTCGCCGCCATCACCTCCTGAGTGCGAGCGCCGTTTTTGGCCTGCTCCGACATCGCCTGTGCCGCATCGCGGCCGCCTTCTGCTTGAATTAACTTGGCATCAAGCTCTGGGCTGTGAATCGCAAACAGCAAATCCCCTTCACTGACGGTATCGCCTCGGCGAACAAGTACTTGCTCGACGCGCCCCGGCACCTTAGAGGAAATATTGTACTCGCGGGCCTCAATCTGCCCCTGTAACAGGCTAGGCTGCGGCCCATAGGCCAGCTTTACACCGTAGGCGAGAATAAGGCCTAATGCGACCAACGCCAAAATGGCAAGGATTCTGTTAGCGCGCATTGTTTGTCTCCTGGGATTGGGCGATTTGGGCACTTTGGCCGATAAATTCATCGAGTTGGCCGCTGATGGCCATAAGTCTGGCGTAGGCTTGCACGTAACGATAGCGGGCACCTAGCTGCTGAGTCTTGACTGCGCTGAGCTTTAATTCGGCATCGACCCTGTCGATAGAGGTGGATAGGCCCTGATTAAAGGCGATTTCCCTTAGGCGTAGGTTTTCTGTTGCCAGTTCGAGCGAGGTATTAAGCGCACTCACTTCTTCCTCAGCCTGCAGCAGTTGGCGATAACTCTGATCGAGCAGCAGGCTTAAATCCTGCCGCGTCTGCGCCTTGGTATAGCGCGCCTGCAGCAATGCACTCTTAGCGGCTTCGACCTTACCACTGCGACCATCGCGGCTTAAGAGTGGCATTTGTACTCCAACGCCCACCATCCAATCGGGCTCGACCTTAGAAAATAAACTGTCGTCTTCGTACAGGGTGTAATTACCAAAGAGGAATACCGTCGGCTGGTATTTCCCCTTCTCCAATGACACTAGGCCATTGGCTTGGGCTTCCTTGGCTTCTAACAGCTTTAACGCGGGATGCTGACTTAGGGTCAATTGAGTGAGCTCGCTAATAGAAGGCGCATTTTGCAATACAAAAAGGCCAGAGGTAGTCCCGACCTGAGTTTGCTGCAACATACGCGACAGAGCGATGACAGCCATCTCGTGTTGGCGGCGCGCACTACCTAAATTGACCTTGGCATTTTCAAGCGCAACCTGAGCATTAAGGCGCTCGACCTTAGCAATTTGCCCTTCACGCTCCATCGCTTGGGCATGCTCGACATGCTCGGTTAACGAAACCACCAGCTCGGCTTGGGTGTCGACTAAGGCCTGAGTCACATCCACGGCGTAATAACGGTCGACTAATAGGGTAAAGAGGTCACGGGTCGCCAGTTGTAATTGCTGCTGTTTTTCAGCAAGGAGCGCAGCGTGTATGCCCTCGGCGGCGGTAATTTGTCCGCCGGTATAAATCGGCCACATCGCCTGCAGGCTAGCGCGAAAGATATCCTGCTCGGTAAAGGGGGTGACAAACATTGAGCCTGGAATAGATGCCAGTGCGCTACCGAGCGCTGGCGGCAAGGAGGCGGCATCGAGGGACGCCAGGGGATTTAAGTCCCTTAGGTCTAATTCAATTGGTTTTTCGAGGCGGGTATAACTGCCATTTAGGCTTAAGGACGGCAAATGCAAACTGTCGCCAGCATCTTTTTCGCCCTGAGCGCGATTTACCTCTTGGGTTTGCGCCTGCAGCTTATCGCTCACCTTGAGCAATTGTTGCCAGGCTTGGGTAAACGTTAGGGGTTGGGCAAAGCCCGAAATAGGCAAGGCACTACTTAAGGAGAGCAGACAAATCCATGCCATTGGCGATCGTTTCATTCACACCTCTAGAGCAATAACTCTAACTTCCATTGCAATGATAACACTCATCTGAGAAGGCGGCTATACGTGGCCACCTTAACGCAATTATTCTGGGCAGCGTAGCACAGTTCCCTGCAAAAACCATGTAATACAGACAGTTGAACTTTTGACTATTTGAAGTGTAGCAAGCTTATAACGGCGTGAGGATTGAATTTAAAAGCGGGTACAAATGGGATTTTCAGATCAGCCTTTTGGGCTGATCTGAATGACAGACTGAATGCAGAACACATGTTAACAGCACCAGTCAGTAAAATGGGAAGCGCTTAAGCCGTGCCGCCCACGGTTAAACGGTCGAGTTTCAAGGTGGGTTGACCAACGCCCACAGGCACGCTCTGGCCATCCTTACCGCAGACACCCACGCCCTTATCGAGCGCCATGTCGTTACCGACCATAGAGATCTGGCTCATGGCCTCAGGACCGTTACCGATAAGGGTCGCGCCCTTAATTGCCTGAGTCACTTCACCGTCTTCAATCAGATAAGCTTCGGATGCAGAGAACACGAACTTGCCCGAGGTGATATCCACCTGACCACCACCGAAGTTAGGCGCGTAAATGCCCTTCTTCACCGACTTGATGATATCGCTTGGGTCGGACTCACCGGCTGTCATATAAGTGTTGGTCATACGTGGCATGGGCAAGTGTGCGTAGGATTCACGGCGACCGTTACCCGTTGGTGCAACACCCATCAACCGAGCATTTAATTTATCCTGCATATAACCCTTGAGGATACCGTCTTCAATCAGCACAGTGCGCTGGGTCGGCACACCTTCATCGTCGATGCTGAGTGAGCCGCGGCGATTGGCGATCGTGCCATCGTCCACCACTGTCACTAAGCTTGACGCCACCTGTTGACCCACCATGCCACTAAATGCACTGCTACCCTTACGGTTAAAGTCGCCTTCTAAACCATGGCCAACGGCCTCGTGCAGTAACACGCCAGGCCAGCCATTACCGAGTACCACGGGCATCTCACCCGCTGGCGCATCGATGGCATGCAGGTTTACCTGTGCCTGACGCACGGCTTCGCGGGCAAAGGCGAAACACATAGGTAGACCTAGGTCATCGTTTTCCATAAACACGCTGTAATCGTGACGACCACCGCCACCTGCGCTGCCGCGCTCACGCTTGCTACCTTCTTCTAAAATCACGCTGCAGTTAAAACGCACCAGTGGACGAATATCCGCCGCCAAAGTGCCATCGCTGGCAGCAACGAGGATTTCTTCGTGCACGCCCGCAAGGCTTATCACCACTTGGATAATGCGGCTATCGAGGCTGCGCACATAGGCATCGGCTTCTTTGAGTAAATTAATCTTTTTAACTTCTTCCATTGCCGCAATAGGATCGGCGCTGTCGTACAGGGCAATCGCCTGTTGACGCTTAAAGGCCTGCACTTTAGCATGCTCGCCAGCGGCTGCGATACCGCGAGCCGCCTGCGCCGCTGAACTTAACGCCGCAGGGGTAATATCATCGGCGTAGGCAAAACCGGTTTTTTCGCCGCTAATAGCGCGCACTCCCACACCGCGCTCGATATGGAAACTGCCGTCCTTGATAATGCCATCTTCCAGTACCCAAGACTCGTGGCGACTACCTTGAAAGTAGAGATCGGAATAATCGATTTTGTGCTGATGTATGGTGTTTAGATAGCTTTGTAACCCGTCTAGGGCGAGATTACCCTTTAATAAACTTTGCTCTACTTGTGCTAAAAATGGCATCGATGTTCTCTCTGATCCCACAGGATCCTACTTTGCTAAAATTCGGTTGCTCGGCTTACTCATTAGCCAAGCTTAAGGCTCGGGTTACTTATTACCAAGCCTAAGACTCGGCTCAGTAAAACGGTTATGCTGCACTACTGGCATTTGGAGGCGAATGCTCTGTAACTTGGCCAAATCAATGTCCGCATGTACCCAGCCTGTGCCTGTCTTACGTTCGGCGATAATATCGCCCCAAGGGCCAATAACCAGACTCTGCCCCCAAGTTTCACGGCAACCCTCATTGTGGGCGCCCCACTGGGCAGCAGCGACAATCACGCATTGGGTTTCAATCGCTCTGGCCTGCAATAATATCTGCCAGTGCGCTTCACCCGTGACCTTAGTAAAGGCCGCAGGCACCGCAATGATCTCAGCTCCCGCAAGGCGCAGCGCTCGAAATAAATCGGGAAAGCGCAAGTCATAACAAACGGTTAAACCTATCTTGCCAAAGGGTGTGTCGATAACACTGATATGATCCCCAGGACAGAAGGTTTCACTCTCACGGTACTGCTTAGTGCCATCACTCACATCCACATCAAACAGATGCAGTTTATCGTAATAACCTAACGTCTCGCCCCTATCATTAAACAGATAACTGCGGCTGTAAACCCGTCCATCGTCAGCAAGCGCGGGAATCGTCCCAGCAAGCAAATAAACGTTAAATTTGGCGGCGAGCGCGCTTAATGCGGTTTTCAGCGGGCTTTGATTCACATCCCCCGCATAGGCAAGTTGCGCACTCTCATGCCCACCGAAGAGCAAACTGCACTCGGGAAGCACCACCAAATGCGGCCTTAACTCACCCCAGCTACTCCGAAGCAGGTTGAGCTCTTCAAGCTGCGATTCGATAAACAGCAGATTCGCGCTGACGTCGCGACTGCTCTGACATTGCAGTAGGCTGATGTTCATTGCTCTCTCCCTGAGATGGGTTAATCGACTCATCGTTAGCAGGCTTGATTAGGATTTGGCTCGGCTCGCGCTCAACTTGGGGTGTACGTGTTTCAATTTCTGGCGTGGTGGACTCCAGCCCCTGCGTCGTAGACGACTCTTCTGCTGTTATCGACTCAGTGAAGAATGACTTCTCCCCTTGGTCAGCCTTGTCTTGAGTTTCCACATTCCCCCGCTCTTCTTCAATGGTAGAGTCTATTATCTCGGGAACAGGTGCATCAGAAACTACATCCGTTACTGGCGTAGCTGTTGGTGAATCACTTTGAATCGGATTTGGTTTAACGTCCAACTTTGCGTCAGGCTTAAGTTTCGATTGACCACTTACTTGTGACTGTGGTTTACCTGATTTTGCCTTGGGATCAGTATTCGGCGCCACCTCTTCGGTCGGCACGACTAAATCTGTACCTTTGACAATCGGTAAAATTGATTCAGGGATTTCAATCTCTTTGCTCTTACGTTCAAGCTCCTCAACCACAGGATCGGACATAGTGCCCGTCACCCTAAAGCGAATTTCGGAGATGACCTCAATCACAGGCTCGAGTACTTTAGTCAGGGCAAAGGCGCCGATACCCAATGTCCAAGCGCTGGTACTGATAAGCACTACGGTTGGCACGCTGGACGCCAACTGGGGAACAAAGCGAATATCGTAATTGAGGCTCTCGCTGGTTAAATCTGTGAATCCGCGCACCTTCATATTGCCAGCAATGGCATCCATTTCGGTATCTGTGGTTTTAACAACCCCGTTATCAACCTGCAGATTACCGTTAAAGGAGTTGAAGTACATCCCCTGACCAAACACATCGCTAAAATCGAGAGACAACTTACGCACGAGGGAGTCGAGGCTGAACAAGGAGAAAATCCGCGCGCCTTTATCGCTCACTTGGGAGAGATGCCCCTTACCCATTTCAAATTTTACTTTGCCGTTTAAGCTTTCAAGCGCAAACGCATAGGGTGCGCCAGCCCAAGCCAATTCGGCATTGATCTTCAGTGGCGCTTCATTTACGCCTGGATCGATACCAAGTTGCTCGCTCAGATGATTAAACTGTGTCGCAGTCATACTCACACTGAGCTCAGTTTGGTTTTGGCCATCTTGCTGGTGCCAAATTCCATTACCCTGCAAGGACACATCTGGCGTGGTCAAAGACAGTGTTTGAATACGATATCCTGCCGCCTGAGGGCTCGCCTGTAAGACAAGACTACCAAAGGGCTTATCGAAGAAGCGAAAATCATCCACATTCACCGCCACCGGTGGCAGATTAGTTAGCACTTGATCTGCACCGAATTCGGCCTTGCCCTCATCTTTCACCTCGGGAGAGAAATAAAATCTGCTGGCCGTGACTTTAAGCCCTTGCGTCATCCAATCGGGGAAGAAATCGACCGTGCCTTCAAACTCACTCGCTGTGGCATTAAAGCGCCACCCTTGCTCGGTTGGCATCCCCTTGAGGGTTAATTCGGTGAGTCCCTGACTCAACAAATCAAACTTGCCAATTGTGGCATCGATAGACGAAAGTTTGGGAAAGAACCCCTGCTGCGTGACTTGGGCTTGCTTTAACACCTCGGCAGGATTCTGACTGGCAGCGATGGCTGTGGCTTCATCGCCAGCAGTGATATTTTCTGAAGATTCAGCGTTTCCGGCACCCTTTTGCGTGATGCTGTTATCGGGGATTGCAACATTTGGATTAGGGATATCAGACATCACAGTCGTTGCATTGCCGTCAACAGATGGAGCAGCATTTAAGCTAGGCTCATTGGCCTCTGCCCCATGAACATCTTCCTCATAAATAAGAATGCCACTTGGCACCTCGCTAGCAGCACTGTCGATAAAGGCATTAATCACAGGTAACCAGTTGGCTAATTTGGCGCTAGTCATCTCGAGCTGAATATGACCTAGCGTTGTATTAGGCACATCGCTCTCTGTAAAGAGTCGGCCTAAAAGTAGATCGTAATAGTCGAAATGGCCGCCCTTTTCGGCATCAATACCGGCAATAAATTCTCCCAGATTATCTAATTTTACCTTAAGCTGCGAGCTTGCCTGATCACCCGTAAACTCGGCATTTAAGGGACGCGGCTCATCCAAGGGTTTCGCAAAAGCCCCCGGTAGCATCAGCTGAGTACCCACGAGATCGGAGCCGGCCTTGGCCTGAATTTGGTAACCCTGTTCGTTGAATAACATGGCCAAATCCCCCGCCCAGGCGAGCTTGCCCTGATAGAAATCCTGAAGTGGGTTGTTAAGCTCTTCTGGTAAACGACTGAGATCCCAGCGACTCTTCATCTTGACGTTAAGCCCAAGCCCTTGATTTGATGGCTTAGTATTGAAGCTAAAATCCAACGGCTGATTGAACAATCTGGCCTTAATGCCTTTGCCTTCAATCAGTTGATTTGCAAAGGTCACTGAGCCTGTGACAGCATCGAGTTGTAATCCTGGTTTAGTGATGGCAACCGGGGTTTTATCAAAATTGACTTGGCCGCGGATATCCTCAGCCGCCCCTTCATAGAGTGGAATGCTTAAATCCAAGCGTCCGGTCACCGCGCCTTGCACCTCAACAACCTTGAGGGTTTCACCTACGGTATCCGCCAGAGGAGAGGCTTGTAGCACCTTAGTTGCCGCAGGACCTGTGGTGGCTAATTCGGCCTCTACTTTTAACAGAGATTTTTCACTTAATTCGGGAATAAATACATGGGCGCCATCGGCAACCACATCCATCAACATACCCTTATCGACCCAAATATCCATACGGGCATTTTCAAATAGGGCATCGAGCGACAGGTCAGTAATGGCGGGCCAATCCGGTTGGAACTGGTATTCGGCATTTTCTAGGCTGAAGGCTGCCTGAAACACGCCGCTGTTATCGTGAAAGGGAAAATGACTAAAAGGGCCTTGCCATAAGACTTTGGCGTTTTGGCTATTACCCGCCTTAATTGCGCCATCGAGATAATCAACGAGATCTTGTCCCATGGCTTTAGTCGGGAAATATCGGTCAGCGTTGGCGGCATTTTTCACTATCACATCGGCGCTAAGTGACATTGCCGCTTCGCCACTGAAATCCAGTTTTAAGCCTGCATCCAATGCCACATCCTCATTTTCTAATTGGATGCGCGGCACAAATAACGATTGCGTCAGCGTGTTAAACTCCCCCTTCATTGGCTCGCCTTGCAGCGTCAATGGCGCCGAAAATTGACCATGAAAATCCATAATGTAATCCTGTGCAGGCAGGGAAAATACTAAGCTCCTATCCTGCCACTGCAGTGATACATCCAGAGGATTAGTGGTCGGCAAACTATTCCCTGCCTGCCAACGCAATTGTTTCACAGAAGTATTGGCAATCAGTGGCTTATCCGCAGTTTGATAGACTCGTATAGGCCCGACTAACCCTTGAGGGTCATGGAGAAACCACTGCTTAAGCACGGCCAAATCCACGCCAGGGAAAAGCGGCAACAGCGGAGAAAGCAGCTGTAAATCGAGCTGACTTAAATAACCAAATAGCGCTTTATCTTGCTGCTTAACGGCAAGGTTCAGTTGCGGCCAAGGCACACCATTGGTCTTAAAATCCAGTCCCGTGCTTGTGACTTGCCAGCCCTTAGCGCTCGGCGACCAAGCAATGCTACCAGCATTCACTTCGAACGTTTGCGGCTCCCCTTCCATCGCCCACTGCAACCAGCTGGGCTCAAATTGCACTAAACCCGCACTTAAACTACGGTGAGCAACATCAAACCACGCCTTAAGATTTACGACTCCTTCAAGCGGCAGTTTTTGGGTGGGATCGTAGGGATTAGGTTGGCGCGAAGACCATTCGCCTAAATCGAGGGATTGGGCGACTAAATAGATTTGCCCCGTCAAACTATCAGGGTTAGCACCATCACCTTTAATATCGAGCTGTAATCCTAAGGATTCATGCTCAGACGCCTTATCATCGAGGAACAGCTCCCCCGCGCCCCTATGGCTATCACCACTATTACGCCAATTGAGGTGGCGAATAAGGATGGGCGGATAGTCATGCTGCTGACTCAGTAACTGTAGCGAGGCATTGGTCAGGGAGAACTGCGCCAGCTGCTTGAGCAGCAAACGGTATAACCAATCGGTTTGGGAAGGCTTGGCACTCGCCTGAGTGGTGTCGGGCGCCGTCGATTCAACGGCTGAGAGCTTATCTATATCCAGCGCCATACGGACACCGTCGAAGTTGACATTCTCGATGCGGGCACTGGTCGTAAGCAGTGATTGCCAGAAGTCCAATTTGATTTGAACTCGCTTCACGAGCACTGTGACAGGGATTTTTTCCTGGGGCGGGATAATCAGATTATCAATGCTGAGTGCGGGACCAAAGGCCTGCCATTGGGCAGACAATCCACCGACTTTCACCTCGATGTGGTATTCGCTTTTAACATACTCGACAACCTGATGCCGGATCTCATCGACCTGCGGCAGCAGGCCACGGATCAGGCTGACCGTTAGGGCAAATAATACCAGAACCACGGCCAGCAATTGCCAGCAGACACGACTCAGTTTTCGGGCTGTAAAAGGCGTTGCCACTACATCATCACCACGTCGTATTTGTGCTGTGTGTACATGGGCTCATTTTGCAGGCGAATACGCTTACCAATGTAAACCTCAAGCTCGGCAACCAAATGGCTTTCATCACCGCTTAGGCTGGTATACACCGCTGGCGAGCAATAAAGTAAGAATTCATCGGCAGCGTAGGTACGGTTAAGACGAATGATTTCCCTAAAGATTTCGTAGGAAACCGTCTCAACGGTTTTCATACTTCCAGTACCTTGGCAAGCAGGGCATTCACTGCAAACCACATGCTCTAGACTCTCGCGAGTACGCTTACGAGTCATTTCCACTAAACCAAGGCCTGAGAAGCCACTGACATTAGTCTTGACCCTATCCTTCGAGAGGGCACTGTTTAAGCTATTGAGCACACGGGTTTTATGGTCGGCGGAGAGCATATCGATAAAGTCGATAATGATGATCCCGCCCAAATTACGCAATCTGAGCTGACGGGCAATCGCCTGGGTCGCCTCAAGGTTGGTATTGAATATGGTCTCTTCGAGATTACGGTGTCCCACAAAGGCGCCAGTATTGATGTCAATGGTGGTCATGGCTTCGGTCTGATCGATGATCAGATAACCACCAGACTTAAGTTCCACCTTACGCCCAAGAGCACGTTGGATTTCATTCTCAACATCGTAGAGGTCAAAAATTGGCGAGGGGCCACTATAGTGTTCAATCTTCTCAGCAATTTCGGGCATAAATTCCTGCGCGAAGGATTGCAACTCATCGAAGGTGCGGCGCGAATCGACCTGGATACAGTCTAATTCGGTACCAACAAAGTCACGCACTATTCGGACTGGCAAGGCAAGATCTTGATATAACAGCGCAACACCCTTGCGTTGGCGGCGCTCGCAGACCTTAGACCAAACACGGCGCAGAAAGGCCGCATCTTGGGATAGCTCATCTTCACCCACACCTTCGGCGGCGGTGCGAATAATAAAACCACCGTCGTCATCAACATAAGGAAGGGTAATTTTCTTCAGGCGATTGCGCTCTTCCTCAAGCTCAATCCGCTGGGACACCCCAACATGGCCTGAACCAGGCATAAAGACTAAATAGCGGGAAGGTAAGGTGATATCCGTAGTTAAGCGGGCACCCTTTGTGCCTAAGGGATCCTTAACCACTTGAACCATAATATCCTGCCCCTGACGCACCAGCTCGGCGATATCACGGACGACGAAATTACCCTTTTCGACCTCGGCCACACATTCGGTGTGGGGCACTATATCGGATGCATGGAGAAATGCAGCTTTATCGAGACCAATATCCACGAAGGCCGCCTGCATGCCGGGGAGAACACGGCTGATTTTGCCCTTGTAAATATTGCCGACTAAGCCACGCTTCATTCGTCGCTCGATATGAACTTCCTGCAGCACGCCGTGTTCTACCAAGGCCACGCGCGCCTCCGATGGGGTGACGTTGATCAGTAACTCTGATCCCATCTTGCGCTGTACTTTATTTGGATTTAAGCGACCGGTATTCACGACTCACCCCATTCGGGAAATTAAATTAATCTCAAAACCTGTTTAAGCCTGAAACCGACAACAAACGCTGCTAAATTTTTGCCTCGTTAGAGTATACCAGCCGCCACGAGTAACTCTCGGGTCTCGACCAAAGGCAGGCCGACCACGCTGGAATAACTACCATCAATCGCCTTAACAAAACAGCCACCCAGTCCTTGGATACCATATCCGCCCGCCTTATCCATAGGCTCCTTTGTCGCGATATAAGCATCGATATCGGTATCGGTTAGTGCACAAAAGCGCACCTGAGTTTCGACCAAACGCACTTCGGTGTGGTCTCGATTTGCCAGTGCTACCGCAGTCATCACGGTATGCGTCTTGCCAGAAAGCGCTGTTAATATGCGTTTTGCGTCCGCTTCATCTGCGGGTTTACCCAATATGTGATTTTCAAGCACAACAATAGTATCTGAACCTAGTACCGAAGGCTCGGCTATCTGAGTGCATATTGCAAGCCCCGCCTGTGCCTTTTGCGCCGCTAAACGCTGGACATAATCCCTCGGCTGTTCATCGATATATGGCGTTTCATCGATATCGGGAGCCACGATTTCAAACTGAAAATCGCTCCGACCAAAGCCGATATTACCCAACAATTCTTTACGGCGTGGAGAAGTAGAGGCTAAAACTAAACTCACGATTAACGCACCTTATAATGGCGTCGAAGCCGACGTAATATCCAAAAAATCCAAGGCCAGAATACCAAGCCAGACACAGCGGGTAAAAACAGGTCCAGATCGAACTTGCTGCCTTCCATCACAAATTGCACCCAATATACAATTAGATGGTAAGTACATATTAATGACATCACGACAAGGGCCTGTTGCCATTGTGGAAAGTTACGCAGGCGCTGGCAATGTAACACCGCCATGTAAATCACTAATGACATGGCCAGAGAGCGAATACCTAAGGTCGAACCAAGTAGGATATCCAGCGCCAACCCCATCAACCACGCGGTAAGGATGTTATATCGGTGCGGTAAGGCAATCGACCAATAAATCAAAATCATCAATAACCAATCGGGGCGCCAAGCCTCAATAACACTCGGTAATGGCATGATTTGGCTTATCAAACCAACAAACAGAGTCAGCCACACTAAAAGTCTACCATTGGCCGCTTGGATACTCATTGATGCACCTCTACTGGTACTGGCGGTTTTTGAGTGGTTGGCGCTGAGGATGTTTCAGTTGCATTAGCGGCATTTGATGCATTCACAGGTTTTGTCGTATTAGTAGGTTTGACGGGGTTATTACCCTGAGCACTGCTGCCTGATTGAGCATTACCCACTTGAGAACTGCTAGTTGTGCCCTGTGCGTTATTTCCGGTGGTATTTGGCTTAGCGGTTCCATTTGCAGGCTCCGTTGCCATCGATTCAAGCTCATTCGATTCGGCAGGATGGTCCGCCGCTGGCACCGGAATTTGATTTGGCAAAGTGACACCAGAATCAGGTGCAGGCCAAATTAACAATAAATAGCGGATACGATCCAAAGCAGCTAGAGGCTGCGCCGTAACACGCGCATAGCTTTGACCATCTTCGGTCTGCACTTCAATCACACGGGCAACGGGATAACCTTCGGGAAAGCGGTTGCCTAATCCCGAAGTCACCAATAGGTCTCCGACTTTGATATCGGTGCTCTTGGCCACATAGCGCAGCTCAATTTGGTCCAGCTCACCAGTGCCATTGGCGACTAAACGCACATCGTTACGGGTGATCCGCACGGGTAAACCGTGGGACACATCCGAAAGCAATAGCACTCGGCTGGTGACTTCACTCACCTGCACGACTTGCCCAACTACGCCTTGGGCATCCACCACAGGTTGACCAACAAATACACCACTGCGACTACCATGGTTCAGCACCACATAGTGATGGGAAGGCTCGCTCGCCACCTCTAAGACTTCGGCCACCATCTTGCGAGAATCTTGATAGGCGGGCGATCCCAACAGGGCTCGCAGACGCTCGTTTTCCTGACGCAGATGTTCGAAGCGTTGTAGACGCTCACTCATTAACAGTTGTTGTCTTAGCAGTTCCTTGTTTTGCAACGCAAGCATATTGCGGGTTGCCAGACTCTCAGAGGACCAATCGAGAATAATACTCGGCACACTCGCGAGGTATTGAACAGGACTTAGGGCAGAGGCAAGGGATTCACGGGCAGGTTCGAGGCGGTGATTAGCCACGAGCAAAATCACCGACAAAATAATTGCCAGTGTTAAACGAAATTGGTTCGAAATACCGCGAACAAAAATTGGCTTCATAGGAAAGCTCGGGCGGCGATTAACCGCCCTTTACCGAAGTGAGATTAGTTTTCTTCGGAGAACAGATCGCCACCGTGCATATCAATCATTTCAAGGGCTTTACCACCGCCGCGTGCTACGCAGGTCAGCGGATCGTCTGCAACCATCACAGGAATACCCGTTTCTTGCATTAACAGACGGTCTAAATCACGCAGCAATGCGCCACCACCGGTTAACACCATACCGCGCTCAGAAATATCTGAGGCTAACTCTGGTGGAGACTGCTCAAGCGCCACCATCACTGCGCTGACAATGCCCGATAACGGCTCTTGCAGAGCTTCTAAAATTTCGTTGCTGTTCAGAGTGAAGCTGCGTGGTACACCTTCTGCTAAATTGCGGCCACGAACTTCAATTTCGAGCACTTCATCACCTGGGTAAGCCGTACCGATTGTGTGCTTGATACGCTCAGCGGTGGCTTCACCAATCAAGCTGCCGTAGTTACGGCGAACGTAGTTGATGATAGCGTCGTCAAACTTATCGCCACCAATACGAACAGAAGATGAATAAACCACACCATTCAAAGAGATAATTGCCACTTCAGTGGTACCACCACCGATGTCGACAACCATAGAACCCGTTGCTTCAGATACGGGTAAGCCAGCACCGATTGCAGCCGCCATTGGCTCTTCAATTAAATACACTTCACGGGCGCCAGCGCCCATGGCTGATTCACGAATAGCACGACGTTCAACTTGAGTCGCCCCAACTGGCACACAAACCAATACGCGTGGGCTTGGACGGAAGAAACTGTTGTTATGCACTTGCTTAATAAAGTGCTGTAACATTTTTTCAGTCACATAGAAGTCTGCAATCACACCGTCCTTCATCGGACGAATGGCTTGGATATTGCCTGGCGTACGCCCCAGCATTTGTTTAGCTTCAGTACCAACCGCAGCTACAGACTTCTGACCGTTGCTACTACGCTCGCCACGTATTGCAACGACCGAGGGCTCATTTAGGACGATCCCTTCGTCACGAACATAAATTAATGTGTTAGCCGTACCTAAGTCGATCGATAGATCATTAGAAAAAACGCCGCGTAGCTTTTTGAACATGTAACTAGCCTGTATTCTGTGGAATCAGAAGATATGAAAAATCAGCTAACTTTATCAATGCCACCCTGATTCCACAAGACCATAGAGGTTAACATTCGCTAATGGAGTGTTTTTTTTTCAAATGTAACTCAAAAAAACAGTATTTAATCGAAATCTCCGCAATATCGATGAAAATTCCAACAGTTAAATTTTGAACCGCATACAAATAAATAACATCTAAACAACAATTTGTTCGCCCTAACAACGGGGATTTATGGCGACAATTCCACAACAAATTAGTCTCAATCCAAAGACAAAACCTAACTGTAAAAAGTGATGTTCAGACCATAAAAATCATGCTGATTAATTGACCTCACGCCAATATATAATTCGGTCGTGACCGCGGTAACGGCCAAAAAACGCACTTGCTCTTGGATCGAATAACTGGATTGGCTCTGTACCTGTCCAATTCCAGTACCATTCCAGCCATTCTGGCACATCCAAGGGCGCAGTCACCTGACCACGATAGAGGGTTCCCGATGTTGCGTTCGTACGCCAAAGTAAAGTGAGTTCACCGCCGATATAGCGAGTGACGCCAGCCCCAACAGCGCGACTAACACTCTGACCTGTTATAAGATCTGGATCGAAGGCATAGCCGAGTAAAGCATTATCCACTTGAGATCCCAGAGGATAATCCGCGATGGTACAACTATCATCGCTGCTTAATGTCCAGATGCTACCATTCCAGTACTCGGCTCGGCTCGGCATGGTCAATAGCTCTGTCTCTGGGCCATAGGTGTTATCCATCACCACTCGGCCATGGCGCAATTTTTGGGTACTTATCCGCTTAGCATTACAACTACTACAGGCGCCCGCAGTGGCGGCATCCATATCGGGCGAATTGATAGTGGAGTTAATACCATTAGGCAAAGGATCGTTATCCGCTAATTGCACACCAATATCGAGGGCCTCGAAGGGACCATCTTTAAAGAGAGTGGTCGCAGCAACCGGTGCCACTCGACTGAAGGTCACTGTTGTATCTATGTCAGCAATTCCCTTAACCCAACTGTCGTTGGTCATTGACAACGCGCTGAGGCGAGAGGAAAGTTCGACCCCATTGTCATTATTCTCCGCCACAAGCACCGCTGTGCCGAGGGCAAAATCCCCAAAGTAATTTTGGGTCACATTCCCAAAGAGATTTAAGGCACTCAGTGTCATCATCACAGGAAAAGGTTGGTCCATGTAGCTAAATACACTGCTGCAGGCCGGCGTTATCGCTGCATCTGTTAACCCAAAACTCGCAGGAACAAAACGGCCGATATTGGCCGAATAACTTAACGGAATATCTAAACTACTGGGCGCACCTAAGTAATTGGCACTCGCCAGAGCCGAGATTTGAAACACGCCGACTTCACTAATGGATTGATTGGTGATGGTATTGAGATTATCACTGGCCGAGGCATGACTGTAACTCGTCCTGCCAAGCACGCCATCAACACCGCCATTGGCGGTAGTTGGCGCAATGACATGGCTTGCGAGGGTCACATTGGTATCAATAAAATTTGGCGTGATAAGATTACCAGTGCAGAAATCATTGTCGGTATCCGACTGCCAAGCAACGGCCTGCACTGTCATATCAAAGAGTTGTCCTGCTTGTCGGAATACCTTGCAACTCATATCAGCACTGAGACAATAAGCAGTAATGTCAGATGGTTTAACGCACAGCCCGGCTGGTACGCTGACAAATTGATCAGAACCTGTCATCACAAGCCCGGCATCCTCAGCCGTGCCATCGTACCGAGCATCGAGTTGAACCTTGCCCGCATCGGGATAATTCACCTCAATCGATGCCACGCCATTAGTAAACTTCAGTGGAATTAAGGTTCTAGCGGCTATGTCTTTTCCAATCCTCGTCCCTGTTGCCGTGCCGGTCGCATCCCTGACGGTGAGTGATTGTTGCCAAGCACTTGGTATTGAAGATGGCGAGATATAGCTACTCCAAAACCCCACATTTTTGGTCGCATCGGCAAATGCGGGAACGCATTCTAGCGTCGAGTCAGATTTTCGCACCGCAGACACTGACACTGTGGTCGATTTATTCGCCCTTTTATCTGGCACATCGAAAATAAAGCCACTCTCGGCAAAGGCTAAGGTACAGGCTGCAGTCGACAATGCACCCGAACCACTACGGCACAAGGTTGCTGAGGTTGCGGCAGGACTTGCGCTCGATACATTGACAGTAATAGGTGTCACCACATTGTGGCGAAGGTCGACACTCGCAGTACCATTCACAAAAGTCACTGTGCTTGTTGATGTCGTAGTGCCAGGCAAATACCAACCACCGTTAGTCACCGGATTGGGGGATAAATTAGCACTAAAGGTATCAGTATATAGCGAACTACAGTTAGCATCGGTGCAGGCGCGTAGCTGCATGCTTTCGGCCTTGCAGGTCAATGGTGAAGAAGAGTAATCAATTTCAAAATGATCGAGTAGTGGCGCGGCCGGCTGCTGATCATTAACACTACCACTACTGATAAATAAGTAACGACTGGTCACACGACCATTTATTGTCGAACCGTTATTAATACTAATCCTTTCATTACTATAAACATAACCATTGAGTAATGCCCCACTATCTAGCTCGACATTGCCATATGCAACGATGAGCGCATTATTTGTGAGTGCTTCATTGAGTTTACCGCCATTAAAAAGGGCGGTTTGCTTAGTAAATATTCTCACATTCCCAAGTAATACAATATTGCCACCAGAATTCAGGGTAAAGGAATCGACCCAATAATCCCCAGCAGTTAATACCAGTGTCACTCCACTACCAATATTTATCTTACTAAAACGATATTCGGTTTGTGTCGGTGACATCGACAGCGTACAGGTTATATACAACTCAAGGGTATCAAATTGATTTTTTCCATCGGCACCAATGACGCTAGGGATACAGGTCGTAATGCTTCCCCCTGCTTTACTACTGTTAAGGAAATTCGGTTCATCATAACCACGCAGATCGAATCCGGTAATAGTACAACGACGTTTCCCCCCTGAGCCGTCATCACAACTTGACGTAGAAAGACTTCCACTGTTAGTGGAGCAGTAATTTAGCGCCTGTCCACCAGTGCCATTGATGATCCCATCCCCATATATTTCAAGTTGAGGTGCCGTGATTTTATGGCAATTATCATTGTTATTATCGTGATGCCCTTGAGCGACCTTAGGAAAGAAAACATTGAGATCAAAAGGTTGAATCGACACCGCATAAACAGGCAATACCAGCAGTCCCGCCAGCAAAAATGAAACAATACGTAATGCCAATCTAATTCCCACGGGCTTCGACCTCAACTTGACGGCTAACACGGATTTCGCCACTTTCGCATACCGCTAGACTGTTAATTCGATACTGGGTAAGGGTTCCAACCAAATAAGCGTTGCAATTGATATCCACAATGCAGGCATGAAATCCCACCACATCTGGAGGCGTCCACGAGCTGGAGGCTACGCAGGAGGGCGCTCCACCATTTAAAGGAAATAGCTGGGCTAACGCCGCATCGGCACCACTATTAGCAGCGGCTAACGCTCTTGTACCCCAGACCTCTTGGGTTAATCCTTCATCGGCATCCTTGACGATATTGATTAGTGCCGATGCCAGTAAAAACATCACAGTAATGACGAATATCCCAATCACTAAGGTACTGCCCTGCTGATAGCGTTTTTGCCTCAACGCAGGTGCTGGAGAATTGTGGCAGATTTTGCGGGCTTTTCTGTTGAGCATTTGTTTAAGGAACATTGGCCACCTGCACTTGATGTCGATACTGGAATGTCTCGCCATTGACATTAAATCTAGGTTGTAAATGCACCATCGAATTATTAACCAGTGTAGATGGGGTTAAAATCATCGGTAAATCAGCATTATCAACAAGATTGTTGGCAATGTTCTGCGCCATCAACACTCCCGTCCCCATCTCCGCAGGTGCGGGCTGATCCACCATTAACCCATAACCTACATAACGCTTTAGCGCCAAGCCATTGCTCACACCCTCCTCTTCAAAACAATAGCTTACCGCAGTTGAACCAAAATAGATCCGTCTCCGAGGCGAGGCTTCGGCAAAACGCATACTGGTAAAGGTGATGGTTGACTCATTCGCGATAGTCGTTACCCCAGAGATTAATGCGCGTTTTTGCCTCGCATCGTTATAGACATCAGCAGTAATTAGCGGGTATATCCAAGTATATTGACCTGCACTAATCGTAAGCGAACCATCGCTTATCACACGCCCAGAGGTGGAGGCAGCCTCTGGTGCAATGGGCATAACGAAATAGGTAGTACTCGCCTCAATCGGCACAAATTCGATACATTGATATCCAGCCCCCGTTGACAGCCGCAAGCTACTTGGTAAGGCTTCTCGTAAATCTCGGGTCATGCGCTCAACGGCAAAGCGACTTTGACTCAATACCTGATCGACAGAGCTGGACTCAACGAATATTCGCGTGCCAAAAATAATAAAGCTACTGACGCCCACGACCAAAATCCCCAAAATCAGCATCACTGTGACCATCTCAACTAGGGTAAACCCAAATTGGGAATGTTGAATCAATCGCTTAGTTGGCAGAGGCATCAATAATTGCTCCTTACCATATTATAGGTAATCACTTCGGCATCGGGCGTCGTCACGCTAATGGTCACCAGTTTGGTATTGGTAACATCTGGGTTATAGGCCACAGATACATTCAACCTATAGTTGGGATAAGCCTCTGCATAAGTCTGACTCGAATCGAGCATTGTGAAGCTTTCATCGAGGCCATTGTAATCATCAATATCGTCATAGTCGTTTCTTCCCTCACTCGACTCAGGCCCTAATACTGCCGAGCAAGGAACCCCTAATGGGCTGTCGCAGGCGGGAACGCCACCGCTTGCTCCGGTATTTTCATCGTATCGCTTACCCCAAATCTCATTCATTACCGAATGGGCAAGTTCGGCGCTGCGCACCCGCTGTAAGGTCTTCACTGCTCTATCACCTTGAGGAAAAAGCATACTCGTTAGCATCACGACAGCGATTGCAATCACCAACATGCCAATAACCAGTTCAATGAGGGTAAAACCCTGTTGCAGGTGATTTTTTAGTTCAGATTTACGGGGCAACTTAGTTGGCATAAATGTAACCCTCGCTGGAAATATTGATTAGCAAGGTTTCATCGGCCATCACCTCAATGCAGTTACCATTGCAAGCTAAGGATGTTCTGCCATAACTATCAAAATCCAGATTAAAGCTGTTTGCATGGTTAGAGATTAACGTCAAATTGGCACCGCCTTGAAAGACCTGTGAATCGAGAGGGCTTTGAGTTCCAATACACCCCGTATTATCACGGCCATCGAATTGAATTGTTTCAAAACCATTTGCAGATACCGCAATGCGATAGCATCTATCCGTATTATTCATCGCCTTCTGCTGCACCTTGCGCATCTCGGCCATAAATTCATTTCTCAGACTATAGGCACTGTAGGATGAAGGGGAAAAAAAGCGCGGCAGCACGGTCACCGACAATATCGAAATCAGTATGATGGTGGTGACTAACTCGACCAAGGTAAAACCAAGCTGTCTTTGTTGGGGATTTCTCAGCATCGTCCGCTTTCGCCGTAGATGTAGGTTCTAGGTTCTAGGTTCTAGGTTCTAGGTTCTAGGTTCTAGGTTCTAGGTTCTAGGTTCTAGGTTCTAGGTTCTAGGTTCTAGGTTCTAGGTTCTAGGTTCTAGGTTCTAGGTTCTAGGTTCTAGGTTCTAGGTTCTAGGTTCTAGGTTCTAGGTTCAGTGTCTGCCATAGTCGCGATGAAGGCAAATGCTTATTCGCATAGTCGCGTTTAATTCAAGCTATTGTATTTATTATCCTCAGTTAAAAAAAAGGCCTGCTAGGCAGGCCTTTTAGTAAGTAATTTCTAGCAACCAGTGTCTGTTACTGTAATCGTTGGCAATACCCCGTCTTCAGCAGGTTCGTAAACTAATTTACAACTTACTGTGGAAGATGTATCTGCAGGCGCACCACGTTGCCAAATTGTTGCTGTATTATTTGCGCCATCGGCGAGAATAATCCATTCATTAGTTCCTGATGCAGTTGGACTATTTCCAGCATCAAATTGAATATCCATACCAGCTTCTAACGCAGCAAGAGTTGCATCCATATAACCATAACGGATCCCAACATCATCCCCAGTATCCGTTGTACCGGCAATATCTACTGTTGTTACAGCAGTTTTTTCTACGCCTGCTAATGCAGCCTTTGAATACACTAGAGAGTTTGCACCTTGGATAGAAGCTTTTAATCCTTGCAATGTCGATGCCCGAGCATCGCTTTGCAGGTTAATAAACTTAGGTGCCGCTGTGACAGCAAGAATACCTAGGATAATGATCACTACGACTAACTCAATTAAGGTAAAGCCCTGTTGTCTTTTCATAAAAAATTACCTTTTACGTGAGAACTAAATCATTTTAGCTGTTTATAAAATAAGTGACTAATTGCAAAAATAAAATAAAATTTTTTAAACTATTATGGGGTAAATGGTGTTTGGGTAAAGCTTAACACTCTGCCTGTACCAGGATTATAAATCACCCCTTTAGCCCCCGAAGTCGACAGATCCGGCGCCGGTGTTGGTACCCCTGATGTTTGGTCTATCACCAGTGAAGCAACCTGATGGTAAACACACAAATCTAAACCTGCTACTGTGGCCCCTGAAATAGCAATGGCACTTCCGCCCGCACCATCAATTACCCTTACGGTATAACGTTGATTACGCGCATCCTCAGTATAGAGTACATTTCGCGGGGCATTTTGTAGGATAGTACTGAATACTTGCTGACAACTCGCATCTGACATTGCCGTCGCATCGGTTGCACCGATTCCCGTTGGAAAACCAAAGCGGGGGTCAAGGGAAACCGAGCTTCCATCTAAAATCACAGTGCTATTTTGACGACCATCGACTTCCCACTGTGAACGAACAAAGCTAACAGCAGTCGATAAGCCCCCAGCAACGCCGTCTACACTCGCATCTTCGGCATCGTCAGTGACATTTAAAAACCGTGGAATCGCTGTCGCCGCTAAGAGACCCAATATGACGATCACGATAACGAGCTCGATCAATGAAAATCCTTTTATCTTACTTTTCATCAGCTTCTCCCTATCCAACCCGATTTATTCTAACAGCAAATTGATTATAAAAACGTCTACTAGTTAACACTATTTAAGGAATATTTAAGCAAAATTGCCCTACCTGTATCCAGTTGATAGCTGATCTTATCCTTGGACTCAACCCGAAATACACAGCTGTTTTCATTCGAATAATACTCTGCGATTGGCGCGCCACGCTTCATTTCGCCACCCATAAGTTGCTGCCAAAGTACCTGGCACCCCTCTGAATCCATCGATTTAGGCTGTGGCCAGCCTAAACGATTAAAAGGGACTAAAGATGGCGCCTCAACACTTGACTCAGCAAACTGTTCCCAATCCAGCGCCATTTGCTGTGGCTTACCTAAGGATAACCATTGCGAACGCACCATCGTCAGCACATTAAGCAGACGCGTATGTTCAAGTTCCATATTTCTAGCCGCCATTTGTGGCACCGCCGAGAAATACTTCACGCCAATAAACGCCAACATTAACAGCAGCACAGTGATTGTCACCATACGCCCAAATATTCTTAAGAGATCACTATCGGCCTTTTGCTGGCTCTGCATCTACTGACTTTCCTTTTGGGTCATCGACGCCCACTTAACGCTACGTTATTTGCCGCCCTTGACCACATTCAGCATATCCCACATAGGCAGATAAATGCCCAATGCGAGGATTAATACCACCACGGCGACAATCCCAATAAGAATAGGCTCTAATTTGGCGGTGAGGTTTTTGAGGTCATAGTCCACTTCTCCCTCATAAAAATCCGCAGCATCATTCAATAATTGATCAATCTGGCCAGTCTCTTCACCTACAGCCACCATTTGCAACACTAAGGGGGTAAATAGCTGGCTTTGATTCGATACCCGAAGCATGGATTCGCCCGACTCAATCCCGCGGCGCATACCGACAATCTTGTCGTGCATGTAGGCATTATCTACTGCATCGGCGACTAGACTCAGCGCCTGTGTCATAGGCACACCCGCACCTAACATCATCGAAAAACTGCGGCAATATCGCGATAACGTCGAACGCTCGATAATGGAGCCCACCGCGGGGATATGCAGCTTCCACTTATCCCACTGTTTTTCGCCTTTCTCGGTTTGATGCCAAGCACGCACTCCTATAATCGAACCTATTAATACCACAAGCATCAGCGGCCAGTAGTTCACAAACAGACTCGAGGTACCAATCAAGATCTTCGTTGCCCAAGGCAAATCAGCACCAAACCGAGAGAACATATCCGCAAATTTAGGGATAACCATAATGTTCAAAATCACCATCGCAATGGCTATCGCAATTAACACAAAGATAGGGTAACGCATCGCCGCCTTAATCCTGCGACGGGTTTCCTGCTCTCGCTCGATATAACCCGATAGCTGGATAAAGGCGTCCTCCAATCGACCGGTGTTCTCCCCCACATGCACCATAGAGACAAACAATGAATCGAATACATCGGGATGTTGGTTCATGGCCGATGACAAGGGTCTACCTGCGGTTAATTGCTCGGAAATATCGTCAAGCGCATCCTTCATCCGCTGGGAATGAGAGGTTTCCGACAGCCCCGCAATCGCTCTCAGGATAGGAATACCAGAGCGAGTTAAAGAATACATTTGCCGCGTAAAGATTTGCAGCTCATCGAGGGCGACTTTACGGACGAACAACTGTGACAATGAAAAGGATTGGGTTTCCTTGGCAACCTTAACCTCAAGGGGAATAATGCCACGGGAAAGCAGAGTATCGGCGGCCGCACTCTCGGAGGCCGCATCGAGCTGCCCCGTTACGGCCTGACCTTGTCCACTACGTCCTCGGTACTGATAAACCGGCATAATTACGCCTCATTGTCCTGTAGGCTTAGGATATCCTTAGATAACGGCACCTGCGATTCACTCACATCTTCAACAAGCTTAGCCACCTCTTCAATGGTCGTCATACCCTCAGCTAAATATTGCAGGGCAGATGCAGCAAGTGGGGTAAAATTAGGGCTTTGGATTGCTGCGCGAGCAAAATCCTGTGGGTTGCCGGTGCGCATCGCATCAATCATTTTCTCATCAAGCTCGAGAATTTCGAATATCCCCACTCGGCCACGGTAACCACTGCCGTTGCAGCTCTGACAGCCATAACCCTTACGAAATTTAGCCGTCGAGAAATCGATGCGACTCACGCTGCTAAGCCAAGCCATTTCTGAAGGCGTTGGTTGATAATCCGCGCCGCAGTTATGGCATACCCGACGTACCAGTCGCTGGGCAATAATCACCCTCAAGGCACTCGCCACTAAGTAGCTCGCCGCCCCCATATCGAGTAGACGCAGTGCACTGGTCACCGCATCGTTGGTATGCAGGGTCGAAAGAACAAAGTGACCCGTTAATGCGCCCCTTAAACCAATCTCGACGGTTTCTTGGTCCCGCATCTCCCCCACCATGATGATGTCGGGGTCTTGACGTAAAGTGGTACGCAATACATTTGAAAAATCTAGGCCAATCTTATGGTTAACTTGTACTTGGTTGATCCGCGGTAATTGGTATTCCACCGGATCTTCTACGGTAATAATCTTGCGATCGGCGGTATTTAACTCACTGAGGATTCCGTAAAGCGTGGTGGTTTTACCGCTACCCGTTGGCCCAGTGACTAACAGCATGCCGTGGGGTCGTTTAATCTGTTTGCGAATGCGCTCAAGGATATGTGGCGGCATCCCTGTTTCATTAAGTGTAAGTAGGCCCGCCGATTGATCCAACAGACGCATTACCACGGATTCACCGTGGTAAATCGGCATGGTCGAGATCCGCACATCGATCTTATGGCCTTTAATTTCCATATGGAAACGACCATCCTGCGGCAAACGTTTCTCAGAAATATCGAGCCCCGCCATTAACTTAAGGCGCAGTACCAAAGCAGCGGCAATATTGACCTCATTGAGCGTGGTCTCGTGTAGCTGACCGTCGATACGCTGACGAATGCGCAGCACTTTCTCGCCAGGCTCAATATGAATATCCGAGGCGCGCATTTGCACCGCATCCTCGAAAATAGATTGCAGTAACTTAACGACCGTGGTTTCGTTATCGCTGTCGGCCGAGGTAAGGCTTGCCAAATCGAACATCTGATCGGCGGCGTACTCTTCTTCCAGCTTACCCGCAATTTGGGCGATTTGATCGGTGCGACGATACAGGTTATCGAAGGCCTGCATCAATTGCTGCTCGGGCGCAACTGCTAGGGTGAGTTTTTTCGGCGCCACCAGCACTTCGAGATTATCGAGCGCCTGCAAGTCTGCAGGGTCGCTCATGGCCACCAGAATACTGTCGCCATTGACTTCAACCGCCAGGGCGCGAAAACGCCGCGCCTGCACCTCGGGAATTAATTGCACTACTTCGGCGGAAATCGGTCTTTTACTAATATCCAACAGTGGCAGGTTTAGCTGTTGCGACAAAAATTGCAGTAGTTGATGTTCGGTAATCGACTGTAAATCGATGAGCGTCCGCCCAAGCTTATGTCCCGTCCTACGCTGATCGGTTAACGCCTGCTGTAGCTGTTCTTCAGTGATGATCGCTTCTTGAACTAACAGATCGCCTAAACGCATTTTTAATCTGGGTTTCATTGGCTATCCCCTAGTTGGTGTAATCTTTGTTCAATGAAGGCCGTGGCTTGGGCAGAAAGCCCTTCATGGCTAAGCGCACTGCGATAAGCTTGACTCGCCTTGGCGTACTGCTGCTGGGAATCTAGCGCATAGGCTAACCCCATCCACCATTTTCCCTGTCTTGGTTCCTGCTGTAATAAATTACGATAGGCCCGCTCCACCAGTGAAAATTGCCCCTGCTTTTGGGCTAAGTCGCTCTGGGCAAGCCATTTTTGGCGCGCAAGTTCATGGCTATCGGGAATTTGCGAAAGGCTCGCCAAGGCTAGCTCTGTCTGTCCACTCTCCTGCTGAGTGCGAGCCAATAACAACGCAAATTCATATTCCTGCGGATAAAGTAATCGCCCCTGCTCCAGCACCCTTTGCGCCTCAGTTAACTGTCCCTCGCCATAGTAAAGCGCAGCCAGTTGTTTTCTCGTTTCGTGCAAACTGGCATCAAGGCTTAACGCTTTATTGAAATGGTCGATGGCTTTTTTTGCTTTCCCCGAATTTTGAGCATTTATGGCAAGCGTTACTTGCTTTTGGGCTAACTGGCTAGGCGAAAGTTTGACCTCGGTAACCGCCATTTGGGTGGCCGCTTTGATAGGTTCACTCTTAGTCTCAGACTTAGCTTCTGTGTTAACTTCTGTGTTAGCTGCTAACTTAGCGTCTTGCTTAGGCACTGCAGCTGGCTTGAGTTCGACGTTGACCGAATCAATCACAGAAGGCTGACTCGATGTCACTTGGGCGACTTTTACATCATTTGCATTGGGTACAGATGCATAAGCTTCATTTGCAGTGCTTTCTGGCGCGTTGTTCTCAGTGGCAGCGCTGACCGCAACCTTAGATTCAGCTTGAGGAGTGACTTGCTGCGCTACGGTATTGTCTGGGACTGCTTGCGGATAATTTGAAGAAACGCGCTCCTGAGTTTGAACCGTTATGTCAGCGTCACCATTAAGGCTATTTTCTATAACGACTTCAGTCTCTTTCGCGATTTTAAGAGCATCTACGGCCACAGCCGATGCACTCTCTACTCGTTCCATGTTTGCATTTTGAAAAGCATAAACAGATAAACCACCAAGAAACAGAGATGCCAAACTCATAGGTAACCATTTACGCGAACTTGTGGTGCGACCAAAATACTGCACCTGCTGAGGGGAAATATTAGCGACGGCATGTTCATGCTGACGTTTATCTAGATCCTGCAGCATCTTATTGATAACACTCATACGCTATTACCCCACAGCAAGCGTAAATCTTCGCCCCACATCGCCAAGGCGACAAACATGGCTGTCAGGGTCATCAGTGCAATAGCCACATAGGTTGACCATCTAAACGGCGTTTGATTGCAGGCATCTTCAGTATCTAGGATGGCACCTTTGACATGGGCAGCATTAACATGGCTTGACCCTTCGCCAAAACTGAGCATTAATGCTTTGTGGGACAAGATATTGATTAATCTTGGGATCCCCCTTGATGCATCGGCTATTTTACGGGTTAGCTTTGGGCTAAACAGCGGTGCACCAGCACAGCCAGCAACCGCTAGGCGGTAACAGATATAGGCGTCGGTTTCATCCCAAGTAAGGGGTCTTAAGTTATAACTAAAGGTGATGCGTTGCCTTAGCTGGCGAAAAGATGGGAGTTTTAACCTTTCATCAAGCTCGGGCTGACCAAATAGCACTACTTGGAGCAACTTACGATTTTCGGTTTCAAGATTTGTGAATAACCTTAACGCCTCTAGGCTCTCATCGGGCAAAGCCTGCGCTTCATCGAGCACTAATACAATAGAATGTCCATGGGCACTTAAGGCCAATAGCTGTTGCTGAATCAGCCCAGTTAACTGCTGCTGGTCGATGTCAGAGGAATACTTAAGTCCTAATTCGTTTGCGACCGCCCAACGTAATTCTGTTGGACTTAAATAGGGATTGGGTAAATACGCACAATTAAACCCTGGGGGCAGCTCATTAATCAGCTTACGACAAATCAAGGTTTTACCCGTGCCAACTTCACCTGTGACCTTGATAAAGCCTTCCCCAGTCTGCAACGCTGTTTGCAGTACCTGCAAAGCCTCGACATGTGGCCATAACCCGAAAAAAAATCCGGTATTCGGCGTTAATGAAAACGGGGCTTGGCTTAAACCAAAATGATTTAAGTACATGAACGTTTACTTATTCTCTGGGTACCAACGGTCGAGTAAAGCCTTTGAACGCTCTAACTCATTGCGCCAAGTATCATTACCGACAACAGTGGGCTTGAGCAAAATCACCAGTTCGGTTTTTTTCATTGCCTGACTGCGATTCTTAAACAGTTCACCCACCAGCGGAATAGAACCTAACAGTGGCACCTGTGAAATCACTTCTGTGCTTTCACTCTTCATTAGACCGCCTATCACCACCACATCGCCCGAAGCGGCACGGATTACGGTATCCGACTCACGGATCTCACTCTGTGCCAGTGGCAGTTCTAAGGTTTCGCTACTGACCTTGATGTCTTTGGTTTGCTCTTTTACATCAATAACAGAAGGATGCACGTGCAGTAACACATTGCCGTCCTCATCGATTTGCGGGGTAACATCGAGCGCAATGCCCGAGAAGAAAGGCGTTAACTCCACCTGAGGCGTCGTCACTGTGGTAGTTGCCGCAACTGTAGTTGAAGACACATCGGTCACGAAGTACTCATCGGTACCCACCTTAATCACTGCCTTTTGGTTATTCGATGCCGTCACCCTTGGGCTCGATAGCACATCCACATCGCCCTGAGTATCGAGCAGATTAATCATGGTAGCAAAGTCAGAACCTGTGATGCTTAAAGACGTTACTCCACCGATTGCAGTGGTGATGGTATCGCTCAGACCTGGGCCTGCAGCTGTACCAAAATTAACCTTAGTATTGCCATTGGCAAAGGCACTACCTAATACGTTATCCCACTGAATTCCCTGCTGATAACCGTCGGATAAGGTGACTTCGAGGATCTTGGCTTCCAAAATCACCTGCCGCTGTAGATGGGTTTCGGCTGAGTTTAAGAAACTGCGAACCTGACGCAGTTCATTAGGATAGGCACGGACTGTCACTAAGCCTGCCTGCGGCGTCACCACCACCTGACGTCCATCGCCAGAATCACCAATAATAGCGGCGAGCGTCTCTTTTAAATCACCCCAAAAATCGGTTTTGGTGCGTGAACGAATAAAGGTGCCATTGGTACTGTCATTACTGTTATTGTTGCCGTTACTGCCATTATTCGAGCTGTTATTGCCAAAGTTACTGTTATTGGAATTGCTATTCGAATTGCTGTTATTCGAGTTGTTATTGTTGTCCGAGATCCGGCCCGAACTGACAGAGGTTAACGACAGTCCGTCGCGCTCCATATAGAGGTAATTCAGCGGAAATGTCTCGGTACGCAGCCCTGCTGGGAAAACGCGCAACACACGTCCTTCACGGCTCACTTCATAGCCGTAAATATCTTCAACCACTTGAATGGCTTCGCTTAGGGTCACCCCTTTAAGTGACAGTGAAATCTTACCCTGCACCTCTGGGTGCATCGCCACACTGAATGGCGTGCCTTGCACTAGGCTTGGGAAAAACACTTTAGCATCCACATCGCGGGCTGACACATCGAAACGACGCTCAGTCTCCATTGATGGGCTTAATCCTGACGTTAACGCATTGGCATTGAGTTCGCGCTGAACATCGGCAGGCATAGTCGGTGGCGGTGGCACCATAGCAGGCGCAGTCGTTTGCATCGAAGCGGTTAAGGCTTCCTTTGATGCTTCTGGCTGGGGCCTATCTGACGTCTGACAAGCAACCAAGCAAATCGAGAGCAAAGGCGTGATGTATTTGAAGGCTGTCATTTGAGTTGTTTTCCCTATCACTCTGTAATTGCTTTAAATAAAGCTAATTTTCGACCGTCTGAAAGCGACACTGCTGTAGAGGTAATGCGCACCACTTTTACCCCTTGAATACTGTCGCCCACGGACAAAATCTTATTGTTGATAACCGCATAGGCTGAGCTACCGGAATTGACAATACTTTGCAGCACTAAGGCCTGCTGACGATTTGAAGATGAAGCTCCAGCGCCCGCAACGCCCTTCCCCGGCAACGTTGGGTCACGTAAGCTCTCTGCCGCAACCTGAGTGCTCAGCCCTAGCAATGCGATGAAAAGATAAGACTTATTTAGCAACACTGATAAAGTCCCTATTGATGCTCAAGGTATAAAGCTCGATATCTATCTTACCCTTTGGATAGTCGGCCACTTTATAGTCGAGTTTTTTCCAATAAAGTTTGTCGGGCATGGCTTCGATCGCCTCGACAAAGCGCAGCACGGAGAAATAATCCCCCTCTAAAGCCATACTGATCCCATGGCTGTAGAGATTAAGTTTTTTATCCTCACCCACTTCGAGCAGGGGCACAGGGGCAATAGACGTGAATTTAACTAACTTAATGCCTTGGGTCTGCGAGAGTAAATGACTCAATAATTCAGGCATATAGTCCGCAGGTACCATATCAACCATCAGCTCGTTAAGCTTGGCATCAATATCCTGATTTTGCTTGAGTAACTTAGTCAGCCGCTGTTGATAGTCATGGTTAGGATCCATCGCCAGACGCTGTTGATACATTTCAATCTGCTGCTGCGAAATGCCGTTTTCCATTGTCACGGTTTTAAGCTGCTGCGCAGCTTGGGTGTGCGACTTCCATAACGACTCCATCGGAAGATAGGCTAAGGTCGCCAAAACACCTATGGTGGCTATGCTTATCATTAACCGTTCGCGCTGGCTTAAGGCATCAAATTTCTGCCCTAGGAGTTTCCATCGTTCCTTCATCGAGCAGGCTCCTTACTCTTAGGGGTCTCGCTGGTCAGCGTGAAGGCCAAGGGCTTATCGTCACCACGGTCCATGGTCATTGAGGAAAATGCCTGCCCCTTGAGGGTTGTGGTGGTTTTTAATTTGCCCACCCATTGGGGGATATACTGTGGATGCTCAGCAAAACCCTCGAACATAAAATGCTGCTCGTTAATCATAATATGATTTAGCCAAACCGAAGCATCGGAAACTTTGGCTAAATCTTTGAGAACCGGCGCAAAACCGCGACTAGTGAGCTTGGCCCGCACCGCAAGTTCACCCATTAACAATTGTTTTAGTTCTAGCTGCTGTGCCTCAAGCTCTACCCTAGACACCAATTCTGCATCGGGTTTACGGGCGCTAATCTGAGCAACTAAATCGGCCTTTTCTTTTTCGAGTTGTTGTTTGGTTTGATTTGCGCTTTGCAGTGCCTGTTGCGATTGCAGGAGTTCCCAATAGCTAAACGCGCCCAATGCTAGGGATAACACCACTAAAGCCGCAGCATAACTGCCGAGTTTAGCGAAAGTTAAGCTCTGCTTAGGAGGGAGTAACGCGGCAGAATATAAATTAACTCTCGATTTAATCACTGGGCACCTCGTGAAAGTTCACTAAAGGCTAGGCCTGCCATCCGCGCACCCACGGAGTTTTTCTCAATCACGTTAACGGACTGATTAAAGTTAGCCGATACTAGCTTAGCTAAGGCCTCGGTTGCGCCGTCAGTCAATAGCTCAATGGAAGCCACGGGAGGCTGGCGTAGTTGACTCTCAAAATAGTCCATAGAGCGCTGAATTTCTAAGCTTAAATTATCGGCTAAACCATAATTAAGCTCATCAACTTCGGCCTTATTCAATTCGGTGAAGCCACGCACTCGGCGCTGCATATAGAGCTGCCCTTCTTTTACTACTGTCAGCATGAGTTCGCTGCCAGGATTATGGCTGACCACCAATCGTGCCTGAGCATCATCGATAAACAGGTTAGTCATGGCTAACTCTTCGATGCTAATCCCAAGAATACTGAGCCCAAGCTCATTAATGGCTTGAACCAGCTTCATTAACTTGTCTTTTTCGACAACTACCACATTCACCTTATTGCTAGGCAATGGTGATTCGAAGTAATCCAAATGGATTTGCGGCACCGGAATAGTAACCATGTCCTTGATCGACCAAATTAATGCCTGAGCAAGTTCAGCCTCGTCGACACTGGGTTTATCGGCGACCAGCAGTTGATAACGGCCATGGGCCAAAAGGAGTTGTAGCTTCGCTTGGGGAAAATGACGTGCAAGTGGCGCGAAGGCGTCATGCCAATTGTCTTGAGCCAGTTCAAATGACTGCCACTGTTCACGTTGGGCGGGAGTTTCAGGGATATAGACCCAAAGCTTATCGGCACAGAGATAGACGCCTAAGGTGGCCGACGAGGCTTTAGGGCGCCAAAAGGCTAACTTAGCTATCAATTCATTATCCATAAAATGCCTATAATCCGATGAAGTAAACACTTGCGTCATAAGCCCGCGCGCAGTGTTTGCCTTAAACTACGCAACGAAAGTATCAGAATTACACTCCTGCCATTGCACCTGTCATAATTTTGGCACTGGCTAGTTTAGCCACTAACATGTGAATTTTATAGAAAAATAAGGCGATTATGTCCAATCTCCCACAGTGATCACAGAGTGTCACTCATTTTTTGTATTAGGTGGTTTCGATAGGATCGCTGAAGAAACGCCCTTGAGCCATTCCTACACCTAAAATTTTCAGCGTCTGCCATTCTTCAAATAATTCGACCCCTTCGGCACACACTTTCACCTCTGTGCGGTACAAACCACCAATCAAACTGCGAATAAATAATTGGTTCGCTGGCCGCAGATGAATCTGCCTCACGATGGAACGATGTAGTTTGATCATGTCAAAATGGCATTCGCGGATGTAATAGGTTCCGACGACTTGCTGACCCACATGGTCGACACACAGACGCGCGCCCATTTTGCGGATCATATCGAGCTTAGGTCGCAGTTTATCCTGATGCTGGATCACTATGTCTTCAGACACCTCAAAAATCAGCTTGGGTGTCAAATGGCGATATTCGAGCAAGGTGGTTTTAAGCCATTGAATAAAAGCGCGACTTAATAAAGTGTCGAGACTCAAGTTAACACTATAGACCTGATTTGTGGCTTGTTCACGCCCAAGTAATTGCAAAACACGCTCGATCATCTGCCGCTCAACCTGCGGCATAAGACCGCATTTGTTGGCCATGGGAATAAACTGAGTCGCACGAATCAACGCGCCCTGATTGTCCCGCGCACGAGTAAAAATTTCCTTATGATGCTCCACCCCATCTGAGTCGATAATCGGTTGACTAAAAGGGAAAAAGCGTCGCTGCACTAATGCATTTTCAAGGAAACTACGCCAACGAACCGAGCCCTTGGAAAATTCCTCATCGATTGAGCCCTTGTCGTACATAAACCAATTGCTGGTTCCCTGCAGCTGGGCGGCGCGAAGTGCCATATCAGCCTCTTCGAGCAATTGGTTGGCATTATCGCCTGCGGTAAAGTAAGCGCCGCCTAAATGATAAAAATTATGCTTATTTTCAACATCATCCGCCAATGGCTGACTTAAACAGACCTTCAAAAGTTTACTCGCAAGTTGATCGGCCTCAATCAGCGAAACATGGGGAACCACAATCGCAAATTGGTTATGGGAGCGGCGAGCAAAAATATGGTTACTAAAACTCTGCAGTATCTGATTAATGGCTTCGACGGTAGAATTAAGCAGAACATCAACCGCCTGCTCACCCTTTGTTTGCTGCAGTAAGTCGAGATCGTCAAGCTCCAACAGATAAATCACCCCGTGGGATAACATACCCTGATCAAGGCTTAAGGCACTGAGGCGATTATTTAAAAAGAGACGATTGCCAATCCGTGTTTGCGCATCGAGAAAAGTATTGGAACGAATAAACTTATCGAAGCGCCCCCGCTCCTTGTGAGCATCCTGCAACTCTTCTAACAGTTTAGTCAGCGCTCTATTGATGAGTCGGGGTTTACCAGTTCCTGGCGTTGCCAAAGCCTGTTCATGTTTTCCCTGTAGGATGAGCCGGCTGCGCTGCGCGAGTTCCTCAATGCCTTCTAATTGCTGTGAAAACCAGATATGACCAAAGCGCACCAGCGCCAACACAGCCGCTAGACCAATCACCAGAATTAACATCTCATACCAGCTAATACTGTAATGCTCAAAGGGTTGAGGCAACACCAACACCATGCTGAGGCCGGTTTTAGCATCGAGCAGATGGCTATAGACCATGGCATTACGGGTCGAGACGTTACCCTGATAGACGAACAGGGTTTCACCCTGCTTAGTTAAATGAAATTCCACGGCATTGTAAGCCAGCAACATAGGGGGTAACCAGGATTCGAGTTCCCAATCGGCCTGCATCTCATACTGCTCAATGAGCATAGACTCGAGTTCGGTGACTTTTTGCTGCTGAAATTTATAAGTGAGTTGCACAAAGCCCATTATAGCGCTGAGCAAAAACACGAAGGCGATTGCGGCCAACGACATCAACCAAAAACTGGTCAATTTTGTAGTTAACATGCGAGTGAATTTCATCGTTCCGCTATCCTGCTGGATTATTATAATTATTGGCGCGCAGTGTGTGTGAGCTGCATAAATGCTGCTCTAGATTATTCAGTAGCCTAAAGCAAAAGGCAACCAAGGCGTAATTGGCTTAAAGTCCCAATATTCAGAAATATCATTGCCCTATAAAACAAAAAAGAGGCCTATGGCCTCTTTTAAACGCGATATTGTCGATTATTCGGCGTATTGCGGCAAGGTCGTAATGGCTGCGACGCCAGAATCGATAGCGGCCTGCGCAACAGCGCGCGCAACGCGAGGCAATAAACGGGGATCCATCGGTTTTGGCAACACGTAGTCTGGCCCAAAACTTAAGGCACTCACCTTTGGATAGGCCTTGAGCACACTCATTGGCACTTCATCTTTGGCTAATGCCGCAATCGCATGCACTGCAGCGACTTTCATTTCATCGTTAATGCTTGATGCTCTTACGTCTAGCGCGCCACGGAAGATGAATGGGAAGCACAGCACGTTATTCACTTGGTTTGGATAGTCGCTGCGACCCGTACCCATAATTAAATCGCTGCGGGTAGCATGAGCAAGCTCGGGTCTGATTTCAGGGTCTGGATTTGAACAGGCAAAAATCACTGGTTTTTCGGCCATCATGGCGACTTCCTCGGCGCTAATCACATTAGGGCCGGACAGACCGAGGAACACATCGGCCCCCTTAATCACGTCCTGTAGGGTGCGCTTATCGGTATCATTAGCAAATAAGGCTTTATATTCATTAAGATCGGTACGGCCAGTATGAATAACCCCCTTAGTATCTAACATGTAAATGTTAGAGCGGGTAGCGCCACATTTTACCAGCATCGACATACAGGCAATGGCTGCCGCGCCAGCGCCCATACATACAAAAGTGGCATCGCTAATCAATTTACCTTGAATCTCAAGGGCATTGATCATGCCTGCAGCTGTCACAATGGCGGTGCCATGTTGGTCATCGTGGAACACTGGCACATTGCAACGGGCAATCAGTTCACGTTCAATCTCAAAACACTCAGGTGCTTTAATATCTTCAAGGTTAATACCACCAAAGGTGCCAGCAATCGCTGCAACCGTATTAATAAACTCTTCAGTTGTATTATGGGTTACTTCGATATCGGTAGAGTCGATGTTAGCAAAGTGCTTGAACAACAGCGCCTTACCTTCCATTACAGGTTTTGAAGCCAAGGGGCCTAAATTGCCTAAACCTAGAATGGCAGTGCCATTTGTAATCACAGCAACTGTATTACCTTTATTAGTGTAACGATATGCATTGTCAGGATTCGCCGCAATTTCACGCACGGGCTCTGCTACGCCGGGGCTGTAAGCTAAAGCAAGATCATGGCTGGTTTCCGCTGGCTTGGTGAGGCATACGGCGGTTTTGCCTGGAATGGGGAATTCATGATAATCGAGTGCTTGTTGACGAATATCTGACATTTTTACATCCTGAAATGCGAGATTGATACATTTAAAAGTGAGGTCTGCCAGCCGAATATCACCTCGTGAACGGATGATTTTATAGTGTGGCTGGTCGAGGTAAGATACGCCAATTAGGGGATATTTCAAATAAGATATTGAGAAATTTCGACTTTGCCACAGTTTTCGCTCTTAAAGGCAAATTTTATAAACTTATCTATCCCAACATCGCCGAAATTGCAGAGCATTTTTGTTGAAAAAAAACGAAAAAAAGCCCTAAAACGCAGGAGTTTCAGCCAATTAAAAGAGAGAATATTGACTAAATTACAATAAGAGACATAGACACAAGCTATCTTATAGTTAATTGCTATAAATAAGTCGAAATATCACAGGTTAAACATCAATTTGGTTATATTGATGAATTTTTGATTGAAGTCGTACCAGAAGTACAAAAGGCGTTAAATGATTTCTTAAACACCAGAAAGCAAAAAGGCGCCAAAGGCGCCTTTTTTAGAAGCATTGCAATGGCAATTACTTCTTGCCCAGCATACCAAAACGCTTGTTGAACTTGTCGATACGACCGCCAGTGTCAACAACTTTTTGAGTGCCAGTGTAGAATGGGTGACATGCACCACAAACGTCTAAGTGCAGATCTTTACCAGCACTAGAGTTAACTTTAATCACGTTACCACAAGTACAGTTTGCAGTAATCAGTGCGTATTCTGGGTGGATACCTGGTTTCATTGGGTTTACCTCAAATTTAAGGCCATGTCGCTCTTCCAACCCGAAGTCGGACACCACATGCAGTTAATAACGATATGTTAGGGCGCAGAATGGTACAGCAACAACCCAGTGGATACAAGTAGATTATCTGAACAGCGGCAATAATTAGTTTCCCTTACCTATGCCTCTATCCCCTTGCGTCTCTAGCGTAGAATTCGGCCTTCGCTTTATCCGCATTTGGATAGCGTTTAAGGATACTGGCGCTAGGGCATACGAGGGTGGCATCTTTCTTCAACGCACTAATTTTATGTTTAAAAAAGGCTTTTGGGTTCGCATCATAAATCGCCAGCATGGCGCCATAAACATTAAGCTGCCAATCGTCCGCATAGCGGTTAGCGATTCGCCAAAGCGTTTCTTCAGCCTTAAAATTTAGCCTGCACTGCCCGTCATTGTTTACAGTGTTGCTCGCCTGAGTCGCTAAAGCCTGCTTTGCTTCATTCTCAAGCGCAATTGATTTTGCTGCATCATCAGAAGCCACAGCCGTTTTCTCAGAAGGGAAACTAAAGCCTGCTGTGGTAGCTGAACTTGACTGGGTTATCATAGCCTCAGTGACTAAAATGTCAGGCTCCCTTTTGACAGCTGCTTGAGATGATACTTTGCCGCTATGGGTAGCATGCGAACTCACTTTAGCATTAGCACCTGCGGCTTTGTCGGCAGTTGAGCGCGCCAATTCGAATAATGGCAAACTCTTAACCTCTAACCAATGGTCGACACGATATTCACGAACTGAGAGTCTTGCATTGGGGTCGGTGACATCATCCACGCCAGTCAAAAGCACCAGAAACCGGTTTAACTGTTCAGCCATCAGCTTTTCTTCGCCACTGGATTGCTGCACAACAAACTCTAGCCGAGTAATATCCTGATTATCGGTAATCACGTTTAAACGCATTTTTGGATACTTGCCCAACTCAAACATCAGCGTGTTAATGCTAACGTGTGACACCTTTGCCTGTACGGCCGCACTACAGCTTAAGACTGTGCAGACTAAAGCAAATAGTCCTAATGATTTCGTCATGTTAGTCATCTATTTATTCTCAACAATCCTTTGCTATACCGTCATTAGGACTAGCCCTTGCAAGTCGCGCTGGGTACACTAAACCCTAATCCCACTAAAGACTTGCCCTGCATATGTCACTTTTTGTTGAAGTTGCCTTACCTGTGCCTATGCGGCAAAACTTTACCTATCAGGTTACTCCCAACCAAGGCTCGCAGACGTTGCCATGCCCAGCGATTGGCACTCGGGTCAAAGTCCCCTTCGGACGCCAGCAGCTTATCGGCTTGGTTACCGCCATTACGGATCAATGTGATTTAACGCCCAAACAAATCAAATCCGTCATTGAGTTTATTGATGATGCGCCGTTATTGCCAGATTCTCTTTATAAATTAACCCTCTGGGCTGCACGATATTATTTTTGCAGCCAAGGGCAAATGCTTACCCAAGCGCTCCCCGTCGCACTGCGTAAGGGCCTAGATGCTGCGCCACAAAAACTGCAATACTGGCAAGTCACTGAAAGTGGCGAGAATATTGCCCTCGACAGCTTAAAACGCGCTCCAGCGCAGCGCAAATTACTCGAACAAATACAAAAAGCGCCCATCACCCAAGATGATGTAATCAGTTTAGAGCTCAATAAAACCGCCCTCAAAACCCTCGAGGAAAAGGGCTGGATTGAAAAGCGTGAAAAACTGGCTGAGTTGGATCTTAGCTGGCGCACGGCACTTGAACTTGATGAAACACCCCATCGCCTCAATAAAGAACAAGCGGTTGCGGTGACGATTCTAACCCAGCAGCAGGGTTACCATTGCACCCTGCTTGAGGGTGTAACAGGTTCGGGCAAAACCGAAGTCTATTTAGCCGTGCTTGAACATATCCTCAAACAGGGCAAACAGGCGCTGATTTTAGTGCCAGAGATTGGCCTCACGCCGCAAACGATTAACCGCTTTAAGCGCCGCTTTAAGGTCAGTGTCGCCGTACTGCATTCGGGCCTTACCGATAATCAGCGTTTGGAGGCTTGGCGACAGGCAAGATGTGGGCAGGCGGCGATTATCATCGGTACCCGCTCGGCGCTCTTTACGCCCATGGCCTTTCCCGGTGTGATTATCTTAGATGAAGAACACGACAGCAGCTTTAAACAGCAAGAGGGCATTGGTTATCACGCCCGCGATTTAGCGGTCATGCGCGGCCATTTAGAATCCATTCCGGTGATTTTAGGTTCGGCAACCCCGTCCTTAGAAACCCTGCAAAACGCCCTCAACGGCCGCTACCAGCATCTGCAATTGGGAGAACGAGCGGGTAACGCCAAAAAAGTACGTCAGGGGATTATCGACATTAAAAACCTGCCGTTAAAGGCGGGCATGTCGGCGCCGTTAATCAATGAAATTCGCACCCACCTACAGGCGGGCAATCAGGTATTGCTGTTCCTAAACCGCCGCGGTTTTGCACCCGCGCTGCTGTGCCACGAATGTGGTCATCTTCACGAATGCGACCGCTGCGATGCTTTTTTCACTGTACATCAATCCCTTGGAGAGATCCGCTGCCACCACTGCGGTAACCAATATGCCATCCCTCGGCAATGCCATAACTGCGGAAGTACCATGTTGATGGGGCAAGGAATTGGAACCGAGCAACTGGCAGAAGCGCTGCAGCAGGAATTCCCCGAGTATCCTGTGGTTCGTATCGATAGAGACACTACTCGCCTTAAGGGCTCACTTGAAAACCATTTGAGCGCTATTCACAAGGGGGAATACCGTATTTTGGTTGGCACTCAGATGTTGGCGAAGGGACACCATTTTCCCGATGTGACCTTGGTGGGGTTATTGGATGTCGACGGCGCACTCTTTAGCGCTGACTTTCGTGCGCCCGAACGCTTCGGTCAGCTCTATACCCAAGTTGCGGGTCGAGCCGGCCGTGCTAACAAGCCGGGGACTGTGCTACTGCAGACTCACCAAAGTGATAATCCTATTTTGCGGGATTTGCTCCACCGCGGTTACGGTGAATTCGCCCGCAGCCAATTGCAGGAGCGACAAATGGCGCTCTTGCCCCCCGCTTGGCATATGGTCTTGGTTCGCGCGGAGGCGCATTCGGCGCTCGATGCAGATAACTTCTTAAATGCCTTTGCTGCGCTTTTACCCCAAGATAAAGAATTTGAAGTCATTGGCCCCATGCCTGCGCCGCTCGATAGAAAAGCAGGAAAGTTTAGGCGCCAATTAATGTTTCAGGCCAAGCACCGAAATCGACTGCAACAGGAATTTGAACGTATTTATCCCTTAGTCGAACAACTCCCCGAGGCCAAACGCTGCCGCTGGAGTTTAGACAGGGATCCGCAGGATCTGTTATAAGTCAATTAATTGATAAAAAATCGCCGCCAATGATAGCAATTTCCCAACACAAACGGCTAAAATACGCGGTTATTCCCTGTATTCATTCTTAAAGTTAGTAGCTAAATAACCCATGAAATCACATATCCAATCATTGCTTGAACAAACTATCGAATCCTTTAAACAACAAGGTATTTTGCCTGCTGATTTTGAGGCTCGCATTCAAGTAGACCGAACCAAGGATAAGAGTCATGGCGACTTAGCAACCAACCTAGCTATGATGCTGACCAAAGCGGCAGGCAAAAATCCACGCGAACTGGCACAGCTCATCATCGACAACCTGCCAACCTCTAACTACGTCGCTAAAGTCGAAATTGCAGGGCCTGGCTTTATCAACTTCTTTATCGATGACAACGCCTTAGCAAACCAATTACAGGCGGCAATTAACGATGCACACCTAGGGGTTAAATTACCTGAGCCACAAACCATTGTTGTTGACTACTCATCACCTAACCTCGCCAAAGAAATGCACGTGGGTCACCTGCGCTCCACCATCATCGGTGACAGCGTAGTACGCACCCTCGAGTTTTTAGGCCATAAGGTAATCCGTCAAAACCACGTAGGCGACTGGGGCACGCAATTTGGTATGCTGCTGGCCTATATGGAAGAACTGCGCGCAGCCAACGGCGAACAAGCACAATTAGAATTATCGGATCTCGAAACCTTCTACCGCGCGGCAAAACTGCGTTTTGATGAGTCTGCCGAGTTCGCTACCCGTGCCCGTCAATTAGTGGTTGAACTGCAATCTGGCGATGAATACTGCAATAAACTGTGGCGCGAATTTAACGATATTTCCTTAAGCCACTGCCATGAAGTTTACGAACGTTTAGGCGTGAGTTTAACCCGCGCCGATGTTTACGGCGAAAGTGCCTACAACGCAGACCTTGCTCAAGTCGTAAAAGATCTAGATGCCCAAGGTTTACTGACCGAAAGCAATGGCGCCAAAGTGGTGTTCCAAGAAGAATTCCGCAATAAAGAAGGCGAAGCGCTGCCAGTGATTATCCAAAAAGCCGATGGCGGATATCTCTATGCCACTACCGACTTAGCCGCAATGCGTTACCGCTCTAATGTACTGAACGCTGACCGCGTACTGTACTTTGTAGACCTACGCCAAGCACTGCACTTCCAACAGGTATTTAGCCTGGCGAAACTGGCGAAATTTGTTCGTGAAGATATGTCGCTAGAACACTTAGGCTTTGGCACCATGAACGGTGAAGATGGCCGCCCGTTTAAAACCCGTAGTGGCGGCGTGGTTAAGCTGGTAGACCTGCTCGACGAAGCCAATACCCGTGCACTCGAACTGGTGCGCAGCAAGAACCCAGATATGGATGAAGCAACACTGGCTGAAATCGCCCGCGTAGTGGGGATCAGCGCGGTGAAATACGCCGACCTTTCTAAAAACCGTACTAGCGATTACATCTTCAGCTTCGAGCAAATGCTGAGCTTTGAAGGTAACACAGCGCCATACTTGCTTTACGCCTACACCCGCGTCGCTGGTATCTTCAAACGCGCGAGCGATATTGATTTAAGCCAAGCTAAAATCGTGCTCGACCACGAGAAAGAGAAAGACCTAGGTAACAAACTGGCGCAATTCGGTGAAATCTTAAGCCGCGTTATCGACAAAGGCCAACCACACGTACTGTGTGGCTACCTCTATGAATTAGCGGGCGCTTTCTCAAGCTTCTATGAGGCCTGCCCAGTATTAGCCGCCGATACCGATGAGCAGAAGACTAGCCGTTTACTGCTGTCACAATTGACTGCTAATACGTTGCAAAAAGGCTTGAATTTACTAGGTATCGACACCCTAGAACGGATGTAAGCCATGAGCAATCGCGACTACGCTAACCGCAGCAGACCGCAGGCGGGCGCTAAACAGCGCCCTGTTCGTGCGACCCGCCGTCCGGCGCAGAAAAAGCCAGCCCCAAGCCAAAAACAACCCATCGCTTTGATACTCTTTGTCATCTTTGCTGTAGGTTGTTTCGTGTATTTTCTGTGGAGCATTAAGGACACCGCGAAACAAGAGCCTGTCGTCGAGGCAACATCCGAAACTCGCACTAAGCCTAAGGAACCCGCTGCAACGCTGATACCGAAGGTAAAGGAAGTTCAGCGACAAGCGGTAACAACGCCAGTAGAAGCGCCAGTGGAAGAGAAAGTGGTGGTCGAAGAGGCGCCTGAGCCTAAGAAAGACCCGAACGCCTTGCCGCCCAAACCAAAAGAAGAATGGACCTATCTCGACGAGCTTGAAAACAAGCATGTTGAGGTGGACTTGCCAGAGGTTGTAGCGACGCGTGCACCGCAGCAATATCAGATGCAATGCGCCTCTTTCCGCCAGGAGTCCCAAGCCAATCAAATGAAAGCGGTTATTGCCTTTCAGGGTTTAGAAGCCCAAGTAAGGCAAATTGAGGGCTCTTCAGGCACTTGGTATAAAGTCATCCTTGGTCCCTACGAGCGCAAACGTGATGCCGAGCGTAAGCGCCATACGCTGCAAAACGCAGGGATCAACGGCTGCCAAATTTTACCTATTACCAAGTAAATTAGGTGTCATTTAGCGGTGTTTACTGCCCGCTCAATTATCTAAAGCAAATTTTTAAAGTGGCAGGTGAGTAATCGCCTGCCACTTTTTTATGCTTGATTTCTACGACTAAAAGCTGCGTTTCAAACAGAGGAAGATTAAATACACCACCCCCAAAAAACGTCTAAGTCAATGTTTATTAATGACAAAATTCTTTATTAACTAAGATTAATATGCTGTTTAATTGACCTAGATCAAACTTAGGCGTATCTCTTAATTAACAGCAAATCCTGTTGCTGATTCCTCAAAACAAACCTAGGGCGAAATATTATGAATGCATTAATTGAAATAGAAGCCACGGAATTCAGTCAATTATTCAAACGCGGAGACGCACTCAAAATTCGGATGTTTATGGAGCATGTGCACATGCCATTAGACGTGCAAGATAAGATTATTGATGAGATATCAGCATTAACTAAGCTTGAACAAGAAACGATTGCTCGCTTAATTGAAACACACTCACACTCCGAGATTTCCGAACGATTAGCCTACTAACTGAGTTATTAAGCTTGCTTTCAAGACATCTTTCTAACAGTAACAGCGGAATATCAGCCACGATTTTTGATTTAATATACCAAAAGCAAAACACGTAAATGAGCCATAAAATAAGGCCAAATACGCAGTATCTGGCCCTCATTTATAATCCTCTTATCGCAACGAACATAAGCTTAACTTGGGTTATGACTTTTCCTGCAGGCCGATGCTATCCATCCAATAGTCAAAGTTAACCATATTGCCTGGCAGTACCACTTTACTATTCTTCTGACTTAAGCCATCAAGCTGCTTAAAATACTGCTCACCGAGTTGCATTCGCAGTGCATTATGTCCCCCCGGCGCAGCAATTACAGAAGCTAAACGCTCGATGGATTCCGCAGTTGCGCGGGATAAGGTGAGGATCTCCTCCGCCTTACCTTCAGCTTCGTTAATACGGCGCTGCATCTCGCCCTCAGAGCGGTTAACCGTTTCGGCCTTAATCCCCTCAGAGCGGTTAATTTTACTCTGCTTATCACCCTCACTCTTAGCGAGCAGAGCGCGGCGTTCACGCTCAGCATTCACCTGCATTTCCATCGCATTTTTTACTGTTTCTGGCGGGGTAATGTTTTTAATCTCATATCGATGGACTCGAATCCCCCAAGTCGCGCCAGCTTGATCTAACACTTCAACGACTTTGGCAGAAATCACATCCCGCTCCTCGAAGGTGCGGTCAAGATCTAAGGTACCAATCACAGATCGGGTCGTGGTTTGTGCTAATTGAATCGCTGCATAGCGATAATCGGTGATCCCATAACTGGCCTTGACCGGGTCGATAACCGAGATATAAATCACGCCATCAACTTCGACATTGACCTCATCGCTAGAAAAACATTCCTGTGGCGGCACATCGATTGTTTCTTCTTTTAAATCGTGAATATAGGCCACTCTATCGAAGAAAGGTATCAGCGCATGGAAACCTGCATCTAAGGTACTGTGGTACTTACCTAAGCGCTCCACTATATAAGCCGATTTTGTGGGTACTAGGCGGATGGATTGGAATAACTTAATCACAAAGACCGCGAAGATAATGCCCCAAATCAGCATCACCGCCACGTCGGTATCTAATGCAATACTCATTATTTTGCTCCCTTAGTCACTGACGAATGGCCACTCACGCTGTGGGTGACTTGCTCCATTCCCTCAAAGAAACCTTCTAGTTTTGCCATTTCCGCCGGCACGACTGAAACCTGCGCATCCGCTAAAATTTTACCAACTTGGGCAATAAACTGCTCTTTTAGCAGCATATTCATGGCATCGTTGCCGCCATTTACGGCTAAAGCTTGGGAGATCATCGCCATCCCCTCGGATTTTGCCTTAGCGATAATGGCAATCTCTTGGCCCGTACCTTTAGCTTCGTTGATCCGCTTCTGTTTTTGACCTTCAGAGATATTAATCGCCTCCTGGCGCTCCCCTTCGGACAAGTTAATCATCGCCGCCTTTTCGGCATTGGCGAGCGTAATTTCAGCCCTTTTACGACGCTCGGCTTCCATCTGCTTCTCGAGCGTGTGGATCACATGACGCGATGGGGTAATGTTACGTATTTCATAACGCAATACCTTAATGCCCCAAGGTTCTGAAGCCTTATCTATCTCGCGCACGATGGACTCGTTCAGCCTGTCACGCTCAGAAAAGGTTTCACTCAAAGTGAGCTTACCAATTTCAGAGCGCATGGTCGTCTGGGCTAGATTCACAGCTGCTTTACGATAGTTTTCAATACCATAACTTGCGAGCTTGCCATCCATCACCTTTAAGTAGACCAAGCCGTCGACCTCGAGCTGAGTATTGTCTTTAGAAATACAGCTCTGGGGCGGCACATCGAGCACTTGTTCACGAGTATCATGACGGTAGGCAACCCTATCGATAAAAGGCACCAAAAAATGGAATCCAGGTTGCAACACTGCGCGAAATTTGCCAAGGCGTTCAATCACATGAACCTCTCGCATCGGCACAATCAGCATCAGCTTATAAAGAAGAAATAGCAGCGCCAAAATGGCTAAGGTAAATACAAACATAGACTCATCCTTTAGTTGTGGGCTTGCGCCTCTGTGATAGGTTCTACCACTAGGGCAATGTTTTCACGGCAAATAATTCTAACGACACTGCCCGCGGCAATAATGCTGCCGTCTCCTAACGCAGGCCATTCACTGCCCTGAAATTCGACCCTTCCCGCCGTTTGGCCAGGACCTATAGTTTGTTTAACACGGGCAATTTGATTGTAGAGGTCAAGCTCTTCGTCAGTATTATCGACATGGGAGTCGCCACCGACCAAACGCTGGGTGACTTGGCGGAATGTGAGTAAAAGCACTATGGCCGAGATAAACCACAGCGTGAGGCTTTGTACTATGCCTTCGACTAGCCCAATGCCGAGTGCAGCGGCGACAATCATGCAAGCAGCCCCGAGGAGCACAACGATGCCACCGGGCACCACCAGCTCGGCCAGCATTAAGATTATCCCTATGACTGACCAGACAAAGATTGGATTCGAAAACGTCATATTTCCCCCTGAAATGAACGTATCTTGTACAGCACTATAGCAGCAGTCTAAATTAGATGCGACATAATATGTCAAAATAAAACCGTGGTGATTTTTGGCCTATCCTCCAGCCAATGACAGCGGCAACAATATTTGCAGAGCTGAAGCCAGCATTTTCGTCATAGATGAAAAATTAACCAACGACAATTCAATATCTTAACTAGGATAGAGAGAAGTACATCGTCAATATCGATATAACTTACTACAAATCAACAAATTAAAAATGTTAGCAAGTTTTAGGGTTTATGTGATTTTCACAGCAACACTAGATAAAAACTTTGAATAAATGTGAGATTTTGCATATATTGCCCGCACTTTTTGCTTACCCCAAGACAAACGTCTAACTTAGCCCGCGGCACTGCCCGCATTTTGGGCTCAGATTGGGGTAATCATAGAGATAAAAACGATGAAGCTTTTACCCTACAACAGGAAAAAACAATGAAAAAATCATGCCTATGTCTAGCATTAATGCTTACTCCTCAAGCATTTGCTGGTGACTTAGTACAGTGGTGGGATTTCAGTGCAACGACTCTTTACGGCGAAGACTACGACTTAGATCCAGGTACACAAGCCACGGTCACACTCGAAACCGCTGGTGCATGGAAATACGGTGATTGGTTTGCCTTCCAAGATTTTATCTACTTCAAGGGCAACCACACTGGCAAGGATAGCACTGCCTACGGCGAACTCTCACCTCGCTTCAGCGCGAGTAAAATTCTCGGTGAAAAAATTGCTTTCGGTCCAGTTACCGACGTTTCATTAGCCCTGACCTACGAAAAAGGTGAAGGCCCAATTAAGAGCTTCCTATACGGTGTTGGCGTTGACGTCGCTGTGCCTTATTTTACTTACCTGAACTTCAACACCTACCGCCGTAATGGTACTAGCTATGGTACCGAGACTGACGGTTGGCAGTTCACTCCGGTTTACCGCATCGACATCCCTGTAGGTAACGCTAATATCGTATTCGATGGCTTTATTGACTGGGTATTCGCAACAGATAAGAATCAAGACGGCTATCAAGAGAACTTCCACTTCAATCCGCAAATCAAATACGATTTGGGTAAAACCTTATTCGGTGACCACCAAGCAAACAAATTACTTGTGGGTATCGAGTACGATCTGTGGACCAACAAATACGGTGTTAAAGGCGTAGATCAAGATACTTACTCAGTGATCGCCCAGTACCACTTCTAATCGCAGCGGTAGCGAATTAGCCATAAAAAAGGTGCCCTAGGCACCTTTTTTTCTGTTCAAACTCGATAAGCGACGGACTTAAGCCAATAACTTCTTCGCAGCAGCAACGACAATCGACACCGCGCTAACTTCGGTTTTCTTCATAGTCGCTTCATCAGGAATTTCTTGCTGGGTACGGTTTACAATCACACCGGCCACACAGGCCGCACGCCAACCTTGGGTCGCACACATAGTAAATAGAGTTGCCGATTCCATCTCGTAGTTCAGTACGCCCATTTCCTGCCACTCTTTCATCGAGCCAGCAAAACGACGCGTCACGCGGCCAGTCACGGTATCGTAACGCTCTTGGCCTGGGTAGAAGGTATCAGAAGATGCCGTAACACCAATATGGGGCTCAACACCCGCATCACGGCAAGCAGCAACCATAGCCGTGGTACACTCAAAGTTGGCCACAGCAGGGAACTCCATCGGGGCAAAATGCAGGCTTGCGCCGTCTAAACGCACAGAAGCTTGAGTAACAATCACATCACCCACGTTAACATGTGGCTGAATAGCGCCAGTAGTACCTACACGTAGGAAGGTGCTTACGCCTAGCTGAGCTAATTCTTCAACCGCAATCGAAGTTGATGGACCGCCAATACCCGTAGAGCAAATGACGACAGGTTTGCCATCTGCGTAAGCTAAATAACTCGTGTATTCACGATGACTCGCTAAAAAGGTCGGGTTATCCATCAATTCTGCAATACGTTTAACACGCTCTGGATCGCCCGGTACAATTGCCAGCGTCGCACCATCGAGCATTGCTTTGGTCAAACCTAAATGAAATACATCAGCCATTGTGAAAACCCCTTTCATTTTTGATAATAAAATTCTTATAAGATCGACTTTAACCTAGTATCGAAGCGACGAAGGTTAACTTGATCACAGAATAATCGGCAAGAAGTAATTCAACCTCCGTAATCAAATTACCAAAGTGATTACCCGCTGTTCACAAAGCATACTCTTCTATGCCTAAAAAGGAGCCGATCTCAGCGTAACTCAAATTGTGGTCTCGAATTACCCCATGGGCAACAAAGCTAAGAGCAAATATTTAAATAATTGATTTAATTAAAATTTGCTGAAATCGAGCTTTGGTATTAATCTGAATAAGGATAAAGAAAAAGCTAACTCATGTTTTAGCATTGTGCCGTAGAGGGATTAAAACTGCGGTACACCTGTAGTAAATGATGACAAGGAGAACACCCATGTTTCCAGAATACAGCGACCTTATTTCCAGTTTAAAAGCCCAAGATGCCGATTTTGAAAGAAAATGTATTGAACACAATCAATTAGATGAAGATATAAAACAAATGGAGAAACGCGTCGGCAGCGATTTCAATCCCGCAGTTAAAGAACTCAAGAGCCGTAAACTTCACCTTAAAGAAGAAATTTATCAGATCTTAAAATCCCACGGCTAACTGGAGTTGCTGAAAAACAAAGGGCGCCGAGGCGCCCTTTTGTATTGCGTTAAAAGATTACAGGTAGTAATCCTTAAGCGGTGGGAAACCGTTAAAGCACACCGCAGAATATGTCGTAGTGTAAGCACCAGCGGTTAACCAGAACATACGGTCGCCGATTGCTAAATCATTTGGCAGACCATAGCTGTAGTGTTCATACATAATATCCGCGCTATCGCAAGTTGGGCCTGCAATCACACATTTATCCAGTTCGCCCTGCTTATGGGTAAAGATGGGGAATTTAATCGCTTCATCCATGGTTTCGATGAGACCTGAGAATTTACCCACATCGGTAAATACCCAGCGCTCTAGGGCCGTGTGCGACTTCTTGCTGATAAGCACCACTTCAGAGACTAAGATACCCGCGTTAGAAATTAACGAACGACCAGGCTCGAGAATGATTTGCGGTAAATCATCACCAAAATCTTCCTTCAAGAAGTGGGTGATTTGCTCTGCATACACGCCAAGTTGGTTGGTTTTATCGATATAGTTGGCAGGGAAGCCACCGCCCATGTTGATCATTTTTAGACAAATATCATGCTCATCACGCAAACGATCGAAAATGAATTTCACTTTACCGATAGCAGAATCCCAAGCACCGATGTCACGTTGCTGAGAACCTACGTGGAATGAAATACCGTAGGGTTCTAAACCAAGTTCTTTAGCTAAAACTAACAACTCATAGGCCATTTCGTTTTGGCAACCAAACTTGCGTGACAGCGGCCAGTCTGCCGTGTCAGTACCTTCAGTCAAAATACGAACATAAATACGCGATCCTGGCGCTTCTTCCGCAATCATGCGTAAATCAGCTTCAGAGTCTGATGCATACATACGCACACCACGCTCATAAAAAGCTCGCACATCTTGACGCTTTTTAATGGTGTTGCCGTAGCTGACGCGGTCCGCCGTTACACCAACATTCATCACCATATCTAATTCATAAATAGAAGCGATATCGAAATTTGACCCTTTATCTTTTAATAGGGTCAGGATCTCGGCCGCGGGGTTTGCCTTAACTGCATAATATACATTGGCGTAAGGGAAACTATTAACCATGTCATCGTATTGCTTCGAAATGATACTCGTGTCGATCACAACGAAAGGGGTCGCTTTATCTTTGGCAAACTCTTCAATTCGTTTGAAGGTTTCTGCATCATAATAATCAGCAACATCAATAGATTGGAATTGGCTCATTGGGCCAGGATCTCCTTGGGGTCAAATTGATAAAAATTGTGTTGGTGGATTAAAAACGTGCGAAGTAAACGCTATTTTTTATTTCAACGCAACGAATTTTTATGCTGAATAACTAACTTTTTATGCTTTAAAATGTCAAAAATATGCAACAGTTGAAAAAGCATTGAAAAAACAGATAATTATGCACGATTTTAGCAATGATTATTCATACTAAAAAGCATGTTTATTTTGGGGAATATTGCAAGCTTTGCTGCTAGCTACACCAGAGTCGTGGTAAAGCTAACTGAAGATAAAATTGACGCGGGAGCTTAGAGAGAATAACTGGGATAACTGTTATGTCTTAACAATTATCCCAGAGGCAAATTCACTATTCCGATTGCGGTAATTTGGCCAAGGCTTGGGCTAAGGCTTCACTCGAATCGAAATAGGCAATATCTTGAATACTAAGCTGTTTAAGCACAATCATTGTCGCCATATCTTTAGTATCGGGTAGCAGACGGCTAATATCCCCTTCCCTATCTAATCCAATCGCAAACGAGAATTCCTTCATCTTTGGAATCGCCACAAACTTAGCGATTAACGAAGGCATGTCACTAATATCGGCAATATAGACTAAGTTTTTTGGGAACTGCTCGGGAGTTAACGGCGCAAGTGTTTCTTTGATAATCTCCCCACCCTTCATACTTCGACTAAAAAGCACTACTTTAGTATCATCGGTCACATTCAATGGTTTATCGTTCTGATCGAGCAAAGAAATCGGGCTAATCTGATCCCCCGCCACATAACTGGCCGCCATAGCAAAGATGGGCATAAACACTAAAGACAAACACAAAAACAGCTTTTTCATCGGTACTCAACTCCATTTTGGAACTCTTCGCCAGCATACCTGACTCCCCAAGATTACTCATTAAATCGTGGAGGATTACATGATAGGGTTCACATGCATGGCGTAAACAAGATTAACCCATTGAGGGTTATAGTCGTTTGAACACTCATAATAAAGGATATCATCATGATAACACCTGGACTCGATCAGGAATTACAGCAGATCCAGAACGTCTACCAACTTATTGCTGAATTTTTAGTGAATTATAGTTTTCAGTTAGTAGGTGCGATGCTGATCTTCCTATTAGGTCTTTGGGTTGCCAGCAAAGTTTCACGGATCGTCGCAAAGCAATTCGAAAAACACAATATCGATATCACCCTCAGCAATTTTGTCAGTAACTTGATTCGCCTCACGATTATTGCCATGGTTGGTATCATTGCCCTTGGCAAGATAGGCATTAGCGTAACACCAATGGTGGCCGCTATTGGTGCCGCTTCCCTAGGCGCTGGGCTTGCACTTCAAGGAATGCTTTCTAACTATGCCGCGGGTGTGACTATTATAGTTACCCGCCCCTTTGTGGTCGGAAATACCATCGAAATCAAAGGCGAAAGTGGGGTCGTTAGCCGCATTCACTTAGGTATGACCATACTGACAAACGAAGAAGGCGAGCAAATCAGTATTCCCAATAAACATATCGTTGGGGAAATTCTGCATAATTCCTTTGCCAATAAACTGGTCGAGACCCAATTTAACCTGAGTTACGACACTAACCCAGAAGCAGCAATCAATATTATCAGTGAATTACTCAGCCAAAATCCCGATGTCCAACAGGGCACAGCCCCCAATATCGGTATCAATGGCTTTAATACCATGGGAATCGAAATTGGCGTGCGTTACTGGGTACCGACCCAGAGCTACTACCAGCATAAATACAAAATCAATCTCTCGATTTATAACGCCCTAAAAGCGGCGGGTATCGAAATGGCCTGTCCGGTAAGGGAAATCCACGTACAGCAATAATGCTGCCTCAACCCTATCTCACTGCAGTAGTCGCTATCTTATTTTTATGGGTTCGACTACTGCGCAATTACTGCACAATGCCCACTGGTTTACCCCTCCACCAGTAGACGGCTAGGACGACTATTCAAGTCGTCCCTGTAAACTTGTGGCTGTCTTAATAAAGCGACCTACCCCACCAAATCACTTTCAAAGCAGCTACTTTAGTCATTCAAAAATTACAGAATCGTGAGCTAAATCACCCCTCATTTTGGCCTCATTTTTTCCATTTTTGCTCTTTGTAACCCCTTAACGGCCAAAACGAGCTGATACTATTTTTTTAATCTATTGTTTTTAAATAATTAAAACCTTTTAGCTTTTACTTATAAAGCAATTCATTAGATTTTTATCAATGAATTTTTTATCAATTAGATTTTTTTAATGAAAGTGACACACCTCAAATAAACATTTCCATATCTTTATTAAGGTTATTTACAAGATGGATGCATTGAAAACATTCCATCAACAAGGCGAGTGAAAAACCATAAAGCTAAGGAATGAGATGATGAAAACTGCAACTAAGATGGCTATTGCCGTCGCATTGATTGGTAGCCTAGGCATCAACTGCTACGCCGCAGAGGGCGGTAATCCCAAAAAGGGAAAACACCTCTACAAAAAAGAATGTAAAGCCTGCCATAGCCAAGGGAGTGAAGGCGGCGAACTCACCCCAATGAGCAAAACCATGTCCCAATGGGATCGCTTTTTCGACAAAGACAAACACAAATTCAAGCCCGAGGTGTTCAACAACCTTTCCGAACAAGACATCAAAGACATACAGCAATTTCTGTATGACCACGCTGCCGACTCGGAGCAACCGCAAACCTGCGGTTAATTCCCAAGCTCAAACCAAGGTCAAAGGCTAGCAGCACACATACTTACGCTAACCAACTGATCTAAATAATAAAGCCCAATCGAAGAAAATGGGGATCACACCTCAGGGACTGCTATTGGGTAAATTTGGCACTACGCCACGCGGGTGCCAAGGGAACACTCAAGGAGAGATCCTATGCGAACACTAATTTCGATACTGGTAGCCAATGCCCTGTTAATGTCAGCGCAAGCCTATGCTGCCAATAATGACCAAACTGAAACTCAAAAAATCACCGAGCTTAAACAACAGCTTGCCGATATCACCGAGCAGCTCGACGAACTGAATAGCCGGGTCGATAAAACAGAGCGCCACACCTCACTAGACCGCCTCGAAATCACAGGCGACTTTAGAACCAAAGCTCACTCCCTGCATTACCAAGATGTGGTCTGGAATCCCGCAATCAAAGTCAACTTCGATGACTTTGCAGCAAAAGCCATGTCAGGCGCCTTTGGGATGCCAAACGATCCTAGCTCACCACTCGGGCAAATGATGCTGGCGAATCCCGAGCTTGCGGGCGCCTTCCAAAGCGGCATGCTCCAAGGCGTAATGCCTTATGTTCTCGCGCAAAAAACCATTCAAGATATTGATAACGATATTTTTTATACCACTCGACTACGCTTAAACCTCAAGGCAAAGGTTTGGGATAACGTCGGCTTTGCAGGTCGCCTGAGCATGTATAAAAACTGGGGCGACTCGACTGGGGTGCAAGTCTTCGATTCGTGGCGCTCCTTCACAATGGACGGCACCAGTAGCGGTAATACTAGCGGCGATTGGCTGAGGGTCGAACGCGCCTACTTCGACTGGAAAAAGATCAACGGTTCAGAACTTTACCTCTCCATAGGCCGTCGCCCCTCAACCTATGGCCCACCAAGTCACTACCGTGAAAACGAGCTTCGCGGCGGCACTCCATCGGGCCATTTAGTTAACTTTAACTTCGACGGCGCAACCCTAGGTTACAACTTGGGTGAAATCACTGGTGTCGATGGTCAAGTCGTGCGTTTTTGCTATGGCCAAGGGTTTGAATCCCAATGGGGCAATGGCGAGATGTTTGGCGATATCATCACTAAGGATACCCACCTTGGCGGTTTCAATATCGACGCCATTAATGACGGAACCAATTTCCTGCAATTTACCCTCTTTGGCGCCAAAGACATCAACGATGGCTTTAAGGGCACTATGGCCTTCCCAACCCAGTTGGCAGGGATCTTCGCCCCCACCATGTACCAAGATATGCAAAAGTTCGACAACTTTAACTTTGTCACTCGGGTGCAACCTAGCGGCGTGATTGGTGATATGTACCTAGGTGGAATTGGCTTTGCTCGGGAAGAAGAAAGCGATTTTAAATGGTTTGCATCGCTCGGCTGGACTCGTGCCGAACCGAATAACAACGCAGGCATGTTCGGCGGCATGTTATCCGATGCCGTATTTGAAGCAGAGTTAAATAACACAGGGACAGAAATCATTATGGTGCCTAAAACCAGTGATGATACCGACACTAAGGATGGCTACGGTATTTATGTCGGCATGCAAATGCCCGCCCCCTTAGGTAAATTTGGCCTTGAATATAACTATGGTTCGAAATACTGGACGCCCTTCACCCAAGCTCAGGATGACCCAATAGGCAGCAAACTCGCTACCCGTGGCCATGTTGCAGAGGCGTATTACATCTTTGATATCAATCCAAAAATGTTTATCAAACTCGCGGGGCTTTACTACGACTACGAGTACACAGGCAGTGGCACTCCCGTTGGTGCGCCGCAAAAAATTGATGATGTGCTAGCGGGCAGCGTCTACTCAATGCTGCCAGTGGTCGATACCGCATTCGACCTCAATGCGTCACTCACAGTTAACTTCTAACCCCAGTGTTAATGCGATTCAGCCCTCGGCCTAACCGAGGGCGGGAGATAAACATGAAACAACTCATATTATTTGCCTTAGTGGGCATGGCATTACAGGCTCAGGCCGCCAATCCCCATAAAGAGGCGCTGCAAGGCCCCTTCACTACGGGCACCCAAGTCACGATCGAGTGCTTGAAATGCCATGAGGAACAAGCCACAGACATGATGAAAACCTCCCACTGGACCTGGGAGCTAGAGCAAAAGCTGCCCGATAGGGCCGTCGTTCGGGGCAAGAAAAACAGCATCAATAACTTCTGTACCTCCATATCGGGCAACGAGCCACGCTGCACCAGTTGCCATGCGGGCTTCGGCTGGAAGGACAATAACTTCGATTTTACAGACAAAACCAAGGTCGATTGTTTAGTCTGCCACGACACCACAGGCACCTATGTCAAAGATCCCGCGGGTGCGGGTGAACCTATGGCCAAACTTAATTTGGCTAAAATCGCCCAAAATGTAGGTGAACCTGTGCGGGATAATTGCGGTAGTTGCCATTTCTATGGCGGCGGTGGTGATGCCGTAAAACATGGGGATCTCGACTCCTCCATGGCCTACCCCGATAGAGCAACCGATGTGCACATGGATAGCGATGGCAATAACTTCCAATGCCAAAACTGCCATACCACGGAAAAACATCAAATTTCCGGTAATGCCATGGGAGTTTCCCCCGGCGGAATTGATCATATCGGCTGTGAGAACTGCCATGACAGCGAGCCGCATAGCAACAAAAAGCTAAATACCCACACAGCGACCATTGCCTGCCAAACCTGTCATATTCCATTCTTCGCCAAAAACGAGCCCACCAAAATGCACTGGGACTGGTCTACTGCGGGTGAAGATAAGCCCGAGTCGGTTGACCAATATGGCAAACATACCTACCAGAAGAAAAAAGGGAACTTTGTCTGGGAAAAAATGGTTAAGCCCCAGTACGCCTGGTACAACGGCACCGCTAATGCTTACATGGCAGGTGATAAGATGGATCCCAATGCCGTCACAAAGCTGACTTATCCGATGGGCGATATTGAGGATCCTAAAGCCAAAATCTATCCCTTTAAGGTTCATACCGGTAAACAGATTTACGATAAGAATCTTAAGGTGTTTATTACCGCTAAAACCTATGGCAAGGGCGGATATTGGAGTGATTTTGACTGGGATCTCGCGGCTAAGTTAGGAATGGAAGCCAACTCTACCATGCTCGAAAAAGGACTCAAGTACAGCGGCGAGTATGGCTTTGCAGCCACTGAAATGTGGTGGCGGATAAACCATATGGTATCACCCAAGGAGCAGGCGCTTAACTGTAATGACTGCCATAACAAGGGCACTCGCCTCGATTGGCAAGCCTTGGGATATCAAGGCGATCCGATGAAAAACAAGCAAGGCCCAAAACACAAACAACAATAACAATAACAACTAGCACTCGACTATCCCATCAATAGACGAGCATCGCCCCCTGCAAACATTAAGAGCTTAGCTTAAAACTAAGCTCTCTTTTTTTATCTCAAAAAATAAAGACAAATCGCCCATCCCTCATTGGGTAAACGCCCCAATTTGTCCAACACCATTTTAGAATTCGGTAGTTTGACTCGGTTTACCCGAAAAATAAGCTATTTTTCATGGCATTTATTTTGCGTTATGCCTGTTAAGTAAAATTGCGGCAACCTTTATGAATTCGGGCAAAACCTCCAATAACAGCCTTTCACAACCTATTAATCGTATTCTTGGTGAAACCAGCGGCGCCTTCGCCGATCTAGGCACCTTTCTCCCCCTAGTGCTGGGGTTAATTGCCCTTAACCAGTTTTCTCCCCAAGGAATATTCCTAGGTTTTGGTCTATTTGCCATTCTTAGCGCCTTGTTTTATCGCCGCCCCATACCCGTTCAGCCGATGAAAGTGATTGCGGCTATAGTGATTGCCCAAGGCTTAACGCCGGGAATGCTTCAGGCCAGCGCCATGCTGATGGGGATTATCTTACTCGTCTTAGCTTTTAGTGGCGCGATTGCCTGGCTTGCGAGGCAACTCTCCCAAGCCGTCAGTGTGGGAATTCAATTAGCGATAGGTCTGCAACTGATGTGGATGGGCGCCAAGATGATGGGGGAATTTTGGCCCTTGGGCCTCAGCGCTTTTGCAGTACTGTTTTTCAGTAAATTCCTGCCGCTGCGCTACCTTGCTATGCCGCTGGTTATTGCCGCAGGCATGATATGGCAGGCCACTACAGGTGAACATGCAGGAGTGGCCAGTTTCGAAATACAAGCCATCAGCGCACCTTTACATTTCAGTTGGCCGACAACGGAGGAGTGGAGTGCTGCGGCGTTACTTTTAGTGTTACCGCAACTCGCGTTGACCCTCACGAATGCCGTGATTGCCACTTCCGTAATGGCGCGGGAAAAATTCCCCGAGGATAACGCCAAGCTCACCCCAAAAAACTTTGCGATCACCTCAGGTCTTGCCAATTTGCTGCTTTCCCCCTTTGGCGCGACGGCCATGTGCCATGGGGCTGGCGGCCTCGCGGTGCAATATCACTTTGGTGCCCGCACGTATATCGCGCCGCTTATTTTTGGCAGCGGTTGCCTTTTATTATCGCTCCTCTGGAATAATCAAATTGCCTGGCTATTAAGCCTCATTCCATTGGCGATTCTGGGGAGTTTACTCACCATTGGCGGCATGCAATTAGCTTGGTCTAAACGCCTAGTCGATGGCAAACCCTTCTGTATTGCCGTCATCCTAGTCACCGCGATTACAAGCATCGCCATCAATGCCGCCGCAGGACTCGCCGCTGGACTAGTGCTAGAACAAGGCCGCCGCGCTTGGGCTATGCTCGCCATGCGCAGCTGATAACGCTTTCTGTGACACCCTACCGCTAGCGGATGCCGTAGCGCAGTCTTGGAATTAACCAATGCTGCTCTATTGAATATTTACTATGTGTATCGATTTGATTGCTCTGCTAATAAAGCAATCAATTGCCTATCCACTCCTACGCTTGTTTAGGCAAATGCCTTGAATTCCTAACTTCCATCCCCATATTTAATGCATCATCCAGCGCTCGCTTAAGTCAGCGCGGGCAAGAGAAGAGGATTCATTGTGACCACTATCGTTTCTGTACGCCGTAATAATCAAGTTGTCATCGCCGGCGATGGCCAAGTCTCCCTAGGCAATACCGTGATGAAAGGTAACGCCAAAAAAGTGCGTCGCTTATATCACAACAAAGTGTTGGCCGGTTTTGCAGGCGGCACCGCTGATGCCTTTACCTTATTCGAGCGTTTCGAGGCCAAACTTGAGATGCACCAAGGCCACCTGTTACGTTCGGCGGTAGAACTGGCTAAAGATTGGCGTACCGATCGTATGCTACGCAAGCTTGAAGCTATGTTGGTGGTTGCCGATGCTGAAGCATCACTTATCATCACAGGTAACGGTGATGTGGTTCAGCCAGAACATGACTTAGTTGCGATTGGCTCGGGCGGTAACTATGCCCAGGCAGCCGCACTAGCCCTGCTGCAAAATACCGAATTATCTGCCCTGGAAATCGCGGAAAAGTCACTGACTATCGCAGGTGATATTTGCGTATTTACCAACCAATTCAAAACCATTGAAGAACTTAATTACTAACAGGGCGCGAGGAAGATTATGTCTGAAATGACCCCACGTGAGATTGTCCACGAGCTGGATGCACACATTATTGGCCAGAAAAAGGCGAAACGCTCCGTTGCCGTTGCCCTGCGTAACCGCTGGCGTCGCATGCAGCTAGATGCGGATTTCCGTCAGGAAGTCACCCCAAAAAACATTCTGATGATTGGCCCAACCGGTGTTGGTAAAACTGAAATTGCCCGCCGTTTAGCAAAGCTTGCTAACGCGCCTTTTATCAAAGTTGAAGCCACCAAGTTTACCGAAGTGGGTTATGTGGGTAAGGAAGTCGAGCAAATCATCCGTGATTTAACCGATATCGCCATCAAACTTACTCGCGAACAGCAAATGAGCAAATGCCGTCAGCGCGCCGAAGAGCACGCCGAAGAGCGCATTCTCGATGCCCTGCTGCCAAAACCGAAAAACGAGTGGGACAGCTCTGAGAACGACTCTAATTCAAACACCCGTCAAATCTTCCGTAAAAAACTGCGTGAAGGCCAATTAGACGATAAAGAAATCGAAATCGAAGTGGCTCAGCCGCAGGTCGGTATCGAAATTATGTCGCCTCCCGGCATGGAAGAGATGACCAATCAGCTCCAAAGTCTGTTCCAAAACATGGGACAAGCACCTGCAAAACGTCGCAAGATGAAGATCAAAGAAGCCTTTAAGCAATTGATCGAAGAAGAAGCGGCAAAGCTAGTTAATCAGGAAGACTTAAAAGAGCAAGCCATTGAATTAGTTGAGCAACACGGCATTGTGTTCCTCGATGAAATCGACAAAATCTGTAAGCGCGGCGAAACCTCAGGCCCCGACGTATCCCGTGAAGGCGTGCAGCGCGACTTACTGCCTTTAGTTGAAGGCTGTACTGTAAGCACGAAACACGGCATGGTGAAAACCGACCATATTCTGTTTATCGCCTCTGGCGCATTCCAGATGGCAAAACCCTCGGACTTGATCCCAGAGCTACAGGGCCGTCTGCCAATTCGTGTTGAGTTAGATGCACTGTCAGCCGATGACTTCAAACGCATATTAACCGAGCCACACGCTTCACTCACCGAGCAATATGTGGCGCTGATGGCGACCGAAGGCGTGACCGTTGAGTTTACCGAGTCGGGCATTGAAAGCATTGCAAAAGCAGCATGGCAGGTCAACGAGCGCACCGAAAATATTGGCGCACGCCGCCTGCACACTGTGATGGAAAAGCTCATGGAAGATATCTCCTATGACGCTTCTGACAAGTCTGGCAGCTCATTCGTGATTGATGCCGACTATGTGAGTGCTCACTTAGATATCTTGGTACAGGACGAAGATTTAAGCCGCTTCATCCTCTAACTGAAGCGATAGATTCAGTATCTTAAATACCGACTCGATTGCCAAAATGTGACTGCGGCTAGGGAGAATACTCAGTATCCCTAGCCGCTTTTCATTATTGACTGTTATATTAGTTAGCGACAACACTGAGTTTTTCAGTTTTAGTATTTATAGTTCTAGCATTTCAGGCGACCCGCTATGACAACTTCGACTCCTAACGTCATCGATCTTAAGCTCAAACGTAAATCGCGTATTCTCGAAATCACCTTCGATAACGGTGAGCAGCATCAACTCAGCTGTGAAATGTTACGGGTGTACTCGCCATCGGCGGAAGTGCACGGTCATGGCAACCCAAAACTGGTGACCCATAAGAAAGACGTCAATATCAATGCGATTGAGCAGGTAGGGAATTACGCGGTGAAGATTGTCTTCGACGATGGCCACGATACCGGACTGTTTTCGTGGAAGGTGCTTTACGATCTCGCCACCCATCAGGTTGACCTTTGGGAAAAATATTTAGCACGCCTACGCGCCGAAAAAGCCTCGCGTGAGCCATTGATTTCGATGAACATTAAGTACAACTAACTGAAGTTCGACTCATCATATAAACTAAGCACTGGCTAGCCAGTGCTTCATTCTTTCTAGCGTCTGTTTATTTCTGACTTTCGATTTAATAGTGCTTATCTAACAGTAGCTATTTAATTGCACCTACTTAGTTCCACCCGTTTCACCCACGGGTTTCTTAAGCAGCTTGCGTTGTAAGGTTCGGCGGTGCATGCCAAGCTGCCTTGCTGTAGCCGACACATTGCCCTGATTGGCGTTCAATACCTGCTGAATATGCTCCCACTCTAAGCGTTTAGGATTCAGTGGCGAATCATCGATTTCATCCTCTGACACGCTAGATTGAATTTCCATCTCCAGCGCATTGAGCAGGGTCTGAGTATCCACAGGCTTTGCAAGATAATTATCGGCGCCAAGGCGAATGGCCTCTACCGCAGTCGCAATACTGGCAAAGCCCGTGAGCAGCACCATCACCACCTTGGGTAATAATTTACGCAGCGGCGCGATTAGGCTTAAACCATTGGCCTGCGCAAGTTTCATATCCAGCAGAATATGGCTTGGGGAAAATACCTCTGCCTGAGCGACGGCTTGGCTAGCATCGTGGCAAAGGCGACATTCAAATCCATGGCGAGTGAGCCGTCTTGCTAAAATGGCCGCTAGGGCTTGGTCGTCTTCGATGATTAATAGGCGTTTCATGCTGTCTCACCGTCGTGATTAATCGCCTCAGTCGAGAGCAGTGAAAAGCGGATCTGCGCCAGCGTTCCACCCTGTGGATGATTAGCAAGGATTAACTCCACCCCTAGGCGCTCAAAGCTGGAATGACTTAACAACAATGCCATTCCCAATCCCTTTGGGTTTTCAATCAATAGCGACCCGAGCTGGGGTAATAATTCAGGTGCTATGCCCACGCCATAATCACGCACTTGCAGATAACAGTGGCTTTCATTTGCCACTATCTCAAAATTTAAGTCAACCTTCGCTGTACCTATGGATTCTGAACTTGCACGGGCCGCATTTTCAATTAAGGCCATAATCGCAGGCATCAAACTCATATCCGCCATCACCACGTGTTGCTTAAGTAACTCATGATGAACTTGCTGCCAATGAAGCTCTGCCTGCGGCATCAAAAGTTGCGTCTTAAGCTTTAAGCCGTCCACCAGCTCATTCAACCTTATCGGATGCTGGCGGCGGTCTCGAATGGATTCTGTCGCTAAGCGCAATTCCGTGAGTGTGTGCTCACATCGGCCAAGTGCGACGTCCATTTCATCTAAGGTGATTACGGCTTGATTTTGCTCTTCTTTTAGCTCGTCGAGCAATAATCGAAGAGTAGAGAGTGGTGTAGCCAACTGGTGCGCCATCTGCGCCGAGACAGTGCCTAAGGCTAAAAGTTGCTCCTGCCTTAATTGCCCTTCACGCATAAAAGCGATTTGGGTATCGCGCTTACGGATCTTTTTATTAATCAATGACACACTGGTAGTAAGCACTAACGATGAAATCACAAAGTTAAACCACATCCCAAAATAATGGGAACTCATCTCCATCCCTTGGTGGTGTATATGCGCTTGCACCACCTGCACTATCATCCCCGTATAAGCACTGGTCGAAATGACGGTTAATAGCCATGGCGCCCAAGCTGGCAGCGTTAATGCACTAAGTGCTATTGGCACTAAAAGCAGAGAGATAAAGGCATTAGTCGCGCCACCTGAAAAATACAGCCAAGAAATCCAAAGTAGACTATCGATAGTCAGGGCAACAAACAGGCCGCTTTCATTGGCAAACAAAGAGTGACGCCAAACGAGTGTGAGTGCTAAAAACAGCGACTCAAGCACAAAAACCCACATTAGCGGCTGCATCTGCAGACTCAGGCCAAAGGTGTCGGCGGCGAAGAGGGTTAAACCTATTTGCAACATAAGCCCAAGGATCCTCAGCAGCGCCACTTGATTTGGCGCCTGCAGGCTTGTCCCTAATATTTTGACCATCACTTATCCCCACAGCCTTGATTGGGTTTCAACCCAAAGACTCGTTTTGCATATTTAGATTCGCATTAAACATAAGGCGACTTAACCCTTACTTCACTTGTGATTGTTTGAAGCTAAAACCGTCGCACTGCATATCGTGCTCAATTCCCGATAATGGATCGGTGAAACGTAGCCGCTTAGCTAACAGTTTTAGCGGCTCGGCAAAATTATCTGGCCCCTTGGGTAATAGCAGAGGATAAAACCTGTCATTTAGCAGTGGCATGCCTAAGCTTTGCATATGCACTCTCAATTGATGGGTCTTACCGGTAATCGGGCTTAAATGAAATAGCCCCATCTCCCCGTTAAGCTCAACCAGACTGATTTCCGAATGGGTATTGGCTTCGCCATCGACCACCTTCATGGTAAAACTCGGCTCACTGCGCTGCATGCGATTTTTAACCGTCCAATGAAGCGGCAGGGTTAAGTCACCGCGCTGAAGCTGCGCTATTAATTCGGGCGTCAGCTTAGCAATCGCTTGATAGTGTTTACGAATCGCATCATCGATAAATAACTGATGATATACGTGGCGAGTCTCTGGGCGAGTGGTTAGCAGGATAACCCCTGCGGTTTCTCTATCTAACCTATGGGCAGGAGCGATAGTATCAATGCCCGTACTGAGCCTTAATCTATGGATAAGGCATTCATTCACAAAATCGCCGCTTGGAGTCACAGGCAAAAAATGAGGCTTATAGGCCAAGATGATATTGTCATCTTGGTAGAGAATTTTCTCGCTAAAGGGAATTTTGGCCTCAATCGGCACTTCACGGTAATAATATGCCCTCGCGGTTGGGCGATAGGGCGTCTCTAAATCGATAAGACTGCCGTCCTGCCAATGCACTTTGCCATCGAGAATTCGTTGGCGCCATACCGCCTCACCTATGTGATCATAGTGGCTTATCAGGTAGGAAAAGACAGTAGGCTTGTCGACGACGTCCAGTGGAAGCACGACGAATGAAGGTTGGGCGGCGCGGGCAGATTGTGTCATATCAAAAATAACGGCTACTAATATAATGGCCACTAAAATAGTAGCAAGTATGATGAGCCGCTATTTTATCCTTTGTGCGCTTTTTCAGTCCACATGGGACTTAATCAGCTGCAGCACAAAGTCCATGGTTTTGTGACAATCAGGCTGATTGACCAGTACCAACTTGTCGCGATTGTACATGGGCAGCACTTCGAGCCAGCGCTGACTTACCCAAGCGGCATCTTCAAGGTGCACTTGGGTATAGAGCTCCAGCAGTTCGGGGTTGACCTCATAGAACTGCTCGAGTGCGGCGCTAATCAGTTCAAACTCGCCCCTTATGGGTTCTTCCTGCCAGTTCTGGCAGGGCAAGGTGCGCGACATCCAAAGTTTATCCTTGGTCTGCGCCGCAGACAGAATGCTCACCCGTTGCTTGCCTTCGAGCACTATGCTCAGGGTATCGTCATCCAGCTGATTAAAATCGATAATTTCACATTGGGTCGCATGGGAATAACAGGGCGGCGTGCCGCTCGGTTTCATCGCGGCAAAGGCCAATTCATATTTACCTTTAAGCACATCTGCGACCATACGAAGTTGTCCAGGCTCAATGATGCGTACCTCAATCCTTCCCTGTGGCAGCAACAAGGCATCGCGTATGATTAACGCCATTTCTCGTGTTTGCATAGCAACCTCCTGCCCACTCTTAGAAGGAAACGGTCAAAAAACATCCGAATTCCTTAATACGTTAGAGTGTAGCAGGTGAAATAATTTCCTTCCTAAAGCTGCTGAGTGCAAAAAAGATCTTTAATCTTTAGGCAATGTATTGCTTAGAAACGCTCAAGTATCGAAGCCACATTCCCCTTAGCAACTACCTCGGCGAACTCATCGGCAAGGCGCTCGCTTAGGGCCACCGAAGCGCGCCAGTATTTCATCCTTGCGGTCGTATCGAGCTTTTTAAAATCTTCACGATCGGGGATTTTCCCATAGGGCAATGAAGCCACAAACTCGGCAGATGGTGCCAGCACGAGCGCATTATGATAATTGCGGTGGGTACGGCGCCAAGATAAGGATTTATCGAACCAGCCGGGACTGATATGGGGATAAAAATGCGGATACAGGGTTAAACCCGGTGCATGCGAAAGCGGAAAGTCGAAATGATAGTCGGTGATCCCGCCATCATAGTATTTACTATCTTCAACGCCTTCAATGCGCTCGACAGGTGCCAGCACTAAGGGAATCGAGCCCGTCGCTAACATCACTGATTTCATATTACTTTCGGTAAGTTTTGCCTGCTGACTTTTAAGATCAGTTAGCTGCATAAAGGGCGAAGCACTCTGCTGCTGACTAAAAATAAGTCGCTCAAAATGCCAGTTAAGGGTTTTACGACTCAAAAGATTCGTTGCAGCTGTGATTGCCAGCCCCGCCACTAAGGGCAATTTATGTTTGAACTTGTTTAAATGCTTAGCGCGGCAAACCACTAAGTGGCTGTGAATATGCGGATTATTCGCAATTTCGGCTGCACCACTATCACCTAAAATATTTTCAACAATGCCTGATACCTGCTCACTGACCTCTGCAGGCGTCGGGAGGGTTTCATAACGCTGGCCAATATAAAACGCCTCTAACCGAGCATAGGCTTTGAGTGGATCATTTTGCGCAAGACAGGCCAAACGCCAAGCGCCCGATGATGCTCCTAGGGTGTATAAGGGCGTTTTTCTATCCTTAAAAAACTCACTGAAAAGGTATTTATCGAGACCTGCAATCCCCAGCCATTTAGGCCCGCCGGATGCGGCCAGTAATTGGCTAAAATGTTCGGCCTTAAGCCCCTGCTCAGTCAAAATGTTAAAAGCGCTGGAACCCGCGAGAAAACGTAAAGCAGACAAGTGCACACCCTAAATTAGCCTTTGATAGCCAAATTAAAGCATGCATGCGGTCTGCAATAAACAACTGACCGATAAATCCCGCAAGACGCTAAATCGAAAAAACTGATATTGGATGCCTTATGGGGTGTGAAGAGTTTATAATCGCGGCAACTGTTTCCGCTTATTAATATCGAGTACCCCATGATTGTCGATACCTTAGCAAATCGCCAGATTTATCAGTCGTTAAATCCACGTATTACCATGGCGTTAGAGCACTTAGCTGCGACCGATTTCAGTCAGCTTCCCGTGGGTAACTATCCCCTTGATGGTGACAATATCTTTGTTATCGTCAATGACTATCAAACTAAGCCAAAAGAAACACAACCATTTGAAGTTCATAGAAAATATATCGATGTGCAATACGTTTACAGCGGTGAAGAAGAATTCGGTTATCTGCCATTAGCCGATCAAATACCATCTAAGCCTTATTTTGATAAACACGACTACGCCAACTTCGATTATGACTCGAACCAAGCCGACGCTTCTTTTGTAAAACTCAAAGCGGGTATGTTCGCGCTATTCTTCCCTGGCGATATCCATATGCCGGGCGCTGGCGACAATGCCACACAGGTGCGTAAAGTCGTGATCAAGGTAAAGGTTGAAGACTAAAACCTGCACTTGTTTAAGTGACCTCGCCCATTTGCGAAAGTGACAGGGCATTTTAAGCACACATTTTGAGCACAATAGCTTGTCAAAGCCGCCCCATATGCGCTTTGGCTATTTCCGAATCTGGCGAAATATTGTTAAAATTGCCACAAATTTAAAGGAGAGTTCCCCAAATGCCTATGTACGTTGTCGGTCACAAAATTCCCGATTCTGATTCAATCTGCGGTGCTATCGCGTTAGCTTATTTAAAAAACCAAATCGGTGAAGAAGCCGTTGCCGCACGTTTAGGTGAATTATCACCAGAAACCGCCTTTATTCTGGAGCGTTTTGGCTTCGAAGCCCCAGAATACAAAACCAGCTATGCTGGCGAGCAAGTTTACATTGTTGACCACTCTGAACTGACTCAAGCGCCGGACGATATCGCTCAAGCGACTATCGTTGGTATCGTTGATCACCACAAATTAGGCGATCTAACGACAGATACACCGTTAGAATGCTGGATCCGCCCAGTAGGTTGCAGCAACACTGTGATCAAAATGATGTACGACTTCCATCAAGTTGCCATCCCTAAAAACATCGCTGGCATCATGATGTGCGCCATCCTGAGCGACACAGTGATCTTCAAATCACCTACCTGCACCACTGCTGATATCCGCTGCGTTGAAGCCTTAGCCGAAATCGCGGGCGTTGAAGACTTCAAAGCGCTGGGCATGGAAATGTTCAAAGTGAAGTCTGCCGTTGAAGGCACTCCAGCCCGTGACCTCGTGATGCGCGATTTTAAAGACTTCAACATGAACGGTAACTTAGTGGGTATCGGTCAGTTAGAAGTGATTGATCTGTCTGTATTTGACAGCATCAAAGCTGAACTTGAAGCCGATATCAAAGCACTGAAGGCTGAGGGCAACCGTCACAGCGTATTGTTACTGCTGACCGACATCATGAAAGAAGGCTCTGAACTGTTAGTGATTTCTGACGATGCCGATCTGGTTAACCGCGCCTACGGAAAAACACCTGTCGATGGCAAAGTATGGTTAGATGGCGTATTAAGCCGTAAGAAACAAGTTGTGCCACAACTACAAGCTGCATTCGCTTAATCAAAAAGCGCTTAGCTAACTGTCTGATAAAAAGCCGAACACAGTTCGGCTTTTTATTGCCTATCGCTTAACTAGAATCGTACTGCATGCTACACGTCTTATCTAAGCCACCATTCTTCCTATGTTCGAGTTTCATCGCGAGCTAAAGCCAGATTAAACTGCAGATGAATCCTTATGTAAAAACTCGTCCTCCATCTCAAAACACGGCTAAGCTAAGTCCAAATCTGACAATCGCTACCACACAGCTTAATGCCTGAAGCCCTACAACATATCATCAATGAAATGACCCCTTGGCTAAGCCAGTACGGTTATCTGCTGCTATTTATTGCCATCGCGGTAGAGGGTTTTGGTATTCCAGCGCCAGGCCAATCGCTGTTAATTGTCGCCAGCCTTAACTCTACAACGGGAGATATGTCACTAGCCTTAGTAATAACCGTTGCCGCCTTAGCCGCACTCACGGGAAACAGCGTGGGATACTTTTTGGGTAGGCGTTTTGGCCATCTATTACGTGATAAGGGTTGGATAAAACCTAATCTTGAAGCAAAGCTTCATAACAGCATCGACCGCTATGGCATTACCGCTCTAGTTATTAGCCGCTTTATCGAAGGACTCAAGCAATTTATGTTTATTGGCTGCGGCCTAGCCGAGATGCCATTAAAACCCTTTATCATCGGCAATATCCTCGCCACCAGCCTCTGGGTCTGCTTGTTTGGTTTAGGACCTGTATTGATTCGCAATGAAATCGCCCCAGCACTCGCCTTTTACCATCAACATGAATATTCAACTTGGATGATTGTCAGTCTACAGCTCTCTTTGCTGCTTCTATACTGCTTGCACATGCGACGAAAAAATCGATAAAAACATATCAAAAAAACTCTTAATATCTGATAAGTTATAACAACATGCTTGCTAAGCACTTACTTATGCAAAATGGATATTGACTAGAATCACAAGGAGTGTTTGATGAAATATTTAGCTTTTATTGCTCTTACCTTTTTAACGGCCACAAGCACCGTTTCAGCAAAAACTCTCAAAATCTTCGGGGATGTTCAAGTAACTAATGTTAAACCAACAGAGGCATTCATCTGGGAACGTTCGAATAAAGAGACCCCTTTATACCCTATAGAATTAGCGAAGGCGAAAATCAGAGGTTAAACTGTACTATCTTTCGATATTTCTGAGTCTGGACACACTGAAAATGTCGAAGTCATCAACTCTATTCCCCACAGAGATCTAGGAAAGTATGCCAAAAAAATGGTGAAAGAATGGAAATGGACACCGAGATCTTCGACAAACCAAGCTGCGGAAAAAAGGACGCTGAGACTCGATTTTTGTTTAGGAGCGAATTCGGAAGAAGATACTGAGCAACAATGTCAACAGCAGACACAAGCAATCTGCGGCGAATAAACTCTTTGTGTTTTTTAAGATCTCTTACAACCCTGCCGCTATTGGTCTATGGCCATTTCGATATCTTAATGAGTCTCAACTTTTTTAGTTGAGACTCATTTATTTGAATAACTGAATTACTTTATCTGATCACCTTACTCTTGTGAGTTTTTTGCATCAGACAACGTTTGGTCAGCTTGAGGGGCTTCTTGAGCGTGTTTTTGCTCATCCGTTGCCGGTATATCAATGTTATGAAACTTAATATCTTCTGGAGTTGACAGCTTTCGGTCTGTACCAGTGTCGTTAACCCCCATAAGAGACGCACCTTCAAGTAAGGGAGTCTCTGATGCCTTATCTAGCTCGGTGGCGGTAACCGTTTCTGCATCTATTTCATTCATGTCTGATGGCTGCATTATATCAACTGCATCTTCACTAGCCTCAACAGCATGCTGCGGTAGTTCGTTGCGATATAAATCGATCATCTCCATCACTTCAGATAGCGCTTTAGCGTGATCTGGAGTGAGGATTCCATTGTGGCCGGAGACAATTTCATCGGACACGGCCAGCACCCACACGGCCTGCATATTGGCATCTTGGCATGTTTGCACGCTACGGCGTGCTTGCAGACGAGCACGAATTTTCCAACCTGTATTGGGCAAAGTCATCATACAACCAGGCATGTTGTCGTGGGCCTGCAATGCAGTGGGGATTTTGATGGTCTTATTACAATTCCCGCCCGAACATCTATCGATATCATGGGTTATTGCCCAGGAATTGCCGAGTGCACGCTCGCCATCTTTGATGTAATTAAACGCCTCTTTGACCGCAAAGTCGCCCTTAGATTGCAGTACCACCATACTCGGTTTTTGCCTATCGACACTTGATAAGGTATCGAGCGGTTTAAAATCCTTCGCGGGAGCGGCAGGATTTAACAGCAAGAATAGATTAGGATTATCCTGTTCAGTATCGATGGCGTGCTTAATTCTGTCTTTGCTAGCATGCAGCACCATTAAGCCACCCAGGCTATGACCAATCACAGTGTAACGAGATAATTTCTGTTCTTTCACCAGTCCATCAAGTCTATCTAACAGTTCGGATAAGCCAGTTTGGCCTATGTGTTTTGCCACCGCTTTACGTTGCAAAATGGTTGGAAAATCTAAGGGTTCAATCCAACTCGTCGGGTCATCGGAACCATCGAGCCAAAAAGGATCCAATTTGTCCCCACGCCAGCCAACATAAAGACCAAGCAAATTACGCTGCGAGTCCATAGCCGCCATTTGTTGATAAAACTGCTCAAAAGCAATGAAATTATCATCCTTAGGATTAGCGCTATGGTGCCAGCCATGGACAAAAATCAGTAGTTCAGGTGCAACACCATTGTTTGGTTGCTCAATACGCGCCTGTAAACCCTGCCATTGTGCTTCGATATGGGGTTTTCCATGATCATTAAATTCAATGACATGCATATTCTGAGTAGCAATGTCCGCCCCAGGTAAGTGGTAGGGTCTATCGGGAATAAATGGAAGTAAAATGCCGAGGGCCAATAACATTAAGAACAGTAGCTTGTACTGAGTAAACTTCTTCAGGCTCATTTATAACAACATAATCAACGGCCAGGCTAGGCCTACAAAGGTGTGCTGAAAGGGCTAACAGCAAAGTTGGCGAAATTATACGCTAAGCCCATACGCCCAGCTAGTGTCTCAGGCGCTTTTCAGGTTCTGATTTATCATGCTTAACGCCAAGTGTCAGGCAGTTTAACCTGACTCCAAAGTTCCTGACACAAAGGTTGAACATTTTGCCACTGACCACCTTTAATCCAGTTCACTAACGCATGCCCCACCTGCGGGTAAGCAATAGGCTCGGGAGATGCGGCCTTGAGCCAACGTTTCACGGTAGCGCTATCTAAACTCATCATACTGTCTCCCGCTCCAAGTAACTGCAATGCCGCCACATTCGATAACTGCTCGAACTGACCAATCAAGGGCTTAACTAAGAGTTTTTTCCCTAGGGTTAAGGCTTCACTCGACAATTCAAATCCTGCATTGGCAATAACACCGCCGCAACCAGCAAGGTGGAGCTTAAAACCATCACGGCTAAAACCGTACCACTGAATATTGTCGGCAAGCGCTTTTGTGGGCAGCTCGGCGTGATAAACCAGAAATTGATAATTGCTGAAGGATTGAAAAAATTCGGCGATGACATCAGGATCTTCGAAGGGTAAATACACCAAAATCTGATGACTGTGCTCGATGCTACAGGATTCGACTTCAACAAATGGCGGCAAAATAGGGAAACCAAAATGATGCCAATGACAACCCAAAGCCACATCCACTGGCGCGAAGTAATTAAGTAACAATTCATTAAACCAAGAACTGCCAAGCTTAGGCACTGGGTGAGTCAAAGCAGCTTGATGACTAATACCGATTGACGGTATTCCTTGGTTTTTAGCCGCCCAGGCTGAGACAGGCTCAAAGTCATTCAGTACGAGATCGTAGCAATGCAAATCAAGAGCTTGAATATCCCTTAACAGTGATAACGACAAATTTTGTTTAACGGTTTGCGAAAGATTTATCCTGCCCGATTGAGTCGCAAAGGTCATTCCCTGCTGCACCCGATATTCGCCAAAACAGTCCATATCGAAAAATTGCTCTGGCCTTCGCCCTGAAAATAAAAAATCCACATGGATGTTTTGCTTAAGCAGCGCCTTAGCCATGACTCTTGCTCGGCTCAAATGACCATTGCCAGTGCCTTGCACCCCATAAAGAATTCGCATTAATTGTCCTTTAATTCATTAGCATCAATGCCACCAGTAAAGAGTGCTCATCCATTTTTATTGCGACTATATCACTGGGTTTACTAACCACACCGCGCCCATTCCCAATACTGCACCCGCCACTATGTCCAAGGGATAATGCACCCCAAGGGCGATACGTGAACCACCAATACAAAGTGCCCATAGGTAAGCCAAAGGCGCTGCAACTGGGTAAACCTGGAGCATACAAGTCGCCGTCACAAAAGCAGCGGCCGTATGTCCAGAAGGAAGACTAAAGCGATCAGAAGGTTTAAAGCCAACCTCAACCCCAGCCAAGGCATAGCATGGACGCATGCGGCGAATACTATTTTTGAGGAGTAAATACAGCGGTAACTCGATTAAAAAACTGGCCAACATCAAGTTAAAAAAGGCCTGTCCCTGTCCATGGGTTAATAACAATCCCACCGAGAAATACAAGTAAAGTGGGCCGTCTCCTGTGGCAGAAATACGTTTAGCGAGATTGTTACAACGGTGTTTTTGACTCAAATCGACTACAAGAAAAAACAGCCTCTTATCTAAATCATTAATGTAGCTCAACATAAAACAGACTCCTTGCAGGTTTCCCTGCGAGTATTACTGTGATGTTTATCGATACATTCTTTCGACAGCGCTCAGCACTCAGGCAAATTTTACCAACGCAGTCCACGATAGAATGGTGCCGTCGACGGCCAAAAACGAGAGATAAATAGAGACTAAAAAGCGCCGATGACAGGCAAGTGACATAGAACCTAAAGTTTTATGACAGCCAATAAAATAAATGTGTGGCGGGAAAATCAAGAAAGAAGGTAAACAATGGGGTTAAAACAGCGTGTCGCCCTAACGCTCTATAAAGGCGACACCTATCGGACTGTTTATTAGGGCTTAAGCGGTAGCCGCTTCGACACCTTTTGCACGGTAAATTTTAGTCAGGTGGTAGATGTTAATACAAGCTACAAAAGCGTTCATACCAGCTACTGGCCAAGCTGAAATAAATACGCCATAGATGACAAACAGCGAACAACCAACGAAGTTTAACCATCTCAACCAAACGATGTTCTTCATCATGAGCGAAATCGCAACCATGACAGAAGCCATATAACCAATAATTTCAACAGTGTTTAAAGCTTCCACAGGCACCTCTCAAAGACCCTATACCGTCCATAGGCATAACGGGGGATCCGTGCCCCAAAGCAATTTAGTTAAATAATAAAACTCAGTGTTCGTATATAATAACAAATCCAGAATAAGAGTTGTAATAAAAAACCGTTATTAGATGACTTAAATCAAGCTCAAAGGATAATAAATCGCCAGATATAGAAATTTTACTACAGGGGTGCTAAGTTCAAAAGTGCATCAATACCGTGATTGATAACACTTTTCTTTTCATCAATCCCTTTTATACTGACGTAAACTCGCTAAACTGTACGCAAAGCAGATCAATAGGAGTGTAAATATGGAATACAACACCTCAGAACTATGTGACATGTACTTAGATGTCGTCGATGTTGTTGAGCCCATGTTCAGTAATTATGGTGGTTGTAGCTCTTTCGGTGGTTCCATCAGCACAATCAAGTGTTTTGAAGATAACGGCTTAATCGCCGAAGTCTTACAAGAAGATGGCCAAGGTAAAGTCTTACTGGTCGATGGTGGTGGTTCACTGCGCCGAGCACTTATCGATGCAGCTATCGCTGAAATTGCCGTTAGCAATAACTGGGAAGGTATTATCGTTTACGGTTCTGTGCGTGATGTGGATGCCCTTGAGGAACTTGATATTGGTATCCAAGCCCTAGCTTCTATTCCTGTTGGTGCCGATGGTAACTCAGTTGGCGAAGTGGAAATTCCCGTTAACTTCGGTGGCGTGACCTTCCTACCTGGTGATCATATCTATGCCGATAACACTGGCATTATTCTTTCACCTGAGCCACTCGATATCGAGTAACACAAATTTGTCGACAAGAAAGCCAGCTAAGCTGGCTTTTTTATTGCCTATTTTTAGCTTAGCACCATTGAATATTGGCCCTTGGCTGCGCCACAATGAGCTGTCTTTGGCCCGATAAGAAATCTCTCACCCATGCTCGAATTTATCCCCTTTACTCAAGCCGATGTGACCAGTCTCGTTAGCCCTAGAGCAGGCGAAACTAAAATTGGCCAGTGTGTACATTTAGCTAATCACGAACACTCTCTTGATACCATTCTTGCTATCGCTAAAGCACATGGGGCTCAGTTTGCCATTTTGGGCGTTGGCGAGGACATAGGCCCACGGGCAAACCTTGGTCGTGGAGGTGCAACCGATGCCTTCACCACTAGCATGCGCCAATGGCTCAATTTGCAATCGAATCGATTTCTGTCGGGGGCTGAATGTCTGATTTTAGGCCAAGTCCACACGGAGGATTTACAACTGCAAAGTACTGAGGCCAGTGTTGAAAGCCTGCGCCAAGCGGTCGAGCGTTTAGATGAGCGCGTGATCAGGATAGTCACGGCCATTATGGCGGCAGGACTCGAGCCCATCCTCATTGGTGGCGGCCATAACAATGCCTATGGCTTACTCATGGCAACTTACGCCCATTACCAGCGCCAAGTGGCAGCGGTAAACCTTGATCCCCACAGCGATTTTCGCCTGCTCGAAGGTCGCCACAGCGGCAATGGATTCAGTTATGCCGCCAGCCACGGCGCATTAGGTAGCTACCATGTATTAGGTCTTCACGAATTAAAAAACAGTGAAGCGAATCTGCAGCAGCTGACCGAATTTGGTGGCACTTGGCATAGTCTGCAACAAATTTGGGTTCGCCGTGAAATGACCTTAACCCAAGCGCTGCATGAGATTGCCGATAAGTTGAATAGCACCAGCTTGCCAGTGGGGCTAGAACTCGATGTTGATGCCATTGCCAAAATGCCTAGTAGCGCATCGACTGCGGCAGGGATTCCACTTCTTGATGCAGCCCATTATGTTAGTTACATAGCTCGCAACTGCCCATGCGCCTATTTACACTTAGCCGAAGCAGCACCAAGCTGTCATGAGGTGGGAATGGAGGCTGGTCTTAAAGAAGTAGGCCAGAGTATCAGCGAGCTGATCTACGCCTATGTGCAGGGTCGTCGTCAGTATTTAGGATAATTGATTGAAGCTTGCGCCCATGCTGGGCGCAAGGCTATTCACCAAAACCTGATATTGTGGTCTAATGCCAGTCCGTTTTATGTGGTCGTCTGGCAGCAACTCAAAGACTTAAAGCGTGCAGAGCAGCATAAAGATTGATAAGCAATTGCGCACTCAATCGCAGAGCTCGATCACAGAGTGATAGATCAAAGATTCAGCAAATGTAGGCGATGGCTTACACTCGCAACCAATACTTTGCAAAACAATAGGAATACATTGATGTCTGAGGGCGATTCTAAAAATACCCACTTTGGTTACAAAACCGTAGAAGCCGAGAAAAAAGCGGATTTAGTCGCCGATGTATTTCATTCGGTCGCGGCCAAATACGATATCATGAATGACGTTATGTCCTTCGGTATTCACCGTTATTGGAAACGTTACACCATTGAAGTCTCTGGCGCTCGTCCAGGCATGAAGGTACTCGATCTTGCGGGCGGTACCGGTGACTTAACTGCTAAATTCTCACACTTAGTAGGCGATAAGGGTGAAGTCGTATTAGCTGATATTAACGATTCGATGTTAAAAGTGGGCCGCACTAAACTGCGTGATCGTGGCATTGTGAATAATGTCAATTATGTACAGGCCAACGCCGAAGCACTGCCCTTCCCAGACAACTATTTCGATATCATAACCATCGCCTTTGGTCTGCGTAATGTGACCGACAAAGATGCAGCGCTGCGTTCAATGCAACGTGTACTCAAGCCAGGCGGTAAGCTATTAGTGTTAGAATTTTCTAAACCTCAACACGAAATCATGCGTAAAGTTTATGATTTATATAGCTTTAAAGTACTGCCTAAGATGGGTGACATCATCACTCAGGATGCGGGCAGCTACGAGTATCTAGCAGAATCTATCCGTATGCACCCAGATCAAGACACCCTCAAGCAAATGATGGTGGACGCAGGCTTTGAACAGGTCGATTACACCAACATGACCGATGGTATTGTTGCCCTGCATCGCGGTTATAAATTCTAATGATGCCCCAAGAAGTGGTATTACTCATCTGTGCTGCCATTGAAATGGGTCTGAAAAAACTTCAGGCCCAGGCTGGCGACGAATATGCTCGAGCGCGCCAATTGCACGGTAAAGTGTTTAAAATTCAATTATCCCAATTGAGCTGGCCAATTTACCTCATATTCGCTAAAGAAATCCAAGTGATGAGTCGCTATGAAGGCGATGTCGATGTCAGCCTGCATGCCGATGCGACTACCCTTTACCGCGTGACCGAAGGCGCCAACCTCACCGAACTGATAAAGCAAGATAAGTTGATCCTCGAAGGTGACCTCAATCTACTGCAAAGCTTTAGTCAGTACCTGCGTGGCATTGAGTTCGATTTTGCCGAGCCGCTATCACGTTATCTCGGTGATGGACCAACCCATAAACTCATCAGTGGTGGACTTGAGGCGAAAAATTTTGCCTTAGAGGTACTGCGTAAGACGCGCTCCCACTTAGGCCAATTGGCCGTTGAAGAATATCGCCTCGCGCCACACCCCATCGAAATTCTGCATTTTCGCGATCAAATAGACGAGCTAATTGCCGACACCTGCAAGCTTGAACAACGGATTGCCAAATTAAGAGACCAAATTGCCCCATGACCATTGCCAGTATCCGCCGCGGCTACCATGTAATCAAAACCCTGTTGCAATACGGGTTAGATGACGTTTTACCGCCAAAGATGACCCCTTGGTATTTTAAACTTGCCCGCAATAGCCTGTTTTGGATCCGCAATAAGCACAAAGGCAAACCCGGTGGCGAGCGTTTAAAACTGGCAATGCAGGAGCTCGGTCCGGTTTATATTAAACTTGGGCAAATGTTATCGACCCGTCGTGACCTGTTAAGCGATGAATGGGCGAATGAGCTCGCCATGTTGCAGGATAAAGTGCCGCCCTTTGATGGCGCCTTGGCGCGCCAAGCGATAGAGGCTGAACTCAAGGCTCCCATTGAGTCGCTGTTCGACAATTTCAATGAAACCCCATTAGCCTCAGCATCAATTTCCCAAGTGCATACCGCCACCCTCAAATCCAATGGTAAAGAAGTCGTGCTAAAGGTGCTGCGCCCCAATGTGGAAGTCAAAATCAAAGCCGATCTGCTGTTGATGTCGCAAACCGCAAAGCTTATCGATTATCTGTTGGGAGATGGCAATCGTCTACGACCCGCTGAGGTGATTGAAGATTATCGAGTGACGATTCTGGGTGAACTCAATCTTAAGCTTGAGACCCTCAATGCGGTGAAGCTACGTAACAACTTTATCGACTCGGATGCACTCTACGTGCCCTATGTGTATGAAGAGCTTTGCTACCCTCGTCTGATGGTGATGGAGCGTATTTACGGTATTCCGGTTGCGGATATCGAGGCCCTTAAGGCGCAGGGTACTAACTTTAAGTTATTGGCGGAGCGCGGTGTTGAGCTATTTTTCACCCAAGTTTTTCGGGATAACTTTTTCCATGCCGATATGCATCCCGGCAATATTTTTATCTCCCGCGACCATCCCGAAAACCCTTACTACATTGGCCTAGACTGCGGCATTATGGGCACCCTGAGCGAAGTGGATAAACGTTATCTGGCGGAAAACTTCCTCGCGTTTTTCAATCGAGACTATCACCGCATCGCCCAGCTATACGTCGAATCGGGCTGGGTATCGGAGAAAACCGATCTGCAGGCTTTTGAGCAAGCGATTAAAATGGTCTGCGAGCCGATGTTTAATAAACCGCTCGATGAAATCTCCTTCGGCCATGTACTGCTAGAACTGTTCCGCACCGCGCGACACTTCGATATTGTGGTGCAGCCACAACTGGTTCTACTCGAAAAAACCCTGCTGTATATCGAAGGTCTAGGACGCCAACTGTATCCACAGCTCGATTTATGGCAAACGGCCAAACCGTTTTTAGAGCAATGGATGGCGGAGCAAGTCGGCCCTAAGGCATTGTTAAAAAAGGTATCTACCAAACTTCCCTATTGGTCTGATAAGCTACCCGAATTCCCAGAGCTGATTTACGACAATCTCAAATTAGGCAGAAAACTGTTGAGTTCCCAGCAACAAATGCTGGACATGTACCTTAAATATCAACAACAGGCGCATAAAAGTAATTACTTACTGATTACCGCTGCCATTTTATTGATCTGTGGCACGTTATTGTTTAACCAAAACGATACACTGTGGAGCCCTTACGTTTGCCTGATTTCGGGCGCAGTGTTATGGATTGTCGGATGGCGATCTAGGCCAAAGAATCGTAAATTTTAGCTAGCACTAATTAATCAGAGGTTCATAATAGAACCGATATCAATTAAGAGGATACCTTCATGGGTGGCATTAGTATTTGGCAACTTCTTATCATAGCGTTAATCGTGATCTTATTGTTTGGCACTAAGAAATTGCGCTCATTGGGCGGTGACTTAGGTGGTGCAGTCAAAGGCTTCAAAAACGCTATGTCTTCTGAATCCGACGAGACTAAAAAAGCTATAGAAGATACAACAGAAGTAAACAAAACCGCACAAACAACCCAGCAGGCGACTGAAAAGAAACCTGAGTCTCAAAAAGAACAGGCGTAATTTTTATGTTTGACGGTATCGGCTTTATGGAGCTGCTGCTGATCGGTGTTCTGGGGCTAGTGGTTCTTGGCCCCGAACGTCTACCGGTTGCAGTACGTTCAATATCGGGTTGGATCCGCGCAATGAAACGCATGGCCAACTCAGTAAAAGAAGAGCTTGAGCAAGAGCTTAAGATTGAGCAGCTACATGCCGACCTCAAAAAAGCTGAAAGCCAAGGCTTAAAAAATCTGTCGCCTGAGCTGCAACAATCCATCGATCAATTGAAGCAAGCAGCAGATTCTGTAAATAGACCCTATCAGGTTGAAGATATACCTTCAGTCAAGGACGCTTCATCGACAAACACATCTCAAGAACCTATTACCGAAGTGACACCTCAGGGTGAGGACACCCGTTCAAATTCAAAAGCTAACGGATAATTCATGTCGCAACAGCAGCCACTTATAAGCCATTTGCTTGAACTCAGGTCCAAGCTGCTCAAAGCCATTGCCAGCGTTTTACTTGTATTTATTTGCAGTGTTTATTGGGCAAATGACATTTACCACTACATGGCAATACCCTTGATGCAGTCATTGCCTATGGGTGGCAGTATGATTGCGACGGACGTTGCAGCGCCTTTCTTCGCACCATTCAAATTGACCCTAGTTCTGTCTTTTTTTGTGGCAGTGCCCTATGTACTTTATCAAATTTGGTCATTTGTGGCGCCAGGGTTATACAAGCATGAAAAACGTTTAGTTGTCCCATTACTGATTAGCAGTACCATGTTGTTTTATTTAGGGATCGCTTTTGCTTACTTCGTGGTTTTCCCTGTCGTATTTGGATTTTTTGCCAATACCGCACCCGAAGGCGTATTAGTTGCGACGGACATAAGCAGCTATCTGAATTTCATCCTTAAACTGTTTTTTGCCTTTGGCTTATCCTTCGAAATTCCTGTAGCGGTAGTACTACTCTGCTGGGCTGGCGTTACCACCCCAGAAGATTTGAGAAAAAAGCGTCCTTATATCGTGGTTGGCGCCTTTGTAGTGGGCATGCTACTCACACCACCCGATGTGATTTCTCAGACTATGCTAGCCGTGCCTATGCTGTTATTGTTTGAAGGTGGTCTTTTTGCGGCACGTTTTTACAGTAAACCCGACGAAAGTGACGCTGAAAACGATACGGAACAAACGAACGACTAACCTAAGCGTTCGCGGATAATAATAAAAAGGAAAATTCGAATGCGTTTACACCTTATTGCTGCAGTGATGCTAGTGTCACTGCAGGCGAATGCCAGCATTGAGCAGCAAGTCATTCAGTGTTCGGCAATTACTAAAGAACCACAGCGTTTAGCCTGTTACGACACTTTGGCAGCGAATATTCATTCGATTAACGCAGTAACGCCAACCCAACCTATTACTCCTGTTGCACCAATTGCCCCTATTGCACCAGCAGCCCCCGTGTCATCGGTAGCTCCAGCCACATTGCCTGTAGCGGGAACACCTGTGCCGGCGCCTTCGACTGCACAAGCTGAAGCAAGCTTTGGTATGGAAGCCAAGCAGGTTCGTGAAGAGCTCACCGATAAGATTTTTCTCGATGTGCAAAGCGTGAAAGCTGATGCCTATGGCGCGCTCAAGATAACCTTCACTAATGGCCAAATTTGGAAACAAACCGAAAGTCGTAAGTACAGCCTAAAAGCTGGTGAAAAAGTCTACATTGAACGTGGCGTATTAGGCTCATTCTACTTAGGTACAGAGTCCCGCAACGCCAAGATTAGAGTAACGCGCCTAAAATAATGTCAGCCTATACCTATATAGATATAGCGGTTAACTTACTCGGCAGCGCCCTCGAACCTGATATCGAAGAAATCGTTCAAGCAGCAGCAACCCACGGGGTCTCGCCGCTCATTGTCATTGGCAGTAATTTGGTCGAGAGCGCAAACGCGATTGACGTATGCAAGCAATACCCAGATAAGCTTTATTGCACCGCAGGCGTTCACCCGCACCATGCCAGTGAGTGGCATTCAGGCTCGGTGACGATTCAAGCCGAGCTTTGTAAAATGCCACAAGTAGTTGCAGTGGGAGAATGTGGTCTCGACTATAATCGCGACTTTTCCCCTCGCCCAATCCAGCGCCAAGCCTTTAGGGAACAACTCGAGCTGGCGATTGCGCTTCAGATGCCAGTACTCATGCATGAGCGTGATGCCCATGACGACTTCTTAGCAATACTAAGTGAATATCGCTCCGAGTTAACGGGCGCTCTTTTACATTGCTTTACGGGTAGCAAAGTACAAATGGAAGCCTACATCGATTTGGGGCTACATTTGGGCATTACAGGCTGGGTGTGTGATGAGCGGCGCGGTCAAGAACTTGCCGAATTAGTCCCTTTTATTCCTAAAGAGAGACTATTGATAGAAACCGATAGCCCCTATCTTCTACCAAGGAGTATGAGGCCTAAGCCCAAGTCCAGTAAAAATAAACCTGAATACTTGCCCTATATCGCACAATACATTGCCAATTTACGGGGTGAAGCCCCCGACGAGTTTGCGGCTCAGTGTTACCAAAATAGCTTAGCCTTTTTCAACTTGAGCCAACACCATGGCTAAACTCCTCGGTTTGTTGTTCAGTTGGATACTGATATTAGCCTCGGGCTCAGCGACCGCAGGCATGATGAGTATTGATGACGGTACGCCAACGCCACTTAACCTCACACCTTGGTTAGTCGTTACCCATCAAGATGACAAACGCCATATAAACGATATTCTCAAAGTGCCAAAAGAACAGTGGCATAAATTAACCAATGACGATATTCAAAACCTAAAGCGACACGACTTTTGGTTAAATTTCAGTTTAACCAGCAATGGCCATAACCTCTCCCGCATTCTTGCCTTAGATAATCCACTGCTCGATAGCGTTACCATTTACCACTTTATTGATGACACACTGATTGAAACCATCACTATAGGAGATAAGCTGCCCTTTAACGCTCGCCCATTGCTCAGCACCATCTTTTTATATCCATTTAAGATTAATGCTAACGAGCAGCACAATTTCTTTCTGCACATTCAAACCGAAGGTAGCGCAGCCGTATCATTAAATTTATGGTCGGCTAATGACTTATCGCCAATGACGGAATCTTTCGCCGTGAGTAATGGTTTTCAGCTTGGGGTGTTAGCAGCGATTGGGATATGCAGCCTGTTTATAGCGTTGGCATCTGGCTCCTTTAGTTATAGCTATTACTCGGGATACGTTCTCAGTATGACATTTCTGGTAGCAACCATTAATGGTTTTGCCTTCCGATTTATCTGGCCAGATTGGCCAGCATTACAGCAGTTGATGGTGCCACTACTCTTACCCTTAACCACAATATTTGCGGTGATGTTTACAGAAAAAATATTACAACTCAAACATTACAATCGCCGCATGTTAGTCCTTTGTCGCTACATGGCCGCATATATGCTTCTGATGGGAATTGTCGCCAATTTCCTAAACTATGGTATGGCACTCTATATCGAAATCATCTCTGGCATGGTCATAAGCATCCTGCTGATGCTGTTTGCTACTATTCAAGCATTTAAAGGACAAAAATTAGCAAAACTCTATACCGTTGGTTGGGTAAGCATGCTTATTGGTGCTTGCTTAAGTTGCGCACTCTACCTAGGAGTCCTTGACCTCAACATCAGAGCCCAAACCCCTGTCATGTTTGGCTTAACCTTCGAAATCCTCTTTATGTCCTTAGTGCTTGCCATCCGCTATAACGATGAACGCAAAGCTAAACAACGCATCCAGCAGGAGGCACTTAAGCAAGCTCAAAAAATTCGTAGCGCCCGTGAAGAAGCACTCAGGATAGAAGCTCAAACTAATGAAAGACTTGAGCGCATGGTGCAGGAACGCACCTTAGAACTTGAGATCACCTTAAGAGAACTAAATGACGTAAACCAAAAACTCACCGAGCAAAGTACCATCGACGGTCTTACCGGCGTTAAAAACCGCAGCACCTTTAATAAACGCTTATTAGCCGAGAGCCGAATCAGTCGTCGCCAAGACACTCCAATGGCGATACTGATGCTAGACATCGATCTCTTCAAATCGATCAACGATCGTTTTGGTCACTTGGCAGGCGACCTCGCATTAACCACCATCGCCAATACATTACAGCAACATTTAAAGCGGCCAACCGATCTAGTATCACGTTTTGGTGGTGAAGAGTTTGCTATTATTCTCCCTAATACCACTACGGATGGTGCTATCCAAGTTGCTGAAAGCATAAGAGTTGCAGTAACTGAAATAGCACTAGAATGGGAAGGTAATACTATCCCGCTCACAGTGAGTGTCGGGGTCAGCGCCGACGTTATGCGTGATGACCAACACTGTATCGAATTATTAGAGCAAGCTGATAAGGCGCTCTATCAGGCCAAAAATAGCGGACGCAACCAAGTCAAAGGGTATGCGCCAGCACAAACAGAACCTACTTAGGAGTCTAATGTGAATATCATTACCAGTGCTTTTCCTCAGCGTAGAATGCGCCGCATGCGTAAACATGATTTCAGCCGTCGCCTGATGGCCGAAAATGCCCTCACGGTAAATGACCTTATCTACCCCATGTTTGTGTTAGAAGGCACTAACCGCACTGAAAAAGTCGCCTCAATGCCAGGTATCGAACGCTACTCAATCGATCTACTGCTAAAAGAAGCCGCGGAATTAGTCGAATTAGGCATTCCTCTGATTGCACTATTCCCAGTAACACCCGCGGAAAAGAAAACCCTGATGGCCGAAGAAGCCTATAACCCAGACGCATTAGTGCAACGCGCAGTACGTGAACTCAAAAAAGCCTTCCCACAACTAGGCGTGATGACCGACGTTGCCTTAGATCCTTTCACCACCCATGGTCAAGACGGCATCATCGATGATACTGGCTATATCCTCAATGACATCACTACCGAGATTTTGGTCAAACAAGCACTGTCCCACGCCGAAGCGGGCGCAGACATTGTCGCACCATCAGATATGATGGATGGCCGCATCGGTGCAATTCGTGAAGCGCTAGAAGCCGCTGGTCATGTAAACACGCAGATCATGGCCTATTCAGCCAAATACTCATCTAATTACTATGGACCGTTTCGCGATGCGGTTGGCTCTGCAGGCAACCTAAAAGGGGGCAACAAGCACAGCTATCAAATGGATCCTGCCAACAGTGATGAGGCACTGCATGAAGTCGCGTTAGATATCCAAGAAGGCGCCGATATGGTGATGGTAAAACCGGGTATGCCGTATCTGGACATCGTGCACCGCGTTAAAACCGAATTAGCCGTCCCCACCTTCGCCTACCAAGTCAGTGGCGAATACGCCATGCATATGGCAGCCATTCAAAACGATTGGTTAGCCGAAAAGGCCATCGTGATGGAATCTCTGCTGTGCTTTAAACGCGCTGGTGCCGATGGCATCCTTACCTACTTCGCTAAACGTGCAGCTCAGTGGCTTAAAGAAGCGAAATAACCCACTTTATCAAATCGTAAAAGAACATTTAAGAGCAGCCTAGGTTGCTCTTTTTTTGGCCTAGATTCATAGTCAACACACAGAAATTTTCAAGCTCCGATAAGACTGAAATAGAGATAGAAAGTGGAAATAAAGGGGAAATAAATAGGAATAATTTACTAAAACACAAATGCAAAAAAGCCAGCTTATTCAGCTGGCTTCGTTACATCTCATAGAGATAATTAGGCGCTTGGCGATGACCTACTCTCACATGGGGAGACCCCACACTACCATCGGCGCGATTGCGTTTCACTTCTGAGTTCGGGATGGGATCAGGTGGGACCACAATGCTATTGTCACCAAGCAAAAAATTGTCTGGAACAATTTTTAACGCGCTTTAGCGCGGCCCGTTAGGGTCAACTACATGGATGTAGTTGATAAATTTTTATTCCAGTTAAATTCGGAAAGCTGTTTTGAGTCACTTCTTAAGTGTTTGTATTCTATCTAAGCACGCTTAGTAAAACCCATCTGGGTTGTATGGTTAAGCCTCTCGAGTCATTAGTATCAGTTAGCTCAACGCCTCACAACGCTTACACACCTGACCTATCAACGTCCTAGTCTCGAACGGCTCTTTAGTGGACTTAAAGTCCAAGGGATGACTCATCTTGGGGCTCGCTTCCCGCTTAGATGCTTTCAGCGGTTATCGATTCCGAACATAGCTACCGGGCAATGCCATTGGCATGACAACCCGAACACCAGCGGTTCGTTCACTCCGGTCCTCTCGTACTAGGAGCAACTCCCCTCAATCATCCAACGCCCACGGCAGATAGGGACCGAACTGTCTCACGACGTTCTGAACCCAGCTCGCGTACCACTTTAAATGGCGAACAGCCATACCCTTGGGACCGACTTCAGCCCCAGGATGTGATGAGCCGACATCGAGGTGCCAAACACCGCCGTCGATATGAACTCTTGGGCGGTATCAGCCTGTTATCCCCGGAGTACCTTTTATCCGTTGAGCGATGGCCCTTCCATTCAGAACCACCGGATCACTATGACCTACTTTCGTACCTGCTCGACGTGTCTGTCTCGCAGTTAAGCTGGCTTATGCCATTGCACTAACCGTACGATGTCCGACCGTACTTAGCCAACCTTCGTGCTCCTCCGTTACTCTTTGGGAGGAGACCGCCCCAGTCAAACTACCCACCAGGCACTGTCCTCAACCCCGATAAGGGGCCAGAGTTAGAACATCAACACTACAAGGGTGGTATTTCAAGGACGACTCCACGAGAACTAGCGTTCCCGCTTCAAAGTCTCCCACCTATCCTACACATGTAGGGTCAATGTTCAGTGCCAAGCTATAGTAAAGGTTCACGGGGTCTTTCCGTCTAGCCGCGGGTATACGGCATCTTCACCGCAATTTCAACTTCACTGAGTCTCGGCTGGAGACAGCGTGGCCATCATTACGCCATTCGTGCAGGTCGGAACTTACCCGACAAGGAATTTCGCTACCTTAGGACCGTTATAGTTACGGCCGCCGTTTACCGGGGCTTCGATCATGAGCTTCTCTTGCGATAACCCAATCAATTAACCTTCCGGCACCGGGCAGGCGTCACACCGTATACGTCATCTTGCGATTTTGCACAGTGCTGTGTTTTTGATAAACAGTTGCAGCCACCTGGTATCTGCGACTGCCGTCAGCTTAGGGAGCAAGTCCCATCACCAACAGCAGCGTACCTTCTCCCGAAGTTACGGTACCATTTTGCCTAGTTCCTTCAGCCGAGTTCTCTCAAGCGCCTTGGTATTCTCTACCCGACCACCTGTGTCGGTTTGGGGTACGATTCCCGCTAACCTGAAGCTTAGAAGATTTTCCTGGAAGCATGGCATCAACTACTTCAGTCCCGTAGGACCTCGTCATCAGCTCTCAGTGTATAGTGACCCGGATTTGCCTAAGTCACCCACCTACCACCTTAAACGCGGACTACCAACGCCGCGCTAGCCTAGCCTTCTCCGTCTCTCCATCGCAGTTAGCGGAAGTACAGAAATATTAATCTGTTTCCCATCGACTACGCCTTTCGGCCTCGCCTTAGGGGTCGACTCACCCTGCCCCGATTAACGTTGGACAGGAACCCTTGGTCTTTCGGCGAGGGGGTTTTTCACCCCCTTTATCGTTACTCATGTCAGCATTCGCACTTCTGATACCTCCAGCGTGGGTTACCCCTTCACCTTCAACGGCTTACAGAACGCTCCTCTACCGCGCAACCCTAATGGATTGCACCCGTAGCTTCGGTGGTATGTTTAGCCCCGTTACATCTTCCGCGCAGGCCGACTCGACTAGTGAGCTATTACGCTTTCTTTAAATGATGGCTGCTTCTAAGCCAACATCCTAGCTGTCTAAGCCTTCCCACATCGTTTCCCACTTAACATACACTTTGGGACCTTAGCTGACGGTCTGGGTTGTTTCCCTTTTGACGACGGACGTTAGCACCCGCCGTCTGTCTCCCGGATAGCACTCTTTGGTATTCGGAGTTTGCAAAGGGTTGGTAAGTCGGGATGACCCCCTAGCCTTAACAGTGCTCTACCCCCAAAGGTGTTCGTCCGAGGCGCTACCTAAATAGCTTTCGAGGAGAACCAGATATCTCCCGGTTTGATTGGCCTTTCACCCCCAGCCACAAGTCATCCGCTAATTTTTCAACATTAGTCGGTTCGGTCCTCCAGTTGATGTTACTCAACCTTCAACCTGCCCATGGCTAGATCACCGGGTTTCGGGTCTACGCCTTGCAACTAAACGCGCAGTTAACACTCGGTTTCCCTACGGCTCCGCTATTCGCTTAACCTCGCTACAAAACGTAAGTCGCTGACCCATTATACAAAAGGTACGCAGTCACGGTCTCAAGAACCGCTCCCACTGCTTGTACGTATACGGTTTCAGGTTCTATTTCACTCCCCTCACAGGGGTTCTTTTCGCCTTTCCCTCACGGTACTGGTTCACTATCGGTCAGTCAGGAGTATTTAGCCTTGGAGGATGGTCCCCCCATATTCAAACAGGATATCACGTGTCCCGCCTTACTCGATTTCATCAAAGGTTAGTTTTCGTGTACGGGGCTATCACCCTGTGCCGCTGGACTTTCCAGACCATTCCACTAACACCCCTCTGACTTAAGGGCTAATCCCCGTTCGCTCGCCGCTACTAGGGGAATCTCGGTTGATTTCTTTTCCTAAGGGTACTTAGATGTTTCAGTTCCCCTCGTTCGCCTCACTACACTATGTATTCATGTAGTGATAACAGCTTATGCTGCTGGGTTCCCCCATTCGGACATCGTTAGCTCAAATGCTTGTTACTAGCTCGCCAACGCTTTTCGCAAGTTACTACGTCCTTCATCGCCTCTGACTGCCAAGGCATCCACCGTATACGCTTAGTCGCTTAACCATACAACCCAAATGAGTTTCACTCACCTAGGTCGTTGCGACCAGCTGGTTTTACTTGTCTCATCTTCGACCAAGAAGATGGACTCGCCTTAGACTTGAATATTCAAGACACTTAAAAAGTGTTTTAAGAACTCAATTTTTTGTATTAACACAGCAACAGACTTTGCTGCATTAATTACTATCAGCTTTCCAAATTGTTAAAGAACAATGCTTACCGGCTCGCGGTGCATTTCGCTCTCCCTTCTCTTTCGAGAAGTTCAACAAGCCATCTGTGTGAACACTCAACAAACATCGAGTTAGTCGTATAGGTAAGGAGGTGATCCAGCCCCAGGTTCCCCTAGGGCTACCTTGTTACGACTTCACCCCAGTCATGAACCACAAAGTGGTGAGCGCCCTCCCGAAGGTTAAGCTACCCACTTCTTTTGCAGCCCACTCCCATGGTGTGACGGGCGGTGTGTACAAGGCCCGGGAACGTATTCACCGTGACATTCTGATTCACGATTACTAGCGATTCCGACTTCATGGAGTCGAGTTGCAGACTCCAATCCGGACTACGACGAGCTTTGTGAGATTAGCTCCACCTCGCGGCTTTGCAACCCTCTGTACTCGCCATTGTAGCACGTGTGTAGCCCTACTCGTAAGGGCCATGATGACTTGACGTCGTCCCCACCTTCCTCCGGTTTATCACCGGCAGTCTCCCTAGAGTTCCCGCCATTACGCGCTGGCAAATAAGGATAGGGGTTGCGCTCGTTGCGGGACTTAACCCAACATTTCACAACACGAGCTGACGACAGCCATGCAGCACCTGTCTCAGAGTTCCCGAAGGCACTAAGCTATCTCTAGCGAATTCTCTGGATGTCAAGAGTAGGTAAGGTTCTTCGCGTTGCATCGAATTAAACCACATGCTCCACCGCTTGTGCGGGCCCCCGTCAATTCATTTGAGTTTTAACCTTGCGGCCGTACTCCCCAGGCGGTCTACTTAATGCGTTAGCTTGAGAGCCCAGTGTTCAAGACACCAAACTCCGAGTAGACATCGTTTACGGCGTGGACTACCAGGGTATCTAATCCTGTTTGCTCCCCACGCTTTCGTGCCTGAGCGTCAGTCTTTGTCCAGGGGGCCGCCTTCGCCACCGGTATTCCTCCAGATCTCTACGCATTTCACCGCTACACCTGGAATTCTACCCCCCTCTACAAGACTCTAGTCGACCAGTTCGAAATGCAATTCCCAGGTTGAGCCCGGGGCTTTCACATCTCGCTTAATCAACCGCCTGCGCACGCTTTACGCCCAGTAATTCCGATTAACGCTTGGACCCTCCGTATTACCGCGGCTGCTGGCACGGAGTTAGCCGGTCCTTCTTCTGTAGGTAACGTCACAGCTGCAAGGTATTAACTTACAACCTTTCCTCCCTACTGAAAGTGCTTTACAACCCGAAGGCCTTCTTCACACACGCGGCATGGCTGCATCAGGGTTTCCCCCATTGTGCAATATTCCCCACTGCTGCCTCCCGTAGGAGTCTGGGCCGTGTCTCAGTCCCAGTGTGGCTGATCATCCTCTCAGAACAGCTAGGGATCGTCGCCTTGGTGAGCCATTACCTCACCAACTAGCTAATCCCACCTAGGTTCATCCAATCGCGGAAGGCCCGAAGGTCCCCTCCTTTCCCCCATAGGGCGTATGCGGTATTAGCAGTCGTTTCCAACTGTTATCCCCCACGACTGGGCAGATCCCTAGGCATTACTCACCCGTCCGCCGCTCGCCACCTCAGGAACAAGTTCCCTTGTGCTGCCGCTCGACTTGCATGTGTTAGGCCTGCCGCCAGCGTTCAATCTGAGCCATGATCAAACTCTTCAATTAAAAGTTTTTTGAACCCGAAGGTTCGACTCAATGAATTCTGATTTGCTGCTTCGACTCTAAAGTCAAAACAAACTGTACATATTGCTATGAACACTCATTCATTGATTTAATTCTTTGATTACTCGCCAAACGGCAGAGTAGTTTCGATTAACTCAACACCTGTGAGTGTCCACACAGATTTCTTGTTTAGATTGTTAAAGAGCATTTGACCTTCAGCTTTCGCGTTACCGCTCATCGGGTCAGGGCTGCGTATTCTACGCATTTCCCATTTCGCGTCAAGGAGTTTTTTCAACTTCTTTTCGCACTTGAATCGCTTGATTAATAATTAAACAACTCAAACTGACTGAGTGAATTTTATTACCTAAGTTAACCTCAGGATTTATTTACTATCAGCATCTGCTTTCGCGCTCTGCCGTGTCAGTGGATGCGCATTATAGGCAGCGAAAACTTTTGTGCAAGCGCTTTTTTGAAGTTTTTTGGATTATTTTTCAATTACCTTTTTACACCCAGAGTAGGCACAAGCTACCCACGAGTTACCCCCAAAGTTATCCACATATTGCCTATTTTGTTAATGCGAGAAGGCTGCTCTGTATTACCAATGGATTCATATTAAGCGCGTTGTAAATGCTATTTCCTGGAAGAGATTCACAGAAATGAAGCAAGTTCATTCCATTGATTCAATGTAAATCCAAAATAATTAAATAGAAATCTATAAAGAACTCTTAATAGGCACGCTGAATAATGATAAATGGCAGCCCTACATAAACGATATGCGCGATTGGTTGCTCAAATTAAATTAGTAAGACTACGAATTTGTAATCAGATTTAGCACTATTCAAATTTCTGCTCATTTATGAAACTTCTCCAAGGCGTTATTAGGGGAAGTCATAATTCATAGGTTCAATAAGCAAAGGAAAGAGTAAAGCTTTATTAGTCGCTTTGCATTACTAGAAGTCTAGTAATTCAAACAAATCTAAAGGAAAGAGTTTGAGGGAGTTGTGAGAGATAAAACGAATGAAAAGTAAAAAGGCCACCTATTCAGGTGGCCTTTTCATCAATTTGATGTTTGGCAATGACCTACTCTCACATGGGGAGACCCCACACTACCATCGGCGCGATTGCGTTTCACTTCTGAGTTCGGGATGGGATCAGGTGGGACCACAATGCTATTGTCACCAAACAAATTTTTACTCTAGGACGAAACACTAGATTATATGGTGCTGATACCCAGAATCGAACTGGGGACCTCATCCTTACCAAGGATGCGCTCTACCGACTGAGCCATATCAGCAATTCTTTATCATCAATGATGATTAAATTAGGCGCTTGGCGATGACCTACTCTCACATGGGGAGACCCCACACTACCATCGGCGCGATTGCGTTTCACTTCTGAGTTCGGGATGGGATCAGGTGGGACCACAATGCTATTGTCACCAAGCAAAAAATTGTCTGGAACAATTTTTAACGCGCTTTAGCGCGGCCCGTTAGGGTCAACTACATGGATGTAGTTGATAAATTTTTATTCCAGTTAAATTCGGAAAGCTGTTTTGAGTCACTTCTTAAGTGTTTGTATTCTATCTAAGCACGCTTAGTAAAACCCATCTGGGTTGTATGGTTAAGCCTCTCGAGTCATTAGTATCAGTTAGCTCAACGCCTCACAACGCTTACACACCTGACCTATCAACGTCCTAGTCTCGAACGGCTCTTTAGTGGACTTAAAGTCCAAGGGATGACTCATCTTGGGGCTCGCTTCCCGCTTAGATGCTTTCAGCGGTTATCGATTCCGAACATAGCTACCGGGCAATGCCATTGGCATGACAACCCGAACACCAGCGGTTCGTTCACTCCGGTCCTCTCGTACTAGGAGCAACTCCCCTCAATCATCCAACGCCCACGGCAGATAGGGACCGAACTGTCTCACGACGTTCTGAACCCAGCTCGCGTACCACTTTAAATGGCGAACAGCCATACCCTTGGGACCGACTTCAGCCCCAGGATGTGATGAGCCGACATCGAGGTGCCAAACACCGCCGTCGATATGAACTCTTGGGCGGTATCAGCCTGTTATCCCCGGAGTACCTTTTATCCGTTGAGCGATGGCCCTTCCATTCAGAACCACCGGATCACTATGACCTACTTTCGTACCTGCTCGACGTGTCTGTCTCGCAGTTAAGCTGGCTTATGCCATTGCACTAACCGTACGATGTCCGACCGTACTTAGCCAACCTTCGTGCTCCTCCGTTACTCTTTGGGAGGAGACCGCCCCAGTCAAACTACCCACCAGGCACTGTCCTCAACCCCGATAAGGGGCCAGAGTTAGAACATCAACACTACAAGGGTGGTATTTCAAGGACGACTCCACGAGAACTAGCGTTCCCGCTTCAAAGTCTCCCACCTATCCTACACATGTAGGGTCAATGTTCAGTGCCAAGCTATAGTAAAGGTTCACGGGGTCTTTCCGTCTAGCCGCGGGTATACGGCATCTTCACCGCAATTTCAACTTCACTGAGTCTCGGCTGGAGACAGCGTGGCCATCATTACGCCATTCGTGCAGGTCGGAACTTACCCGACAAGGAATTTCGCTACCTTAGGACCGTTATAGTTACGGCCGCCGTTTACCGGGGCTTCGATCATGAGCTTCTCTTGCGATAACCCAATCAATTAACCTTCCGGCACCGGGCAGGCGTCACACCGTATACGTCATCTTGCGATTTTGCACAGTGCTGTGTTTTTGATAAACAGTTGCAGCCACCTGGTATCTGCGACTGCCGTCAGCTTAGGGAGCAAGTCCCATCACCAACAGCAGCGTACCTTCTCCCGAAGTTACGGTACCATTTTGCCTAGTTCCTTCAGCCGAGTTCTCTCAAGCGCCTTGGTATTCTCTACCCGACCACCTGTGTCGGTTTGGGGTACGATTCCCGCTAACCTGAAGCTTAGAAGATTTTCCTGGAAGCATGGCATCAACTACTTCAGTCCCGTAGGACCTCGTCATCAGCTCTCAGTGTATAGTGACCCGGATTTGCCTAAGTCACCCACCTACCACCTTAAACGCGGACTACCAACGCCGCGCTAGCCTAGCCTTCTCCGTCTCTCCATCGCAGTTAGCGGAAGTACAGAAATATTAATCTGTTTCCCATCGACTACGCCTTTCGGCCTCGCCTTAGGGGTCGACTCACCCTGCCCCGATTAACGTTGGACAGGAACCCTTGGTCTTTCGGCGAGGGGGTTTTTCACCCCCTTTATCGTTACTCATGTCAGCATTCGCACTTCTGATACCTCCAGCGTGGGTTACCCCTTCACCTTCAACGGCTTACAGAACGCTCCTCTACCGCGCAACCCTAATGGATTGCACCCGTAGCTTCGGTGGTATGTTTAGCCCCGTTACATCTTCCGCGCAGGCCGACTCGACTAGTGAGCTATTACGCTTTCTTTAAATGATGGCTGCTTCTAAGCCAACATCCTAGCTGTCTAAGCCTTCCCACATCGTTTCCCACTTAACATACACTTTGGGACCTTAGCTGACGGTCTGGGTTGTTTCCCTTTTGACGACGGACGTTAGCACCCGCCGTCTGTCTCCCGGATAGCACTCTTTGGTATTCGGAGTTTGCAAAGGGTTGGTAAGTCGGGATGACCCCCTAGCCTTAACAGTGCTCTACCCCCAAAGGTGTTCGTCCGAGGCGCTACCTAAATAGCTTTCGAGGAGAACCAGATATCTCCCGGTTTGATTGGCCTTTCACCCCCAGCCACAAGTCATCCGCTAATTTTTCAACATTAGTCGGTTCGGTCCTCCAGTTGATGTTACTCAACCTTCAACCTGCCCATGGCTAGATCACCGGGTTTCGGGTCTACGCCTTGCAACTAAACGCGCAGTTAACACTCGGTTTCCCTACGGCTCCGCTATTCGCTTAACCTCGCTACAAAACGTAAGTCGCTGACCCATTATACAAAAGGTACGCAGTCACGGTCTCAAGAACCGCTCCCACTGCTTGTACGTATACGGTTTCAGGTTCTATTTCACTCCCCTCACAGGGGTTCTTTTCGCCTTTCCCTCACGGTACTGGTTCACTATCGGTCAGTCAGGAGTATTTAGCCTTGGAGGATGGTCCCCCCATATTCAAACAGGATATCACGTGTCCCGCCTTACTCGATTTCATCAAAGGTTAGTTTTCGTGTACGGGGCTATCACCCTGTGCCGCTGGACTTTCCAGACCATTCCACTAACACCCCTCTGACTTAAGGGCTAATCCCCGTTCGCTCGCCGCTACTAGGGGAATCTCGGTTGATTTCTTTTCCTAAGGGTACTTAGATGTTTCAGTTCCCCTCGTTCGCCTCACTACACTATGTATTCATGTAGTGATAACAGCTTATGCTGCTGGGTTCCCCCATTCGGACATCGTTAGCTCAAATGCTTGTTACTAGCTCGCCAACGCTTTTCGCAAGTTACTACGTCCTTCATCGCCTCTGACTGCCAAGGCATCCACCGTATACGCTTAGTCGCTTAACCATACAACCCAAATGAGTTTCACTCACCTAGGTCGTTGCGACCAGCTGGTTTTACTTGTCTCATCTTCGACCAAGAAGATGGACTCGCCTTAGACTTGAATATTCAAGACACTTAAAAAGTGTTTTAAGAACTCAATTTTTTCGTATTAACACAACGACAGACATCATTGTATTAATTACTATCAGCTTTCCAAATTGTTAAAGAGCGGGCTTAAAAAAGCCAAAGATAATTTTTCAGTTTATCTTTGGCATCTCTAACCAGATTGCAGTAAATGGTGGAGCTATGCGGGATCGAACCGCAGACCTCCTGCGTGCAAGGCAGGCGCTCTCCCAGCTGAGCTATAGCCCCATTTACATGCAGTGCGAGTATCAGATGTCCAACCCTTAAGGATTGGTGGGTCAGAGTGGACTTGAACCACCGACCTCACCCTTATCAGGGGTGCGCTCTAACCAGCTGAGCTACAGACCCATCGTTTACTCTATCTTCTATCAAGTAAATCTGTGTGAACACTCAACAAACATCGAGTTAGTCGTATAGGTAAGGAGGTGATCCAGCCCCAGGTTCCCCTAGGGCTACCTTGTTACGACTTCACCCCAGTCATGAACCACAAAGTGGTGAGCGCCCTCCCGAAGGTTAAGCTACCCACTTCTTTTGCAGCCCACTCCCATGGTGTGACGGGCGGTGTGTACAAGGCCCGGGAACGTATTCACCGTGACATTCTGATTCACGATTACTAGCGATTCCGACTTCATGGAGTCGAGTTGCAGACTCCAATCCGGACTACGACGAGCTTTGTGAGATTAGCTCCACCTCGCGGCTTTGCAACCCTCTGTACTCGCCATTGTAGCACGTGTGTAGCCCTACTCGTAAGGGCCATGATGACTTGACGTCGTCCCCACCTTCCTCCGGTTTATCACCGGCAGTCTCCCTAGAGTTCCCGCCATTACGCGCTGGCAAATAAGGATAGGGGTTGCGCTCGTTGCGGGACTTAACCCAACATTTCACAACACGAGCTGACGACAGCCATGCAGCACCTGTCTCAGAGTTCCCGAAGGCACTAAGCTATCTCTAGCGAATTCTCTGGATGTCAAGAGTAGGTAAGGTTCTTCGCGTTGCATCGAATTAAACCACATGCTCCACCGCTTGTGCGGGCCCCCGTCAATTCATTTGAGTTTTAACCTTGCGGCCGTACTCCCCAGGCGGTCTACTTAATGCGTTAGCTTGAGAGCCCAGTGTTCAAGACACCAAACTCCGAGTAGACATCGTTTACGGCGTGGACTACCAGGGTATCTAATCCTGTTTGCTCCCCACGCTTTCGTGCCTGAGCGTCAGTCTTTGTCCAGGGGGCCGCCTTCGCCACCGGTATTCCTCCAGATCTCTACGCATTTCACCGCTACACCTGGAATTCTACCCCCCTCTACAAGACTCTAGTCGACCAGTTCGAAATGCAATTCCCAGGTTGAGCCCGGGGCTTTCACATCTCGCTTAATCAACCGCCTGCGCACGCTTTACGCCCAGTAATTCCGATTAACGCTTGGACCCTCCGTATTACCGCGGCTGCTGGCACGGAGTTAGCCGGTCCTTCTTCTGTAGGTAACGTCACAGCTGCAAGGTATTAACTTACAACCTTTCCTCCCTACTGAAAGTGCTTTACAACCCGAAGGCCTTCTTCACACACGCGGCATGGCTGCATCAGGGTTTCCCCCATTGTGCAATATTCCCCACTGCTGCCTCCCGTAGGAGTCTGGGCCGTGTCTCAGTCCCAGTGTGGCTGATCATCCTCTCAGAACAGCTAGGGATCGTCGCCTTGGTGAGCCATTACCTCACCAACTAGCTAATCCCACCTAGGTTCATCCAATCGCGGAAGGCCCGAAGGTCCCCTCCTTTCCCCCGTAGGGCGTATGCGGTATTAGCAGTCGTTTCCAACTGTTATCCCCCACGACTGGGCAGATCCCTAGGCATTACTCACCCGTCCGCCGCTCGCCACCTCAGGAACAAGTTCCCTTGTGCTGCCGCTCGACTTGCATGTGTTAGGCCTGCCGCCAGCGTTCAATCTGAGCCATGATCAAACTCTTCAATTAAAAGTTTTTTGTTTAACTCGCGTTAAACGACTCAATGATTTCTGATTTGCTGCTTCGACTCGAAAGTCAAAACAAACTGTACATATTGCTATGAACACTCATTCATTGATTTAATTCTTTGATTACTCGCCAAACGGCAGAGTAATTTCGATTAACTCAACACCTGTGAGTGTCCACACAGATTTACTTGATAAATTGTTAAAGAGCGTTGACTCAGCGAACCTTTTGTTCATCTGGTCAGGGCTGCGTATTTTACGCATTCCCGTTTTTGCGTCAAGCAGTTTTTTCAACTTTCTTACGCTCATCAATCAGTGAACTGCTTGATGAACTGGCACTTGAAACTGCGTATCGCTGTCTGCCGTGTCAGTGGATGCGCATTATAGGGAGCTGAACTTTTTGTGCAAGGGCTTTTTTGCGTTTTTTCGATCTTTTTTCAATGGTTTCAGTTAGTCACAAAGTACCCACCAATTACCCCCAAAGTTATCCACAAATAGCCCTTTTGCTGGTCCATTTTTGAACGAAGGATTATTTGTTGGATTAGGAATATCAGAGAGTCGAATTGATTCTTTATATATAAGTACGGATTTGCTGCTTTATCATTGACATCGAACAGGTACAAAAAAGGCGACTATATTAAGTCGCCTTTTCGCTCATCTATATAAATAAGCCTATTTGCTTATCTACAGACATTAACTCAACACTATTAACTCAGTTTGCCGTGGCACTGCTTATATTTGCGGCCAGAACCACAAGGACATGGATCGTTTCGACCAACCTTTTCGCCATCACGGATCATTGGGGTATGAGCCATCAACTCATCGGCACCATCATCACCACCAACTAAGGCTTCAGCCGCTGCATGTTGATAGTCGCGTTGGATCTTGGCATCTTCTTCACGACGACGCGCTTCCATTTCTTCAACATCCGATTGCGCTTGTACTTGAACCTTAGACAGTACACTTATCACATCATGCTTTAAGGTTTCGAGTAATTGCTGGAATAGCTCGAATGATTCACGCTTATATTCTTGCTTAGGATTCTTTTGTGCATAACCACGCAGGTGGATACCTTGGCGCAAATGATCCATTGCCGCTAAGTGCTCTTTCCACAGACCGTCTAACGTTTGCAGCATGACTGCTTTTTCGAATTGACGCAGTACTGGCGCACCAACCATTTCTTCTTTTGCTTTATAAGCATCAGACCAAGAGGTGATGATACGCTCACGTAACGTTTCTTCGTGTAAGTCGTCTTCTTTATCTAACCATTCTTGAACTGGCAGCTTCAGCATGAACTCTTGCTGTAGACGTTGCTCAAGACCTGGTACATCCCATAACTCTTCAACCGATTGTGGTGGAATGTATTGGTCAATCACCGCAGCGATAACATCATCTTGGATGTTCTTGATGGTATCTTCAATACTTTGCGCATCCATCAACTCGTTACGTTGGGCGTAAACCACTTGGCGTTGGTCGTTAGCCACATCGTCGAACTCGAGCAATTGCTTACGGATATCGAAGTTACGGGCTTCTACTTTACGTTGCGCGTTTTCGATAGCACGGGATACCCAAGGATGCTCAATCGCTTCACCTTCTTCCATGCCTAACTTTTTCATCATGCCGGCAACTCGCTCTGATGCGAAAATGCGCATCAAGCTGTCTTCCATCGACAGATAAAAGCGTGAAGAACCCGCGTCACCTTGACGACCCGCACGACCACGCAGCTGGTTATCGATACGGCGAGACTCGTGACGCTCAGTACCTAAAATATGTAGGCCACCGGCTGCAATCACGGCATCATGGCGTACTTGCCAATCGGCTTTGATTTTTGCCTTTTGTTCAGCGGTTGGATTCTCGATGGCATCGAGCTCCATATTCCAGTTACCACCTAACACGATGTCGGTACCACGACCGGCCATGTTAGTCGCGATAGTCACCGCGCCAGAGCGACCCGCTTGAGCAACGATTTCCGCTTCTTTCTCGTGGAATTTGGCGTTAAGTACTTGGTGTGGGATCTTCTCTTTTACCATTAGGCGCGCTAACAGTTCTGATTGTTCGATAGATACTGTACCCACTAATACTGGCTGACCACGCTCACGACAATCTTTGATGTCGTTGATGATGGCTTGGTATTTTTCATTGGCAGTCAGGTAAACTAAGTCTGCTAAATCTTTACGTACCATTGGACGGTTAGTTGGCACCACAACAGTATCTAAACCATAGATGTGTTGGAATTCGAATGCTTCGGTATCCGCAGTACCCGTCATACCTGCCAGTTTTTCGTATTGACGGAAATAGTTTTGGAAGGTGATCGATGCCAGTGTTTGGTTCTCGTTCTGAATGTGAACGCCTTCTTTGGCTTCTACGGCTTGGTGTAAACCTTCAGACCAACGACGGCCTGGCATAGTACGACCTGTGTGCTCGTCAACGATGATCACTTCACCGTCTTGAACGATGTAGTCAACGTCACGCTCGAATAGAGTGTGCGCGCGTAAGGCAGCGTTAACGTGATGCAGCAGCGAAATATTCGCCGCGGAGTAGAGTGAATCGCCTTCGGCTAACATGCCGCGCTCAATCAGCAGGTTTTCAACCTTCTCCTGACCACGCTCGGTGAAATGCACTTGTTTGGCTTTTTCATCGATGCTGTAGTCACCTTCACCCACAAATTCTTCGGAGTCTTCTTTATCCTGACGGATAAGACTTGGGATCAGGGTATTAATCTTGATGTAGAGCTCAGAGCTATCTTCAGCTGCACCTGAAATAATCAGCGGAGTACGGGCTTCGTCAATCAGGATTGAGTCCACTTCGTCAATCAGCGCATAGTGCAATGGACGCTGAACCCGTTCCTGTGGCGAGAACGCCATGTTGTCACGTAGGTAATCAAAGCCAAATTCGTTGTTGGTACCGTAGGTGATATCTGCGTTGTAGGCGTCTTTCTTCGCCTGTTGGCCCAGACCTGCTACGTTGATACCGACGGACAAACCTAAGAATTCAAACAGTGGGCGGTTATTTTCAGCGTCACGACGGGCTAAGTAGTCGTTCACGGTAATCACGTGAACACCTTTACCCGTTAAGGCATTTAGATATGCTGGCAAAGTTGCAGTTAAGGTTTTACCTTCACCGGTACGCATTTCGGCAATACGATTACTATCAAGCACCATACCACCGAGTAACTGGACGTCGAAGTGACGCATTTCAAAAACACGCTTTGAGGCTTCGCGCACGGTTGCGAATGCTTCGGCCATGATGGCGTCTAGGGTTTCGCCCGCTTCGATACGGCTTCTAAATTCCGCGGTTTTAGCTTTGAGTTGTTCGTCGGTTAATTTTTCATAATCGGCTTCAAGCGCATTAATCTTATTAACTACTTTTTGTAAACCTTTAAGGGTACGGTCGTTACGACTACCAAATACTTTTGTCAGTAATTTACCAAACATCTGAATCACTTATTCTCTGTAGGCCAAGTCCTTGTGGAAACTAGAAGCCAATGTTTCAATTAACCAGCTTTGCGGTAGACAAACTTCTGTGGATCTATCTGCTGTCCGCCACGCAACACTTCATAATGCACATGAGCTCCGGTAGAGCGCCCTGTGCTTCCCATTGTGGCGATAACCTCGCCCTTAGCGACCACATCACCTACAGCCACTGACAAAGCTTTATTATGGCCATAGCGAGTACGTAACCCGTTACCATGGTCGATTTCGACCAACTCACCATAACCGAACATATTTCCAGCCCAAGTCACCACGCCTGCGGCGGTGGAGACAACTTTGGCCCCTTCACGACCCGTAAAATCGATACCTTTATGCATCGTTCTACGGCCATTAAAAGGGTCATTGCGTAATCCGTAGGGTGAAGACAACCAACCTTTATCGAGTGGAACCCCTGATACAAAGCGCTCTGCATCTATATGGTGATTAGATGACACGGTTTCAAGTAGCGATAATTGAACATGATTGTTGTCAATTCGTGACGCCAGCTTATTCATATCATCGATCAATTGACCAAGCTCAACACTGCTGCCGAGTTCGCTCATACCACCCACGCCAACTTCGGACGAGAAATCAAAATCCTCATCCAATTTATTTTGTTTTGCGACTTGTTGGCCTAGCGCCTCGAGACGAGTGATCTTGGCTTGCATGCGCGCAACATGGGTCGCCAGCATGGCTAGCTGTGACTCGGTTGCACTTTTAAGTTCTAAGACTTGCTTCTTTTGTTGTTCACGTTGGATGCGATCGTTATCGACACTGGCTTGCTGATTTTCGAATTTAGCAGAGTTGTGTTGATAAATACCGGTACCCGTCGCTAACAACAGCATGGGAAGGAGCAACCAGCGCTTGCTGGGTTGCCAGCGTGTGACGCCGTTCCGACCTTGAATAAATACTGTTACACTCATAGCCTAATTCAGCCATCTTATTATCATATGAAAAAGCCCCCTCAAGATCTCAGCCAGTTATTACATCAATCGGGAAAGCTTCCCGATATTGCTGAGAAAGCGGAACTACTTTTATATCTGGATCAGCACGTGAAGCAGATTATTGCAGGTCCTGTTGCGGAGCAGCTGAAAGTCGCTAATTTCCGTCAGGGTGTTCTTGTGGTTGAAACCACTTCGGCAGCCTGGGCTGCGCGAATCAATTTCCAGAAGCAGAAACTGTTATCCCAGCTTCAAGCAGAAACGCTCCCAATCCTTACCGCAATTGAAGTTAAAGTCAACCCGAGATTAGCAATGTATGATGCAAAGCCAAAACAGACCAGTAAAGAACTGAGTCCAGCAGCGGCAGAACATATTGCTGCACTTGCAGATAATGTCAGTGGGTCACTGGGTGAAAAACTAAAACGGCTGGCCTCATTGGCCAGCCGTAATAAATAAGCTTAAACAGAACTCAATCGAGCATTAAGCGAAAACAGCACCACCTGGCACGGTAAAGCTGACGGGAACGTCGGCTTCTTTCTCGAAGCTCACTAATTCCCACGCATCTTGCTGTGCCAATAACGCGCGCACTAATTGGTTATTCAGTGCATGACCGGTTTTGTAGGCAGTGAACTCACCAAGAATGGCATGTCCTGCTACATAGAGATCACCAAACGCATCTAAAATTTTGTGCTTAACGAACTCATCCTCATAACGCAGGCCATCGGGGTTGAGGACGCGATATTCGTCAAGTACAACTGCGTTTTCCATGCTGCCACCTAATGCTAGGTTGTTTGCACGCAGATACTCAATATCACGCATAAAACCGAAAGTACGAGCACGGCTGATTTCTTTTACGAAAGCCGATGTAGAAAAGTCCATCACCACGTGTTGCTGACTGCGAGCGATCTCTGGGTGAGCGAAATCAATTTTGAAATTCACTCTAAAACCCTTAAATGGCTTTAACTCAGCCCATTTATCGCCATCTTCAACACGAATGGTGCGTTTAACCTTTAAGTACTTCTTAGGTGCCGCCTGTTCTTTAATACCTGCAGACTGCAATAAGAAGACGAATGGGCTCGCACTGCCATCCATAATTGGGATTTCAGGCGCGTCCACTTCGATCACAGCGTTATCGATGCCTAAGCCCGCTAATGCAGCAAACAGATGCTCAATTGTCGAAATTCGAATACCTTCGTCATTGACGAGAGCCGTGCACATAGTGGTTTCACGAACTTGATCTGCCTTCGCCGGAATAGTGACGGCAGGATTCAAGTCGGTACGCACGAGTACGATCCCTGTATTGACTGGTGCGGGCATGATGCTCAAGGTGACCTTATTGCCAGAGTGCAAACCGACTCCAGTAGCCTTCACCATTTTTTGAACAGTTCTTTGAAAAATCATTCAGTTACCCGTAAAAATCTCTAAATTAAGTCTGTAATTTGCCCATGCAGCGGCGACAAAACGACCAGATAAGTGCCCCATAGTAACATAATTTCACTATGTCACACAAATGCAGTCATTCGGTGGTATTACCCACAAGGGGCAACACCTACCCGAAACGCTGGACTCTACTTTGAAAGGTTAGTCAGCTTGCTTACGCAAAAACGCTGGAATATCTAAGTAGTCCAATTCATGCTTTGTTGAAGGCGCTGGCGCTGGAGCAGGCTGTGCGGCAGCAGGGACTACGTTACCCTTTGGCGCGGCATAGCTTACATGAGCAGCTTCTTCGACATAGGCTTCAACCTTTGGTTCAACAACAACTGGCTCTGGACGAGGCGCAGGCTTAGACACCAATTGGATGTCAGGGCGCTTCTCACCACCGATACCGGTTGCAACAACCGTAACACGCAGCTCGTCGCTCATTTCTGGGTCGATTACCGCACCCACAACCACGGTCGCGTTGTCAGAAGCATAAGCCTTAACGTGGTTACCCACGGTTTCGAATTCTTCGATACTCATGTCCATACCTGCGGTAATGTTAACTAACACACCACGGGCACCGGCTAAATCGATGTCTTCTAATAATGGGCTGGCGATGGCAGCTTCTGCCGCTTCTTCAGCACGGTCGTCACCACGAGCAACACCCGTACCCATCATGGCATTACCCATTTCTGACATCACAGTCTTCACGTCCGCGAAGTCGACGTTAATCAGACCTGGACGAGTGATAAGCTCGGCAATACCTTGTACCGCGCCTAATAATACGTTATTCGCTGCGGCAAACGCATCGAGTAAAGTGGTGCCACGGCCCAATACTTTTAATAATTTTTCGTTTGGAATCGTGATTAACGAATCCACGTGCTTAGCAAGCTCGGCGATACCTTGCTCAGCATAAGCCATACGCTTTTTGCCTTCGAATGGGAAAGGCTTAGTCACAACCGCAACGGTTAAGATACCTTCTTCGCGAGCAATTTGCGCAACCACAGGAGCCGCACCAGTACCAGTACCACCACCCATACCGGCGGCGATAAAGATCATGTCAGAGCCTCTTAGCGCTGAACGGATGTTTTCGCGGTCTTCTTCAGCAGCGGCGCGACCCACTTCTGGGTTTGCACCTGCTCCTAGACCTTTAGTTACGTCGCGGCCTAACTGAATTGTTGAGCCAGCGCCTGATTTACGTAACGCCTGGGCGTCCGTGTTTGTTACAACAAACTCAACACCTTCGATGTTGTGCTTGACCATATGTTCAACAGCGTTACCGCCGCCGCCACCAACGCCGATGACTTTAATCACCGCTTCGTCTGAATGAGTGTCCATGATCTCAAACATTGTCTGATCTCCGTGTTGCCTGCGTTATTAAAATTCACCCTTAAACCAGCTCTGGACCCGATTCCATGCACTGGTAACCCCTTGACGCTCAGGACGCTCGAACTGACGCTCAAGTACCCGTCTTGCACCGTAATGAAGCAGCCCAACTCCGGTGGAGTAAATAGACTGATCCACGTATTCGTATAATCCCTTGATTGGCAATGGAGAGGCTACGCGAACTGGCATACCAAAGGTTGCCTCCGCAATATCCACCACGCCTTGAATCGACGCTGTACCCCCAGTGAGTACAATCCCTGCGGCGATTTGATCTTCTAGACCGCTGTCTTTGAGTTCCTTGAGTACTAACTCAAACAACTCTTGGTATCTTGGCTCTACTACTTCGGCCAGTGTATGACGCGACATGCTGCGCGATGGGCGACCACCCACCGAAGGCACTTCGATACTGTCTTCGCGGCTCACCATGGAGCTACGTGCACAGGCGAACTGCACTTTAATTTGCTCTGCGTGTGACGAAGGTGTGCGGAAAATCTTCGCAATGTCATTCGTCACTTGGTTACCTGCTACTGGCACGACTGCACAATGACGCAGTGCACCGTTGGTATACACAGCGATATCCGTAGTCCCCCCGCCGATATCGACGATACATACGCCTAAGTCTTTTTCATCGAAGGTCAGCACCGCATCGGCAGAAGCAATACCAGAGAACACTAAGTCATCCACCTTCAAGCCACAGCGCTCAACACTCTTAGTGATGTTCTTGGCCATATCGTTAGCGCAGGTCACTATATGCACCTTGGCTTCCATACGCATACCTGACATGCCGATTGGACTCCGGATACCGTCTTGCACGTCAATGGCATATTCCTGTGGCAGCACATGCAAAATACGACGTTCTGTCGGGATCTTCACCGAGCGCGCCGTGTGGATCACATTATCCACATCTTCCTGTGTCACTTCTTCATCGTTAATCGACACCATGCCATTTTCGTTTTGGCAGGCAATATGCTTACCCGAAATGCTCAGGTAAACAGACGACACTTGGCAATCCGCCATTAATTCCGCTTGATCAAGCGCGCGTTGCACACTGCGTACGATGGAGTCCAAATCGTTAACGCCACCTTTATCCATCCCCCGAGAAGGATGATTACCAAGGCCGACTATGCTGATTTCGCCATCGGGCAGAACTTCGCCTATGATCACTGCGACTTTAGAGGTTCCTATGTCCAATCCGACGATCAGATTTCTATCTTGGTTTTTCGTCATTAATTATCGGCTCTCTTGTTTGTGCATCGCCCCAGCCTACGGCCAACCCTGTGTCGTAGCGCAAATCCACTCTGGCAATTGATTTATCCTGTTTCGCTAACAGCGGGTAAACAGTGATAAACCTTTGTATCCTTGCCATTTTATCTTCTCGACCTAGATCCAGCACTATGCCGTTATCTAGGGTCGCATGCCACGCATGACGTGGCGTCAAACTTAAACTGGCTAAATTAAAACCATTAATCTTTAGCAGGGAACTCACCTGCGCATAGGCAGTCAAGACCTCGGTTCCCATGTCGTCTGGCCCAGACAGGTACGGCAGATGATCAAGTTCTGGATGCGTTGGTGCTTCAAACACTTCACCATGCACATTCAGCCACGCTGTACCATTCCAATGGGCAGCGACCTGCTGCTCCTGTAAGTACACCCTAAGTTTCGCGGGCCACTCGCGTCTTACCGAGGCTCGGTATACCCAAGGCAAGGCTTCTAGAGCCTGCTGCACTAAACCGATATCAGCGCTAAAAAAACTCCGCTGCATCAGATCCTGCAGTGCAACTTGTATATCTTTATCCGTGGTGTAAGTTCGCTCACCTTTGATGGCCACTGCCTCAATAGGTAAGGTACTGGCATCATTTAAAATTTTATGTAATTGGTAGCCACCAAAAACAAAGCTGCCTATTACTAAACCTAAGAAGCCAATCCCACTCCACAGGTACCAATTGACCCCTGATGTCCTTGTTTGCAAGTGCCGCCTCTTATCACTCCAAGACACGTTTTTTTTACCTTTCAACGACACTACCTAAAACCACAGAAAATGGGCCAGTATATAGCAGTAAATTCTTTGGTCAAAATTTAGTTTTGCCTAAAAATTCAGCGCCATAGATTAACATTTACCCTCTTCGACTGCCGCAATAGCAAAGCCCAATTCAGTGGCTGCTAATTGACGTGAAAGGGCGCCTATATTACCTGCTCCTTGTGTCAACAATAAATCCCCTTCCTGTAGGACATCCGGTAAAACTTCAACCAAATGATCGGGACTTGCGACGAAAATCGGATCTAACTGACCACGCAGGCGAATTGAACGACATAAAGCACGGCCATCGGCGCCAGGTATTGGGGTTTCACCCGCACTGTAAACGTCGAGCAGCAACAGACAATCGACCTGAGATAGTACTTCTACGAAATCCTCATAGAGGTCGCGAGTACGGGTATAACGGTGTGGCTGGTATGCCATGACTAAACGTTTATCAGGCCACCCCGCACGAGCCGCTTTAATGGTCGCCGCCACTTCACTTGGGTGATGACCGTAATCGTCCACTAGCATCACTTCGCCTTTGCTGGTCGCAAATTTGCCTAAGTGTTGGAAGCGGCGACCAATACCTTGGAACTCCGCCAGAGCCTGGATAATTGCGCTGTCTTCAATGTCATCTTCAGTGGCAACGGCAATCGCCGCTAAAGCGTTAAGCACATTGTGTTGACCCGGTAGGTTCAGCAGCAGATCTAAATCTTGCTTACCTTTACGTCTTACGGTGAAACGGCATTGATGCCCTTGCTGACTGAAGTTCAGCGCCTGCACGTCGGCATCATCACTAAAGCCATAGGTGATCATATGGCGACCGATGCGCGGCATGATTTCACGCACGACAGCATCATCGATACACACCACAGCCACACCGTAAAACGGCAAATTATGCAGGAAGTCAACGAAGGTCGATTTCAGCTTTTCAAAGTCACCGCCGTAGGTGTCCATATGATCGGCTTCAATGTTAGTCACCACACTGACCATAGGCTGCAGATGCAGGAAGCTCGCATCACTCTCATCTGCTTCGGCGATCAGGTAACGGCTAGTGCCAAGTCGAGCATTCGTGCCAGCGCTGTTTAGCAGGCCACCGATCACGAAGGTCGGGTCGCGCTCAGCTTGACCATAAACACTGGCAATTAAACTGGTTGTCGTGGTTTTACCATGGGTACCCGCAATCGCCACACCGTGGCGGTAACGCATCAGTTCGGCCAACATCTCGGCGCGGCGCACAATCGGAATACGTAATTCCTTGGCGGCAATAATTTCGGGGTTCAGTGGATTGATCGCAGTCGATACCACCACTACGTCAGCCTGCTGCACGTTGTCGGCAACGTGGCCGATATGAATTTTGGCCCCCAGCAAACACAGTCTGTCGGTTACCGCGTTTTGGGCGATGTCCGAACCACTAACCACATAACCTTCGTTTACTAATACTTCAGCGATACCGCCCATGCCCGCGCCGCCAATACCGACGAAGTGGATACGCTTAATGCGGCGCATCTCGGGGATCATAGTTCTTAACTGTAAGTATCTTTCTGTCTTAGTCATACTTATCCTTTATTGGCGAGAGTTATACACACTTGGGCAACCTGTTCGGTCGCATCCAGTACGGCAACTTCCCTCGCCCTTTGGCCCATTTGGGCTAATTCGGCTCTATCATTGGCAAGCAGTTGTAATTTGCTCACCAGCTTGTTCACATCCAGAATGGTCTGCGGCAATAAAAAGGCTGCGCCCGCCTCGACCAATACCTGGGCATTACGGGTTTGATGGTCATCTACCGCATGGGGATAGGGCACCAGAATACTTGGCAAGCCCACAGCGGCAAGCTCAGATACCGTCAACGCGCCCGAGCGGCAGAGCACCACATCGGCCCAGCGGTATGCGGCTTCCATATCATCGATAAACTCGGCAACGTTTACGCCGCCATCCTGGCCCTGCTGCTGATAGGCAGCTTTTACGCCAGCGAGATTATCCTTACCCACCTGATGCCATACTGTGATCGACTGCTGCTTACTTAAGGCAGCCACCACTTCTGGCATTAAATCGTTAAATATCTTGGCGCCTAAACTGCCACCCACGACCAACACCTTGAGGGCATCGTCACTGTTTGTCTTTTGCTGTTCGCCCAACGCGATTAACTCACGACGAATCGGATTCCCAACCACGTTGGCTTTAACCTGAGTGAAAGTATTGTTAAAGGCACATAACACTTGGCTCGCAATGCGCGACAGTAACTTATTGGTCATGCCTGGAATCGCATTTTGCTCGTGTAGCACTAAGGGCACACCCGCCAATCTAGCGGCAACGCCACCCGGACCACTGGCAAATCCCCCCATGCCTAACACCACATCGGGTTTAAACTCACTGATGACGGATTTAGCCTGTAAAATCGAGCGAATCACCTTAAATGGCGCAGCCAGCTTACGAACCAAACCATTACCACGTACGCCTTTGATATCGATAAAGTCGATATCAAAACCGTATTGGGGCACTAAACGCGCCTCCATTCGATCGGCAGTACCTAACCAACGCACCTGCCAACCCTGCTGTGCTAAATATTTGGCCACGGCTAATGCGGGGAACACATGTCCACCTGTACCACCCGCCATGACTAAAATACGTTTACCCGCTTGGGCCATTACCTAACACTCCTCTGCACGGCCTGAACTAAACTCATGCGCCGCTCATAATCGATACGGAGCAACGTCATTGCCGCCGCCGTCATGACCCACAGACTACTACCGCCGTAACTCACAAAGGGCAGCGTTAACCCTTTAGTAGGTAACATACCAATACTTGCTCCGACATTAACGACGGTCTGAAAACAAATCCAAATCCCGATGGCGTAGGCTAAGTAACCCTCGAAGGATTTATCCATCGCCAAACACAGATTACCTAAACGAATTGCCCTTAGGGTCACAAAAAGCAGCACGCTTAACACCGCAATGATGCCGATAAAGCCAAGCTCCTCACCAATCACGGCGAAAATAAAGTCGGTGTGCGCCTCGGGTAAATACTCAAGCTTTTGAATACTGTTGCCCAGACCCTGGCCTAACCAATCACCGCGGCCATAGGCCATCAATGACTGGGTTAACTGGTAACCACTTCCAAACGGATCTTGCCAAGGGTCCATAAAAGAAGTCACTCGGCGCATACGGTAAGGTTCGAGTAACACCAGTGCCACAAACGCTAATAGGCCCGCAAAAATCAGCGCAAAGAAGTCGAATAACCGCGCACCTGCTAGGAATAACAAACCTACAGTCCCAACGAACAGTACCACTACTGTCCCTAAATCTGGCTGACATAGAATTAACAGCGCATATATAGCAAACACCGCAATCGGCTTATAGAAGCCCTTGGCATTTTCACGCACCTCTTGATGACGACGCACCAAGTAACCCGCCATGTATACAGAAAACGCAAACTTCGCAAGCTCTGCGACCTGAATACGGATTGGACCTACAGATAACCAGCGGGTTGCACCATTGACTGTGGTGCCCACCAACAAGACCGCTAGCAACATTAAGAACACAACCAATAACATGATGGGACTGATGCGCTGCCAGGTTTGCATATCAATGCGTAATACAATGGCTGCAATCGCTAAACAACCCAGTAAATAACCCACATGGCGGGTCATAAAGTGGAACGGGTTTCCCGTCAGCGTTTGCGCTTCTGGCATGGATGCTGACATCACCATCACAAAGCCAAAGGCAATCAAAGACAACACAGCAGTAAGCAAAGCCCGGTCGTAGAGTTGTGAACCCGGTACTTCGTTATCGCTTTGCCAATTTGGCAGCGCACCTAACATGCGGCCAAAGAAGCTAAGTTGCTTTGCATCACTCGCCATCGAGCTGCTCCACTTGGTTTCTAAAATCGTCACCACGGGCCATAAAGTTGCTGTACATATCGAGGCTCGCACAGGCTGGGGATAACAACACGATATCCCCCGATGTCGCGATCTCAGCCGCCTTAGCCACAGCCGCCGCCATAGAATCAACCTTGATTGCGCCCTCTTTTAAGGCCGCAATCTTATTACCATCACGACCTAAGGTGATTAAATGTGTCACCTTTTCTAACGGCTCTTTCAGTGGCTCAAAATCAGCGCCTTTGCCGTCACCACCGGCAATCAGAATGATATCGCCTAGGTGTTCACTTAAGCCCTGCAGCGCCGCAACCGTTGCGCCTACGTTGGTTGCCTTAGAGTCGTTGACATAGCTAACGCCGTTTTTTACCCCAACCAGTTCACAGCGATGCGACAAACCATGGAAGGTATTGGCTACTTTTGCCATCACCTGTTTATCCACCCCAACGGCATAAACCAGCGCCATAGAGGCCAGTAAGTTAGCATGGTTATGGCTGCCAATTAGGGCTACATCGCTGATAGGCATAATTTCGGTATCACCGTGGTAAAGCTTGCCATCACACAGTCCCCACTCATCACCCTCGGGCGGCGCTAAACCAAAGCTGTTTTGGTTCATAGGTTCGGTTGGAATGGTCAGAGCATCATCACGGTTGTAGACAATCGCGCGGCTTTGATCGTACAGACGCAGTTTGGCTTTACGGTAAGCATCCATATCGCTGTATCTGTCCATATGATCTTCAGTCACGTTCAAGCAGGTTGAAATGATACAGTTCAGGCTATGGGTGGTTTCTAACTGAAAGCTTGAAAGCTCTAGAACATAGATGTCTGCTTTTTCTGTCAGTAAATCGAGTGCAGGAACACCAATATTGCCGCCAACGGCAACCGCGATACCCGCTTCACGGAGCATTTCCCCGACCACTGTCGTGACCGTCGTTTTGCCGTTAGAACCGGTAATGCCGATAACGCAGGGCTTGCGATCGCTAATTTCGCGGGCAAACAGCTCAACATCACCAATCACTTCGATGCCCATATCAAGCGCCGCGCGCACCTCAGGGGTGTCCATCGCAATGCCTGGGCTAATAATGATTTGCGTCGCCTGCACTAAGTAGCGGCAATCAAACCCGCCAGCAATCAAAGGCACATCAGGAAACTGCGCAGCCAATTTATCGGCGCCCGGTGCTTGTCTGCGGCTATCCATGACTAGTGGCGTAATGCCCTTTCCACACAAATAGCGTACGACGGAGAGCCCTGTGGCGCCCAAACCTAACACTATGTGTGAATACTGACTTTGCATGAGCTGTTACCTTAACTTCAATGTGGCTAAGCCGAGGAGCACGAGGAAAATCGAGATAATCCAAAAGCGAACGATCACTCGAGGTTCAGGCCAACCCTTTAATTCGTAGTGGTGGTGAATTGGCGCCATGCGGAAAATGCGCTGACCACGTAACTTGTAGGAACCTACCTGCAGGATCACAGACACAGTTTCCATCACAAACACGCCGCCCATGATCACTAGCAGGATTTCCTGACGAACCAATACGGCGATGGCACCTAAGGCGGCACCTAAAGACAGCGAGCCCACATCCCCCATAAACACTTGCGCTGGGTAGGTGTTAAACCACAGGAAGCCTAAACCCGCACCCACGATGGCGGTACACACAATCACCAGCTCGGCCGAACCCGGCAGATGTGGAATATGCAGGTAGTTCGCAAATTGCGCATGACCTGAAAGATAAGCAATCAGCGCGAATGCCGCTGCAACCATCACGGTTGGCATAATCGCCAGACCATCGAGGCCGTCGGTTAAGTTCACCGCGTTGCTCGACCCGACTATAGTGAAATACGCAAGTAGGATGAAAACAGCACCTAGTTGTGGCATCACATCCTTAAAGAAGGGCACCACGAGTTGGGTTTCGCCCGGCGTTGATGCCGTAGCATATAGGAAAAAGGCAATCAGCAGCGCCGCTAGGGATTGCAGGATATATTTCCAACGGGCAATCAAGCCCTTGGTATCCTTGCGCACCACTTTACGGTAATCGTCAATAAAGCCAATCAAGCCATAACTGCCTAGTACAAACAGCATGACCCACACATAGCGGCTACCTAAGTCGCTCCACAGCAATACGCTGATAAAGATGGCGCCTAGGATCATCAAGCCACCCATGGTTGGCGTACCACGCTTGCTGAAATGGGATTCAGGACCATCGTTACGCACCACTTGACCGATTTGCATTAGTTGCAAACGCTCAATCAGTTTTGGACCCCACCACAGGCTAAAAATTAATGCGGTTAACAAGCCTAAGATGGCTCGAAACGTTACATAGGAAAATACGTTAAACCCGGTATGAAAACGGGTTAAATACTCGGCCAGATACACCAGCATCTACACTAACTCCCCACGCCCGAAGGCTACTGTTAGGCCGTCCACGACCCGCTCCATTGCGGCGCTTCGTGAACCTTTTACTAAAACCGTCACCTGTCCCGGCAACTGGTTAATGTGTTTTATTAATTTTTCTACTAACGCATCCACGCTGTCGTAATGTTCAGATCCGAAAGCTTGACTCGCGTGCTGACTCAAAGGACCCGTGCAGAACAGCGCATCGATGCCCTGTTGCTTCGCCAGTTGCCCAAGTTCAGCATGTAAAAGGGGCGCATTGTCGCCTAATTCGCCCAAATCTCCCAGTACCAAACAGCGATTTTCAGAAATTTCCTTTAACCATGCGATCGCCGCCCCAACGGACACTGGATTGGCGTTATAGCTGTCATCGATTAAGCGAATTCGTCCTAATTGGCTTGGCTGCATCCGCCCCTTAACAGGAATGAGTTTTTGCAAACCTTTAGCGATATCTTCAAGGCTTAATCCCATTGCGATACAAACACTTGCAGCAGCTAGCGCATTACTCACTTGGTGACGTCCCGCTAACGGCAGTGATACCTCACAGCTCTGCCCTGCATAATTGAGCATAAAACGGTAGCAACCATCGCTATCCGCCTTATGGCCTGTGGCAATCACATCGATATGTCGTTTAGCTGCGCCTTCCTGTTGAGAGAAGCTGAGCTGCTTGTATTGTTTTGCCTTAACACGCATCACATCGGCAAAGGCATCATCAGCATTGATGATTGCGGTGCCACCTTGTTGCAGATGATTGAAGATTTCAGACTTCGCTTGAGCGACACCCGCTTGCGAGCCAAAACCTTCTAAATGCGCGCTGCCAACGTTATTCACCAGTGCCACATTTGGGCGCACTAAACCTGAGGTGTAATCGATTTCACCCTTGTGGTTAGCGCCAAGCTCGAATACGCCGTATTCATCCTCTGGCGTTAAACGCAGCAGGGTTAACGGCACACCAATTTCGTTATTGAAGTTACCCGCGGTGTAGAGGACTTGATACTTTGCCGACAGGATAGTGGCGATCATTTCCTTTACGCTGGTTTTACCGTTTGAGCCTGTTAATGCCACGCAGATAGGATTAACTTGGTCGCGCACATAGGCACCAATCATCCCCATGGCTTTTTGGCAATTATCAACAATTAGTTGAGGGATATCGAAATTCAGCTCACGCTCTACCATTAATGCAACAGCGCCATTTTCAAGCGCAGTCTCGGCAAAATCATGGCCGTCGAATCGTTCACCCTTCAGGGCAACAAATAGCGTATCCGGTCCCATTTTGCGGCTATCACTGCTTAAGGCTTCGATAACAACATCCTTACCGACGAGGCGAGCACCTAAATGTTGGCAAAGCGTTTCGAGGGAAATAGGGATCATAGTGTTTGCTCCGCTAATTGGCGTGCCAGTGCGCGCTCGTCATAGTCATGACGCACTCCCGCAGCTTCTTGATAGGTTTCATGGCCTTTACCGGCGAGTAAAATCACATCCCCAGGTTTGGCAACTGACACTACCTGCTTAATAGCGCTGACGCGGTCAACTTCGCTTAGCGCTTGGGATGGATGGCTCAGTCCGTGGATAATATCGGCAATAATTTGATTTGGATCTTCACTGCGACTGTTATCGCTAGTGACCATAATACGGTCGGCAAATTGCTCAGCCGCCTGTCCCATTAATGGACGTTTTCCCCTATCACGATCGCCACCGCAGCCAAATACACACCACAATTCACCAGCGCAGTGGCGGCGCAATGCATTGAGCGCCTGCTCAATCGCATCTGGGGTATGGGCATAATCGACCACGAGGGTAATATTATTTGCAGTGGTAAAGCGCTCCATGCGGCCCGCGACAGGAACCAGCTTCGGCACCTCTGCTGCGAGAGCATGCATATCCAAACCCTGTAAATAGAGGGCGGATAAGGCCGCAAGCAAATTCGACAGGTTAAAGGCACCGAGTAGGGGTGAGCGAATCTCGACTTCGCCCTCAGGCCATACTAATGTCGCCTGCACGCCTTGGTCGTTAAACTTGGCATCTTTAGTGTAAAAGGCCGCATTTGGATGACCTTCGATGCTAAAGCCCCACATTTTCGCAGCAACATCGTTAAGCTCGCAAACCCAAGCAGCTCCTACCGGATCATCAAGATTTAACAGCCCATGGCGCAGTGCTTCGAAGCGAAACAACCTTTGTTTTGCCGCGGCGTAGCTTTGCATATCGCCATGGTAATCCAAATGATCGCGCGTCAAATTAGTAAATACCGCCACATCGAAGGGAACAGCCTCGACACGTCCTTGCACTAAACCGTGGCTAGAGACCTCCATCGCACAGCTAGTCACACCCTTTGCGGCAAAATCGTGTAACTGGTGCATCAGGGTGATGGCATCGGCCGTAGTATTACCGCTATCCACCAGCTCCCCCCAAAGACCATTGCCTAGGGTGCCCATCACGGCAGCTTTGCCCGACAGCAAGGTCACAAGCTGAGCGCAAAGCTGACTGGTCGAGGTTTTACCGTTGGTGCCAGTAATGCCGATGATACCCATAGCTTGCTCTGCGGCCTTAACCACGGGATAGCGAACTGCAGCCAGTTTTGAAACCTGTTGGCTAAGTCTATAAAAATAAATCTGTACTGCATCGCAGTTACCGGATGCGACGACCTCACCCTGTTCATCGGCATTATCCGTGTGTACTAATACCGCTACCGCACCTTGGGCGAAGGCTTTTTCAATAAATTGTCGACCATCAACTTTGTGACCTGGTAGGGCTAAAAACACATCGCCGCGACTCACTGCGCGGCTATCTAAGGTTAAATCTGAGAAACACTGTTCGCCCGCATAGGGGAACCAAGGGGCCAGTAGCTCCTTTAACAACATCATTCTGTTCTCCCGGCGAGTCCCGCCAATTGCACCTGTTCTTTATCGGAAATGGGCTCCACATTCAGCATTTGCAGTGCGCCAGACATTACTTTCGCGAATGCCGGCCCCGCAACTGAGCCCCCATAGTAGAGATCGCCCTTAGGCTCGTTAACTACGACCACCACCGCCAGCTTTGGATTATTTACAGGGGCAACACCCGCAAATAACGCAACGTAATCATCACCATAACCACCAGCAACCGCCTTTCGGCTGGTACCCGATTTACCGGCAACCGGATAACCATCGATATGCGCTAGCGTACCTGTACCGCCTTTTTCGGTCACACTGACCATCATCTGCAGTACATTCTTCGCCACATCCTCTGAAATCACCCGCTCACCTTCAGGTGGTTGCTTCAGCTTTAAAATCGATACTGGGTGGATAACGCCGCCGTTACCTAGGGTCGCGTACATACGCGCGAGCTGCAGCGTGGTCGCTGTTAAACCGTAACCAAATGACAGCGTCGCGCGCTCAAAGTCAGACCAACGGTGTCTGTCCTGAATCACGCCCGCGCTTTCACCTGCTAAGTTAATCCCCGAAAAACTGCCTAATCCCATCGATTGGTAAGTGCCGAGTAATTGCTGCACTGGAATCGAGAGCGCTAATTTACTGATACCGACGTTACTGGACTTGGCAAGAATTTTTGCCAGAGACATATCGCCGTAATTGTTTGCATCACGAACCTGACGGCCACCTAAGCGCATCCAGCCAGGTGAGGTTGGAATAATGTCGGTGTACTTTACCGTACCCGCCTCAAGTGCTGCCGCCACCACGAAAGGTTTTATCGTCGACCCCGGCTCGAAGGTGTCGGTCATCGCGCGGTTACGCATCTTAAAGGTCTGCAGATTATCGCGGGAATTAGGGTTGTAGGATGGTGTGTTAGCCATAGCCAACACTTCGCCTGTATGAATATCCAATACCACAATCGAGCCAGAGGTTGCCTGGTTCATTTCAGTCGTGCGCTTCAGCTCCCGATATGCGAGCTGTTGAATACGATGATCGATACTTAAGACTAAATCATTGGGGCTTTCGCCTTCCTGAACGATATCAAGGCGCTCAACCACATGGCCATCGCGGGACTTACGTACTTTTTGCTTAGATGGCGTACCTGTGAGCCAGCTGTTATAAGCACTCTCGACGCCTTCAATACCCACATCGTCGATATTAGTGATACCAATTAACTGCGCGGTAATTTCGCCACCAGGGTAATAACGGCGGGATTCGGATTTTAAAAACACCCCAGGGATTTTCAGCTGGGTGATGTATTCGGCAACTGCAGGCGTCACTTGACGCTTAAGGTAAGTAAAACGTTTAGTCGGATTACTGCGTACACGGTCGAGTACGTCTTCAATGGGCTCATGGAGCACATCGGCCAGAGCCTGCCAACGACGCATATCAGAAAACGCATTGCTATCGTTCACTTGCTTAGGATCGGCCCAGACTGCGCGTACGGGCACACTCACCGCCAGCATGTCGCCATTACGGTCGGTAATCAGCCCTCTTTGCACCTCGCGACTGGTGGTACGAAGGGTGCGCATATCGCTCTCGTGGCGCAGTTTATCGGGCTCGATAATTTGAATATAAGCAGCGCGGCCAACCAAACTTGAAAACATCAAAAACACAAAACCGACCACGACGTATAAACGCCAATGTATCAGCTGTGGTTTTTGCGATTTTCTTGCCTGCTTGGCTTTAACTTGCCTAATCATATCTTCCCTATGCTCACTGCACCTTTACCACAACTTCTTCGCTGGGTAAGGGGCGACTCATGTTGAGATCCTTTGATGCAATCCGCGTAATACGGCTATGCTCGGTCTGCGATTGCTCTTCCAATAATAAATTGCGCCACTCGATATCTAATCTGTCGCGCTCCTGCAGTAGTTGATCCCATTCGGTGGTGAGCTTACGGCTCACGTGGCTGGTGTAAACCACCGCCACTGCATTACTGAGTACCAACAATGCAAGTAACAAAATCCATTTATGTTGCCAGAGGTCGTTTAATACAATTCGTGGCAAATCTAATGAGGGCTTACTCACGCCAGCGCCCTCTAGTAATCTAACCGCTCGGCAATGCGTAACACTGAGCTACGGGCTCTAGCATTGCGTTCAATCTCTTCATCGGAGGGCATAATCGCCTTACCGATAGCACGCAGTGTGCGCGATTTATTAATCTGATCTTCGGTGATAGGCAAACCATGTGGCACGCTTTCACCTTGACTGTGACGACGGATAAAGCGTTTTACGATGCGATCCTCTAGCGAATGGAAGCTGATGATCGACAGGCGACCTTGCGGAGCCAATACCTTTAATGCGCCTTCAAGCGCCTGATCGATTTGCTCTAATTCGCTGTTGATATAGATACGAATGGCTTGGAACACGCGGGTGGCCGGATGCTTGTTGCGCTCTTTGTTTTTGGTGATGCGCGCGATGAGATCAGCCAGATCCTTGGTACGTAAAAATGGCGTTTTATCGCGATCCGCGGCAATGCAGCGAGCAATATGGCGGGCGTTTTTCTCTTCGCCATAGGTTTTAAATACCCAAGCCATATCTTCAATTTCGGCGCGGGCTAACCACTGGGCAGCGGTTTCGCCTTGACTGTTGTCCATACGCATATCGAGTGGGCCATCGCGCAAAAAGCTAAAGCCGCGCTCGGCATCATCAAGCTGGGGTGATGATACGCCAAGGTCTAACAGCACGCCGTCGATTTTGCCAACAAGGCCTAAATCTTCAACGTAATCGGCGAGTTGACCAAAACCACCGTGAACGATTTGAAAACGAGGATCATCGGCAAATTGCTTCGAGGCTTCAATGGCTTGAGGATCGCGGTCGATGGCAATAAGGCGACCATTTGCGCCTAAGCGTTGTAACACTTGTCTTGAATGACCACCGCGGCCAAACGTGCCATCGATATAGATGCCATCGTCCTTAATATTTAAACCGCCAACCGTCTCTTCAAGTAGAACGGATAAATGGGCAAATTCTTGACTCATTGCTCTCTTCTTATTTAATTGATGCGACTCGTTAGAGTGAAAAATCCGCCAGACGCTCGTTTCTCGCAAGTTCTTCACTTCGGATTGTCGACTGACACTCATCTATTTGCTGTAGCCAAGCTTGTTCATCCCACAGCTCAAACTTGTTCAACTGCCCAACCAACATAATACGCTTATCCAAGTTGGCATATTGCCTCAGCGGTGGTGGCAGTAAAATACGACCATTGTTATCCAACTCCACTTCGTGGGCATAGCCTAACAACAGACGCTTCAAGGATCTTTGGGTATTATCTGTGTCCGACAGCTTAAGTAACTTAGCTTCGATCAGTTCCCACTCGTGGATTGGATACAAGAGTAAACAGGCGGATTGGATATCAACTGTAATGACGATTCGTCCCTCGTGTTCGAGCTGCAAAGGTTCGCGGTATCGCACTGGTATCGCGATCCGTCCCTTCGTATCCAAGTTTATGGCACTCGCCCCACGAAACACGCTAATTCATCCTATCCTTTGGTCTTTGATCCACAAATATCCACTATTTCCCACAATTGCTAAGTTTAGGGACAGTAGATAAACATTGTCAAGGGATGGAATCCTTTTATAAATCCAGTTGGCAAGCGGGTTAGCAGCATGTTTACGCAATACGCGCTGTAGTGGGATTTAACAAAATGAATTGTCTGAGTTAGACGAATTTTTGAAGGATTCTGGAATACAAAATGAGCAAAAAAACATCAACCCTTAGGTTTCAGTCAGTTGCGTCATAAAATTGACTCAAATAATTGCCTAAATGTGGGATTTAATCAGGCATTAATTCACGTTAGACTCATCGATTGCAACAATAAAAACTGGAAACTCACCACCTTGTTACTACGTGTACCGTAATAACACCAAATAAATAACCATTTTTTCGCATCTAACAACAAATTTGTTCTAAGGCAGTGGCGAAATATTTATTTCACGAATGCGAAGAAGATCAAATCTCGCATTCAGGACTCGATAATGCATAACATTTTCACCGCTTTCTGGATCCGCAAGAGCCACAAATGGCTCGCACTTATCACAGGTCTTCAGCTTTTGATTTGGCTTGGTTCAGGCGCCTATATGGTGTTAATGGACATAGAGTTTATTCGCGGTAAGACACTCACCAACACACCAACATCAAAACCTCTACAGGCAAATCTGTACGAATATTCCTTTAATGACCTACTTAAGGACTATCCCGATGCAACCGAAATCAACCTCTATACCTTAGGTGGCAATGCCGTTTACAGCGCCAGAATGGCTGGAAAGCTTCAGCGCTTAGATGCAACAACGGGGCATTTACTCCCCATATTGTCTGAGCAACAAGCCATTGAAATCGCGAGTCAACTTTATCGAGGCGACACTAAGGTCAATAACACTGTGCTCTATCAGCAACACCCGCCAAGGGAGATCTCCGCTCGGTTCCTCCCAGTTTGGGCGGTTGAGTTTGCATCGCCAATGACGCCCACCCTCTATATTTCAGCTGTAACGGGGCAGCTGGTTAGTACCCGACACAATTACTGGCGAGCATTCGATTTCCTGTGGATGCTGCACATCATGGATTATGAAGAACGCGAGGATGTGAATAACAATTTACTCGGGCTTGTGAGCAGTCTTTCGCTATTAACGGCAATGTTTGGCATTGCACTTACCTATATCAGCTTTAGACGCCGCTTGGATAAACAAGATGACTAACAGTGAAGGGGCGGCTAATAACAAAAACCTTTGGCAAAGGATCCAGAGCCTACACAAGTGGCTTGGGTTACTTGTCGGACTACAACTGCTGATTTGGCTCGCCACAGGTCTTGCCTTTAATTCAATTGATGGGCGGTATCTTGATGCAAATCATTACCGCATCAAATCCGTACCTGAGGTGATAACAACGCCCCTTGCGTCCCTCGAGCCATTATTGGAGGGCACATTTGGTAAGAATGTGCAGCAGTTAAGACTGACCTCCGTTCTCGGCCGCCCCGTGTATGAACTCTCAATTATGAATCAACAAATTCATCGATATTGGGCCGATACCCTTGAGCCCTTTAGCTTAGGGCTAGAACAGATAGCGACCATTGCAAAGCAGAGTTATTCAGGCCATGGCCATCTTGGTCAGGTTCAAATACTCAATGATGGCAGCGCATTTGAGGTTGAGGGAAACATTGCAGTCATCGCTACGGATGATGAAATAAGAACTCGCATTTACATCGATCCCACGTCGGGCAAGGTGCTTGGACATAAAAATAACTTTTCCGATGTCAGCGACTTTCTGTTTATGCTTCATTTTATGGATTATAGGCCCAGCAACGGCATCACATTTAACCATCTGCTAGTTCAGCTTGTCGCCATTATAGCCTTGCTATTGGGGATGAGTGGCAGCCTTAGTCTGTGGCATAAATATCGTCAAGGCCAGCTCTCAATACGCTCGTTATTTACCCGTAAACACGGAGGAATAATCAAAGTGTATGCGCTTGAATCCAAACTACTAATAGGGCAATTTCCCGTTGGAAACACCTCCCTTTTAGAGGCCATTAATGACGATAAGCCTTGGGTGATGAGTCATTGTGGAGGGGGTGGTCGCTGCGGTTTGTGTAAATTACGTTTTAAGGATAATCCTCCCGCACCCAACGACTATGATCTCGATAAACTTAGCCAACAAGAGCTTGATTTAGGCATTCGTCTCAGTTGCCAACATCCAAGCACTGCCTGCGAAGTCATGCTGATTTCGGCCGCACAGCAACGCTATTGGCAACGTAACCACAATATCTAGGGGTCGCCCCAGTAAAAAATTCAGGGTATAGTCTAAATATTAACCAACCTCTGCCGATATAGCGTTAGGGATATAAATGCACAGGGGGGCTTATGAGTGGACTTGATAGTTATTATGCAATGATTGCTCAGCCTGCAAGGGCTGTGTTCCAACCTAAACGCATCGTTGACCAGGTCAGCGGTACGACGTCTAATGGCTCGGACAGCCACGAAACTCCTCAGTCACAACTTCCCCCTAAACTCGATGGTAAAGTCAGAGAAAGACGTAAAACGCAGGATGCCAGTCGTAATAGACGCCGTCGTGCCAGCGATAGAAAAAACGCTAAAAAATCCAATACGGCATTAGACGTCACTGACGACAGCGCACAATTTGGCAAGCCTGCGAAAGGTCAAATTATCGATATTGAAGTTTAAGATTAGGCTGCGGCTTCAATTGAAGCGAGTCGTCCTACGCAGTTGAACGATTAAACCAATTCAAGCCTGATATTTGAACAATTCGCCTTGGATGAATGTTAGCGTCATGACTCCCTTGAACGCGAGCGGGACACAGCATCCAGCCAACCGCTATAGAGGTGCTCTCGCCTCTTAGCATCAATGTTTGGCATAAAATGCTTATCAATACTTGCCCTATGCTCAAGGTCAGTTACCGAGGTCCAAAATCCCACGGCAAGCCCAGCCAAAAATGCGGCTCCTAAGGCCGTGGTTTCGCATACATTGGGACGAAGCACTTCGACATCGGTAATATCGGCCTGAAATTGCATTAAAAAATCATTGGCAACAGCGCCGCCATCCACCTTTAAGCGTTTAAGACTCACTCTACTATCTTGGATCATCGCATCGAGTAAATCTTTGCTTTGATAGGCAATGGATTCTAAAGCCGCGCGAATAATATGGTTACGATTGGCGCCGCGAGTTAAACCAAAGATTGCCCCTCTGGCATTGGGATCCCAATAGGGAGCCCCTAATCCAACAAAGGCAGGGACTAAATACACGCCATTGGTATCGGCCACCTTCGCAGCAAAGTATTCTGTATCGCTGGCATCGCGAATAAGGCCTAATTCGTCCCTTAACCACTGAATGGTTGCTCCACCCATAAACACCGCGCCCTCGAGGGCGTAATTGACTTCCCCCTTCGGGCCAACTGCGATTGTCGTCAATAAACCATTGGAGGAACGGACAGCTTTGTCACCTGTGTTCATTAACAGGAAGCAGCCAGTGCCATAGGTGTTTTTAGCCATGCCGGGCTCGACACAGAGCTGACCAAATAATGCTGCCTGTTGATCGCCAGCAATCCCCGCGACGTTAATCTCGCTGCCCTCACCCGCAATCCGTGTAGTACCGTAGATACTGCAAGAAGGCTTGACCTCAGGCAGCATAACCTCGGGAATGCCAAGAGCCTTAAGCAGATGTTTATCCCAATTCAAGCTGTGAATATTAAACAGCAGTGTGCGAGCCGCATTGGTGGGGTCGGTGACGTGCACTTTACCTTCGGTAAGCTTCCATAATAGCCAAGTATCTACCGTGCCAAACAGCAGTTCTCCACGTTCAGCTTGCACGCGCGCATTAGGCACATTATCCAAAATCCATTTAATCTTAGTGCCTGAAAAATAAGGGTCGAGTAACAGCCCAGTATTGTCGCGCACGTAATCCTCTAGTCCCTGCGCTTTTAACTGCTCGCATATTTCGGCGCTGCGACGACACTGCCAAACGATGGCATTGTAAATGGGTCTTCCGGTGGTTTTCTCCCAAATGATGGTCGTTTCACGCTGATTGGTAATGCCAATAGCTGCCACCTCATCACTGCGGATCCCCGCTCTAGCTAAAGACTCAATCAATACCGAACTTTGGCTAGCCCAAATCTCCATAGGATCGTGTTCAACCCAGCCAGGATTAGGATAGATTTGGCGAAATTCGCGTTGGGATACACTGACGATATTGGCATCATGGTCGAACACGATTGCCCTTGAGCTAGTGGTGCCTTGATCTAAGGCAACAACGTATTTTGTCTGCACATCTTTTCCCTCACCGCTGGAGTCACTTAGTTTTTTAGCTAATACAACCCTGATTATGCTTTGAATATATTAGTAAATGCCCATTACGCAAAATAGCAAATGGTAAAATTGAGGTCTGTAGCAGATCAAAAACACTGACTGAAAGACAATAAAAAGCCCTGAGGATACAGGGCTTTTTTATCGACAAAGAAGAGGCCTAAATGCAAATTACATTTTGTAGCTTAGCTGCAGACCTGTCATCCATACATCGCCTGTCGCTTCACCATCGAAGCTGATGGTCGCTAGATTCAACAGATTTTGCTTTTCATTGATTGGCGCATCACCAGTTGCTCTAATATAGGTCAAAGCGAGATCAATAGTTAAGTTTTCAGAGGCTTGATAACCCGCCCCAATTGATAACCACAGACGGTCTGAATCAGGAATAGTCGTCGAGCGCCACTCATCTGTCGCGGCCGTTTTATCTAAGGCAACACCTGCCCGCATGCTCAGTGCGTTATTTAACTGATAAGTCGTGCCTAAGGCAAAACGCCAGTTATCCTTAAAGTGTTCTTCTTTAACCAGATCCGACTCAATGTCTCCGGTAGGTTTAACATCGCCAGGGAAGTAAGCCACCAATTGGTCAAATACACTCCAATCGGTCCAGTTAACACTTGCGTGCATAGACCAGTTGTCGGTCAGTTGATGATGCGAAGCTAATTCAGCAAAGGCAGGTAATTCTAGCGGGATGTAACCTTTAATGTGGGTATCTGCGCCGCCATCGTAAACCACACCCGATACATGACCATCCAATTCCAGTTTTACGCTACTGTGGTAGGCAAAACCGAGACGGTGACTAGGGTTGATTTGCCAGCTAGTACCAAACTGCCAGCCATAACCAAAATCATCACCTTCCATGCTTTTCAGCTCTGTACCCGCAGGCGGTAAAATACCCGCAACCTGTGCAGGCAGACCAGGGCGCACGGCTTCAATCCAACCCGGTAATGAGGCAGCAACCTCACCCTCGCCATAAACAAAACGGAAACCACCGCCAACACTAATCTGGTCATTCACACGATAAGCAATACTTGGATTAAGCTCCACCGTGGTGACTGAAGTTTTATTACCAAAAATGGCTGCTGGATGGGTGCTCGGTAGATCGGTTGCTAAACCATAGTTTGAATTGAGCGCCAGACCCCATGTCCAGAAATCATTTAACTGATTCGAATAATAGAAGTTAGGGACTAAAGCGTCACCTGCCATATCGAGACCATCACCATTGATAGTGACAGGTTCGGCACCGAGTAATGCAGAGCTGATACCTACATCACCTTCAACATTCACATTTGGCATAATATAAATACCGCCTGTAGAAATTTGGCGCCCTTCGAGATACGTCAACATAGCAGGATTACGCCCCTGTGCCGACGCATTGTCGGCGATAGCCGCTTCACCGGCAAAGGCACGACCAAGCCCTGTCGCCGAGTATTCGGCTAATTGAAAGCCTGCAGCTTGAACCTGAGTCGTTGTTGCGAGTAAAGCAGCCGATACGGCTAAAGTCAGAAGACGTTTTTGCATTGTTATTCTCAAATATTTTGTTGTTATTTCGTCCACCCTGCCCAAATACTAGGGTAGCCAGTAACTTGGGTATTACCCAATTAACCAGCGGCGCAGTTTACTCAGACAATAGAGGTTTGCAACAGCACGACAAAAAACAGAATAAAACACTAAAAATAGCAAAAATACTTACATTTAAATTAATTAAGAAGGTTGATAACCATGCCTTATTAGCAAAAAATTCGAATTTGCTGTGACTAATTCGCATTTTACAAACCATGCAAACACAGTAAAACCATTGAAAATACAAGTCATTATAGATTGTTTACTCTAAAAACAACCGTAAGCTATAAAAGAATAAAAAGTGCAGCATAAATCACTATTACATTTCAAGATGCAGTGATTTCCTCGGAGCACAAAAACAATATTGAGTAAATACAGAAACTTATACATACTCAAACATTATTTAATAACAAAAAAGCCTAGCTTTTTACACTAGGCGTTAAAGATTAATTAAAGTTTAGGTACAACTGTTCGCTGAATGTTTAACTGCGCCAACTCGGGATCTGCGACTCGTAAGCGCTTATCTTGGCATCGTGCGACAGGGTCAATCCAATCGCATCTAAGCCGTTAAGCAGCTTATGGCGTGCCGATTCAGCCAGTGTAAAACTGAACTCGGCGCCCGTTGGGGACGTCACCTTGCAAGCGGTTAAATCGACGGTAATCCGCGCCCCTTCCTGCACCTCAACTTCATTAATTAACTGACGTACCTCATGGGCTTTAAGCTTTACAGGTAAAAGGCCGTTATTAATTGAGTTACCGTAAAAAATATCCGCAAAGCTTGGGGCAATGATGGCACGCAGACCAAAATCTGCCAGCGCCCAAGGGGCGTGCTCACGGCTCGATCCGCAACCAAAATTTTCCTGTGCCAGCAGAATGGTAGCACCACTAAAGCGAGGTTTATTTAGTGTAAACTCAGGGTTTGGCACGTCACCTGCTTCATCTAAATAACGCCAGTCGTGGAATAGGTGCACGCCAAATCCATCGCGGGTGACCTTAGATAAAAACTGCTTTGGAATAATTTGATCGGTATCGATGTTGGCGCTGTCGATCATGACCGCAAGCCCGGTATGGCTAGTAAAAGGTTGCATTAACTTTTCTCCTGGGATAACGGTTAGTAAGGTTTACGGATATCGACAAAATGACCGGCAATTGCCGCTGCTGCGGCCATCGCAGGACTCACCAAGTGAGTGCGACTACCGCGCCCTTGGCGACCTTCGAAGTTACGGTTACTGGTCGAGGCACAGCGATCGCCAGCTTCTAATCTGTCATCGTTCATCGCCAAACACATAGAACAGCCAGGTAAACGCCACTCAAATCCCGCATCGATAAAGATTTTATCTAAACCTTCTGCCTCAGCCTGCGCCTTCACCAAGCCAGAACCTGGCACAACGATAGCCGTGACGCCCGAAGCCACCTTGCGACCTTTTGCCTGTTTCGCGGCGCTGCGTAAATCTTCAATACGCGAGTTAGTGCAAGAGCCGATAAAGACTTTGTTAATAGATACATCGGTCATCGGCGTGCCTGCATTTAAGCCAATATATTCCAATGCCTTTTCCATACTGGCGCGCACCGTTGGATTGGTTTCGTCGGCGGGGTTTGGCACAGGGGCATCGATAGCCACTACTTGTCCAGGGTTAGTGCCCCAAGTCAGCTGCGGCGCAATATCGGCAGCATCTAACACCACAACCGCATCAAACTCAGCGCCATCGTCAGTTTTCAGAGCCTTCCAAGCGTCGACGGCTTCTGCCCAATCCGCTCCCTTAGGTGCAAATTCACGCCCTTCTAAATAATCGAAGGTAGTTTGATCTGGAGCCACCATGCCCGCCTTAGCGCCCATTTCAATCGCCATGTTGCAGACGGTCATTCGACCTTCCATCGACAGCGCTTCAATCGCTTCACCGGCAAATTCAACGACATACCCCGTACCACCATCCATCCCAATCTTACCGATAATCGCTAATACGATATCTTTGGCGGTTACGCCATCGGTGACATGGCCACGCACTTCAATTTTCATGGTTTTAGCTTTTAATTGGCGCAGGGTTTGGGTCGCCAGCACATGCTCAACTTCTGAGGTGCCAATACCAAAGGCCAGAGCACCAAAAGCCCCATGTGTCGCCGTGTGTGAGTCACCACAAACAATAACAGTACCGGGCAGAGTAATGCCAAGTTCGGGCCCCATAACATGCACAATCCCTTGATTAGGATGATGAATGTCATATAAACGTATACCAAAGTCTTTGCAATTTTGCGCAAGCGTTTCGACTTGCGTTCGTGCCATTGGGCTTAGGGCATCTAAACTGGCGCTGCGGGTCGAGGTGTTGTGATCCATAGTGGCAAATGTTTTTTCCGGCGCGCGTAATTGACGGCCGGCCACCTTTAAGCCACTAAAGGCTTGAGGCGATGTCACCTCATGGACTAAGTGTCTATCAACATAAATGATTGGCGCTTCACCATCGGGTACGGCGACCACATGGGCATCCCACACTTTTTGATACAGGGTTCTAGGGATATTCGTTTTTGAAGAAGTCATTACACACCTGCCTTAACTGCGTCGGCGATAAAGTCGCCCATTTGAGCTGTCGTTTTCGCTAAATGGCGCTGATCGCTACTTAATAGCTCACCAGTTAAATAGCCCGAAGTAAGCGCCTTACTGACAGCTCGCTCTATTGCACTCGCCGCGTCTTCTTGCTTTAGGCTATAGCGCAACATCAGTGCCGCTGACAAAATTTGTGCAACTGGGTTGGCAATCCCTTTACCCGCAATATCCGGCGCACTGCCGCCAGCGGGTTCAAACAAACCAAACCCCGTGCTATTCATACTTGCAGAAGACAATAGGCCCATAGAACCCGTTAACATGGCAAGTTCATCGGAGATGATGTCTCCAAACAGGTTAGAGCACAGCATCACGTCGAATTCATCGGGGCGACGCAGTAACTGCATGGTTGCGTTGTCGATATAGATATGCTCCAGCTCAACATCGGGGAAATCAACCGCCACTTCTTCGACGACTTGACGCCACAGAACTGAACAGGCCAACACGTTTGCCTTATCGACTGAGGTGACTTTTTTACGGCGACCACGAGCGGCTTCAAAGGCGATGCGAGCGATGCGGGCAATTTCACGACGGCTATAGCGCATGGTATCGAAGGCTTCTTCATTTTCGCCTTCGCCTTGGCGCCCCTTTGGCTTACCAAAGTAAATACCGCCGGTTAACTCACGGACACATAGCACATCGAAACCGCGAGCAGAAATATCGCTACGCAGTGGCGACATATGCTCTAAACCATCATGCAATTTAGCAGGGCGTAGGTTACAGAACAGTTCGAAGTGCCCACGCAATGGCAGTAAGGCACCACGCTCTGGCTGCTCATTTGGCGGCAGCTTTTCCCATTTAGGGCCGCCAACAGAGCCAAAGAGAATCGCATCGGCCGCTTCACAACCCTTGAGGGTTGCTTCAGGTAAAGGACAACCGTGATTATCGATGGCGATACCACCCACATCGTATTCAGTGTATTCAATACTCAACCCAAAACGGGTCTCAACTGCACGCAATACCTTACGCGCCTCAGCCATCACCTCTGGCCCAATACCATCCCCTGCTAATACTGCAATTTGATAACTCATACGACAGCTAACTCCTTTAATGAATACCCTGCTCGATTCTGTTGTGTTTGCTCGTCCTTGGACTAAACGCCGCCAAGTTCTTTACTCTTTTGCATGCTCTGTTTGTAATCTGCCACCTTGTCAGCGCGGCAGGTTAAGTTCATCACGTGCACTAATGCACGGGCCGATGCCTCGACCACGTCGGTGGCGAGGCCAACACCATGAAAATTTGTGTCGTGGTATACTGCGGTAATATCCACTTGACCTAATGCGTCTTGACCCACACCTTTGGCACCTAACTTGTAGCTGATGATGTCGATTCGACGGTCAGTTGCTCGGGCAATCGCGTTATAGGCGGCATCTACGGGACCATTACCAGTCGCTGCTTCGGTTTTAATGACACCGCCCACATCGATGCGCACAGTTGCCGTCGCGACACCTTCGGTCGAATCGGACTGCACGACTAACTGCTGTAATTGATAGAAGTTATCTTCCGCCGCCTGTGCTTCCATAAAAGCTAAGGCTTCTAGGTCATAGTCGAATACTTGACCTTTTTTATCGGCCAGTTTTAAAAACTGCTCATACAGGGCATCTAAGTTGTAATTTTGCTCGCTGTAGCCCATTTCTTCCATGCGGTGCTTAATCACATGGCGGCCAGAACGGGAGGTCATATTCAGATTATTACGATTCAAGCCAATGCTTTCCGGGGTCATGATTTCGTAGGTGTTTTGCGCCTTTAACATGCCATCCTGATGGATGCCCGATGAATGGGTAAAGGCATTCGCGCCCACAATCGCCTTATTCGACTGAATTGGCATATTGCATAACTGGCTAACCAGATTAGAAGTGCGATGGATTTCCTTAGCGTTGATGCCTGTTTCCAGACCCAACATGTTTTTGCGAGTCGCTAAAATCATGGCGATCTCTTCTAATGAACAGTTACCAGCACGCTCGCCGATACCGTTCATAGTACATTCGATTTGACGGGCTCCATGTTGCAAAGCAGTAATGGAGTTGGCGACCGACAGACCCAAGTCATCATGGCAGTGAACCGAGATAATGGCTTGGTCGATATTGGGAACACGGTTAAACAGGGTTTGAATAATGCCGCCAAATTCGCTTGGTACTGTGTAACCCACAGTGTCAGGGATATTAATGGTACGGGCACCTGCCTTAATCGCAGCCTCAACCATGCGGCACAGGTTATCAATCGGTGTGCGACCCGCATCTTCGCAGGAGAATTCAACATCATCGGTAAAGCGACGAGCATACTTCACAGCACCAACCGCCATCTCCAACACTTGATCGAAGGAGCGTTTTAACTTGCTTTCGACGTGAATGGTCGAAGTCGAAATAAAAGTGTGAATACGGAACTGTTCGGCGACCGACAATGCCTGTGCGGCAGCATCGATGTCCTTTTCTAGTGCGCGGGACAGGGCGCAGACACGGCTATTTTTGATAGTGCGGGCGATGGTCTGCACTGACTCGAAATCGCCAGGTGACGATACCGGGAAACCCACCTCCATCACATCCACGCCCAGACGTTCCAGCGCCATGGCAATTTGTAACTTTTCTTTGACCGACAAACTGGCCGCTAAGGCCTGCTCGCCATCGCGTAAGGTGGTATCAAATATAATGACTCTGTTTGACATTTCGCATCTCCGTGGAACGTCGCCGTTCATTTAGTAACTTTTGCCGTATTCAGATACAAAAAACCCCGCAACATTGGTGCGGGGTTTATGAGTGTTTTGCTGGTTTACCGAGCGTGCAACACTAAGACCTCCGCGTTTTTGGCGCGAGAGTGAGGAGAAGGAGGTCGAGTTTGCGGCCATTCATATTCATTTCTAGTAAATATTTATTCAATGCATCGGTAATGTGATGTTCAATAATTAACTTGATTAACTCAGACTGTCAACCCAAATTTTTTTCATGATCAGCGATATCACCTAGCAAAATGACGGAATATTTCGCCTTAAAATCGTACAGCCGATGATAAGTTCATCAATTGTCCGCAATTGTTACTGTGATCTGCACGACATGAACTAAGATAAGTTATTAAGAAATGAGTCGTGATTTATGCAAAATGGATTTGGACAAGTTATAATCCTTGCCCGCTTTTATGGATTTATATTAGTCATATATGGAGTAAGAAATGGATCTTCGCGTCTTGGCGCTGAGTCTGATGTTGTGGCTTATCCCCGCAGTGGCGAGTGCTAATGATCGATTAGATGCCCTATCCGAACTCATCTACCAATATCCCAGCAAAGCTCAGGAACAGATTGCACTTTTAGAAAAGCAGCAACAATCTGAAAATACGAGTGATATTGATAAATTACGCCTTAAAATTTTAAAGTGTCAAAACCTGCTGCAGCTCGGTGAAAATGAAGCCGCCATTAACCTAGCTCAATTAGGTGACGCTAGCGCCAAACAGCTTAAACTGGATCAGGCTAGACCCTATTTTTTAAATTGTCAGGCCGATGCTAATATCAATTATGATAACATTCGAAACGCATTGCCCCTGCTCGATTCAGCGATAAATCTCTCCAGAAGATATCAACAACCACAGGCGTTAATTGACGCGCTCAGACTGCGTGGTCAACTCGATACCGATACCGAAAACTTCTCTTCTTCAATCGAAGATTTGCGCATTGCCATCGATCTGTATCCTGAAATTAAAAACCAAACACAAAACTGGTTTGCCCCTTCTCAGGCCTATATTTATGCCGCCATGGGTAATTTACTCTATGCGACCAATGACATGCCCCAAGCCATGTATTACACCAATCTGGCCCTACGCGCTCCGGATGCCAAGGGTAAAGTAATGCATGTATTGTTACGTAACGCCGCTCGAATAGCATTTGACAATAATGAGCGAGAATACAGCGACCAACTCGAGAAAAAATCGAAAGAATTATTGCCTGAAATTGGCTCTCCTTTAGAACTTGCCTATAGCTATGCCATTCTTGCCTCAATCGCATTAGATAAAGGTAATATTGATACAGCAGAGGAGTATATCTCTATAAGTATCAATACCTTTAAAATGCAAAATCAAAGAGCGGCGATGATGCGTTCGACACGGTTGCTTGCACAAATTCGTTTCGCACAGCACAGAGACCAAGAAGCCTTAAGTCTAATGAACTCGGCTATTGAGCAAGGGGAAGACCTTAAACAATACACTGATTTGAAATGGTTTTATAAGATTATGAGTGATTATTACGTGACTCATGATGACTTTAAGCAAGCCTATACATTTTTAGACAAACGCTACCATGCAACAGAGCTGGCCAATGAGGCCATTAATAATACAAGGCTGTTACAATTTAAGGCTCGTCTACATCAACAGGGAATACAGCAAACAACGAATGAAAATATGGCGCCACACAATACTGAGCGCAAAGAATTTGGCTTTGACTGGGCTTACAGCAGCTTGTTTTTAGTTGGCTTATTCTTACTTGGTGGTGCGATTTGGTACTTTATTGATAGACAGAATTACCGGACAAGTACTGATGATCTTAACGTACAATCTTTACCACCGTTGCAACAGTTAGAACTCACCCTGCATAGCGCCAAACAGGGGTTTTATCCGCTGGCCATTTTACTATTAAATGCCGCGCAAGTACGGCAAGTGGATGTGTCACCGTTGCTCGATGACTTACAACACAAGTTACGAGAACAGGATAGATTACTGCGTTATTCCATGGATGAAATTGTGATTGTGCTGCCATACACTTCAGGCCAAGGAGCGCAAAAAGTTGTCGAACAACTAAGTCCTATTGTTAAAGCGTGGCAAAGTGGGGATAAGGTCAGTTTTGGCATCGCGGTCATGCAGCAGTTTGATACTTTGGAATCCTTAATCAAGCGAGCCAGCGTTAATCAGTTAGCCAAGCTTAAGGACAGTGAACCACATAATCACTATTCACCTGCCAAATAGGCCTCGATCTCATCCAGAAAATCATTACCAAAACGACTCAGCTTACGCTCGCCGACGCCGTTAACGGCGAGCATCTCCCCAGCACTGGTAGGCATCATGGCCGCCATTTCGGCTAATGTCGCATCGTTAAACACCAAATAGGGTGGAACGTCCTGCTCCTCAGCAATAGTGCGTCTCAATGTTTTTAAGCGGGCAAACAACTTACGGTCGTAATTTAGCGGCGCCCTTGCCGTGGTAGGCTTACGCTTAATTTCAGTCAATTGGATCCGCGGTTCGGCCAGCATGAGTGCAACCTCGCCCTTTAAAATAGGACGTGCGGACGGATTCAAGACTATCGATGAGCCCCGTGTCACATCCTGACTCGCTAGCCCCAAATGGATCAGTTGGCGAATCACACTCAGCCAATGCTCGTGACTTTTTTCTTTACCTATGCCCCAAGTACTGAGTTTATCGTGGCCTCGGTCAACGACGGATGCCGCCTTTGACCCCCTAAGCACTTCAATCAAATGATTAATACCAAATCGTTGCCCCAAACGATAAATACAGGACAGCACCTTTTGCGCATCCTCAGTACCGTTATAACGCTTTGGTGGGTCGAGGCAGATATCACAGTTACCACAGGGCTCAAGCGCACTTTCATCAAAATAATGCAGTAAAACCTGACGGCGACAAGTTTGCGCCTCTGCAAAGGCCGCCATGGTATTGAGCTTATGGAATTCCACTTGCTGTTGTGGCCCAGGTTCAGATTGTTCAATTAGATGTCGCACCCTGCCGATATCGGCGGGGTCAAACAACATAAAGGCTTCGGCATCGAGTCCATCACGCCCTGCACGCCCCGTTTCTTGATAGTAAGCTTCAATACTCTTAGGAATATCGTAATGCACCACAAAGCGAACGTTAGATTTGTTGATCCCCATGCCAAAGGCAACGGTAGCGACCACAATATCGATTTGATCCTTAAGAAAACTATCCTGCACGTCGCCGCGCTCTTCTGGCGTCATACCTGCATGATAGGCCTTGGCATAAAATCCTTGCAGGGTTAAACGCTCAGCCACCTCATCGACACGGCGGCGACTACTGCAATAAATCACCCCACTACTGCCCTTCTGCTGCAGTAAAAACTGGCGTAATTGATTCGCTGCATTGAGTTTTTCGGCAACCGTATAGCGAATGTTAGGCCTATCAAAACTCGATAACAGCCGATAGGGTTCAATCTGCAAACGCTCGCAAATATTCTGTCTCGTTGCCTGATCTGCAGTTGCCGTAAGCGCCATCATAGGCACATGGGGAAACAGTTGTTTTAATTGACCAAGGGCGGCATATTCAGGGCGAAAATCATGGCCCCATTGACTGATACAGTGGGCTTCATCGATGGCAAACATCGCTAAGGGCAACGAGCGCATCCGCTCGATAAAATCTGGGGTTAACAATCGCTCAGGCGAAACGTAGAGCAATTTAAGCTCGCCGCGATGGAGTTGCCTTAGTACTTCTAGGCTCTGCTCGCGGGGCAAAGAAGAATTGAGATAGGCCGCAGCGACACCGGTTTGCAGTAGACTGTCGACCTGATCTTTCATCAATGAAATCAATGGCGACACGACAATAGTCACGCCATTCATCAGCAGCGCAGGCAATTGATAACACAGACTCTTACCACCACCCGTTGGCATGATCACGAGACAATCCTGCCCCTGACAAACACGCTCAATCACCTCACGCTGACCGTCTCTAAATTCACGGTAGCCAAATACCTGTGCAAGGCATTGGGCGAGTGGATCATCGTATATGTCGGGTACCTGGGAGTCCATGGATCTTCTATTCAAAAAGTGAAGGCGCCTATCGTGAGCGGCTTATTCTAAAGGACTAAGCAGCTCCTGTCTTGCGCCAAAATGTCATCCCTCTAATGTTGCATCCGAAATGTGAACAAATGCCTTTGGTTGCATTCGCACTTCGCTTCACTGTAGATTAAATACTCTACAGGCGCCGATAGACCTTATTTAACGCGCAGTCCAAAATAATAAAAACAGAGAAGATGAACATGACCACAAGCATTCAAACCGACGTAATCCAACGTGTCGCCGAAATCTTTGACCAACACGTTCCCTTCCATAACTTAATGGGATTACGCATTAAACGCTATGACATCGACGGTGTGGAAGTGGTGGTCGAAATGAAACCTGAACTCATTGGCAATATACATCAGCAGATCCTCCATGGTGGTGTCACAGCAACAGTGCTCGATGTGGTCGGCGGCCTCACCGCCTTTGCTGGATTGGTGGCCAGTCGCGAAGACTGGACGACAGAAGAGTTACAACAACGACTACAGACCCTAGGCACTATCGATATGCGGGTCGATTATCTTCGCCCTGGTCGCGGTTTAGTATTTACGGGGACAGGAAGCGTCATCCGTGCCGGTAACCGAGTTTCAGTTTGCCGGATGGAATTACATAACGAGCAGGGAACACACATCGCCTTCGGCACGGGCACTTACATGGTCGGTTAAATTCTTTGTTTAATCCATAAAGATAAAACACATGGGTAATGAGCATGTTAGCAAGAGACTAACCCTATCAATCACACTCTGAGATATCCTGTAACGAAATCTCATTAGTTCAACGCTTGAGTCAACCATCGGACACACCTACAATCGCCGTTTTGTTGTCCTTTGAAGAAGCCCATGCCAGAGAATGAATACCGTAAGGGAATACTCCTCGCCATCAGTGCCTACTGTATGTGGGGAGTCGCACCCTTATATTTCAAACTGATCCATCAAGTTTCCCCCACCGAAATACTACTGCACCGCGTGATTTGGTCATTCGTGTTTATGGTGATCATCATGCTGTTTATTGGAGGATTCGAAAAAGTTCGCCAAGTATTAAAGCAACCAAAACAACTGCTAGTGTTATGCCTAACGTCCATCATCATCGCCGCTAACTGGTTGATTTTTATCTGGGCAGTGAATAACGATCATCTGCTCGATGCTAGTCTTGGTTACTTTATCAATCCATTATTAAACGTATTACTTGGGATGGTGTTTTTAGGGGAAAGATTGCGTAAGCTGCAATGGTTTGCAGTCGCGCTGGCAAGTGCTGGCGTTGTGATCCAATTAATTTCGTTTGGCTCAATCCCAATCGTTTCTCTCGCGCTAGCCGGCACTTTTGGGGCCTATGCGTTAATGCGCAAAAAGGTCAATGTGGATGCCAAATCGGGGCTATTAATCGAAACGGCGATCCTTATGCCAGTAGCATTAATTTATCTACTGAGCACCTTAGATACCGCGAGTGCCAATATGGCGACCAACGATTGGCAGTTAAACCTAATGTTAATTGCCGCAGGGATTGTGACCACGATTCCATTGTTGTGTTTCGCCGGAGCTGCGGTGCGTATTCCGCTGTCGATACTGGGGTTTTTCCAATATATCGGCCCAAGTATTATGTTTATCCTCGCTATTACACTCTTTAATGAGCCCTTCGATATCGAGAAAAGCATCACCTTCGGCTTTATCTGGTGTGCGCTACTGGTGTTCACCTTTGATATGGCTTACAAACGTAAATCGGCTTGAGCCGAGTGACGTTTCCGTTGGAATTGTGACTCCAAAGGTCAGTGCCTCTGGCACTACTTTTGGAGTTGCTCAATAAAACGCTTTCCCTCTGGTACCGATAACAACAAGCTATACCCCTTAGTGGTTGGCAACAGCACCAATTCTGCTCTATCCGTCAATGCCACAAATGCTTTGCCCTTATTGTGCAAATTAAACCAACCTAATTTAAATCCCGGCATACCAATACCGTTAGTCTTAAAGCTTGGTTTTAGCCCAGCATCCTGTTTCAAATCAACAATTCGAGCCTGATCAATAAGCAAATCAGTTCGTGCTAGTTGCACTTTGTAAAAGGGAATATCGAGCTTTAGTTCGTTTTCAGTAAGTTCTATTTCAGCGCGGCTGGATTGGTAAAACACCCAAGCAAAACCAGAAAGCATCACCAACAAAATCCCCAGACTGGCCGATTTTGCGACCTTAGGCATAGGTTTTGCCCACACCATCCAAAGAATGCCGACTAAGCCTAAGAGTAAAACAACAAAACTGAGGATTGAGGTTTGCGTAAGTGGCGCAAGAGCGAAAAATTGAGTCACCATGGTTGGCTGTCTTTTGTGAGGCGTAGAATAAATTTGCCAACAAAGACATATTATGTCAACAAAAATGCCAGCTAAGTGCTGGCATTCAGAAATATTAAAACAATAAATTAAAGATCGAGGGCGAGGATCTTAGAGCGGCGCTGATAGTTATACAGCTGCTTTTTCTTCTGTGGCAGCGCCTCAACATCTTCAATCACAAAACCATGCTCAAGGAACCAGTGAATGCTGCGAGTCGTCAGCGCAAATAAGCGCGAATAACCACGACTACGCGCCTGACCAATGATGTTTTTTAGCAGTAAGCTACCACGGTCAGCATCACGATAATCGGGATGCACTACAAGGCAAGCAAACTCACCGGCATTATCCTCCTCGAAGGGATACAAGGCCGCACAACCTATCACCAAGCCGTCACGTTCAATTAGCATAAACTGCTCGATTTCAATCTCCAATTGTTCGCGGCTACGACGAACGAGAATGCCTTGTTCCTCGAGTGGACGGATAAGATTGAGAATACCGCCAATATCGCTGATCGATGCGCGGCGCAAACGCTCAGCGCTTTCGGTAACGATTTGGGTACCAATACCTTCACGGGAGAAGAGTTCCTGTAGCAGCGCACCATCGTCTAAATAACTAACCAAATGGCAACGGGGTACTCCGTTACGGCATGCATCAATACTGGCCTTAAGAAACGCCATGGTCCCAATGCAGGCTGACCCCTGCTCGGCGAGCTTATTTAAAATGCATTGTGCGTCATTTGGCATTAACTCGGCAATCGCATCGCCATTACGGTCAAGAATTCCGTTCTGCGAACTAAAACCGATCATCTTATCGGCCTTAAGCTTTATCGCAACTTGGGTCGCAATCTCTTCCGCGGTAAGGTTAAAGCTCTCACCCGTTACCGAAGCCGCAATCGGCCCCATCAACACAATACAATGATTATCGAGCTGACGTTTTAACCCCTGCACATCGATACGACGCACTCTACCACTGAGACAAAAATCGACGCCATTATCTACCCCGAGTGGCTGAGCAATCACAAAGTTGCCACTGACTAAGTTGATTTGCGCGCCCTGCATTGGGGTATTGCTTAAACTCATAGATAAACGCGCGGTAATATCAAACTGCAATGCGCCAGCGACCTGCTTAATCACCTTAAGCGAGTCTTCATCCGTGATACGTACACCTTCGTGGTAGGCGGGTTCAATACCGTTGGCGGCCAACGCGGCATCTATCTGCGGCCTTGCGCCGTAAACTAACACCACCTTAATGCCTAAACTGTGCAACAGGGCAACATCATTCAAAATGCTGCGGAATTGATTTTGAGCTAAAGCCTCTCCACCCAACATCACCACAAAGGTTTTTCCCCTGTGGGCGTTTACATAGGGCGCAGAGTGGCGAAATCCATCAACCAGTTCAGTGGTACGCACGCGTTGTTTACACCTCATATTTAAGTTGGCTATACCACAATGGCATGCCAAGAATGATTATCGAAAACTCGCGTATAGTATTGCATTTTAATTCACGTTAAAAGAATTTATTCTCAATAAAATGCGGTTTTATTCTCTAAAATTGCGTATTTTTGCAAAATATTCATAGGTGGAATGACAGAGATTTTTAGCGGTAGAGCAGCGTGAAGATAATTTGAGGTTAGCGCAGATTTATCTCAGCTCGATGACGAAGATCAAAAACCTAAAAAAAGGCCAAAAAAAAGCCCCTTTAGAAGGGGCTTTTCTCGAAACTTGAAAACAAGAATTACTTGATTTTAGCTTCTTTGTAGATAACGTGCTGACGAATTACTGGATCAAATTTTTTGATTTCCATTTTCTCAGGCATGTTACGCTTGTTTTTTTCAGTTGTGTAGAAGTGACCAGTTTTAGCTGTAGAAACTAATTTGATCTTCTCACGATTACCTTTAGCTTTAGCCATGATCTATTACACCTTCTCGCCACGGGCACGAAGTTCAGCAACAACAACTTCGATACCTTTTTTATCGATCAGACGGATACCTTTAGTAGATACACGTAACTGTACGAAACGTTTTTCTTCTTCTAACCAGAAACGGTGGTTTTGCAGGTTAGGTAAAAAACGACGACGGGTCGCGTTTTTTGCGTGCGAACGGTTGTTACCAACCATCGGCTTCTTGCCAGTAACTTGGCATACTCTTGACATGTCAGTCTTCTCCAAAAAACAATTTTAACGCTCGAGCATTAATGTACCTCGTATGGCCGTCGCCCGAGGCACAAAGAGGGCGCATTTTATACACGATCATAGAGGTAAGATCAAGCGTTAGATTAATTAATCCAGCCTCGTTCCGCAAAGGAAACTATCTCTCGATCACCAACAACCATATGGTCCAATAGGGATACGTCTATGGTTGCTAACGCATTTTTTAATCGCTCAGTGATTCGTCTGTCAGCCTGACTGGGCTCGGCGATACCAGACGGATGATTGTGACACACTATGACGGCTGCTGCTTTTTTCTCCAACACTAAGCTCACCACTTCGCGTGGATACACTGAGGCTGAATCTATTGTTCCGCGGAATAATTCGACGAATTGAATCACTCTATGCTGGCTATCCAGCAGCAAAATTGCGAACACTTCATAGGAGCGGTCAGCTAATTGTCTCATTAAATAATCCCGAGTTAAATCAGGATTAGTCAAAACCTGACCTCTCTGCAGGTTTTCCTGTGCCACACGCCTCGCTAATTCAGCCGCGGCCTGAAGCTGCGCGTATTTTACAGGTCCAACGCCCGGAAGTCGACACACCTGATGCTTTGATGCGCAAAGTAAGCCCCTTAAACCACCAAATTCAAGGATTAACGAGCGAGCTAAATCCACTGCATTGAGCCCAGAAAGACCATTACGGAGTAAAACGGCTAATAATTCAGCATCGGTGAGCTGGGCAGCACCCTTTAGCAATAGCTTATCCCTAGGCCCTTCGCCGTCGGGCCAATCCTTAATCGCCATACCACCTCCCTGTCAGTATGTTGAATTTTGGCTTTACAGAGTATGGTCGAGATTTTTGAACTGGGATAATCACGAATTTTTACGGCTTTATGGTATTGTAGTCAGCAATTATTCAATTTCGGATGAAGTCTGTGAGTCTGATAACCAAAAACATCCTATTAGGCATTGGTGGCGGTATTGCGGCCTATAAAAGTGCGGATTTAGTGCGTCGCCTTAAGGATCGCGGCTTCGATGTGCGCGTGGTCATGAGCCAAAGTGCGATGGAATTTATCACCCCATTGACCCTGCAAGCCCTCTCTGGCCATCCAGTAGCGTCAAGCTTGCTCGACCCAGCCGCAGAAGCCGCCATGGGCCATATTGAGCTCGCACGCTGGGCAGACTTAGTCATTATCGCCCCTGCCACGGCGAATTTGCTTGCCCGCATCAATGCGGGAATGGCTGATGAACTCATTACCACGACTTGCCTTGCCACCGAAGCACCGATTGCGCTTTGCCCAGCAATGAACCAACAGATGTACCGCAACGTGGCGACGCAGGCCAATTTAGCTAGCCTTGCTAGCCGTGATTACACCATTTGGGGGCCAGCCAGTGGCAGTCAGGCCTGCGGTGAAGTCGGCCTAGGTCGTATGTTAGAACCACTGGATATTGCTGATCTTGCCGTTCAATTTTTTGCAAAAGACACAGAAATACAACCGTTAGCAGGCCAGTCGGTACTGATTACTGCAGGCCCGACCCGCGAACCTATCGATCCTGTGCGTTATATCTCTAATCACAGCTCAGGCAAAATGGGCTTTGCGCTGGCGAAAGCCGCCGCCGATATGGGGGCTGACGTGACCTTGGTCTCAGGTCCAGTAAATTTAGCCACCCCAGAGGGTGTAAACCGAATCGATGTAGAATCCGCCCAAGACATGCTTAACGCTGTTATGGATATCATTGATAAAAAAGATATTTTTATTGGCTGCGCCGCTGTAGCCGATTATCGTGTTAGCGATGTTGCCAGCAGTAAGATCAAAAAATCCAGTGAAGAAATGCAACTTGCGCTAGTACGGAATCCTGATATCTTAGCCACGGTTGCGAGCCTGCCGAATCGCCCATTTGTGGTTGGATTTGCAGCCGAAACCAATGATGTTGAAACCTATGCCCGCGATAAGCTCAAACGTAAAAATTTGGATATGATCGCCGCAAACGATGTCTCCGTTGCCGGCCTTGGCTTTAACGCCGATGCCAATGCGTTACGGGTATTTTGGCCACAGGGCAATCAAGACTTCCCTGCAACCGATAAACTCACGCTCGCGCAGCAGCTACTTTCGTTGATAGTGAAAGAAAAATATAACTAGATGAAAACACCCATTGAATTAAAGATCCTCGATTCTCGCATCGGCTCCGAGTTCCCATTGCCCACCTACGCCACACCTGGCAGCGCGGGTATGGATCTTCGTGCCATGATAGATACCACCATGACGATTGCCCCGGGCGAAACCCAACTTATCCCAACGGGTATCGCTATCCATGTTGCAGACTCAGGCTTAGCAGCCGTTATTCTGCCACGCTCGGGACTCGGCCATAAACATGGCATCGTACTCGGTAATCTCGTTGGGCTGATTGATTCTGATTATCAAGGCCCATTGATGGTGTCGTGTTGGAACCGTGGTGACACGCCATTTACCTTAGAAATTGGCGATCGTCTGGCACAACTGGTGTTTGTTCCTGTAATTCAAGCGCAATTCAAACTCGTTGATGAGTTCGACAGCTCAGACCGTGGTGAAGGTGGATTTGGCCATTCTGGTACCAAATAAGCCCCATCCCTATTGAGCGAAGGATACTGTAATGGCTGTAAGCCCAAAAATTAATCGTCGTGAACACATTCTGCAATGCCTCGCGCAAATGCTAGAAACCAGCCCAGGACAACGCATCACCACAGCTAAACTTGCCTCAGAAGTTGGCGTGTCGGAAGCGGCACTTTATCGTCACTTTCCAAGTAAGGCGCGGATGTTTGAAGGTTTGATCGAATTTATCGAAGAGTCTTTACTCTCACGCATTAACATCATCATGGATGATGAAAAAGACACTATGAAGCGTTGCCAGCTCGTGCTGCAACTGCTGCTGATTTTCGCCGAGCGCAACCCCGGCATTTCCCGCGTCTTAAACGGTGATGCCCTATTAGGTGAAAACGAGCGTCTACGCAGTCGTATCAGCACCCTATTTGCCAAAATTGAAACCCAGTTAAAGCAAATTCTGCGGGAAAAAACCCTGCGCGAGGGCAAAGGCTTCAACCTCGAAGAAGCGATTCTCGCCAACCTACTGCTCGCCTTTGCCGAAGGCCGCATCGCCCAGTTTGTTCGCAGCGAGTTTAAACTCAAGCCAACACAACACTTCGATGAGCAGTGGCGCTTTATCCAAATCCAGCTTTTGCAAAGCTAATGATTTTTAATAAAAAAGGACGGTAATTACCGTCCTTTTTTATTGTGCTTGCATCTTGTATAGATGATTTGTTTGAATTAACATTCGCGCCATTTTATTAACAATAATTATACAAGGATGTCAGATGAAGCGTTTTCCACTGACTGCTTTAGCTCTGCTTTGCTTACCTTTTACTACAACTACATTAGCAGCTAATACACCAACAGAAGATCAGTCGCTAGCACAATTATTTAGTCGAGGTAGTGAATACTCAAATGTTAAAATATCACCGACAGGCAAATATTTAAGTGCTATTACAAGTGCTGATGGCAAAGATGTACTTGTAGTGTTAAACGCTCAGAACAAAAAACTCATCAATACCGTTTACTTTGCAGGCAACGAGCAAGTTGGAGATTATCAGTGGGCAAGTAGCGAGCGCTTGGTCTTTGAAAAAGTGTACCTTGAAGGTTGGACTGATGTTCCTCAATACTATGGTGAGTTGATGGCAGTGAATGCCGATGGGTCGCGTCAGACCTATCTTTTCGGTTATGACAGTTCCGGGCAGCAAACAGGATCAAACATCAAGAAAAATACCGCGATAAGAGCTACTGCATTTATTCTCGATCCCTTACCTGATGATGAGCAATATATCTTAGTTAATGCTTTACCTTGGAGCGAATCTACTAAACTAGATCATGATTTGCTTCAGGATGTATATCGCGTCGACCTTTTTAAAGGCACTCGTAAGCGAATTACAACTGCACCGATTGGCCAAGCACAATTCATGACTGATCACGAAGGTGAAGTTCGCTTTGTGTCTGGCACTGATATAAAAAACAATTCTAAGCTTTTTTACCGACAAGGAAGCGACTGGGTTAATACCGATAAACTCAATTTCGGTTTGAGCGACCTAACACCAATTTCCTTTACAGATAACAAAAACATTATCTTCGCCCAGGGACGAGAAGGTACTGCTCTCTCAGCTGTCTATCGTTTAAATCTCGAAACAGGTGAAAAAACTAAAATTATCCAAGACAAGGTAGTCGATCCAAGTGGCTTTTGGTTTAATGGTACGAATAAGCAACTCTATGCGGTTGAGTTTGAAAATGGCCACCCGAGTTATGCCTTTGTCGATAATGATGACTCACATGCTAAATTGCTAAAAAGCCTTATTGCAGCTCTCCCCGGTCACCAAGTTCGAATTGTAAGCGAAACACGCGATGGTAGTACCTTTGTAGTTGTTGCATTCAATGACCGTAATCCAGGCGATTACTACACCTTTGATACAAAGAAGCTAAAACTTGCATACCTTGCATCTACCCGAGCTTGGTTGGACCCTGAAAAAATGGCTGAAGTAAAACCGATAAGCTTTACCAATCGTGATGGCCAGACTATTTATGGCTATTTAACACTTCCCAACGGTAAAGAGGCAAAAAATCTACCATTAGTCGTTAATCCCCATGGTGGACCGCACGGCGTTCGAGATTGGTGGGGGTTTGACCCAGAAAATCAATTACTCGCTCAACATGGTATCGCAGTTTTACAAGTTAACTTCCGAGGCTCTGGAGGCTATGGAGATAACTTTAAAGAATTAGGTTATCAAAAATGGGGCTCAGACATTCAATATGACATTATTGATGCAACCAAATATGTCATTGAGCAAGGTTTTGTCGATAAAGACCGTATTTGTATCTCTGGCGGTAGTTTTGGCGGCTACAGCGCACTACAAAGTTCAATACTTGCGCCAGACTTATTCAAGTGCGCGATAGGCACTGCAGGTGTCTATGATTTGCCACTTTGGAAAAAAGACAGTGATGTATCAGAATCTTTCTCAGGGCGACACTATCAAACTGATGCTTTAAGCAATAATCTAGATTTACTCAAATCAATGTCACCTAGTTACAATGTGAGTAAACTCAAGGCAAAATTATTGTTAATTCATGGAGGAGATGATAAACGCGTTCCTATTTCACAACTCGAATCACTCGAAAAAGCCCTAAAAGCCCATAACTACCCTTATCAAAAAATGGTGATGGATAACGAGGGTCATGGTTTCTACAACGATAACCATAGAGCAGAGTATTACGATCAAATGCTAAGTTTCTTAAAAACGAATCTCAAACTTTAGTTTCAACTTAGATAGCGTTATCCATTAGAGATAACGCTATTTTTTAATTTCATTAAGCCGATATCCGATAAGGACTATCGGCTTTTTCATCGGGTTAACAAGCGATTTTTGGTATGAATTATCCGCAATTCGCGCTATCCTCCCCGACCTTATTCTTGCCTTGGCCTGTCCTAGGCAGAAATGGCATGAGGTATACCCTGGCTTTCCTTGGTTTTAGGTGCTAGGTTTCGGTGATAACCGCTACTCGAGTAGTGGAGGATAAAGATGGCATTAAGTGAAGCAGCAGTAAAAGTACAAGCCGCCCTTTTAGAGCGCGGACTGGAAACCCCAATGCTACCTAGCGTGTATACCCCAGAGGAACGCAAGGTCAAGATTGAGCACCATATGAAAGAAATTCTGACGTTAATGTCATTGGATCTTTCGGACGACAGTCTTGTCGACACGCCGCGCCGCATCGCCAAAATGTATGTTGATGAGATTTTCTCAGGCTTAGACTACGAAAACTTCCCTAAAATCACCGTTATCGATAATAAAATGGGCTTCGATGAAATGGTGCGTGTCCAAGATATCAGCCTGACGAGCACCTGTGAGCATCACCTCGTCACTATCGATGGCACCGCAACTATCGCCTATTTGCCTCGCACCAAAATCATCGGCCTGTCGAAGATTAATCGTATCGTGCGATTCTTTGCCCAGCGCCCGCAGGTGCAGGAACGGTTAACTCAGCAAGTATTGGTTGCGCTGCAAACCCTGCTCGAAACCAAAGACGTGGCCGTTAAAATGGATGCGGTGCATTACTGCGTGAAATCCCGCGGCGTGATGGACTCCACTAGCTCCACCACTACAACGGCATTAGGCGGAGTTTTCAAATCCAACCCAGCTACCCGCGCCGAGTTTTTACACCAGTCCAAATAAAATTTGAGCTTTTGTTCTGAGATTTCAGTCAAGCATAAAAAAACGCTGCCATTCTGATGAATCGCAGCGTTTATCTAATTAAATCAAACATTAATTAGTTGACTTGGCAACTCTACAGTAAAGTGAGGCGATTAAGCCTCAATACCATATTGCTCGCGATACTGGCTAACGGCCGCCAATTGCACTTCCATACCAGGCTTTTCTGATAAGTAGCTGATCAAATCAGCAAGTTTGATAATCGCGGCTATGCCACAACCAAAATCGCGCTCAACTTCTTGAATCGCAGACAGTTCACCCTTGCCCTTTTCCTGTCTATCCAGCGCGATTAACACGCCTGCTAGTTGGGCATTGTTCGCTTCGATGATTTCCATCGATTCACGAATGGCGGTCCCTGCGGTGATCACATCGTCCACCAGCATCACGCGGCCTTTAAGCTCACTACCCACTAAACTGCCGCCTTCACCGTGATCTTTTTTCTCTTTACGGTTAAAACAGTATGGAATATCAATATCGTGGTGCTCGCACAGTGCTACAGCAGTGGTAGTTGCAATTGGAATACCTTTGTAGGCTGGGCCAAATAACAGGTCATACTCGATGCCTGAGTCCACTAACGCAGCAGCATAAAAACGACCTAAACGTGCTAAATCACGACCCGTATTGAAGAGACCCGCATTGAAGAAATAAGGACTGATACGGCCCGATTTAAGGGTAAACTCGCCGAATCGCAATACCTGACGCTCTAGGGCAAATTCAATAAACTCACGTTGATAGGCTTTCACAATCTCTCCTTACGACTTTAACGTTTTCTTTTTTATACAGGGTAATTAGATAGCAATAAAAAGCCCCATTACGGGGCTTTTAAAGAAAATTAATTCAATGCAGCTTTCTGTACATCGACGATTTCACGAATGCTGTTCTTGGCTAAACCAAGTAGCTCAATTAATTCTTCGTGGCTGAAAGGCTCACCTTCAGCAGTGCCTTGGATCTCGATAATCTTACCGGTTTCAGTCATGACCACGTTCATGTCGGTTTCAGCAGCACTGTCTTCAACATATTCTAAGTCGCTGATAGCCTCACCGTTGTAGATACCCACGCTGACAGCAGCGATGAGGAATTTCAGTGGGTTAGACTTGATAATGCCCTTGCCACGCGCCCAATTCAGCGCATCCACTAATGCTACACAAGCACCAGTGATAGACGCGGTACGCGTACCGCCATCGGCTTGGATGACATCACAATCGATAACGATAGTGTTCTCACCTAACGCCTTCATATCAACGCAAGCACGGAGCGCACGGCCGATAAGACGTTGAATTTCTTGGGTACGGCCAGATTGCTTACCACGGGCTGCCTCCCTGTCCATACGGCTGTGGGTTGAACGCGGTAACATACCGTATTCTGCCGTTACCCAGCCCTGACCTTGACCTTTGAGGAAACGCGGCACACCTTCAGTAAAACTGGCGGTACAAAGCACTTTGGTTTCGCCAAATTCAACCAATACAGAGCCTTCGGCATGAGCAGTAAACTGGCGGGTAATAGTGATTGGACGGGTTTGTGCTGGCGTTCTGTTACTTGGACGCATGCGAGATTCCTGTATTCTGAGTCATTGAGCTATTTTAGCCACATATTATAGGGATTTGTGCCTGCGGATGCCATGCCTAGGGTCATTCTCAGGTTAATAAGCGCAAACAAACTGACCAAAACGGGCAAGGCGATACCGTATGCCTTTAATCCTTAAGCTATTGACTCTATAATCGCTTCTTATTATGACGATTAATCCATTAGGACAACCCATGATCCAAAGCATGACAGCCTACGCTCGTATCGAGCACAAAGCACAATGGGGCACTGCCTCTTGGGAAATTCGCTCAGTTAACCAGCGTTACCTCGAAACCTACCTACGTCTACCCGAGCAATTTCGTAGCTTCGAACCCGTTCTACGTGACCGCCTGCGTAAACGTCTCAGTCGCGGCAAGGTTGAAGTTAACCTGCGTTACGAATTAGCCGACAACAGCAACAGCGAACTAAAATTAAATCAGAATCTTGCCAAGCAACTGCTCGACGCCGCCAGCTGGCTCAAACAGGAAGTCGGACAGGGCGAAGTGAACCTCACCGACATTCTTCGTTGGCCAGGTGTGCTCGCAAGCTCAGAGCAGGATATGGATGCTATTGGCGCCGAATTGATGGCCGCTTTTGATGCCGCTGTAGACCAATTTATCGAGGCCCGCGGCCGCGAAGGCGCTGCAATCAAAGACATGCTACAAAGCCGCCTAGATGGCGTGGGTGAGCAAATTGCCATCGTCCGTGAGCACATGCCTAAGGTAATGGAGTATCAGCGCGAGAAACTCACCTCACGTCTTGCCGAAATCCAAGGTGAACTCGACCCAGCCCGTATCGAGCAAGAGATGGTGTTACTGGCACAAAAACAAGATGTTGCCGAAGAGATGGACAGACTCGAAGCCCATGTGGCCGAAGCCCGTCGCATCCTCAAAAAAGGGGGCAGCGAAGGTCGCCGTCTCGACTTTATGATGCAGGAATTTAACCGCGAATCTAACACCCTCGCCTCTAAATCTATTAGCACCGAAATTACCGCCGCCGCAGTAGAGCTTAAGGTGTTAATCGAGCAGATGCGTGAACAGATCCAAAACGTAGAGTAATCTTCTCAACAAAATAGCCCTTGTTAAAAGGGCTATTTTCTATTCGCTATATATGCCTATCCAGCTAATTCAACAGAGCGATTCCAACAACGAGACTACAGCATAGAAAACAATTTCTGTTGTAACTCTTGATGGGAGCCAACTTGAAAGTGTGGGCGAATACCGACAGGGGCAGCGTGGCCTTGCACATTGTACCAACAGGTGTGGAATCCCGCATTGAGTCCACCTTGGATATCTGAGTGTAGGTTATCGCCGACCATTAACACTTTCTCCCTCGAGGGATTTCCCATTAGCTCAAGGGCATGTTCAAAGATCCCCACATCGGGTTTAGCTACGCCAACTAATTCCGAAATCACTAAGATATCAAAATGATGCTTGAGGCCAGTTCGCTCTAATCGCACTTGCTGTAATTCAGTAAAGCCATTGGTGATAATGCCTAATTTGGCCTTACCTTGAAGTGCGGCTAGCAGATCAGGCACGCCAGGTAGCGGCACACAAATCTGTGCCATCGCAGCTAAATAAGCGCTATTTAGCGATTGTGGCGTCACACCTAACTTTACAGACCAAGCGGTAAATCGAATGGTCTGTAACTCTGCAGCAGTAATTTTGCCGTCTTGGTAATCGACCCACAGGGGTTTATTCACCAGTTGAAACTCGTCGAAATCCGCTTGGGTAAAATCGATACCAAAGCCCTCGAACATTAACTTAAGACCTGCAAAGGCATCAAAGTGAAACAGGGTTTCATCAGCATCAAATAACACCCACGCATAAGGTGTAGCTGATGGCTGTGTTTGATTTGAGTACGACATAATTATCCCCAAAAGACCGACTTTCTTTGCGCTAAAGTTAGTAAGCCAAGCAACCTGAATGTACGAAAATAAATAATCAAGGGTGAGATACTAAGCCAAATGGAGATAGAGCGCGAATTTTACTCTGCACTTTAAGATGATAGAGAAACCCAAGGCACTGTGCGATATACTGCGCGGGTATTTATCTTCATATATCATCGGGCTTGGCTCACGCTCGACTTCATTTAGGTTTTGCATCCCTATGTCATCCCCCCAAAACAACCAGACTAAAGTCATCATCATAGGCCTGCCTCGTACGGGTACCACAAGCGTGAGCGTTGCGTTATTAGAGCAAGGCTTAAAAGTGGCGCACATGGCCTTTACCAAGGAAGCGTTTTACCTTGCGGATGCGATATCCGATGCGCCCTGCTTTAGTGATTATCGGCAATTAGCCAATATCTTCCCAACCGCGCAATTTGTATACTTGGACCGCGAATTAACCACTTGGGTACCATCGATGCAGATGTTACTGAGTCGTATGCTGCCACACCTCGATGAAAAAAACGGTCGCTTTCATCCGATTATGAAGCGCAGTTTTCGCCATACCTTCGGCGTTGGAAAAATGGAGCATGTGCAGGAGGAGATGCATTTAATCGAGTGCTATCAGCGCCATAAAACCGAGGTGTTTGCGTTCTTTGCTGGACAAACTAACTTTTTAAGTATCGATGTGAGCAAACCTGGCGCACTCGGTGAGTTATTAAGCTTTATGGGGTTGGCGCCAGCTAAGCAACGTGATGATTTTCCGCATCTAAATATTGGCCGTAACGTAGCAAGTTGGGATGAATATAAACATCCCAACAAAATCAGTGCGAATGTCGCAGGCATAGATAAACGTAAGTTCTTCGATTATAAGCTTTAAAAGCCTAACGGATAGTAAAGCTAATCAGGGTTATTTCGACGCTTCACCACAGTTAACCAATCGAGGCTCACACCTGATATCGCATTAAATCCGCGAATACGGAAGATAAGCTGCAGTAGCTGCGGCCTAGGGCGCACTTTGGGTTCGACCGAACGTGGAATAAACCACAGGGTGACCAAGGCCCGCAGAAAGGTCGATACCAAAAACACCACAAAAATCGGGCTGCTTAACCAAGTATTCCAACCTGACCATAGCAAAAACGCCGCCGCATGGGAGGCAATAGCGCCACCCAACATAGCACCACAAAACACCAATCCCGCGCTCAACGCCGCCTGCAGTGCCGCATAGGTCGCAAAGTCACTGCGAAAAGGACGAATATCGTATAAATAGTTAGCCGTGCTTAGGGTAAAGCCACTCCACGCAAGGCCTGAAAAAGCTTGGATCAGCAATATATACAGATAGTTATCCGAAAACAGCCACAGCAGCGGCAAGCTTGGGATCATACAACTGGTAATGATCATGACTAAGCGATTACCGAATTGATCGCTAAAGCGCCCCCAGAATCTCAGGGTAACAAACTGAGTCGCAATCGATGCGACACTCGCCACGACAAATTCGATGTAAGTAAATTTTAAATCTTCCAACATATACACTGCAAAAAACGGCGCCGAAATCGCCACCATGGCCTGCATACCGGCGACGAATAAGCTGTACTGGCGAAAGGTTTTATCCTTCCATGCTTCGCGAAAGTGACTGATGGATTGAACAAAAACACCCCGCTGTTTCGGCTCCCTTGGATCGGGGTCGTGCATTTGCAGTAATAGCCATGCTGAGACAAACCGCCCCATGGCCGCAATTGAAAAGAGCAAGGTAAAACCCAGCCAAGCCATTTGTAGCGAGTCGGTATAGGTCAGAATACCGCCGCCGATAAAGAACACGCTAAGCGATGCGCCCATTGTCAGTCGGGTACGCGCAGCAAAAAAAGCACCGCGGCGGCGCTCAGGGACAATCGAGCCCATCCAAGCCCGCCAATGGGGTTGGATCAGATTCAAAAATCCATGGTAACCGACGGCTAAGGCAATAAAGTACCAGACGACTTGTTCGGGTTTAAAGGCGGCTAATGCCCCCATGGCGAGTACTACCACCGCCTGCAGGGCGGCGCAGAGCACGATAAAAGTGCGGCGGGCAAAATGGCTGGCTAACCAGACGGAGATTAACTGCGAAAATGCGCCGAAAAGTTGTGGTAATCCAGTCACAAAGCCCATTTGCGCGAGACTCGCGCCGAGGAAAATAGCATAGGCATTGAAGAAGTTATCGCTGGTCGCCGTCATCATTGATGAGGCAACCGCTTCCTGCTGCGAACGGCGAAGCGTGCATCTTAGCCATAGATTACGCGCGCTGCGACGCGAATAAGTTAAGTCCGTAGGTACAACAAGGGAGCCCATGCCAAACACAATTCCATATTAGGTTTCGGGGTGATTGAGGCACTGATTATGGTGGAAATTTGCTAAAAACAAAACGCCCCAAACTGAGTTGGGGCATTAAATCGAAGGCATTAACCAAGCAAGTTAAGTGCGATAAATTAAAAACAGGCTTTAAGCTGTACTTGCTGATCGAGCAGGCTCTGATATAGGGTAAATTGATTGGCTGCGCGGTCCAGATTATGGCCTTCACGATGAACATGGAAATACACATCGCCGTTAAGGTAATCCGTTAAAAAACGCACTCCAATCATCAGGCAAATCACCCGTGCACCTAACCACAAACTGTCCTTTTCAATCGCCGTTAGAGTGTCACCTAATTCACTCAAATAACCGCGGCAAATGGCCGCAAAGATGGACTGGCGCACCTTCACGTTATCCAGCGCAGTTGAGTCTTCAGCCTCTGGCGAGCAGAAAGTTCTGACCATATCGCCAAAGTCATACATTAAATGACCCTTCATGCAGGTATCGAGGTCGATCACCGCCATGCTAGACATATCCCGCTTATCGAAAAGCATATTATTGATTTTAGTGTCGTTATGGCAAATGCGTAGTGGTAACTGGGGCGATACTTCGGCCAGCTCATCGAGCAGACTTTGCTGGGAAAACGCAAAATCAACCCACTCACGACAACTCGCGAGGCGATTGGCACGGTCCTTAGCAACAGCCTCCTTTAACATGGCCATACGACCTGGAAGATGATGGAACTGAGGGATTACATCCTCAAGCTGAGTCGCATCAAAATCACTTAAGGCGCAGGCGAAATGCCCAAACGCCTTGGCAGCCATTTCGGCCTCGGCTTCAGATTTTACAACCTCGATACTCAGACTATGGGGCAAGTAACTAATCGCCCTCCAAAATCCTTTGTCACCTAAATCGATTGCCAGCTCACCCTCTTGGGTTAGGCATGGGCTTATCACCTGCAAACCATATTGTTGCGCCAGCGCCTTGGTGCAAAGGTGATGACTGATTTTGTCGGCATTACTGACCAATGCCTGCGGAGTCTTAAACACTTGGGTGTTAATACGCTGTAATACCAGCTCACCCGCGGGCCAACGCACCAAAAGGGTGTCATTGATATGTCCATTACCTAAGGCGGAGATTTTTGCCTCCTCAGCCTCAATTCCAAAGTGCGGCAACACCGACTGCCTGATGAGGTTAATCACCCAATAACTCCAATAATTGCTGTTTTACCCAGACAGTATCCTTTGGATAGGTCACACCGAGCCAAGGCTCGCTGGCCACACTAACAGATACGGGCTCGCCCTGCTCTATTGCCGCCTGCACCACTGCAGGTAAATAACATTCGGCTTGGGATTGCGGCCCCTGTTGTCCGATAAATGCCGCTAATTCACGTTTAATAACATCAAATATGCTTGGGGAGAAGCCCCAACAGGTCATAGACACCAAAGAGTGCGCATCGAGTCGCGTCATTTCCTTCGGTCCTTCACCCACTAATTCATTATTTCGCCAATGGATATTTAGCCACTCTTGTACGGACTGCAGACGATTATCGGCAACTTGGCAGACTCCGCGATTCACCCCACCATGCTCACTCAAAGTTAAAGCTATTGGGTAGGCAACCATCATCCACTCATTCGGGCTTGTCTTAAGTCCAGCAGCTAAACGTGCAAAAGCCCCTTCTCCATAAAAATCATCGGCATTGATCACCGCCATAGGCCCCGACACTAAGTGCCTTGCACTCCATAGGGCGTGGGCCGTTCCCCAAGGTTTAGTGCGTTGTAAGCCAACCAAGCCACCGCAACCTTCTGGTACATCCATCATCGACTGATAGCAAAAGTGCACCTTCGCATTTGGGATAAAATACGCTAATACAACTGAGAACTGCATCTCTAATTCGGGACGAATGACAATAACCGTCCGCGTAAAGCCACAGGCGATAGCAGAGCGAATGGATAACACCAACATAGGCTCACCCGCAGGGCCAAGCGGTGCAAGTTGCTTATCGCCACCGAAACGACGACCTAGGCCTGCTGCCATGATGACTAAAGTCAAATCTGTATTCATCTGGGGTTTATGTTGTGACGGTTGTCTTCCACAACGAATGCAAAAATAAGTCGGCATTCGGTAATAAAAAAGAGGAGCAAAAGTGTAATCTACTCCTCTTAACCTGACTAGCGTAGTTACTTTAATTAGCCTAGTTACTTTAACTTACATTACTTAGCATCAACTAACGCGCCAAGTAACGACCAAAGGCACGATTAGGCTCCAACACTGCCTGACTGCCCTTGAGACTGAATTTGTAGCCACACAAACCTATGCTGCCACGGCGGGCAAGGTCGGTGATAATATCGGCAGTATCCAACGGCGAAAAACGCGCCTCAGTTGCAGAATCCGAGTGTAAATCCACAGTAACAGTGCGATATGTTGTTCCATTATTAAAGACTAAGGCGCCACAGCTGCTATCACCCTTTGCGGTAGCAATAGACCAAAGATTTTTTACCTTACCGCGCTCTCCTAACCAACGCAGGATTAAGACATCCTGCTCTAGCGCCACCGAGAAACCATCAGGCATCTCTATGGTAACGCGGTTACCACTGCTCTCTGGTGCTACAGGCACAGCCGCAATGGTTGGCGCAACATCGTCACTGCCTTCAGGCCATAGCCCCCATACCAAAACCACAACCAGCATCGCGCCAAAAGCCGCACTAACAGGGCGCCACAGACGCTTGGGTAATGCAGGGATTTTGGGCAATTTGAAGTAACGACGGTAAGGTGCGATAAACTCCAATAGACCACGGAAAAGTTCAGTCATTGAACCCGATTCCTTGGCCACTTCACGGCGGCGACGCATATCTTCAGCTTGCTCACCAGCAGTAAATTCGCTCGGCTCTACTTCGGCATCGATACGCCAAACGGGCTCGTCACTCTGTTCGGCGGGGTCTAAAGGTGCACGTCTGAAATTGGCAGCTTCGAGGTCGACCTTATCCAGATCTACTTCGGCAATTTCAATCCGAGTCTCTTCGACACGACTTATGTGCGCCTGACGAAAATCGGCTTGGGGCTCAAGTAAAGCATCCTCGACCACAAAAGCGGCTGGATTTTGGGTAAGACGTGTCAGTTCATCGAACCGTAATTCATCTTCACGCAGCGCAGCTAATTTTGCGTCATTGGCTGAAGCAAATACCGGCTCAGCACGAGCCTCATTCTTTTTGTCAGCAGGGCTTAATTCAGCCGTAAGTTCTGCTGCCTTTTCTGGCTCAAAGGAACCCATTACAGGAAGAACTTCGGCATCTTGGCTAGGTACGGCAACCACAGTGCTTGCATCATCCTTTGCAGCCATTTTAGAAGCAATTACGGGTTCAACACGACGGCGAGGAACCGTCTGCGACACTGGTGCATTTAGTGCTGGGCCATAGTAACCAAACTGATAATCTACGAGCGTTGGCGAGGCAAAGCGCCAGCCCCAAAAGGTCGCTCCCATTGCAAGAATAAATCCAAGAGCTGAAATAATTGGCGGCGCACCCACCACAAGCAAGGCAAGTATCAATACCAATGGCAACACGAGAGCTGCAACCAAGACTTTAGGTTTATTAGCATCGCTGAGACGGCGCAATGCCGATAACGTGAGCAAGGGCGCACCTAACAAGGCGCATAAAAACAGCAAGAAATTAGCCCCGAATGCAGCTGCAGCTAGGCCAATGGACAGATACACGCCAACACTGATGGCGATAAAACGGGAACGGGAATCACGCCCATGAAGGCAGAAAAGAGATTTTAACAGCACGACCCTTCCTTTATAGTTGAGTAATCTTAGCGCAATGACGACTCTCTATGTCGTCTGCAGACGAGCGTAACGAATTTGAGCGCAATTGTCAGTGCCGTAAGGCATCAGACAAATAAAAATGCCGATAATATTCATTGAAAACTAAATCAGGCTTAAATCTTGTGTCGTGGTGATGAAATGACTCGTTGTTCGAACTTCAATAAACCACGAGCCCAGTACTCAAACCAGAAATATTCGATTAAGGACATTCGACTTCAACAAAAAATAAATAAGCTACAATTGCCAAACAACTATCCCTAGCGTTTTTAAGGTCAAAATCTGTATAATGCACGGCTTTCTGGGCCCTTCTTGCGTTAACAATCTGGATATCTAGCTCATGACCGCACGCGGAAATTTATTTATCGTTTCAGCCCCAAGTGGTGCTGGTAAATCATCACTCATTTCGGCGCTGCTAAAAGACAAACCTGCCGATATGCAGGTTTCAGTGTCGCACACTACCCGTGCGCCTCGCCCTGGCGAAGTGAATGGTCAGCACTACCATTTTGTTAATGTTGAAGAATTTAAAGCGCTGATCGAGCAAAATGCCTTTTTCGAATGGGCCGAAGTGTTCGGTAACTACTATGGCACTTCGCGCCATGTGATTGAGCATACATTAACCCAAGGTATCGATGTATTTCTGGATATCGACTGGCAAGGAGCCCAGCAAGTCAAAGCTGTGATGCCTGAAGCCGTAGGCGTGTTTATTCTGCCGCCTTCAAAAGAAGAGTTAGAGCGCCGTCTCACCGGCCGAGGTCAAGACAGTGTTGATGTGATCGCCAGCCGTATGGCACAGGCGGTGTCAGAAATGTCACACTATAAAGAATATGATTTTATTATCGTCAATGACGATTTTGAAAAGGCACTTAGCGATCTGCGCGCGATCATTCGCAGCCAACGCTTAACGGGTGCTAGTCAGATCCACGCGCAAAATGATATGCTTAACGATCTGTTGGCAGGATAACTGCCTTAGTGTACAATTTTGCGTCATTTTTTCCCTAGATAAACTGGAGTTTTAACACATGGCTCGCGTAACTGTAGAAGACGCCGTAGAACAAATCGGCAACCGTTTTGATATGATCCTGGTTGCAGCGCGTCGTGCTCGCCAAATCGCCGTCCAAGGTAAAGACCCAATGGTTGAAGAGATGAACGATAAGCCAACGGTTATCGCTCTGCGTGAAATCGAACTGGGTTTAGTCAACGCTCACACGCTAGATGCCGACGAGCGTCAATCAGTACGTGAGCGCGAAGCTGCTGAAATCGCAGCGGTTGCAGCCATTGCTGAAGGCCGTTCACTCTAAGTCATATTGAGTCACACCAGTTCGGGTAACTAAGGAGAGCAGCCACTTGTATCTGTTTGAAGGTCTAAAGGAGTCTGCTTCCGGTTATTTAGAGCCTGAACAGGTAGAATTGCTCAAGCAGGCTTACCTCGTTGCGCGTGATGCCCACGAAGGGCAAATGCGCACCAGCGGCGAACCTTATATTACCCATCCGGTTGCGGTTGCCCGCATCCTCGCCGAGATGCGTCTCGACCATGAGACGCTGATGGCGGCGCTGTTGCACGACACCATCGAAGATACCTATGTCACCAAAGAAGATTTGGCCGAGCAATTTGGCGAATCCGTGGCAGAGTTGGTCGAAGGTGTGTCTAAGCTCGACAAGCTCAAATTTCGCGATAAGAAAGAAGCCCAAGCAGAAAACTTCCGTAAAATGATGATGGCGATGACGCAGGATATCCGCGTTATTCTCATCAAGCTTGCCGATCGTACCCACAACATGCGCACCTTAGGTGCATTACGCCCCGACAAACGTCGCCGCATTGCCCGTGAAACTCTCGATATTTACGCTCCAATTGCTAACCGTCTTGGTATTCATAACATCAAGACTGAATTAGAGGATTTAGGCTTTCAAGCCTATTATCCGATGCGTTATCGCGTGTTAAAGGAAGTCGTAAAAGCTGCACGAGGTAATCGTAAGGAACTCATCCAGGGCATTGAGGGGGCAGTCCTCACCCGCTTAAACGATGCAGGCATTAAGGGGAAGGTCAAAGGCCGCGAGAAAAACCTCTACTCCATTTACAACAAGATGCAGAGTAAGGAACTTCAGTTCCAAGAGGTAATGGATATCTACGCCTTTCGCGTCATCGTTGACTCCATCGACACTTGCTACCGCGTACTCGGCGCTATGCATGGTTTATATAAACCGCGCCCTGGCCGCTTCAAAGATTACATTGCTATCCCCAAGGCCAACGGCTATCAGTCGCTACATACTTCGCTATTCGGCCCCCACGGCGTTCCCGTTGAGATCCAAATTCGTACTGAAGATATGGATCAAATGGCCGACAAAGGGGTTGCAGCCCACTGGGCATACAAAGGCGGCGCCGATGGTCAAGGCACAACAACGCAAGTCCGTGCCCGCAAGTGGATGCAAAGCCTATTGGAGCTACAACAAAGCGCCAGCACCTCCTTCGAATTCGTGGAAAACGTGAAGACAGAACTCTTCCCAGAGGAGATTTATGTATTCACCCCCGAAGGCCGCATTTTAGAATTACCGGTTAACGCCACCGCAGTCGACTTTGCCTACGAAGTGCATACCGACGTCGGCAATACCTGTGTCGGTGCCCGCGTTAACCGCCAAGCTTACCCCTTAAGTCAGCCATTAATTTCGGGCCAAACCGTTGAAATTATTACCGCAAAAGGCGCACGCCCCAATGCGGCTTGGCTCAACTTTGTAGTAACAGGTAAGGCGCGCTCCAAAATCCGCCAAGTACTCAAGAGCTTAAAGGCAGACGATGCCATTGCACTAGGTCGCCGCCTACTTAACCATGCATTAGGCAAGACCAAACTCGATAGTATTGCGCAGGAACAAATCGATAAGGTTGTGCGCGATACCAAACATACGACCTTTAACTCGCTGCTCACGGATATTGGCCTTGGTAATGCCATGAGCATCGTTATCGCCCAGCGTTTAATCGGCGATAATATCGAAAACCAAGAGAGCCGTGATTCTCACCTTATGCCAATCCGTGGCGCCGAAGGTATGCTAGTGACCTTCGCTAACTGCTGTCGTCCCATCCCTGGCGATGCGGTGATAGCCCACGTGAGCCAAGGCAAGGGCCTTGTGGTGCACATGGAAAACTGTGCTAACATCCGTGGCTATCAAGGCGAGCCGGACAAGTATATTCCCGTACAGTGGGACAATGTTGAAGGCGTCGAGTATCAAGCTAATTTACGGGTTGAGATTGTTAACCATCAGGGCGCACTCGCTAAGATTACCTCGATCATTGCCGCCGAAGGCTCAAACATTCATAACCTCAGCACCGAGGAACGCGATGGCAGGGTTTACCTAATCAACCTGCGTATTTCGGTGAAGGACAGGATCCATTTAGCTAACGTGATGCGGCGCATTAGGGTACTGCCCGAAGTGTTACGCACATCCCGTAACCGTTAATTTATTAATAACGTATTCAGTAGAGAGAGTTTCATGGCAGAAAAAATCATTATCGCGACGGAAAAGGCCCCTGCGGCAATTGGCACTTACTCACAGGCTGTAAAAGTGGGTAATACTGTGTATTTATCGGGTCAAATTCCGCTAGTGCCAAGCACAATGCAAATCGTTAGCGATGATTTTGAAGCCCAAGTGGTGCAAGTATTTGAAAACTTGACTGCGGTTTGTACTGCGGCTGGCGGCACTATAAACGATATCGTTAAACTGAATATCTTCCTGACTGATTTAAGTCACTTTGCCAAAGTGAACGAAATTATGAGCCGCTACTTCAGCCAACCTTACCCTGCCCGCGCGGCGATTGGTGTGAAGCAATTACCTAAGGATTCGTTAGTTGAAATGGACGGTGTAATGGAGCTGTAAGCCCTAATACACTCGTATTCAAAGGCGCCAATGGCGCCTTTTTTATTTTTGTGACTATTCACAGCCCTGCTCTGACCTGACTTAAACTTCATCTTTATTTCATACTCAAGGCCTAGTCTCGATGGACTGATTTGAAAAGTTTTACATTCTTGCAAACTATTTGCGCGGTCTCACGAAACTCGCCATACTGAAAACCTTATGTGATGGGGTTAAAATAACAATAATGAACAGGGAATTACCAATGGAAACAGTAATTAAGACACCGGTTGAGATGCTTTTTCACTGGGCGAAGACTCATAGGGATAGAGTCTACCTACGCCAACCCATTCAAGGCCAATTTCAAGATTACACTTGGAATGAGGTACTAGAGAAAGTCCAGCAACTCGCAGGTACGTTAAGACATTTGGGACTAGAGCCCGGCGATAAAATTGCCATCCTTTCTAAAAACTGCGCCGAATGGTTTATTACCGATTTAGCCCTCATGTACGGCGGCTATATCAGCGTTCCAATTTACCCCACAGCCAATACCGATACCATTCGCTATGTGTTACAGCACAGCGGTGCTAAAGCCATTTTCTTAGGTAAACTCGACCATTGGGCGGAACAGGAAGCGGGCGTCGGTGGCGAATTACTGCGCCTTGCTATGCCCTACGACACTATGCCCGCTCAATATCAGTGGGATCAGCTACTAAAAATGGGTCATCCTCTTTTAGAAACGCCGATGCCAACACCGGATCAAACCATGACCTTGATCTATACCTCAGGCTCGACGGGTCAACCTAAGGGCGCAATTCAAACCTTTGCGAGTTTCTCTTGGACCTGCAATGCAGTGGTGCGCGACCTACAAACCAACGGCAACGATCGACTTCTCTCCTACTTACCGCTTGCGCATATTACCGAACGTGTCGCCATTGAAGGCTCTTCATTCTATGCGGGTGCCACCGTTGCCTTTGTCGAAAGCTTAGATTCCTTTGTGACCGACGTACAACGAGCCCAACCCACTTTCTTCTTCTCCGTGCCACGCCTATGGAGTCTGTTCCAGAAGAATATCATCGACAAGATTGGACTAGGTAAACTCAATCTGCTACTTAAAATCCCACTGATTAGCCACTTAGTAAAACGTAAGATCCACAAGGGGTTAGGCCTCAGTCAATGCCGCGTGTTAGGGTCTGGTTCAGCCCCCATTCCACCTTCGCTTATCCAGTGGTACCACAGTATCGGCTTAGATATTAGTGAAGCCTGGGGAATGACTGAAAACTGTGCCTATTCCTTGATTAACCATCCCTTTAACGCAGCCAAAATTGGTACTGTCGGTCGTCCGATTCAGGATTGCTATGTTCGTCAAGGCGAAGATGGCGAACTGCTCATTAAGAGCCCTGGCCTGATGACGGGTTATTATCAACAGCCAGAAGCCACTGCGGCCGCATTCGATCTAGATGGTTTTTTTCATACCGGCGATTTGTGCTCTATCGATGAGGATGGCTACATTACGATTACTGGCCGGGTGAAGGACAACTTCAAAACCGCTAAGGGTAAGTATGTGGCACCAGTGCCTATTGAGCGAAAACTCGCCCAAGATCCCCATGTCGAACTAATATGTGTGATTGGATCAGGGCTGCCCCATCCTATCGCCCTAGTTCAGCTATCTGAAGGCGCAAACCTGCAGGCCCGCGAAGAAGTTCGCACCTCGCTTAAGACCACTTTAGGGAGCGTCAACCCGCATTTAGAATCCCACGAACATGTAGATGCGATTGTCGTCGTTAAAGAGCCTTGGACGATTGAAAATGACGTGCTAACACCAACGCTTAAAATTAAACGTCACGTCCTCGAAAAAGCCTTTAGTGCACGAGTAGATGGCATTCGTGGCGGACAAATTTGCTGGGAAGATGAGTTACCTAAAAAATAACCATCGAAAACAGCCCTCTATAAATAGACGTTTCGGCCTCGGATTAAGCACACCTTAGGGTGTGCTTTTTTATGACATATTCTGTCAAAATCAATAAAAAGCACGTATCATGTGCCGCTGTTCACTTAAGGCGCCAGCGCCTTGATTCATCCACTCAATCAGGTTGAAAACGTCAAAATGCTTATTGCACTCTCCATCATCGGTGGCTTTTTAATTTTAACCTTAGGCGCTGAGGCCCTCGTCCGCGGTGCAAGTTCAATTGCCCTACGCCTTGGGATCACACCGCTTATCATTGGTTTAACTATTGTGGCCTTTGGTACTAGCGCACCAGAGCTAGCGGTAAGCGTGAAATCCGCCCTCGCAGGTAACAGCGGTATTGCCCTAGGTAATGTGATTGGTTCAAACATTGCCAACATCGGCCTAATCTTGGCAATCACAGCACTCATTCGCCCAATCCAAGTTCAATCTCAAATCGTGAAACGCGATATCCCGTTGATGATCCTCGCTTCAATGCTGTTTTGGGGATTGCTGTTAGACGGTGATCTCAGCCTTATTGACGGTGTAATTTTATTATCTTTACTGATCATCTACTTGGTTTACAGTTACCTCAGTTCGAAAAACTCCAATGAGGAAGAAGGCGAAATCATTGAAGAAGGGCCTAAAAACCCACTGTTATCGGTGTTATTTATCATCGCCGGCATTAGCATGCTAGTAGGCGGTGGCATCCTATTCGTTGATGGTGCCGTCGAATTAGCTAAGGCTTTTGGTGTAAGCGAAGTCATTATTGGCTTAACGATAGTCGCTATCGGTACCAGTATGCCTGAGTTAGTCACTTCAGTGATTGCGGCGCTTAAGGGTGAAAGCGATATCGCGATAGGTAATGTCGTCGGATCTAACCTATTCAATATATTAGGCATTCTTGGTGTTACTGCTATCGTGCACCCAGTGTCTGCATTTGGGTTACAAAACTTTGACTTTACCGTGATGTTAGCTTTAGCAATATTAATCTTGCCATTTGCTTGGACTGGCCTGCGTATTGGTCGCCGTGAAGGTACAGTGCTGTTATTAAGCTATTTAGGTTATATGGGCTATCTGGTAAACCAAGCTAGTACCCAAGCCTTAGTCTGATAAGAAATAACTCTATGGGTGAAACGCTCAGGCAATAGCGTTTCACCCATGCTTTTGACCCACCTCGCCCAGTGTGTGGCTCCAGCATTTTCTTTAATCGAATAACTGCTACACTCAAATCCTGCGTAAAACACTAACGCAAAATCAATAACAAAAGGATTTGTTTATGGCGATTGCCTGCGTGCACACCCGAGCCAGTTGCGGCGTGGAAGCCCCCGCTGTCACCGTCGAAGTTCATTTAAGTAACGGGCTTCCTGCCTTCAATCTTGTTGGTCTACCCGAAGCTTCAGTTAAAGAAGCCCGCGAGCGAGTTCGCAGCGCACTGATTAATGCAGGGTTTGAATTCCCGATGCGCCGCATCACTGTCAATCTCGCACCTGCCGATCTTCCCAAACAGGGTGGGCGTTACGATCTTCCCATCGCTGTAGGCATCTTAGCCGCCTCGGAGCAAATCCCTGCTTCAAGTTTGCAACAGACTGAGTTTGTTGGCGAACTCGCTCTTTCAGGTGAAATCCGTTATTGCCAAGGGCTACTGCCCGCGATCATTGCTAGCCAGCGTGAAGATAAAACCTTAATTCTGCCCCTCGACAATCGCCATGATGCCGAACTTGTCGGCTATTCGAAGGTGTTTTTCGGTTCGCATTTGCAAACCCTCGCAGCCTTCCTCCACGGTCAAAATCAGCTGCCAGGACTCGATATCCAAACCCAGTGGCATAGAGATGACAATACCGAAACCGAGCCCTGTCTAAGTGATGTGATAGGTCAATATCAAGCAAAACAGGCGCTCGAAATAGCCGCTGCAGGGGGCCATAACCTATTGATGTTAGGCCCACCGGGAACAGGTAAAACCATGCTTGCGAGTCGGATGATGTCGATACTGCCTCAACTCAATTACCAAGAAGCGCTCGAAGTAGCTGCCATTCACTCCGTAGCCGGTATCGATATCAAGCCGCAGCACTTCTTAAAACGCCCCTTTCGCGCGCCGCACCATACCAGCTCATCCATCTCCCTAGTCGGCGGTGGCAGTATCCCAAAGCCCGGCGAAATTTCGTTGGCACACCGGGGCGTTTTGTTTTTAGATGAAGTGGCAGAATTCCCCCGCAAAGTATTGGATTGCCTGCGAGAGCCAATGGAAACAGGTGAAGTTGTCATCTCCCGCGCAGCCGCAAAACTTACATTTTTAAGCCGCTTTCAACTTATTGCCGCCATGAATCCTAGCCCTAGTGGCGACATTGATGCCAATAATAGGTCCACTCCCGACCAAGTACAGCGCTATTTATCTCGTCTCTCTGGCCCCTTTCTCGATAGATTTGATCTCACCATCGAAGTGCCAAAACTGCCCGCAGGCACACTCACCCAGCAAACGGCACCAAGTGAAAAAAGCCAAGAGATAGCCAAACGCGTTAAACAAGCTAGAGAAACTCAATTCGCCCGAGCTGGCATATTGAATAGCGAACTATCGGGTAAGCAACTAGGCCATTACAGCGGCCTTAAACAGGAGGATTTAGTGTTTTTAGAACAAAGCGTGGTGAAGTTAGGCTTATCTGTTCGCAGCTTTCACCGTATTCAGCGGGTCGCCCGCACAATTGCCGATCTTGAGCAATCCCGCAATACTGAACGCCGACACCTCGCCCAAGCCCTAGGCTACCGAGCTATGGATAGATTATTAGCGCGGCTCAACCTGCAGTTTTAACTGAAAGCCTGCACAAATGCCCCGACCAGCTTAGGGGTGATTGAGCCAAAGGCCGACACCGAGTAACATAGGCCTCCAATTTTTATCAGGGGGATCTAATGAGGACGTTGTTTTCACAGTTAAAAGGCTGCATTGCTTTCCTAGGTTATGTGGTAAATACCCTATTTTGGGTTATCCCCATCATGGTCTTCAGCTTGGTAAAACTTATCCCCTTCGCCCCGCTTCGCACCGGCTGCACTCATCTTCTCGACTTTTTTGCCAGCGCTTGGATTAGCGTAAACGGCGTCATTGAGCGCGTCTTACATCCCGTAAAGATTGAGCTATCGGGTGATACCCAATTTTCCACAAAGGAATGGTACATGGTGATCGCCAACCACCAATCTTGGGTAGATATTTTAATTCTGCAGCGCGTCTTTAATCGTAAAATTCCTTTCTTAAAATTCTTCTTAAAACAGGAATTGATTTACGTACCAGTGCTCGGTCTTGCCTGGTGGGCGCTCGATTTTCCCTTTATGCGCCGATATAGCACGGAACAGCTGAAGAAAAACCCTAAGCTTAAAGGCAAAGATATTGAAATTACCCGTAAAGCCTGCGCCAAATTTAAGACCAAACCCGTCAGTGTGATGAACTTTGTCGAAGGCACCCGCTTTACCCAACAAAAATTCCACAAGCAAAATTCACCTTTCCAGCACTTATTAAAACCCAAGGCGGGCGGCATGGCCTTTGCGCTCTCAGCCATGGGAGAACAAATCCATAAGTTAGTAGATGTCGCGATCTATTACCCAGGCAAGGTACCTAGTTTTTGGGACTTACTCACAGGTAAACTGCCAAAGGTGAAAGTGCATATTAAAGTCAGTGATATCGAGCCAAGCATGCGCGGCGATTATATGGCTGACCGCGAATTTAAGATCCGCTTCCAAGAGAAACTGAACGATATCTGGGTTGAAAAAGATAACGTCATCAGTCAGCTGGCAGACCAGACGGATAAGGAATAACAGGAACAGCTATGTTGAATTTTCTTCCCGGTCCAGTACTGTTTGTCCTTAGCCTAACGCTGCTTATCATCAACACCGCACTTTGGGGCAGCCTAGTGTGTCTCGGTGGTCTAGTAAAAATGCTGATGCCAGCGCAGGGCGCACGCAATGCGGTCACATCGGTCATGAATCGCTTTATGTGGGCTTGGGCGACCTGTAACGGCGGCATTTTATTTTTGATTGCCAAAATCGAATGGGACGTTCAAGGCATTGAAGACTTAGATAAAAACGGCTGGTATTTACTGATCAGTAACCATTTGAGTGGCTTTGATATCGCGGCGCAAACCTATTTACTGCGCAATCATATCCCTATGCTGAAATTCTTCCTCAAGAAAGAGCTCATCTATGTGCCCATTATGGGACTGGGCTGCTGGGCACTCGATATGCCCTTTATGGACAGAACCAGCCCCGCCAAACTGAAGAAGAACCCAAAACTTAAGGGTAAGGATTTAGCGACCACACGCCGCGCCTGTGAGAAGTTTAAAAACATCCCAACCTCTATCATCAACTATGTTGAGGGCAGTCGTTTTACCGAGGATAAACGCCAGCGTCAGGACTCACCTTACCGCCATTTGCTTCGCCCAAAGGCGGGCGGGATTGCCTTTACCCTGTCGGCCATGGGTGAGCAGTTTACCAATGTACTCGATGTGACCTTAGTGTATCCAGATGCGCCAGAGGATGTGTTAAGCGCGGTAATGAACGGTAAGGTGCACAAGATTGTAGTGCGCGTACGCGCCCTGCCCGTGCCAGAAGTCGACGCCGACCGTTACTTTGCCGAATCCGACTATCGAGTTGAGTTCCAGCGTTGGTTAAACCAACTTTGGGCCGACAAGGATGAGCAAATTCACGCTCTTTTGCAGCAACATCAACAGTTCCCAAATCGCGGCGCTAGCGACAATCATCCTCAGGCAGACTAATACTATCGAGGGCAGAGACATACCTTTGCCCTCACCTCTATCCCTTATCGTTGTTACCGCTCAGCGCTTCACAAAGCTGCTTATTAGCCTTCAGCAAACATCCAGCCACGTTGTTTATCCCGTTAAGCTTCCTCAATTAATCCCCTCGAGTATTTCAGCAATGAGTTTAATGCCGCCTTCTAGCAAAACCTGCCATTACTCACACCTTAAAAACACCCCAAAAATTACCTTAAAAACCAATATTGTCGACAATTATTATTTTTACTATATTCAAAATTTTCTCGAAATCGTTTAAATAAACAAAAATAAGCAAACAAATACAACCAACTAAATCAAAATCACCATTTAACAGACTAAAACACCACCCAAACGGATTGTTGACAATATAGTTAAACAGGACTATTTTTCTGCATTGTCGACAATCCGCAGAAAGTGATTTGCAAGATGCTAAAGCAAGAGACCACACTCCCCAACGATAACCCCCCGTCTTCAGTGAGCCAACTGAAGCCAATCGGAGGTGAAAAATCGTCGACCACTTTAGCCGACCAAATTTTGGTGCAAATTCAAACCAGCATCATCAAGGGTGAACTCCCCGCAGGAAGTAAAATCAACGAGCAAACGCTGGCCGAGAAATACGGCATCAGCCGTGGTCCTACCCGCGAAGCACTGCAAACCCTTGAGAGACAACGCTTAGTCGTACGCGTTCCCCATGTGGGCGCCCGCGTTGCCCAGCTCACAGTGAGTGAACTTAACGATCTTTACCAATTGCGCAGTGTACTCGAAGGCATGGCCTGTGAACTTGCCGCAAGCCGCATCACCCCTGAACAACTTGCGAAATTACAGGACCTGCTCGCCGTGCAAGAAGCCGCCTTAGCCAATGGCGACACCTATTTCCAAGAGGAAGGCGATGTCGACTTCCACTATCAAATCATTCAGGCCAGCGGCAATAAACACCTGCAGGAAACCCTGATAGGTGGTCTCTACCACCTGCTGCGGATGTACCGCTACCAATGCACTAACCAAAATCGCCCAGTAAAAGCCATTGCTGAACATAGACGTATCGTCGAAGCCATCGCCCAACGCGACGGCGAATTAGCCGGGCTGTTGATGCGCCGCCATATCGAGCAAGGCCGTAAAAATACCGAATTACGATTGATTGAATTACAAGCCAATGCCGCCAGCCATAGCTGATAAGCGGCAAAGGCCAACTAACTATGCTCACTGAGCCTCGACACAAATACTGATAAAGACAAGGACAAGACCATGACTCAAAGCGCCGGACTCCGTTTTCGCCAAGCCCTAGCCAATTCAAAACCCCTGCAAATCGTGGGTACCACTAACGCCTATTTCGCCCTGATGGCGGAGCAAACCGGTGTTCAAGCCCTGTACTTATCGGGCGCTGGCGTGGCAAACGCCTCCTACGGTTTACCGGATTTAGGCATGACATCAATGAACGACGTGCTAATCGATGCGGGCCGTATTACCTCTGCAACTAAGCTGCCATTACTGGTCGATATCGACACGGGTTGGGGTGGCGCGTTTAACATAGCACGCACTATTAAAGAGTTTGAAAAAGTTGGCGTTGCCGCCGTTCACATGGAAGACCAAGTGTCGCAAAAACGCTGCGGCCACAGACCGAACAAGGCCGTGGTGAGCACCGAAGAAATGGTTGACCGTATCAAAGCCGCCGTCGATGCCCGTACCGATCCTAACTTTGTGATCATGGCGCGTACCGATGCGGTGGCCGTTGAAGGCTTAGAAGCGGGTATCGAGCGTGCTAAGGCCTATATCGCCGCCGGCGCGGATATGATTTTCGCCGAAGCCTTAACTGAACTTGACCAATATCGCCACTTTAAAGCCCATGTAAACGCGCCGATTCTGGCAAACATGACAGAGTTTGGCCAAACCCAACTGTTCAATAAAGAAGAGCTAGCCGAAGCTGGGGCAGATATGGTGCTGTACCCATTAAGTACCTTCCGCGCGGCTAACCAAGCTGCGCTGAAAGTGATGCAAGCCTTGATGAATGACGGTCATCAACGCAACGTGGTCGACACCATGCAGACCCGTAAAGAGCTGTACCAATACTTAGGCTACCACGCCTTTGAAGACAAGTTAGATCAACTATTTAGCCAAGATAAGTAAGGCGGCTAACGCGTTAAGCAAGAGACAATGGATGGTCAGTAGAAGCTCAAGCTTCATGAAGTTACTGATACCCAGATGGATTGCCACTGTTGTTAAACAACTCGTCTTAATGACCTCAAAGGACGAGCAACCATCACCGCAATGCTGCAACCCTACAGAGGCAGGAACACCCGCCCAGATTGCAGCTTTAACCCATAAAGAAGGCAAGCGTAAACGCGCTTGCCCGTAATAATCACATAGAGTTAACGGAAGGGAAGGATTATGTCAGACGCAAAAAAATTATCAGGCGCAGGTTTACGTGGACAAAGCGCGGGTGAAACCGCATTAAGTACCGTAGGTGTATCGGGCAGCGGCCTGACCTACCGCGGTTACGATGTTAAAGATCTGGCTGAAAACGCGACCTTCGAAGAAGTCGCTCACCTCATCCTTTACGGTGAACTGCCAACCACGGCACAACTGACCGCCTATAAAACCAAATTAAAAGGCATGCGTGGCCTGCCACAAGCATTAAAAGAAGTGTTAGAGCGCATTCCAGCCGATGCCCATCCAATGGATGTGATGCGTACCGGTTGTTCAATGCTGGGCAACCTCGAAGCCGAGCACAGCTTTAACGAGCAAAGCGCCATTGCCGACCGTTTACTGGCGGCATTCCCATCGATCATCTGCTACTGGTATCGCTTTAGCCACGATGGCGTGCGTATCGAAACCGAAACTAACGACGAGCAAATCGGTGCCCACTTCCTGCACCTGCTGCATGGCAAAGCGCCATCGGCACTGCACGCTAAGGTAATGGACGTATCGTTAATTCTGTATGCAGAGCATGAGTTTAACGCATCAACCTTTACTGCCCGTGTGTGTGCATCGACCCTGTCGGATATGCATTCATGTGTGACTGGTGCTATTGGCTCACTGCGCGGCCCGCTGCACGGCGGCGCTAACGAAGCGGCGATGGAACTGATCCAAGACATGAAAGATGAAGCCGATGCCCGCGATGTGCTGATGGGTAAACTCGAGCGTAAAGAGAAGATCATGGGCTTTGGCCACGCCATCTACCGTGAATCGGATCCACGTAACGCCATCATCAAAGAATGGTCTGAGAAACTGGCTGCCGACTTTGGTGACGATCGCCTCTACCGCGTATCGGTCGCCTGTGAAGAACTGATGTGGGAACAGAAAAAACTCTTCTGTAACGCTGACTTCTTCCACGCCAGCGCTTACCACTTCATGGGCATTCCAACTAAGTTATTTACCCCGATCTTCGTATGTTCGCGTGTATCGGGTTGGACGGCGCACGTGATGGAACAACGTTCAAACAACCGCATTATTCGTCCAAGTGCTGATTATGTGGGCGTGGCGTTACGTAAAGTCGTGCCAATTTCGGACCGCTAATCGACACAACAGAAACTGGCGCCTAGGCGTCAGTTTCAATATAAGACCCTGGCGTAAATGATTTGCAAACACAGATACTTACTCGCTGAAGCAATAAAAACTGAAGTAATAGGTTAGGTTATGACCACAGCCATGAATACCTTATATCGCAAGCCCTTACCGGGCACTGCGCTCGACTATTTCGACACCCGTGAAGCCGTTGAAGCTATTGCCCCCGGCGCCTACGTGAAACTGCCCTACACCTCTCGCGTTCTGGCTGAAAACTTAGTCCGTCGCTGCGAGCCAGAGGCGCTTACCGCCTCACTAAATCAAATTATTGAATCAAAACAAGAACTGGATTTCCCTTGGTTCCCCGCCCGCGTAGTGTGCCACGATATTTTGGGCCAAACCGCGCTGGTTGACCTTGCGGGTCTGCGTGATGCAATTGCCGCTAAGGGTGGCGATCCTGCGCAGGTGAATCCCGTCGTGCCAACGCAGCTGATTGTTGACCACTCGCTGGCAGTGGAATATGGCGGCTTCGATAAGGACGCCTTTGCGAAAAACCGCGCCATCGAAGACAGACGCAACGAAGACAGATTCCACTTCATCAACTGGACGCAAAAAGCCTTTAAAAACATCGATGTTATCCCACAGGGTAACGGCATCATGCACCAGATTAACCTAGAACGTATGTCGCCTGTGGTGCATGCCCGTGACGGCGTTGCCTTCCCTGATACCTTAGTGGGCACCGACAGTCACACGCCACATGTAGATGCACTGGGCGTTATCGCCATCGGTGTGGGTGGTCTTGAGGCCGAAAGCGTGATGTTAGGCCGCGCATCTTATATGCGTCTGCCGGACATTATCGGTGTTGAGTTAACGGGTAAACCACAGCCTGGCATTACCGCAACCGATATCGTTTTAGCCCTGACCGAATTCCTGCGAAAGGAAAAAGTGGTTTCGTCTTACCTTGAGTTCTTCGGCGAAGGCGCTGAGGCCCTAACACTCGGCGACCGTGCAACCATCTCCAACATGACGCCAGAGTTTGGTGCCACCGCCGCCATGTTCTACATCGACCAACAAACGCTGGACTACTTAACCCTCACGGGCCGCAGTGACGAGCAAGTGAAATTGGTTGAGACCTACGCTAAGACCACAGGTTTATGGAGCGATGACCTCAAGCATGCCGAGTACCCACGTACCCTGCACTTTGACCTATCATCGGTTGTGCGCACCATTGCAGGCCCATCGAACCCACATGCGCGCGTGCCAACCTCAGAGCTTGCCGCGCGCGGCATCAGCGGCATCGTTGAAAACGAGCCAGGCTTAATGCCTGATGGCGCCGTGATTATCGCGGCCATCACAAGTTGCACCAACACCAGTAACCCACGCAACGTGATTGCGGCGGGCCTTCTTGCGCGCAATGCCAATGCCAAGGGCTTAAGCCGTAAACCTTGGGTGAAAACCTCACTCGCACCCGGCTCTAAGGCAGTGCAACTGTATTTAGAAGAAGCCAGTCTGTTACCAGAGCTTGAATCCCTAGGCTTTGGTATCGTCGGTTTTGCCTGCACTACCTGTAACGGCATGAGCGGCGCCCTCGACCCTGTTATCCAGCAGGAAGTGATTGATCGCGACCTTTACGCCACCGCCGTATTATCCGGTAACCGTAACTTCGACGGCCGCATTCACCCTTACGCTAAGCAAGCCTTCCTCGCATCACCGCCATTAGTGGTGGCCTATGCGATCGCAGGTACCATCCGCTTCGATATCGAGAAGGATGTGTTAGGTCACGATAAAGACGGCAACCCAGTTCGCCTTATCGACATTTGGCCAAGTGATGCCGAAATTGATGCCGTGATTGCAAAAAGCGTTAAGCCTGAGCAGTTCCGTAAAGTCTACGAGCCGATGTTTGATTTAAGCGTCGACTACGGCGATAAGGTCACGCCACTGTACGACTGGCGCCCACAATCGACCTATATCCGCCGCCCACCTTACTGGGAAGGCGCATTAGCGGGCGAGCGTACCCTCAAGGGCATGCGTCCACTCGCGGTATTAGGCGACAACATCACCACCGACCATTTATCGCCATCGAACGCGATTATGATGGACAGCGCGGCGGGCGAATACCTGCACAAAATGGGTCTGCCCGAGGAAGATTTTAACTCCTATGCCACCCACAGGGGCGACCACTTAACCGCGCAGCGCGCGACCTTTGCCAACCCTAAACTCAAAAACGAAATGGCGATTGTCGATGGCAAGGTGAAGCAAGGCTCTCTGGCGCGTATCGAACCCGAAGGCCAAGTGACCCGCATGTGGGAAGCCATTGAAACCTATATGGATCGCAAGCAGCCGCTGATCATTATCGCTGGCGCCGACTACGGTCAGGGTTCATCCCGTGATTGGGCCGCCAAGGGCGTGCGTTTAGCGGGCGTTGAGGCGATTGTTGCCGAAGGCTTCGAGCGTATTCACCGCACTAACCTAGTGGGTATGGGTGTGCTACCGCTGGAATTTAAAGCGGGCGAGAATCGCGCGACCTATGGCATCGATGGTACTGAAGTGTTTGATGTCTATGGTGACATCGCGCCACGTGCAGATCTGACCGTTATCATCACCCGTAAAAATGGTGAGCGCGTCGAAGTGCCTGTGACCTGTCGTTTAGATACCGCAGAAGAAGTGTCTATCTACTCTGCTGGCGGCGTATTACAGCGTTTTGCGCAGGACTTTTTAGAGTCAAACCTGAAGTAGTTTTCGCAAAACAAATAACACTCGCAAAACCAGTAACATCGCACAATGGGCGGCGACTCGACACCGAGGCGCCGCACTTTGCGACTAACGCAGCGTTTAACAAATCGCTATTCCCCTTGGAGTTAATAGCATGAGTAATCATCTTTTCCCGCCCCAGATTAAAGTAGCCGCCACCTATATGCGCGGCGGTACCAGTAAAGGGGTGTTTTTCAATCTATTGGATTTACCCGAAGCAGCCCAAGTGCCTGGCCCTGCACGCGATGCGCTGCTCCTTCGTGTGATTGGCAGCCCAGATCCCTATGGTAAACAGATTGACGGTATGGGCGGCGCCACCTCAAGCACCAGCAAAACCGTGATCCTGTCTAAAAGCAAACAAGCCGACCACGATGTTGACTATCTGTTCGGCCAAGTGTCTATCGACAAACCCTTTGTGGATTGGAGCGGTAACTGTGGCAACTTAACAGCCGCCGTCGGCGCCTTTGCCATCAGCAATGGACTGATTGATGCAGAGCGCATTCCTCAAAATGGTATCTGCACGGTGCGTATTTGGCAGGCTAATATTGCTAAAACCATTATCGCCCATGTGCCCATTACCAATGGCATGGTGCAGGAGACAGGTGATTTTGAGCTCGATGGCGTGACCTTTCCCGCCGCCGAAGTACAAATCGAATTTATGAATCCTGCCGCCGATGAAGACGGCGACGGTGGCAGCATGTTCCCCACGGGGAATTTAGTGGATGTGCTCGAGGTGCCAGGCATTGGCAGCTTTAATGCGACCATGATTAACGCAGGCATCCCGACCATCTTTATCAATGCCGAAGACCTAGGCTACACGGGCACTGAGCTGCAGGATGATATCAACAGCGATAACGCCGCCCTTGCCAAGTTCGAAACCATTCGCGCCCACGGCGCGGTGCGTATGGGGCTTATCAAGCATATTGATGAAGCCGCATCACGCCAACATACGCCTAAAGTGGCCTTTGTTGCGAAGCCGAAGAGTTATGTGTCATCGAGTGGAAAAGCCGTCGCGGCAGAAGAAATCGATCTTCTCGTGCGCGCTCTTTCAATGGGTAAATTACACCATGCGATGATGGGTACCGCCGCCGTAGCCATTGGCACTGCAGCCGCAATCCCGGGTACTTTAGTCAACCTGGCCGCGGGTGGTGGCGAGAAGGAAGCTGTGCGTTTTGGACATCCTTCAGGCACCCTTCGCGTCGGCGCACAGGCCACACAAGAAAATGGTGAGTGGACAGTGGTAAAAGCCATTATGAGTCGCAGTGCGCGTGTGTTGATGGAAGGCTTTGTCCGAGTCCCTGCGCAATAATTCAAGCTAGATAAAACTCAATTTCAACATCTGACCCCGCCAATTAGCGGGGTCTTTTTGTTTTAATAACTTAGCCCTCTTAGGGCCGACTAAAACTGCTAAGCTTCAATGCGGCGGGATGTTTAATCGGCATTTTGCAGCCCAAAAATCAGTGAATATACTGAGTATTAGACCCAAAAATTACATTGATTTTGCATTATTCAAATACTTAATCCGGACTCACCATAAATCATTTTTTAATATTTAAGCTCCTTAGGGGCTGAGTCAATTTTTGATAGGGGCAAATTTGAGTTATCCATTCCATAGGCTATTTAAAATGTTAATTTGCCTCTTCGGCAGCCTTTGGCTGCCCATAGTTGGCTACTGCCTGCCTCTGAATGCTGTCAACACCCAACTCAAATTTGAACATATTCGCAGCGAAGATGGACTCAATCAAAACACTATTACCAGCCTATTTATGGACAATGCGGGAATGCTATGGATTGGTACTCAGGATGGACTGCACAGCTATAATGGCTACAGTTTTAACCTGTTTTTACACTCACCAAACGATTCCAGCAGTATTTCAGAAAGCTACATCACAGACATTATTGAGGACAATAAGGGTTATCTTTGGATTGGCACTTTTAGCCAAGGGCTGAATCGACTGGATTTAAAAACTGGAGTTTTTGAACAATTTAACCTAGAACAGGGGCTCACAGACCCTAGAGTCACTAAACTTAGCGTTGTTGGCAATACGCTCTGGATTGGTACTCAAGGTGGATTATTTTCCCTGTCATTAAAAACCAAGCGAATCACAGCAATCAGTTTAGGCAGCAATACCGAGCCTCAGATCACTAGCCTTGCCAATGTCGAAAATACCCATCTTATTGCAGGCACCTTGGGCAGCGGTACTTTTGTCGTTAGCCCCAATGCCATCACTCGGCTTAACGTGCCGCAGGATTTAACCGCCCACCATATTCAAGCCAAGTCTATCCGTGCAATCACCTTGGCACTTGGCAATCAGCTATGGCAATACGATTTGATGTCTCAGGAAGGTGAGATATTTTGGCAAGCTCCTGACAGTCTGTCATTTATTCGAGAATTTATTCAAACGCCCTTAGGCCGCATTTGGATTGTCGGCCCCGAGGCGGGATTGATCCAGCTAGATCAAAAGGATAAACAATATACGGTAACAAACCACACTTACGATCCAGGCCGTTCAAATAGTATTAGTGAAAACAATATTTTAAGTTTACTTCAGGACCCTTTTGGTAACCTTTGGATAGGAGCAAGTTACTCAGGCCTGAACAAAATCAACACCCGCAGGCAATACTTTCAGCATCTTTATGAATTCGCGAAGGATGTCCGTCAACAGAACAACAATATCCGCGCCCTATACCGCAGCCAGGATAAGTCACTTTGGATAGGCACAGATGGTGCCGGAGTCAAACGCTTAGACTTTAATACTGGACAATATGAGCACTACACAGCGCAATTTGCTAAAGCACTCGCACTTGACCCTAGGCATCTCAATCTTATCGTTAGAGACATTATTCAGGATAAACAGGGAGTGCTCTGGATTGCCACTAACTATGGCCTTGGGCGAATATCCCAAAGGGGGGATTTGAGCTTAATACGGCTAGCCGCCAGCATAGTTCGCGACACTGAAGCCAATCATATCCGCAGTTTGAAGATTGATGACAAAGATAGACTTTGGTTAGCGACGTCCCATGCTCTTTATGTCAAAACAGATGGGGTAGACGAATTTACCCCTGTGCCCTTGGTAGATATACCTGGATTTAATCCAGTAAAAAATCTTTTACTTACCCTGCTCCCAGATAGAGACAACCTATGGATTGGCACCCTAGATGGCCTAATCAAATATGACATGACTAGACAGCAGGGGCAGGTTTATGTGCATCAGCCACAAGATAATAACAGCATTATCAATAACCGAATTCGAGACATTTTAATTTCCGACTCCGGCGATGCTTGGTTTGCCACCCATGGCGGGATTAGTAAACTCTCAACCGCCCAGCCAGAGCTTGGATTTAGCCACTTTACTAAGGCTAACGGGCTACCCAGTGACACCATTTATGCCCTGCTCGAAGATAAGGAACACAACATCTGGTTTAGCAGTAATGCTGGCATTGGCAAACTTAATCCTACGAGCGGTAAAGTGATTAATTTTAATGAGCAGGAAGGAGTTCAGGCTCTTGAATTTAACGGCGGCGTCAAGCTGACCGATGACGATGGCGATCTTTGGTTTGGCGGCATAAATGGGATCAATCGCTTCAACCCACAGAACATTCCTGCACAACGCAGCGAAGCAAGGGTCGCACTCACGGGTTATAAAATAGCAGGTAACAATCATACTATTCTGGATTTAGCTCACCCTCCAGAAATTGTGATGAACTATACGGATCAGTTGGTTAGTTTCGATGTTACCTCTTTGGATTTTAGCTATACGGGTAAAAACCGGTTCAGCTATTTTCTAGAGGGTTTTGACAATCACTGGCACGATTTGCCATCGGGTAACGAGATCACCTTTACCAATATTCCACCTGGCGACTACTTACTCCGTGTGCGCCATGCTCTGCAGTACAACAGCGAAGGTACTTATGCGCTTGAAGTCAGCCTAAAGGTGCGAGCTCCCTTCTATCGCACGACATTTGCCTATGTTATTTATTACATGTTGATAATGGCGTTGCTTGCTTGGTTCATTCTAAAACGCAAACAAGAACGCCAACTACAAGCTGAGCATAACGACAGCATTCGCGCCTCGGAGGAGCGCCTCAAGCTCGCACTTTGGGCAACGGGTGATGGACTGTGGGATTGGAATATCAAAGAAAACCTCGTGTATCGCACCAATATGGATACGGCAGTATCCCAATGGAATCACAACAGCTTACTCCACGATAAAACCCACCCTGAGGATCGCGAGAAGTTCAAACATGAACTCACAGAACATATACAAGGGCGTAGCCCCTTCTTTGAGGTGGAATATCGAATTGAAACCTCACCAGGAAACTGGATCTGGATGTTGGACCGTGGAAAAGTGGTCGAGAGTACCCCCCAGCGACAAGCAATACGGATGACAGGCACCAGTCGTAATATCACGTCGCGTAAATTGATTGAGAATGAACTTATTCTTTCCTCTCAAGTACTCAATAGCATGAACGAGGCGGTCGTGGTCGCGGGGTTAGACTATCGAATTCGTTCTGTAAACCCAGCCTTCACCGCTATCACAGGCTATAGCGACAGAATGATCATCAATAAGCCGCTGATCCAAATTGCCTTTCGCCGTAAACAAAAAGATTTGTTTAGTGGGGTCGAACAGCAATTACTGCGCCATAAACACTGGGCGGGTGAAATACAAATCAGAAATCGCCAAGGACAACCCATACTAGCGTGGCTCGAAATTAACCAGGTTATTGATATAAAAGGTGAAACCAGTCACTTTGTGGCGGTATTTACCGACATCACAGAACGTAAAAAAGTAGAGGAGGAATTACGCTTCCTAGCCAGTTTCGACATACTTACGGGCCTACCAAATCGTACCCTATTCCAAGACAGGTTAACTCATGCCATTTCCCAAGCCCATCGATCGCAAGATATCGTTGCTCTGTTGTTTTTAGATCTCGACAGGTTCAAACATATTAACGATTCCATGGGGCATCATATCGGCGACTTATTGCTTAAGGAGGTGGCAGAACGGCTACAAACGGCTGTACGTGAAGGCGATACAGTTGCCCGCTTGGGAGGCGATGAATTTACCATTATTTTAGAAGGTGTTGCGAAAACCCAAGCCGCTACCTTAATATCAGAAAAAGTGCTCGATGCCTTTCAGACTCCCTTTATCCTCGACAATAAGTCCTTCATTATCTCGACCTCAATTGGGATTAGCCTCTATCCAAATGATGCTGAAGATGTCGACTCGCTAATTAAATTTGCCGATGCGGCCATGTACCACGCCAAAGCACTGGGAAGAAATAACTTCCAATTTTATACCAATGAATTAAACGAAGTGGCGACTCGTCATGTGTTGCTCGAAAGTGGTCTTAAACAGGCAATTTCGCGCAATGAATTGAGCCTAGTGTATCAACCTAAGTTCAGTCTGCGTGATGGTTCGCTCACGGGACTCGAAGCTCTTTTGCGCTGGCACCATAACGAATTAGGCCCAATTTCGCCGGTAGAATTTATCCCGCTCGCGGAGGAAACCGGCATTATCGATCGGATTGGCCATTGGGTAATCAATCAGGCCTGCGAACAAATGGCTAATTGGCGAGAAGTTGGGATTGAAAATATCAGTATTGCAGTCAACTTATCCGCTAAGCAACTAAAAACGAATATTATTTCCACCATAGAGGCTGCACTAAAACACTCGGGACTTTCAGCAAATCATTTAGAGCTAGAGCTGACCGAGTCCATGATCATGGAAAACCCACAGGAAACCGCGAGCATCCTATCCCAGCTTAAAGCACTCGGCCTGTCTATTGCCATTGATGACTTCGGCACTGGCTATTCGAGCCTGAGTTATCTTAAGCGCTTTCCGATCGACACGCTTAAAATTGACCGAGAATTTGTGCGCGATATTATCAACGATCCTGATGATGCAGCCATAACCAGCGCCATCATCGCCCTCGCCCACAGCTTAGATTTGAACGTCATCGCCGAAGGAGTGGAAAGCCAAGAACAACTTAACTTTTTAGGACTACAGGGCTGCGATCAGGTACAGGGCTTTTTGCTCAGTAAGCCCTTAGATGCGAATGATTGCCTAAAGCTGTTACAGACCAGATTCAAATAGATTGCTTGACCTGTGAATCCCTCACCTTAAGGATATAAAAAGGCTCCTATTTAGGAGCCTCAATTTGACAATTTATCTCTTACAGCGGTGCAATACGTTCGACGCGTTTTACCCAGCCAGCAGGTCCTTGAATATGGCCTTTTTGGATGTCGGTATAGAGTTTGTAGATGCGCTGAATGTGCTCACCCACGCCACCATTACCAACAGTCACGATTTTACCGTCTTCAAAAATGTACTCGCCAACGGCAGATACCACAGCAGCAGTACCGAAACCGCCTGCTTCGATAATCTCACCGGATTCAATATCGGCGATAAATTTGTCGAGCATCACTGTCTCTTGGCGTACTTCACAACCTAGCATCTCACCCAACTCCATAATGGATTGCGAGGTGATGGATTTTAAGATGGTATCGGTAAAGGTAGGAATAATGATGGTGCCATCCTTCAGAATGTGAAAGTGGTTCATCGCACCCGCTTCTTCAATCTGTTGGTTAGTAGAATCAAGGTACAACACCTGCGATGCACCAAATTGCGCCGCCGCTTTGCCAGCACGCAAAGATGCAGCATAGTTACCAGCTGCCTTAGAAGCACCAGTGCCCCCCGATACCGCTCGGTGGTAGGTTTTGCTGATCAGTAAACGGATACCTTTATTAACACCCGCTGCGTAATAAGCACCGCTTGGGCTCAATACCACACAGAAAGTGTAACGAGAACTTGGGCTTACCGAGAGTCGGTCTTCGGTCGCAAAAATAAATGGACGAACGTATAGACACGCGCCTTCTTGCATTGGAAACCAGAGACGATCGACATCGATCAAGGCGTTGATCGCATCGACTTGCATCTGCTCATCGATATTAGGAATACAAACGATATCCGCAGAACGGTTCATACGCTCGGCGTTTTTATTGATTCGGAAAGTATAAATCTCACCGTCTTCGTGCATAAAGGCCTTAGCGCCTTCGAAGATTGACTGACCATAGTGAAGAGCCATCGCGCCTGGCGCCATTTCAAACGGGCCATAGGGCACAATTCGTGGATCGCACCACTGCCCATCGCGATAATCCATTAAAAACATATGATCGGTTCTGAGGCTACCAAAACCCACATTTCCTTCAGGCTTGAATTGCTCAGTACGGCGCTCTGACGCAGGTTTTAAATCGTATTTTATGTCCATTGCATACCACCTTGATTACTGAACAAGCAGACTAGGTAGCGGCAAGAATAAAGTCAATAGCCGCTGCTTAACTTAACACACTGCCCTAGGCGCATAGCGGTTTTAAACTTGTCACCTATCCTTGCCGCATACAGTCCTTGCAAGTTTTTTCTCCGCTATTGACTCCAACATTTCGCCCCCCTAACCGCGCTTGATATTTTCTCATGTGACTTTTCACATGTGACATAACATCTTACGAAACAAGCCTAGGAGGTTATAGCTAACCAAATGGCCCAACGTTACACCAAGGTTATGTCAAAGCGTGATTTATCTGGGGCCAAAATTAACATGAAGCTCAGACTAAAATCGTGCCACAAGGAGGTTAAACCTCCTTAATGCTAAATTGGCTGGGCAACCGCTGCGACCACCGAAATCTCAACCAAATACTCAGGTTCGGCAATCGCAGCCTGAACACATGCGCGCGCAGGCGCATGCCCTGTTGGCACCCAAGCATCCCATATCGCGTTCATGGCATCGTAATCCTGCATATCTTTCAAGTAGATAGTGGCAGATAACAGATGCTCACGGGAGCTCCCCGCCTGGGCTAATAGGGTATCGACCTCTTCGAGCATAGTGATTGTCTGCTCGGTAATGTTCTGGAACTTATCCTTAGCCACTTGTCCGCAAAGGTAAACCGTGCCTTGGTGGATAACGATACTGCTCATGCGGGTGCCGACATCTAAACGGGTAATACTCATAGGGTTTTCTCTTCTAAGCCATACACTTTGAGAGCCATTCTAACCATAACAACTTAGTTTGTCTGCGCGGCAGCTTTGCGCCAAGGCGAATATAAACGTGTAGCGGCAAGCAACAATCCCACGGCAGAACCTATTACCCCACACCAGACTATCGGGCCACTCAAACCTAAATTCACTAACTGAAAGCCCACCAAAGCGGCTAAGGCGCCAATCAAAGCAAAAGGCAGCTGAGTCACAACATGCTCATGGGGCAAACAACCTGAACTCGTCGCGCTTAACACACTAGTATCAGAGATGGGCGAGCAGTGGTCGCCAAATACCGAACCGGCCATCACAGCGCTTAACGTCGGTAACAATAACGCGGGCTCAATATTTTGGGCAATCTCGCCACCAATCGGGATCATAATCGCAAAAGTGCCCCAGCTAGAACCCGTAGCAAAGGCCATTAACGCGCAGAGTACGAACATCCCTGCCACCAGCAATTTTGAGGATAAATACAGGTTTGCCCATGAGGCCAACAAGCTTGCCACCCCAAGATCTGCAATAACGGCGCCTATCATCCAAGTGCACAGCAAAATGGCGATGGCAAAAGCAATCAAGCGAAGACCATGAGAAAAATCCGCCGCAAGCATCAGTGAAGTTCGACCGGAACGTTTTAGCATGACCACAGTTACTAAGGTGGCAAGCAGACAAGCGTCACGCATCGCAGCACCGATATCGGACTTCGCCAACCAGAGCGAGAGATCCCAACCTTGTACTTGCTGTGCGCCCGACCAGAGGGTGAATCCCACCGAAGCGCATAACAGCGTTAACATAGGCAGTGCTAACAACCAAGGGCTCCCCTGCACCGAGGAATGTGACGCCTGCGCCTCGATCCTAAGCTCCAGTTTATTCATGGGTCTAAATCCCATCCCAAACCAGGCGGCGATCAGTGAAATACCAAGGGTCATAATGGCATAAAAATTCCACCAAGCGACCTCGATAAAGGCTTCAAGGGGTGACACGGGTAAAAAACTTAACCCAGCGATCAGCGCCATCACATAGGGCCCCCAACTGGAAAAGGGCAATAAGGAGCACAATGGCGATGCATTAGCATCAACCAAATAGGCAAGTTGTGCATGGCTGATACCATAGCGGCGACTCAAGGGCTGACACACATGCCCCACTGCAAGACAACTGAAAATCCCATCGATAAACACAAACCAACCAAGCAGCACCACACCAACCCTCGCCTGTCGTCCACTGCGAATACGCAGGAATAACCAATCACCAAACTGCCCTACCGCACCACTGCGGGCCAATAGCTGGGTCATGCTGCCGAGCAATAACATGGCAAACAGCACATTCAAATGCCACCATTGCCAAGCATCTTGCTGATAGAACTGTTTAATAGCGCCTTGGGTGAGATAACTAAAAGTTTGTAGCGGATTAAAATGGGATAAGAGTAATGCCCCGAAGACAATTCCGGCGCCGAGGGCGACTAAGGTTCGCCTTAGCCACAGGGCCAATACCAAAGTTAGTAACAGGGGTAAAAGGGTTACAATGCTCGGCAGCATAGGCTATTCCAATGGAAATAAAGCCCAGAATACTAACAACTCAATAACAAGTGCAAAAAAACTTCAATAAGCTCACAGATATAGGGTGTTTTTTGCTCAAACGACAGCCATCGCTATTCCCTATGCCCTTGGCACTGTTAGAATCACTGTTCCATCCAGAAACTATAGGACTCTCCAGATGAGCCTTGAATTACTGTCCAAACTGGAAAGCAAAATCCAGACTGCTCTCGAAACGATCGAGCTTCTCAAAATGGAGCTAGAAGAAGAGAAACAAAAGACCACTTCGCTAAATGAGCACAATCAACAGCTCAATGAGCAAAACCAACAAATGCAACAAGAGCTCGCCTCTTGGAACGAAAAAGTCACCGGACTGGTTGGCCTGCTTAACAGCGAAATCTAAACTGCTTTGGATTGATAATTTTGCGATTCAATCAATTCATTCAGTTCTAGGATAGCCTGCTTCACTTTGGGCAGGCTTTTTCTTGGCAGTAAAAAACGCCCCTTCTCAAATTCTAATCGACCCAGATCCTTCACCCAGATCACGCCAGTGAGAAAAATACGCGCATGTTTCGCGATTAGCTTAGGTGCATAAACAGGAAAAACTCGCATATAACCCCCTACCTCTTTTATTGTTGTTTTTGGTTACAGATGTTTGACAGAAAACCCTGCGCTTGAGTTTCATCATTCGGCTATTTTTTTCGCAATAGCGAACAAACACTATCTAAGCCAATGAAAATATTTGCATAAATTTACGCGATATTTACACTCGTCAAATTAACATCGATTGTCATTTTTTTGACCAAATGTTAAATTTAACATGTTACTCAGGGTAAAAATGAGTCCTCTGGCTCAAGTCCGTACTTTTGTTCAACAAAGGTACGGTTTTTTTTTAGCCATCTTCAAGACGATTTTCACTGCCCACATCCCTTTTTGGTCAGTCCTACTAACAGCAGACAACAAAAAAGGAGCGCTAGGCTCCTCCTTTGATGGTCGAGGATTATCATCGGCTTAAGTTACACGAATATGATAATCCAGAGGTCTATCCAGCTGAATCGCTTACATTTTGGCCAAATAATAAGCGATCGCTAATAATTCGTCGTATGACTTGATTGAACCGTTTTCGATACGGTATTTACCGTTAACCACCAGTGATGGCACACCAGAGATTTTTGCGTTCTCAGTATCGCGTTTCATCTTAGCCATTTGCGCTTTCACCATAAAAGAATCCGCAGCAGCATCGAAGGTTTTACCGTCTACACCATTCGCAATAAATAGTGCGCGGATATCATCACGGCTGGTGAAGTGTTGTTTCTTATCATGAATGGCAGCAAACAGGGCTGCATCAACTTTGTCATCCACGTTCAATTGGTGCGCGACTGCGAAGGCACGTGACATTTCAACGCCCATTTCCTTACCGATAAAATCGACATGGGTTTGGTTGAAAGCGACATCAGCAGGCTTTTCTGCCAAAATTTTTGGCACGATAGTTTTAGAGAAGTTGTAGCAGTGTGGGCAGTAGAAAGAGAAAAACTCCGTGATTTCTGGCTTAGCGGTCGCAGGACCGTCGTTAATCACTGTGTAATGTACGCCCTCTTTGTATTCTGCCGCCGATAAGGTTAATGGTGCCAGTAATAGCGCAGCCGCCATAAGTAATGCTTTTTTCATGAAAAATCCTTAAATCAATTATAAAAAACTAGCTGGAGCCTAACATATTTCGTTTTTTGAGTGTAATTGCCACCAAAGAGTTCAATCCTATCTCACTTGGCAAAGTCCGATTACACATTTTAGGCTAATAGGGTATCAGGCTTAATGGGGGTTCATCCAGCAATGCCAGTTGTTCTTTAAAGGCTAAAATTTGCTGCCCCCAGTATTTTTCGTCCCCAAACCAAGGGAAATGCATCGGAAAAGCCGGATCCTGCCAACGCCTGCCAAGCCATGCATTGTAATGCAGCATCCGTAGTGCCCTAAGCGGCTCGATTAACACTAATTGGCGCGAGTCAAATTCGCAGAACTCTTCATAACCTTCGAGCAAAATTTCCAGTTGCAATAACTGCTGCGCCCTGTCGCCGGTTAGCATCATCCAGATATCCTGAATGGCAGGCCCCATACGGGCATCATCCAAATCCACAAAACCTGGGCCATCCGGTGTCCAAAGGATATTGCCAGGGTGTAAATCCCCATGCAGACGAATCGATTTAAACTTATGCTGCGACCAAATACTTTTGACCTTTGCGAGCACCTGTTCTGCCACGATAAAAAAAGCGTTTTCAAGTGACTTTGGCACTAGGCCCGACTGCTTGAGCCAAGCGAATGACTCATCGCCCAAAATTTGTGGGTTCAGCGGCTCGCGCTCTTTAAAGCCAACCTCAGCTCCATATTGATGCATGCGGCCAATAAAACGGCCGACATATTCTAATTGCTCCAGATTATCGACTTCAAATGCGCGGCCACCAATGGAAGGAAATAATGCAAATCTAAACCCTTGATAATGATGCAGTGTATGTCCATCGATAATGGCGGGAACCGCCATGGGGATATCCTCCGCCGCTAAGGCGAGGGCATAATCGTGCTCTTCCTGAATTTGCGCATCGCTCCAACGCTCGGGACGATAAAACTTCACCACATAGCGTTTGCCCTCATCACTACGAAACTGATAAACGCGATTCTCGTAGCTATTGAGTGCTAATAGCCCTGTCTCGGGATAGATGCCGAGACTCTCAATTGCATCGAGGATTAAATCGGGCGTTAGGCTATGGAAATCAAAGGCCGAATGGCTATCTTGACTCATAAGGATTCACCTAAAGGTAAGATTTCAGTAACGTCGCAAGGTACTCGAGCACCTCGAAATCAGCTTCGCGCTCGACACTCAACCAGCAGATATTGCCGTAAAACTCGAAGTTAAGCCAAAGCTGACAGCCTTCAAACTCCAGCAACCATTGGTGACGATCTGCGCCCCATTGACGCTCTCGCACGCGGCAATCCAGTGCCTTGGCTAATGGTTCAGCAAATGCCTCAAAGTGGTCGAAATCGATATCCGCACTCAAGCTTAAACTTAGCGCGTTTTTATCTAAATGAATTGCTTGTAGTTTCATCCGTACCGCTCCATTAACTACTGCATGACATAATCAGTCCCTGACCCCAGTCCGGTGGACGCTTGGCCAAGTCTTCATGTTCAACTTGCTCATCGAAGGGATTACGCAGCACTAGTTGTAAGCGTTCCAGCGGCGCTAAATTCCCTTCTTCAACCGCCACTATCGCCTCTTGGGCGAGGTAGTTACGCAAAATATACTTAGGGTTTATCTGATTACGTTCTGTTTGCCAGCGCTCGATATCGGCCACTTGGCCTAAACGACTTTGATAGGCCTGATACCAACTATCAAAAGCCGCGATATCGATAAAGTCATCCCGCAGGCTCGAATGCTTAGCGCTTGGGTCCAGCTTGCCAAATCGGCGCCAGGTTTGGGTGTAGTCCAGCTGATTTTTTTCCATCAGCACAGTGAACTGACCAATCAGCTCTAAGTCCTGCTGATCCTGATCTGGCGTAGGTGATACTCTCTCGGGTAAACCCAATTTAGCGCGCATTAATTTAAGGTATGGCTGCACTAATGCCCCTTGATATTGATTCAGGGCGGCAATCAAGTCATCGGACGGGATAATCGGCGTTAAGGCCTGCGCTAAGCGCTGTAGGTTCCACAGACCAATCCCCGGCTGCTGACCAAAAGCATAGCGCCCCTCAGGATCCGAATGATTGCAGATAAAGTCCTCTTGGAAGGTATCGAGGAAGGCAAAAGGCCCAAAATCAAAACTGTCCCCCAGAATTGACATATTGTCAGTATTCATCACCCCGTGGGCAAAGCCGACGGCCTGCCAATGGGCAATCATCTGCGCGGTGTCTTTTACCACCTGCAGAAACCAAGCTTTGTAACCTGCGAGATCGCAACTTAGGTGGGGATAATGCTGGCAAATTGTGAAATTAAGTAATTGGGTGAGCTTATCGGCCTGTCCACGCTCGCTATGGCAGAAATACTCAAAATGGCCGAAACGAATATGGCTGCGCGCCAAACGAACGGTAATCGCACCGGTTTCTTCACTCTCACGCCAAACCGGCGTGTCGGAGCCAATTACGGCCAAGGCACGGGTGGTCGGAATGTGTAAATGATGCAAGGCTTCTGAAACTAAAAACTCCCTTACGGCTGAGCGCATAACTGCGCGGCCATCGCCATGGCGGGAATAAGGCGTTGGGCCGCCACCTTTAAGCGCCACGTCCCAAGCACCATTGGGGCCTAAGGCTTCGCCTAAGATGATTGAGCGGCCATCCCCAAGTCGCGGGGTATAACCGCCAAACTGGTGACCGCTATAGACTTGGGCATAGTAACTTGCTCCCTCGACAGCAGCATTGCCCGACAGACCAAGTAACAACTCATCGGTTGGTTTAGTCAGACCAATCAGCTGCGCCGCATCGTCACTCCACGCAAGCCAATGGGGGTTGCTTAAACCTTGAGGGTAAACTTGGGAATAAAATCCCGGCAGCTCAGTAAAAAAATCCTGCTTTAACTTCATCAAAAACCGCCTATTGGCTTAATGCCTTACACTGCAACACAGATTGGTCATCGAACTGACATTGCTGCCCGCACTGATACACCCCAAGACCAAAACCGCTCACGCCTGAGCTACTCAAGCGCTGCAAGCCATGGGCCTTGCTCTGGCACTGTTCAAGGGTGTCGAAATAGCCATTAATGTCTTTGGTTTGCAAAGGAGTCAACGGCAAGGCGCTCACATCGGGATAATAGAACAGGGTCCACTCAGGGGTTTTGAAGCAGCCGCTTAAGCTCAATATGCCAAGCATGAGCAAAACTGGCCGGATGGCCAAACATCGTTTCATTGTTATCACCCAAAGTTATCACCCATAAAAAAGGCGAACCTTAGTTCGCCTTCTGCGTATTAAGTAATGAGATTTTACACGGCTTATGCCAGTTAGATAACCGCTTTTAGCCCTAGGGCTTCCTAAACTACCTGAACTTGCAGATTAAACCGCTGCCGCCTTTGCCTGAGCTTTTTCGATGCGGTTGATGCGGCCCTCAAATCCTGTCACAGTTCCGTCGGTTAAACCTAACGCAAGCGCTTGTTTACACAATGCAATTGCCTTATCAAAAGCATGAGTATCGTTCAGCAGAGTCGCAAGGTGCATAAAGCCGGTGGTTTTTAACTCGGCCTCAGCACTTACATCATGAAATAATGCTAAATACTGGGAGCTTAAGTTGGCGCCATAGTGAAGATAGTCAGGTGTTTTACGCTGCTTGTAACATTCGGCAATCAAGTTTTGCACCGCGTTATAACGCTCGACGGCAAAGGTTGCCTGTTGATAACTTGAAAAAATCTGATTCAAGGTGTCGTTTGCCCATAAACCCGGTGCTTCAATTACATGACTCACAGAAGGAGCACTCGCTACTATGGCAGGCGCTGGTGTCACCTCTTCAACGGCCACAACATCAACCGATACAGGGGTAGTTTGAAATTCGACCTCAGCCTCAGTTTTTGTCGTTTCAACATCGACTTCAATAATATCGTCACTGATATCGACACTTGGCTGAGACTCCGACTCCCTCGGCATCAATTCTGCCTCAACCTCCTTTACCGTATCCATCTCTGGACTAGGGGCGGGTTCAACACTTTTAGCCTCATTAACTTCCGCAGCCTTTGATGCAGACTCTGCAACCGTTTTTTCCGTTGTTCTTTGCGCCATCATTGCATCTTGCTCTTCCTTCGCTAAGCGCTGGGCGCGGCGAAACAAAAACACTCCGATAGCAAGCAGTACTAGAACGACAATGACCTTCATTCTCTATCACCTTTGATGTGGCTTCCAAACAGAAGCAATGTCAACGGGTGCTAAGTCAAGACAATATGCATGACCAGCAATGAGTTACAATTAATTGGGCAGATATTAACCGCTATTAAAGTCTATTGCGTCTGTATAAATCAAGTTTTTATACTTTTTTATCGGATCTTGCGCGCAATTCGTTATATCGGTTAAACCTTAAGGAGGATATCGTGATTTTCGCTTCGCCAATGACCAACGACATTCAAATTATTTGCAATGGGTATTGCAAAGCCACATATTGTGCGCATGTTCAAAAATTCGCGTATCAGTTTTGAACCTGCCATCATCACTGCATATCATGGGATATCCGAGTCACTTAGTAAGGTATTTTCATGGATTCCGCGACACTGCTTAGCGGCAAACTGAAATACGAGCACCAGACCATTAGCGCCATGGCAAAGATTTTTTGCAAAGCAAATCATCAAGGCCAAACTGAGGCAGGCTTGTGTTCTGAGTGTTTAGCGCTCTTGGAATACGCGGCGCTGCGATTAGACCGCTGCCCCTATGGCCAGAACAAACCCACCTGCAACAAATGCCCAGTTCATTGCTACAAACCTAATCAAAAGCAACAGGTTAAAGAGATGATGATCTTTGCAGGACCGCGGATGTTGTTGACGCACCCAATTCGTGCAATCAAACACTTACTGGCTGAGCGAAGTCCTGTTCCTGATACCGTCCCAGAAGCCGCTTCGAATCGCCATCAGCGTTTGGCGTGTACTCAGAAAAAACCTGTGTAGTGCTTTTGTGCCCTTCAATTCCCTGTTATAACAAGGATTGAGGTGCCGAAATGGATCAATTTAATTCGTTTTTCACTCAAGCCTATTGGTGGCTGTCGTTATTCGGTGGCCTGCACAGCCTTGGGCTGGCACTTTATATTCGCATCCGCTTTCGTGCCGACATTAATCAGCGCCTGCTCGCTGCTTTTTTGGCTCTTATCGCATTGTATTTTTTCACGGGTATGGTTAATCGTGACAATGCTCCGATACCAATGCATCTGATATTTAATCTACTCAATCCCATTTATTTTTTAGTGATGCCCCTGCTTTACCTCTACTGTAAGAGCACCTTGGAAGAGCGCAAAACACCCATTGGATTTTCAAAGCATTTTTTGCTGTCATTAATCTGCCTAGGATTTGCACTACTCGATATCATGCTGCGCTTTAATTTGCACATTCATGCCAGCGAGTTTGTCCAAAAGTTCTTTGAATTTCGACAACATATTGATGTCAGCCACTGGAGTCTGATATTACCCCTATTACTGCTCATTCAAACCGCCAGCTATTTTGTCGCACTGATTATGCTATTAAGACCCTATAAACTCAGGTCAACAACTGCTGTCAATAAGGATATTACAACCCTGCAATCTCTCCGTTTCCAATGGCTGTTAATGCTGACAATTGTCATGTTACTTAATTGGTTACTCAGGGTATTTTTGGTCGTATTGCCCTTTTATTTTGGCGATTCACTATCCATGCTATCACTCGCACTGCCACATTTAAGTTTGATGCTCAGCTTTTATGTACTTGCCGCATTTGGGCTCAAACAAATTACCCATGCGGCCTTTATCAGAGGGCATTTGTCTGCCCCGAGTAAAACTGCGCCTTCGCAGGGAGATATTCTCACCTCTGAAGAGCTCGACTTTATTCAACAAATACAAATAGAACCTAAAGAATCCTCCAAAAAAGTACCTAGTAAAAACAGCGTAAAACCTTAGGCCTATCTGGCACTACTCCGCTCAGCTGCCATACTGATAGCTTCGTCAATAAACGGAACCTAGACAGGGGTAGCTCGGGTGTATCTAGCAGCCATTGCGCCCCTATGAACGCAGACTTAAGGAGTCAAAGTCATGAAATCGTTGTTATTTATGCTTGCTGTATCAAGTTACCTGATTGCCAGCTTAATCATTCCCACTGCAATGGCCAGTGAAGAAAGCTATGAAGAAGCGCTAAACAATTTCAAACACGCTGAAGAAACAGCCAAATTTTTCGATGAATCCTATGGTTACGCGCTATTCCCCACTGTGGGTAAAGGCGGCATAGGTATCGGTGGTGCCTATGGCAAAGGCAAAGTCTTTAAAGATGGACGGGCTGTGGGTGAATCGAGCCTAAAACAACTCTCTATCGGCCTGCAACTCGGTGGGCAAGCCTACAGCGAAATTATTTTCTTCGAAGACGAAAAATCCTTCAAGGACTTCACCAGTGGCACGTTTGAATTTGGTGCCCAAGCTTCTGCCGTTGCCATCAATATGGGGGTGAATGCGCAAACAGGGACAACTGGCAATTCTGCTGGTGCAGGGCAATCAGGCGGTAGCCAAAAAGCCAAAGGATCCTATGTAAATGGCATGGCGGTATTTACCGCTGCAAAGGGCGGCTTGATGTATGAGGCGTCGCTTGCGGGTCAGGCATTCTCCTTCGAGCCTTTAGGTAAATAAACGACAATAGCGAAATGTTAAGTGACTAAGCCTTAAACATAAAACCTCTTCACACATTCGTGGAAGAGGTTTTTTATTGAAAATGCAATTACACGTTATGTCTACCAGCCGATAACCATACGCGAACGATTACCTAAACGCTTTTTGAGGTACTTGGCAGTTAAAATACTTCCCACCATCAAAAAGATAAAAATCCCAGCCGAAAACAGTATGCTCGTTACCCAAGAGCCTGGCGGTAAGCGGTAACGTATCGCTGTCATTGTCGAGTTAAATAATAGATCGAACAGTGGATGAATGAAGAAGATCGCAAAACTCATTTCCGCCGTTTCAACCAGCCAAGGTAAGCGACTTCGGGTCGATAGCCACTCACAGAAATTCAGCACGAGAATACACAGGCCAAGCTTCTGAATAAACTGCCAATCGATGCCGTTATATTCAAATGGAGCTTTATGATAGTTACCGATATGAACCGAGATATAGCTCTGTTCAACTAGGCTCACCAACACTAAAATCGCGGCGATGGCACTGAAAATTGAACCATAACGCGACACCACATGCTCGTCTTGGGAATACAAAATACCAATTAAATAGAAAGGCATAAAGTAAACAAGCGAGTGTATGAAGTTGACGTTACCTATAGGGCGGTGCATTAAAATCGCCACCACACAACTTATGATAAACAGCGTCCAGCGCATCTGCTGTGAGCAGCGAATAAACCATAAAAAAATTGGCGAAAACAGAAACACCGCCATGATGAAGGGAATATACCAGTGCGGATATAAAATATAGCCGTTACGTACTGTGTAATAGATATAGAGCAGCACTTTTTCAACTGGCTGATGCTCAAGGAATATCCAGCGCAAAACAAAACAAAATAACCCGACAAAGGACACGATCAGGAAGGGATAAAGCACGTTTTGCACCTTATTCTTCATAAACTTGCCGTAGTCGAAATCCTTATAAAATATTCGATGAAAAAAATAGCCCGAGATAAACACGAACAGTGCCGTACCACCTCGCAATAGGTTTTCGAGCAGCAGAGGGAAGCCTTCACCGGAGTTATAAATACTGTGGCCCAGTACGATAAAAATAATCGCTATGCCACGCATGTAAGTAAATTCGAGCTGATTTTTTCTCATGATTAATTCATCGCACAGTAGAGGGTTCTTCCCTCAACAACACTCGCAGAAACTCTGATAGTCCCGTGGATCTCAGGTTCGTTGAATACCAAATACTGCCCTTCACGTTGGAAAGTAAACCCCAGAGGTAACAGGGTTGCAGCCTCAATACCCTCACAATAATTTTGTAAGGACACATCCAGTAACGGTATGCCATTAACATTCAAGTTACTGAATTGCGAACTCATTCCTAAATAGGCTTGAGTCAGTTCTTCCTGAAAGGGCACCACATAAAACCCTGAGCGTACATCACCCACATCAATAAAGCTGCTGCCATCACTGAGGCTTGGCATCACTAACAAAGGCACCTTAGGATCCTGCACATCCTGCAGCAGCTTGGCGAGTTTCTGTTGAGTGGCTGGATAGTAGGCCAATAATTGCTGCAATCGATTACGTTCAGCATTGTGCGTTGCCTGTGGTGGCACAACGGGTTTCACTTGGTTTAAAAGGATATCTACCGGCAGCATGCCCGACATAACGGACTCCTTCCAAACACTCGGCTCCTGCAAGCTATCGAGCAATATTCCTGCTAAGGCGCCAATGTTTTCTGCCTCCGCTGTCCAACCGCCTTGCATTTGTTGTTGCTGATAATAATCACGCACATACTGCAATAGGATTTGCTGGTAACCGAGGAAGGTTTGATTCTGGCTTAAGTATCGCGCGCCAGCAATCAACTCGATATACCTAGCGCTGCCCTCGACTAAATCATTCACATAGCCAACTTTATCCTCGTTAGGAGCCTCGAGGCGCCAAAGTTGTAACCAATAGGCGGCATAGCTTAATTGGAGTGACTGTTGTTCAGGCTGCAATAACGCCGCCATGAGCGCATTAAACAGTTGTAATCGATAAAAACGGGCTTCAAGGTTAAGCGGATACACCTCACCCTCGAAGTGCATCGCTTCTTCTAATACCCGCCACTCAGACTGCGCATAGAAGTGAAACGCCTCATGCACTCCGTTACCGGCCCAAATTAAAAAGGGCAGATCCGAGGTTTTGACCTCGCTAGAAAATGGGATATGGGGGGATTCTAGCTGAATTAACACTCCCGCCTGCCCCTGATATTGGGGAAAGCCGAAGTTAACAGTAAAACCAGAGTGCAAGTTAACAAATTCTAACACACTGTTATCTTGGATAATCTCTCCCCCAGGTTGGCGGAGCCACACGTTACCATCGACACTGAACAGGTGAACTTTGTCGTCGAGGCGAAATCCCGGCCATAGGGATTCACTCTGGCGACTACTTTGAACCATATAATCGAGATACAGGCGGGCGAGCTGTTCGGCAGAGGCTTTATCGGCGAACACAGGTACGGCGGTTAAGAACCCGAAAAGGCCAAGGAACACCGCCAAAAGATTTTTCATTTTTTGCCTAAACACACAAAGGGTCCACAAAACAGCGCTAGCATATAGCGCAAATCGGCAATAGGGAACGCCTACAAAAAAATATTTTCAACCGCCCACTCACTGCTTATTTTTCAATGGAAAACTAGCAACAAAATTAGCACTTTAACTTTCAATTTACACTTGTTACTCGGGTCGTGACGAATCGTTTTTTGAGCTTTGTGCATCATCGCCAAACCAAAGCACTAACTTTTCCTTCGCAAGGGTTTTCACCCCATCATCGATGTAGAGTGTCACCATAGTGATGGCCGCAGCGAGTGCGCCTAGGTCGTCGGTAAACCCCACCAGCGGTGTGAGATCGGGAATCGCATCGATTGGTGAAATAAAATAGGCCAAGGCTCCGAGGATGACAGACTTTGCCCAAGCGGGCGTATTAGGTTGCTGCGCCGCATAATAAAGCCAAAGGGCTCGCTCAACTACATCGCGCCCCGCCTGTTTGCCAAAGAGCTTAATCTTGTTCCAAAAGCCCGTTTCGGTATATTCGTCTTCCACCATCCGTTTACCCCATCAAGTCGTTAGGCAAGCTTTCGAGTTATCTAGAGTGTAATTCGCAAAATCTTAAGTGTCAGGCGGGGATAAGTACGAAAAGCGCATCCTGCGGAAAAGGATAATTGAAGTGCATGAACAAAAAGGCCACTCCAGCTACTGGAATGGCCTTTGATAAAAACTCATAAAACAGCTAATTAAGCAGGTTTACGTGCAGAAGATGGTTTACCACCACGGGATGGCGCAGAGCCTTTTCCACCATTGCCACCAGCCTTCGAGACCGCTTGACCAAACGGCGCTTTGGCACCAAGGCGATTCGGTTTACTTCCCGAAGGCTTAGTCCCCGCTTTCCCCTTGCGGTCATCAAACTGATTGTTAGAGAAGCGAGTGACCGCCTTCTGACCTTGGTTTGCATCCTTGATCCACTTAGGAGCACGCTCATTACGGCCTTCAGGCGGCACGAGTTGATTTGGACTATTACCAATTAGGTCTTCACGACCCATGGCGATTAAGCCTTCACGGATGATTGGCCAACCCGCTGGGTCGTGGTAACGCAGCAATGCCTTATGCAGACGGCGCTGACGACCCTTTTTCGGTACTGGAACCACTTCGCTGCTGTGTTTCACATTTTTCAGCGAGTTCAGCTCAGTGTGGTAAATCGTGGTTGCGTTTGCCATCGGTGATGGATAGAAGTTTTGCACTTGGTCGAGCTTAAACTTACGCTCCTTAAGCCAGAGTGCTAAGTTCACCATATCTTCATCGGTCGTGCCTGGGTGGGCCGAAATAAAGTAGGGGATCAGGTACTGTTCTTTACCCGCCTCTTTCGAGAACTTGTCAAACAGTTCCTTGAACTTCTCATAGGTGCCCATGCCAGGTTTCATCATCTTGCTGAGAGGCCCTTCTTCGGTATGCTCTGGGGCAATCTTGAGGTAACCACCGACATGGTGCTGCACTAACTCTTTAATATAGGCAGGATCTTCAATCGCTAAGTCGTAACGCACGCCCGATGCAATCAGAATTTTCTTGATGCCAGGCACGGCGCGAGCGGCACGGTATAAATCGATAGTGTGCTTATGATCTGTGCCTAAATGGCCGCAAATCGATGGATACACACAGGACAAACGGCGACAGGTTTTCTCCGCTTTCTCGCTGGTACAACCTAGGCGATACATGTTGGCCGTTGGACCACCAAGATCCGAGATAACGCCGGTAAAGCCTGGGACTTTATCTTGAATATCTTTGATTTCTTTAATGATCGACTCTTGCGAACGGCTCTGAATGATGCGGCCTTCATGCTCGGTAATCGAGCAGAAAGAACAGCCACCAAAACAGCCACGCATGATGTTGATCGAAGTTTTGATCATGTCATAGGCAGGGATTTTAGCCTTGCCATAGACAGGGTGCGGCACCCTTTTGTACGGCAGATCGAATACCGCATCCATCTCATCGGTATTGAGCGGCCATGCCGGCGGGTTCACCCACACACCGCGGTCACCGTGGGGCTGAAAAATCGCACGAGCGCAACCTGGGTTTTGCTCTTGGTGCAAAATCCGCGAAGCATGGGCGTATAAATATTTGTCTTCCGAGACCTTCTCAAAGGCAGGCAACAGCACGTAGGTTTTTTCCCACGGCTTTGGACGCGGCGGCTGCACACTAATCGGTTTAGGCGCCTCGTTGTCGAAAATCTTAACATCCGACGGTCCCGACAAATTAGCGCAACCGACATCGTCGGCGCCGTAGGGATTTGGAATCGGGTCAATTTTGTGCAGTTGGTCGATTTTTCGTGAATCCATACCACGCCATTCTGGCATTGGCTCCTTACGGATAACGGCGGTACCACGCACATCTTGAATGTCGGCAATCGCTTCGCCTGCGGCTAAACGACGGGCCACTTCGGCCAGTGGACGCTCGGCGTTGCCGTACATTAGAATGTCAGCCTTAGCATCGAAAATCACACTGCGGCGCACTTTATCTGACCAGTAATCGTAGTGGGCGATACGGCGCAGACTCGCCTCGATACCACCGATAATCACTGGCACGTCTTTATAGGCTTCTTTACAGCGCTGGGTGTATACAGTGACAGCACGATCAGGACGCTTGCCACCAATATCGTCTGGAGAATAGGCGTCGTCGCTGCGGATACGGCGATCGGCAGTGTAGCGGTTAATCATAGAATCCATATTACCCGCAGTAACACCGAAAAACAGATTCGGGCGGCCGAGCTGCATAAAGGCGTCTTTGCTTGACCAATCGGGCTGGGAGATAATCCCCACACGATAGCCTTGGGCTTCTAACATACGGCCAATAACCGCCATGCCAAAACTTGGATGGTCCACATAGGCATCACCGGTGACGATAATAATGTCACAGCTATCCCAGCCTAACTTTTCCATCTCCTTGCGGGACATCGGCAGGAAAGGCGCGGTGCCAAAGCACTCGGCCCAATATTTGGGATGGCTAAACAGTGTGGATTCAACTTGCATCGATTGTGACCCAAAAGCGTATTGTCAAACAAAGGCGCAGAAGAAAAAGAGCCGCGCCGATTTAGGGACGCGGAGTATAGCAGGCAATCGGGTAGATGTGCGATTAAAAAATCACCAATTGCGGTATTTTTAGGGGTATTTAAAGCAAAGCTCCAATACCCTTAAATTGGCTAAGGATATGGTTTAGCGCCAATATTACGTTAAAGACCCGAGACAAAATGCCCAAGGTTAATTAACGCCAAGATTAAACTCACCAACCAAGAGAACAATACCCCAAAAAACCGTCCAAAATGATATCCACCACGGCCAAGTGTTAAGCCAATGGCATGGAGTAATCGGGCGACAATCCACAGAGTACCTAGGCAATGCAAATACAAAGGTGCTAAACCATTAGCCTCGGCCAGAGCCAATAAGATCAAGACAATAGGTGCGTTTTCAATCAAGTTAGCATGCACTCTCCCTGCCAACACCAGCTCCTTATTGCCGCCATCACCAATGCCAATTTTTTCACGGCGACGAATCTTCACCACGCGATAGGCCAGCACTATCATCAACAACGCAGTCAAACTGGCGTAAAAGCCTGTCACCATTAACGACATAACACTCTCCCCATAATCCCAACCTAGGTTGTTAACTACCGCAAAAAATCTGCAATTTATTTGTATTAAACTTAAAAGCCATTAACCTTTTAACAGCAAGTTAGGTTAATATGCGCGCGTCATTTCATCCACCGTTTTTTATAACAGCGAATACCCCGATTGGACAACGAACAGTTTCTAGAAAAGCGTAAATTTATCATTAAGCTAGGTAAAGCATTACATAAATTTGGCACCCCCGCTTACCGTCTTGAAACCCATCTACAAACCGTGTCCCGCACCCTAGGGATAGAAGGGTATTTTCTCATTTCCCCAACCTCGATGACCTTTGTGCTTCAGCACGATACCGATCAGGAGTATAACCATGTGGCAAGGGTGAAACCCGGGGAGCTGGATTTAGGTTCGCTTGCGCGAACCGATGAATTAGTCGATGAACTGAGTTCGGGTAAACGTACCCTTGCCGAAGCCCTAGACCGCCTCGAAGAAATTGCCAATAAGCCCAATCCCTATGGCCCACTTTTAACCTGCTTCTCCTTTGGCGCTTCAGCAGCAGCCTTCGCCATGTTAATGGGTACAGGTTGGCACGATGTTTTTTGGTCAGGGCTGCTAGGGCTCATGGTTTATGGCTTTGTTTACCGCGCTGAGCGTTCGAGCCGGATGGCCGAAGTCCTCGAACCCTTTGCAACCATTGTCTGCGCGATTGCGGCATGCCTAATTGCTCGCTTCGACCCCAATATCAATATCCCTGTGGTGATCCTCTCGGCGATCATCATCTTTATCCCAGGCCTTGCCCTGACCTTAGGTTTGGCAGAACTCGCGGCTCGGGATTTGATTTCAGGTACTGCGCGGATTATGGATGCCAGTATGTTACTGTTTAAATTGTATTTTGGCGCCGTTTTAGGGATGGCGATTGGCAAAGCCTTCTTCGGTGAAGCCATTCATATCGAGCCCGAAGGCTTGCCTAAATGGGCGATTTGGTCGGCAGTGCCTATTCTATCTATGGCGTTAGTGTTTATCTTTAAGGCACGCATGCAGGACTCGCCTTGGGGAGTACTTGCGGGGATTGTAGCGTTTTTTTCCGCTATGCTAGGAGGTCACTTTTTTGGGGATTCGGTTGGGATCTTCTTTGGCGCCTTGGCAGTAGGAGTTTACTCGAACCTCTTTGCTCGCTGGATGAAGGCTCCCGCCTCCATCGCCCTGCTACAGGGGATTGTTATCTTGGTCCCTGGCAGTAAAACCTATATCGGCCTTAACACGCTCATTTCGGGTGAGACCATGCTGAATCAATCTCACATCGGCTCGCAAATTTTTTTAATTTTTATGTCGCTGATCGCAGGACTTATCTTTGCTAACGTCGTAGTACCGCCACGCCGCACACTGTAATATTTTTAAGAATAAGCGGGAACCAAAATCCAGCTTATTCTTAAGTTAACCTTAAGCTAAATCAAAATCTTATTCAAAAGTCGCCTTGACTATTCAGCACTTCCCGTGTGTTATTAAATTGTGAAGCTAAGCAAAATAATAAAGCTGTTTCATCTAATTTGCGGGAGTGGTTTATGCAGAAGTTTACCCAGTATGCATCGATTCTAGCTTGCTGCCTCAGTAGTTCTTTAGGTATTGCCAGAGCCGACGATACTGCGACAGCAACACCTGCCTCAACGGACGAGGCAAACATCAAAGTGAACAAGATTGTTGTTATCAGCAATCCTATTTTCGATGAATCCGACCCCGACGCTTTTTTCATTCACCGCTGGGCCAACTACCTTCACGTCAACACCAAAGATTATGTGATTCTCGATAGGCTCACCTTCGATGAGAAGGAAACCGTCAGCCAAAAGGATCTTGATGAATCACAACGCCTGCTCAGAGCTGAACCCTATATTCGTGATGCTAAGGTCTATGTCGGCGAGAAGGATCCCGAGGCTGATACCAATTTGCAGGATCAATCGGTCATCATCGAAACTTGGGATAACTGGTCATTGCTGCCTACCGCCAGTTTTAGCCATTCAGGAGGTGACTCGCGGTATTCAGTTGGGATGAAGGAAGACAACCTGTTTGGTACGGGGATTCGCACCCGAGTGAAATACCAATCCGATGAATCCCGCACCGGTTACAAGTTCGCCTTCGAGGCACCGATAAGCCTCATTGACCACGGTATTGTCGCGGCGGAGTTTTACGATAACAGTGACGGCCAAGCCAAGCATGCCTACCTAAGTAAACCCTTTTACGCGCTCGATACTACATCCATGTATACGGTAGAATTTTTAGACGATACCCGCACCGACATCATTAGGCAAAACGGTAGCGACGTAAATGAGTTCGAGCATACTGTCGATTACCTCGACTTACAGTACGGCTGGTTAATCAATAAAAACCGCCAAAACCTGTCACGCATCATCGCCGGTTTCACCCAAGATAAAAGCGAGTTCGCCAATTCAGACAGCTTCCCCACCAGCGAGTTGCCCGATGACAGGGATTTTATGTACCCCTGGATAGTCTATGAATTTATCGAAGATAATTTTAAGGTATTGAGGAATGTGCACCTGATTGCGAACCACGAAGATTTTAACCTAGGTTGGCACCATTTCGTTAAACTCGGTGTAGAGACTAAGGATATCCGCGACAATAGCCCCATGGGTTACCATTTTAACTGGTTAACCACTAAAGGGTTTCAGTTCGACGAACACCTGTGGTTACTGGAAATGGGGGCGGGCAGTAACTTAAGCACAACCCAGAAAGATACTTACAAAGCTTCTATCCAAAGTGAGTTTTTTTATCAAATCAATCGAAAATGGACTGCCTATACCAAAGCATGGGCCAGTTTTTCGAACAACACCTATCTGGATCTTAAAAAGGGCCTTGGGGATGAAACCGGCGTGCGAGGCTATCCCAACGAGTACCAACAAGGGGATAACCAATGGAGCATGACTGCTGAGATCCGTAACTATCCAAACATTAACCTCTATCAACTCGCCGAACTCGGTTGGGCGGTGTTTGCGGATGTGGGCCAGGCCACTGGCGGGCCGATTGCCGACAACAATGAATACCAAGGCGTGCTCTCAAGTGTTGGTATTGGCGCAAGGCTTTACTCATCACGCTCGAGTTACGGCAATATTGCCCATATCGACTTTTCAGTTCCTCTTACGGGTGGTAACTCTGTAAGCGATTGGGAATGGCGGGTATTAGTCAAAAACAGCTTCTAGTCAAAGGATTTAACGTTTTTAAGGGATGAGTATGAAAAACTTCGGTGCAGGGTTTAACAACTATTGGGTCGGTTTTATTTCAGGCATTATGCTGCCGATAATCCTCGTCGCAGCCCTACTCTATGCCTCGGTCGCGAAACTCACAGGACTCATCGATGATAGCGCTATAGCCCCTCTCATTGAGCGCAGCGAACAGACCTTCGATAAAGTCGACCATCTTTTAGTGACCTTAGACGACAAAGTGGATAACGCCAGCTTAAAGGATGTCGACCTCAAGGATTTAGCACTGCTCGCCCCACTTAAAAATGCCCAGTTATTCCCTGAGCTTCAAACGCTAGCAAGCGGTATAGCGAACCTGAAACAGGCCGCTTCAGATTTCGATAGGGAAACAGCCATTAACAACCTCAGGGAAACACTGCAGACCTCACTGGCGGGCAAATTTCCTGAAGATAAGGCCAAAGAGCTGGCGCAAAACCTAATGAACATAGCCCAAGTACTTGCTGAAGAAAAACTTGAGCCACTTCAATAAAAGCTACAGAGCCGTCATTAAATTGCAGGGGCAGACAATAAAAAGCCCGCTTATCTTTTGATAAGCGGGCTTTTATTTGAAGTGACTGAGCGTTTACTCGCTATCGCGACGACCGTGATATTGGCCATAAAAGGTCTCAGCTTCATCGCTGACGACGGGTAAAAAGTAACTTACCGATTGCTCATTAATCGTCCCCTGTAAATAAGAGGCGTCACCAAGCCCTTGAAAACTATTAGCATTGACAGAGCAGCTAAAAGCACCTTCGCTGGACACCACTGAGCATTCACCATTATTAATCGTCAATGTCGCATTAACGCGATATTTCTTGTAGGTCTTTAGCATATTATCGGTTGTGATAACAGCTTCGGTACCTGAGATACTGTATTGACCATCGTTAATGGTTTTCGCAGAACAGTTATTCTGCGCATCACCGCGTAAATAAACAGCAACATCCTCACCATCTGAACTATGGTTTTTAACCACTAGCGTCGCCTGCTTATTGCTGACCGTGCCCAACATAGCACCATTGAAGGCGCTAAATGCATCGCCATCAATCACACAACCGCCACTATAACCTTCATTTACCGCGAGCGTACACCCTAATGTCGGTGTAACAGTTAAGGTGCCAGTGAGTGGCGTTTGCTGCATTTCGCCGTTAGGTTGGGTAATTATGTCATGGCCTAAAAGATTGAAGACTAAATCTTCGTTACAGGTATCATTAGGATCTGGCCATAAACCTTGCTCTATCAGCGTTTGTATAATATGGTTTTTTGCCTCTTCGATGCTGACTAAATCCGTCTTCGTTTGCTGTAAGTTAGCCATAGCTAGGATATCTTTAATCGCGGCAGACGAAGCAAATGCATCAATCGATAATCCAAAATCTAACTGATGAATATTCGTACTTAAAGCGCTATCCAAATAAAGACCATCACTAGGATCGCCATTCGTATCTAATGTCATCAGAAGACGAACTAAGTTCACGACTTTAGGATCATCAACACTGTCTGTCGACGCTAAATCAAGTGGTGTTAGAACGGGTTTGGCTTTCGCTGGGGGTAATTTAGCCTCGCCCAATTTAAAGGTCACGGTTTCACCCTCTAAATAGGAAAACTCTCCTTGCTCATTTGTAAAACCCGCTAATGTTTCGGTTGAATATTCTATATTACCCACTTCACTATCAACAAAAACCCCCACCTTAGCGGCCATGTCGGTACAAGTGATCACGGTAGATTGAGCATTCGCTTCAGTTAAGACTCCACTTCCGCCAGAGGTGATTGAACATGTTTGAACGTTTTCTGGGGTGATACTTTGAATTCTAATACCAAAATTTGTCCCAACATCCTGCGCTTGAACAAATTTAAATGGCACATCTTGGCCACTGGCTGTTACAGAAATAGTTTCCCAATCTTGGCCATTTTTAATGAACTGTATACTGAGCGTACTATTCAAATTGACGACTTTCCCCCCGACTGTAACTTGATCTACTTCTTCCGAGTCATCACCACCGCCACCACCGCAACCAACTAAAGTGGATAAAAACACGGCTGCCATTACTGGATAAGTTAGGATTGATTTGAATGTAAGATGAGTAGTCATCTACACCTCCTTGTGATTGTTTTTAAGAATATTGTAAGTTTCATTTGTTCGCATTTTAGTGTTCAACATGAATTGACCACTAACGTCTAGCAACACTGATTCATGCGCTAGATTGGCGTAAATCCATCTCCTTAAATGTAATGAAGTTTTTACAGTGTTGTCGGTAATGGCGAGATATACAAGTTTTTTAGTGCTTGAATTTATAGATAAAAATTTAAAACGATGAAATTGGACTATCGTTTTAAGCGAATTTTAGAGTTAATTTGGGGAATTATCGAAGGAGATAGCCAAATAATAGGAGGGCAGAACTGTTGCGTTGAAACAGGACAATCTTAAGCTCAATTGGTTAAAAGAGAATACTTAATCTCTGTGTTTGCAAGGATAGCTACAAGATGATGAGGACGTCTCTGACGAAAATAAAAAACGCCATTTCTGCATTGTAAATGTCTCATTTGTGTACCACTTAAGCTTCAGCGGTATCAAATAAAATAAAAAACAATGTAAAAACAGCGCTTTAGGTTGATTTGGTGAGTTGGCCGATAAGCCGGGTCCTGTCTTGGACAGTCATTCATCTAGGCCTGCAATCGCTCACAGGCTCAAGCGACCTACCCGGTTCCAACGCGAGCCACGCCATACGGAACCCTATTTGGTCTTGCTTCGGGTGGAGTTTACCTTGCTACGGACTATTGCTAGCCGCACGGTGCGCTCTTACCGCACCCTTTCACCCTTACCACCTTAGCCGAGGCTAGGATGGCGGTCTCCTCTCTGTTGCACTTGTCGTCGGTTCACACCGCCCAGGCGTTACCTGGCACCCTGCTCTTTGAAGCCCGGACTTTCCTCCCCGCTCTTGCGAGCGCAGCGACTGTCTGGCCAACTCGGCGCGGATTATAGCCTAAGCGTCCTTGGCACACCACAGTTAATAGGCTTGAATACGCCGAAGACCCGCCATTAGTTGAAAAATCCGCTCATCGTTCGCCTAATTGCTCTCTATAAATCCGCTTCTAAACCGAACTTGTAGAGGGCATTCTTCTTCAGGCCGTGGATTTGTGCGGCAATGGCCGCAGCCTTTTTCAAAGGTAATTCTTCACACAAAAGCTTTAGGGTATTGATAGCCACGGTAGGAATGGCCTCGTCATCGTCTGCAGCTCGGTGACCATGCACCATTAGCACTATCTCACCCTTTTGCTGATTTGGATCGCTACTCACAGCTGCCAATACGTCAGCCGCTGGGCCTGAGAGGAAGGTTTCGAAGGTTTTAGTGACTTCACGCGCCATCACTACCTGACGATCATTACCTAAAACCTCGACCATAGTTGTCAGACTGTGCTCGATGCGGTGTGGTGATTCGTAAAAAATCAATGTGCGCGGATCTTCTTTCAATTCTAAAAGTTTGTCGGCACGCGCCTTTTCCTTCGATGGCAAAAAGCCTTCGAAGGAGAAACGATCTGAAGGTAAACCCGATGCACTTAACGCCGTAATCGCGGCGCATGGGCCAGGTAACGGCACCACACGATAACCCGACTGACGCACGTGTAAGACTAAGTGATAACCAGGGTCAGAAATCAGCGGCGTGCCCGCATCTGAAATCAAGGCAATCGATTGACCTGCCGCTAATTGGTCTACAATCCATTGGGCGCGTGCGCGTTCGTTATGGTCATGCAGTGCGATGGTTTTCGTCGCAATGCCAAAATGACTGAGTAACTTGCCGCTATGGCGCGTGTCTTCACAGGCGATCAATGCGACCTGACTGAGCACTTCTATGGCCCGCGGGCTCATGTCCCCCAAATTACCAATGGGAGTGGGAACGATGTAGAGTGCGACGCTTTGGTCCATATATACCTCTGTAATGACAGTGCCAAGACTTTCGTCAAGCGCAAGAGAAGGTTAAACTAGATACAGCATCTTACCAGAGTGAAGCCCAGTGTTAAAAAGCCTGAATACAACTAAGTTTATTTCCGTGGCCATTTTATCCGCAGTGTTGGCGGGTTGCGGCAGTTCTACGCCCACCACCAAAGATACTGCCCCCACAGTGGCAACCTCATTAGCGACTGCGCCGCTGGCGCCTAATGTCTATTTATCCCAAGCAGCAAATAGCAAAGATCCCGAGCAGCGGGATACTTATTTATTGCTGGCGGCCCATTCCTATATCAATGGTAAGGATTTTGCCTCGGCGCAAAAACTACTTAAATCAATGCAAGCGAATTTAAGCCAGACGCCGACGCTGCAGGCCGAGCACAGATATTTAACGTCTCGTGTACTAGAGCACACTGCGGAATATCAAGCTGCGCTGAATGTACTCACTTACCCAAGGTCTTGGGTATTACCTGGCTGGCAAATGGCCGCATATCATCAACAAAGAGCCCGCTTATTCCAACTGAGTAAGCAACCGATGGAGCAGGCGCGAGAGCTAAGCTTATTAACAACTTATCTTCCCCCTGCGCAGGCCAATGAAGTTAACAATCAAATCTGGCAGGTGTTACAACCTATGTCAGAGCAAACGGTACAAACCTATACCCGTGAAGCTAGCAATCCAGTCTTTGCCGGTTGGTTGCAATTGGCCTATATCGCTAAGCATTATGCCGTCGACCCAAGTCAGCTCGTGCGTTATTTAGGTGAATGGCAGAAACAAAATCCCTATCACCCTGCCGCGGCAAAATTACCCGCTGATTTAGACAGAGCGCTGAACTCCAAGCCCTATACACCTAAAAACATTGCAGTTTTGTTACCTCTAAGTGGTAGTCGTGCCAGTGCAGCCAATGCAATTCGCCAGGGTATACTGGCAAGCTATATGGCTAAGCAGAGCGATCAAGTGTCGGTAAACTTTTTCGATACTGCAAATGGTGCCGTTTCTGCCTATCAACAAGCGGTTAATGCGGGAGCCGAATTTATCATTGGCCCTTTATTGCCGAACGAAATCGAGCAATTACAGGCAATGAACACGAGTGCCAGCACGACAGCGCCGAGTGCACCAGTAACCTCGATTCCGCAGCTATTTTTGAATCAGACAGATAAAATCACACCCGATTTCAATAAATTCTACTTTGCACTTTCTCCCGCTCAAGAAGCGGCGGATGCAGCAACTCGTATGTACCAAGATGGTGTAACCATACCGCTATTACTCGCCAGTAATGATGCCATCGGTAAACGTATGGCCGAAAGCTTTATCCAAGCTTGGAAAAAGAAAAGCGATACCCCCGTCGAAGTCTATTACTACGATGGTGGCGATAAAATGAAGACGACAGTGCAGGATGCCCTTGGCGTTCGCGATAGTCAGGCGCGTATAGCCCGTATTAAAGAGCTGCTCGGTAATAATGTGCAGGCGGATTTCCGTTCGCGCCAAGATATTGATGCAATTTATATGATTTCAACGCCACAAGAGTTAACCCTGCTGAAAGCGTTTATCGACGTTAACTTCAGCGTATTTACCCAACCAGTACCGCTATACACCTCAAGCCGCAGTCGTATTGATAACGAGTCAAGCCAGACTGCTCAGGATTTAAATAACCTGACCATGAGTGATGCCCCATGGCTGATGCAAAACAGTGAAGAGAACCTGATGGTGAATAACCTCTGGCCTAACTGGAATAACGGACAAAAACGCCTGTTTGCCATGGGCTATGACGCCATGGATCTGGTGAATAAACTCGTTCAAATGCGCTCCTTTAGTGGCTATCAGTTCGATGGCCGCAGCGGGGTGCTCTCGGTCTACCCAGATGGCGTAATCAACCGTCAACTGAGCTGGGGACGTTATCAAAGGGGCAGTTTCCGTCAGCTATGACACTTGGACAGCAGGCTGAAACACTCGCCCAACATTACTTGGAACAACAAGGCTTAAGCTTTGTCGAACGTAATGTCCGCTATCCCTTTGGAGAAATCGACTTAGTGATGCGCCAAGCGCGCCAATGGATATTTGTTGAAGTTAAATATCGCTCATCAAATCAGTTTGGCGGAGCATTACAAGCACTTAGCAAGGCACAAATTGGTAGGGTTCGGATGGCCGCCAGCCATTATCTGCAGCAGCATAAGCTTGACGTACCCTGTCGGTTCGATGTCGTCGCCATTGATGGCACACAAATCCAATGGCTAGTCGATGCCTTTTAAACGAATTGTAAGACAAAGCCAATCGAATTATTTTTAACGCTAATGCCTCAACTCCCTCGGGGAAATATGGCATCATAGCAGCACTTTATCCTGAAGGATGTATCCATGTTAGAACGCATTAAAGACAGTTTTACTGAGTCTATCCAGACTAAAATCGATGCAGCCGAAGCGCTACCTGAGTCCATCGCCAAAGCGGCCGAGATGATGGTGCAATGTCTTTTAGGCGGCAATAAAATTCTTGCCTGTGGTAACGGTGGCAGCGCCGGCGATGCGCAGCATTTTTCTGCCGAGTTATTAAACCGCTATGAAATTGAGCGTCCGCCATTACCAGCAATCGCCCTGTCAACCGACACTTCAACCATCACAGCAATTGCTAATGACTATAGTTACGATGAGATTTTCTCAAAACAAATCCTAGCGTTAGGCCAACCTGGTGACATTTTATTAGCCATTTCGACCAGTGGTAACTCTGGCAACGTGATTAAGGCAATGGAGGCTGCACTAAGCCGCGATATGACTATCGTTGCCCTAACGGGTAAGGATGGCGGCGCAATGGCAGGCCTGTTGAGCGTTGGCGATGTTGAAATCCGCGTACCGTCAAACGTCACTGCCCGTATTCAAGAGGTGCATTTACTGGTTATCCATTGCCTGTGCGACAACATTGACCGCACCCTCTTCCCGCAGGACGAGCAACAATGAGATTAGCCGCCCCACTATTAATGGTTTGCATGTTGCTACAAGGTTGTGCTGGCGCCGTTATGGTGGGCGCAGTCAGTGGCGCTAAGATGGCCAATGACGAGCGCTCGGTTAAAACTCAACTCGACGACACCAATACCGACTTTGTAATTACTAGTGCGCTGCTTGAGCAAGAAGATCTTAAGAAGCAAACCAACATCACAGGTGTGTCAGTAAATGGTAACGTACTGATGATCGGTCAGGCGCCGAGTTCTATGTTGAGGGACAAGGCGATTAAGGTCGTTCAAGATCTTAAGCTTGGCGGCAAGATCCACAACCAAATCCGTATCGGCAACCCCACTTCATTTACGACCCGTAGTAACGACACTTGGGTCACGACTAAGGTAAAGGGACGCATGCTGAACGAAAAGGATTTGGATATCACCCGTATTAAAGTGATCACCGAAAATGGCGAAGTCTTTTTGCTTGGGTTAATCAATCGTAATCAAGCGGATTTAGCCGTGGAAATTGCGCGTAATACCGCTGGTGTCCGCAAAGTAGTTCGTGTATTCGAATATATCGAGTAAGTTCCTAGAGCCTAAATTAACCGAAGTGTTTTGATTTAGGCTCATTTTCAGCTTCTATTTATCCGTTGTCACCCCGCAGCTGCACCATCGCCTTTGATGTTTTAGCGTTCCCCCTTGAAAATCTCGCAACGATTACCCCAATCCAAGGCAAAAGTAATGACGGCAATACAATCATTGCTGCGCCTAACCAACTTAAGTCGTCGAGCCACTCGTCAAATAACAGCCAACCCAAAAACACAATAAACAGGAGACCCGCATACTCCGCAATGGCGATATCACTCGCCTGCGCTTTACGGTAGGCCAATACGCACAGCCAGTGATAGCTGAGTAAACAAAGATTACTTAGCAGTGCAACCGCTAAAAGCCCCCAACTTAGCTCACCTAGGCCTTGAATCCACACAATCATTAACGTCGCAGGGATCCCAAGCAGGTTATAAAGCATCAATGGCATAACAGGATGCTCGGCATAGGGGAGTTTCTTCAGACTCAGTTGATTTACCGCAAAGGTGAAAGCAGCAAATAACACCGCAATACCAAACCAATTCATCTCACTAGGGCGCAAAATAATCAGCACCCCGATAAACCCCAGAACAGTACAGGCAATTTGCCCCGCGCTAATACGCTCACGTAAAAACCAAAATCCCATCAGGATGATCATTAACGGTGCGGTATAAAACAACGAGCTAACCGTCGCCAATGGCAAAGCCATCAAGCCGATAATCAAACACACAGCACCTATTGAACCAATATTGGCGCGCCATAGATGAATAGTAACATTCGAAGTAGTTGGCCGACCTACATACAACCAAATTGGCAATAACATCAACATCGATGTGAGTTGGCGTACCAATAGAAAAGTGCCCGCTTGAGCGTCTTCGGGTAACCACTTAACCGACACGTCATAAAAAGCACTAAAGAGGTTGCCCACTACCAATAAAACCAAACCAATGACTACAGGGCGCTGCATTTTAATATCCCAAAATCCGAATGGCGGCATGATAATGTGAGCTTTGTACAAACTGAAATGATGCTTTCTAATGATAGATGAATTAGATTCATATTAAATTGTGAATATCGAGTCCCTATGAGAAAGCTTCCACCACTGAGGGCACTGCAGGTGTTTGAGGCTGCCGCGCGCCAACAGCATTTTTCCAAAGCTGCTGAGGAGTTATTTGTTACTCAGAGCGCCGTCTCACACCAAGTACGCGTATTAGAAGAATACTTTGGCGAACAACTGTTTGATCGCCAAGGACGCAAACTACAACTGACCCCTAAAGGGCAAAACTTGTTCGTGGAATTAGAGCGCATCTTCAATGAACTAGGCGATCTGAATCTTAAACTCCGTGATACCCCCAATCAGCAGATAAGCCTCGCGGTTTACAGCTCGTTCGCCGTGAAATGGCTGATACCGCGTCTGGCAGACTTTAGGCGTCAATATCCTAGTGTCAAAATTCGCCTCGAAATGATCACTCAAGATCCCGATCTCAGTACCAATACGGCGGACATTTTTATTGCGGGGAAGCTAAATCAACGGGGCTACTGGCAGCAGTTATTACACAAGGAAAGACTTATCCCAGTCTGCAGCCCCAGTTTTTACCCTAAGTGGCGTGATATTAACTTAAGCAATTTTCAGCAGCAGGCATTAATCATTGTAGATGAAGGGCCGCTCGGGCTGGATTGGCATAAGTGGTCGGCGGCGCATCAAATACAGCTAAATAACGAGCAGCAACATATTTTTAGCCATGTGGTTATGGCGATTGAAGCGGCGATTGCCGGACAAGGGCTCGCACTCGTGCCTGACTTTATGGTCACTGGAGATATAGATACAGGTCGACTGGTAGCGGTTAATCTTCCTGACGTGCATACGGGATTTGAGTTTAATTTTCTGTGTAAGCAGCGGCGTTTATCTGAGCCCGCCATTGCCGCCTTTTCTTCTTGGCTTAAAACCCAAGCCTCATAGAAATAGCATCTGCTTGAGAATAAAAAACCGCCACTAACGCAGGTTAGCGGCGGTTTTATTCAATTCTCTTGTTGTTAGATTAGACTAACAGACCAATCTTTTCGTATACCTTTTTCAGGGTCACTTCGGCGCGTGCCTGTGCGTTTTCAGCGCCGGCTTTCATCACTTGGTCAAGATAAGCGCGATCTGCACGTAGCGCACGGTAACGCTCCTGCAGTGGCTCTAACATGCCAACGACGGCTTCACCCGCAGCACCTTTTAAATGACCATACATTTTGCCTTCAAACTCGGCTTCGAGGCTGGCAATGCTTTGACCTGTGATACCCGACATTAGGCTTAGCAGGTTAGATACACCAGGCTTGTTTTCCATATCGAAACGCACGACTGGCGGCTCATCGCTGTCGGTCATGGCTTTCTTGAGTTTCTTCATGACCGCTTTTGGATCTTCAAGCAGACCAATCACGTTGTTACGGTTATCGTCTGATTTAGACATCTTCTTCAGAGGATCCTGCAGCGACATCACTTTAGCGCCATGCTCAGGAATAAATGGCTCAGGAATTGTGAAGGTCTCGCCATAAGCATTGTTAAAGCGCGTCGCAATATCACGGGTCAGTTCTAAGTGCTGCTTCTGATCTTGGCCCACTGGAATCGCATTCGCTTGATAAAGCAGAATATCGGCCGCCATCAGCACAGGGTAACCGAACAGACCCACGTTGATGTTATTAGCGTGCTTTTGCGACTTGTCCTTAAACTGGGTCATACGGCTTAGCTCACCCATTTGGGTGTAGCAGTTTAAGGCCCAACCTAACTGAGTGTGTTGTGGCACTTGAGACTGAATAAATACAGTGCTCTTTTTCGGGTCAACGCCGCAGGCTAAATACAGGGCTAAGGTATCTAAACAGGCCTCACGCAGCGCCTGTGGATCCTGACGTACAGTAATAGCATGTAAATCGACCACGCAATACAGGCAGTCGTGGCTATCTTGCATCGCAACCCATTGACGCAATGCACCCATGTAGTTACCTATGGTTAATTCGCCGGACGGCTGTGCACCGCTGAGTACTATGGGTTTAGTCATTACGTCATTGCTCCACATTAAATATAAGAATCGATTAAGCTAACTAGGCAATTGATACCCAGTTTAAAATCTCAGCAAACTGCTGACACACGGCATTAGGGCCTGCAAGGCCAATATCTTCACCGTAGTTGTAGCCATAGGTCAAGCCGATTGATGCAACACCCGCCGCTTTCGCCGCGAAAATGTCATTTTTTGAATCACCTACCATCAATAACTGCGACGGTTCTAACTGCCACTCGTTGAGAAGGTGAGTTAATGGCAAGGGATCTGGCTTCATCTTCTCGAGGGTGTCACCACCAAGTACCACAGTAAAAAATTCACTCAACTTAAAGGCTTCGAGTAATGGCAGGGTAAATCGATAGGGTTTGTTAGTGACCACAGCTAACTGATAGCCTGCATCAAACAAGGCCTGCAACACGCGATGCACATCAGCATAAAGCGCGCTGTGCTTCTCTAGGTTTTCTTGGTATTGCTGCATAAAGGTTGGCATGGCAGCATCGAGTGCAGCTTCTTCCACATCTCGGCCAAGGGCATGGGTCATGGCGCGTCGCATCAGCATTTTCGCGCCATTCCCCACCCAGGTCCTCACTTGGGCCTCTGTGCAATTTACTAAACCAAGCTTACTCAAGGTAGCTTGGGTAGCAACCGCAAGGTCGGGCACACTGTCGATGAGTGTACCGTCAAGATCAAAGGCGATCGCTTTAATTTGTCCCCAATTGCTTTGCTGTTGCACACCCTGTGACATTAGTTAGACTCAACCTTAGCAAGTTCGGCACGCATTTCATCGACGACCGCTTTGTAATCTGGCTTGCCAAAGATAGCCGAGCCTGCCACAAACATATCGGCACCCGCGGCAGCGATTTCGGCGATGTTATCGACCTTAACGCCACCATCGACTTCTAAGCGAATATCAAAACCGCTGGCGTCGATTCGGGCACGCACTTCACGCAGTTTATCTAAGGTCGATGGAATGAAAGACTGACCGCCAAATCCTGGGTTTACCGACATCAGCAGGATCACATCTAACTTATCCATCACGTAGTCAAGGTAATGCAGTGGTGTTGCAGGGTTAAACACTAAGCCTGCCTTACAACCTGACTCTTTAATCAGTTGTAGTGAACGGTCTAAGTGCTCTGAGGCTTCAGGGTGGAAGGTGATAATCGAAGCACCGGCTTTAGCAAAGTCAGGAATAATGCGATCGACGGGTTTTACCATTAAATGCACATCGATTTCGGCGGTGATGCCGTAATCGCGCAGCGCTTTACACACCATAGGGCCAAAGGTCAGGTTGGGCACATAGTGATTATCCATCACATCAAAGTGCACTACGTCAGCACCCGCATCTAATACGGCTTTAACATCGTCACCTAAACGGGCGAAATCAGCGGATAAAATTGATGGAGCAATAAGAAATGGGCGCATGGGACACTCGCAACTATTGGATAAAAAGTGCCTTATTTTACCCCGAGCCTTGCCCTGCCTCTATAGCCATGACCACATTTATCACCTGTAAAAGTCAGATTAATACCGCGTGGCCTGTAAACAACTTTGCCCAAAGGTCTTTATAATCTATAGATTGGAAAAACTTTACCAAGGATTGATAAATTATTGTTCATAAACTGAGCGAGTTTGTTATAATCGCGTCGCAATCTTATTAAGTCATTTCAAGGGTCGTAGCATGAAGGGACGGTTAACTCAGGTTTCACATATATTAGGTTCGGTGACCTTTAAATCCGCTATGATGTTGACATTCACTGCGGTTGTTGTCGCTTCATTAGCCTATGGTATGGAAAAGCTAACCCAGAATGATGAGACCACAGCCTGTAGTTGTAGTAATGATGTAAGCTACAACAATAGCCTCCCGAGCAGCCATCCTAATAATCGCTGTGCGACCCAAGCGCAAACCCTCAGCTGGAAGACTTGGCTTACAGGTAAAAATCGTTCCAGCCAGTTCCATTTTGTCGATTTGCTCGAACTGCTTCACGGTCATAAAGATAAACCCATTGATGACCTTAAACCAACCAACTCCAATATGTCCTATTAATGTTAGGGCGCATTTGGCAGATATTTCACAGTACCATAGCCGCCTTTTTTGGGGTGCAGTCAGATAAAAATCGCCGTCGAGATTTTGCGACTGATTCTCCCATGCCCTATATCCTAATGGGAATTGTACTAGCAATCGCACTAGTCTTGAGTTTGATCTTTTTAGTCAGTCGAGTTGTGAACTAAGCCTAAACACAGGCCAAGCAACTTAATCCTCTTGGGGATCGTAGTTCTCATCATAAACCGCAATTAACTCATCAACCTTATTACGACCACTGCCATTTTGGCTAATATTGCGTTGCACTTGGATTTTCGCAAGATGGGCACCACGGTAGAGCTCACGTGTGAGCGGAATATCATGGTTACTGATAATGACAGGAATCCCCTGTTCTATCGCCATATGGCGTGAATAACGGGCAAGCAGCGCTTGGTCATCGAGACTAAACCCCGCCCCCACATAGGTCGTGAAACTAGCAGTAGTGGACAAAGGTGCATAGGGAGGATCGCAGTAGATAACATCCCCCGCTTGAATTTGCTCGAAGGCCTTCTCATAGCCAATGCACTTAAACTCGGCGTACTGAGCCTTTTCCGAAAAGGCTAAAATTTCCTTTTCAGGGAAATAGGGCTTTTTGTACGAACCAAAGGGTACGTTAAATCCACCCTTACGGTTATAACGGCATAACCCATTGAAACCATGACGATTTAAATACAAGAAATACACTGAGCGCTGGAAAGGATCGCGGGATTTATTAAAATCAGTACGGACGCGGTAGTAGGCATCTTTCTGATTCATCTCATCGACGAACAGCTTTTTGGCAGCAGCGATATACTCACTCGGTCTTTCTTTAACGATATTATAGAGATTGATGAGATCCTGATTGATGTCGCAGAGCAAATAGCTCGGATAATCCGTGTTAAGAAAAACCGAACCCGCCCCCACAAAGGGCTCCACTAAACGCTCGCCCGCAGGTAAGTAGTTAGCCAACTCATCCACCAATTTAAATTTTCCACCCGCCCATTTCAGGAAGGCTCTATGTTTTTTTATCATTTAACTTGATGAATACCGACAAAAAGAAAGGTCATGATTGTACTCTGTTTATTCTTAGATTTCACGATGCGGGAATGTTTCTTCTAACGCATAATTCCCAAGGTCGGCCCAATTTTTAATTAAAGGTTGGCTTAAGTGATAACGTGTATCTAATTCCGTCGCGGCCTTTTCAGCGCTCTGCTTATCGCTGTATTGCCCCACAAATACAACCCAAAACTGCTTATATTTAGTAATTCGCACATCGGCGACTGTATTAATTTTTTTCGCTAGGGCCTGAGCCGTCGAAAGCTTTTGTACTGTCGACACTTGAATGGCATACCCCACTGACGGCTTATCTGATAATGTGACGGTTAGAGGATGTACACTTGACAGTTCATCGCCTTGTGCTTGAGTCATCGTACTTACAACGTCGCTAGATGAAATGGCATTTTCATCTGCCTTTTCTATTTGTGTACTTTCGGCTTGAACCTTTTGGGTTTGAGTATTGTCAGTTTGAGCGCTATTGGTGTTTACCTCTTCGATCTGAGTCTGCTCAGCACTGTCACCTTTAAGGCTTGCCTCACCAATAATTGCCGCGGTTGCAACATCCCCCTCTGATTGTGGCTCCTCACCATGGAAATTAGCTAAGGGATCTTCCTTAAGTGCAGCTTCATCCGCCAGCGCTTTAGCGAATGCAACTTCACGCTCACTAAAGTAAGGCTGCAAAATTTGCTCACCATGGCGTAAAAATTGGGGCGAATCCAATGCGGGGTAAGTTACCTGCTCAGATATTTGCTTGTCTGCTTCAGGGCTCGCCAACAACAACCAAATTATCAGTGTTACCAGCAAACTTGCTGCGCCAACAAAGGCGAAGCGGTAACGCTGCCAAAACGAAGGCGCCGCTTCGCTGCCATGCAGTGCGAGTTCAAGCAACTCGACAACTTCCCTCGGTGTACCTTTCTGCTTTTCTAGCAGACCTCGCACTATATCCCTTGGAGTAAAAGGATTTTGATCGCTATAACGCAGTAAGGTTTGATAAAGCGCTTCACGCTCGGGAAGTGTCAACGGCTCTACATTGACGGGCAACAGCTGACGTCTTAATGAATCGGGTAACTGGGGTAATAGCTCCGCTAAAAATGCCGGTGGCACCGTTAGGGTTAACGCAATCCGCCTGCCTGCACATTGAATTTGGTTGAGGATAATACATTCGGCCCACAACTCTTTAGAGAGCAAATGCGCATCATCAATGATGATATGCAGTGGCTTGCTTTGATTGGGCGCGACTCTAAGAATGGTTTCTGCAAGTGGTGTTTCATCGTCAAAGATAGGAGATGACACCAATTGAACCAGAATTTTACGACGAATTTCGGCATCTTCGGCATGCATTGGGCAAATGACTAAGGCGACATTCGCATCATCGACATCGGTCGCCAGCGCAGTGGCAAGTGTCGTCTTACCTGAACCTGACGCGCCAGAAAGTACCAGTAATTGGTCGCTATAACTGGCAACGTGATGCAATCTTTCTATGAGGGCTTCCTGTGAGGGAAGCAAGAGTTGCCCCTGAAATGTCACTCATCCACCACACAAGGTTTATGCGTAGCGGATAACCTGTTCGAGGGTAGATTCGGATACTTGGCTAAAAACATCTGCTCGACCAATCGCAGTCGGCAGTACTAGCCTAATCTGACCAGCTAACACTTTTTTATCGCGACGCATGTGTTTAATAAAACTGTCGAAATCCATCGTTGCAGGTTTGGTAACCGGCAGGTCAAATGCTGCTAATAACGCAATGATACGTCGAACAATTGACTCATCAATGTATCCCAATAACAGAGCCGTTTGAGCAGCAAGGACTGTGCCAGCAGCCACTGCTTCACCGTGTAACCAGTTGCCATATCCCATTTCAGCCTCAATCGCATGACCGAATGTATGACCTAAGTTCAGAAGGGCACGAACGCCCTGCTCCGTCTCATCTTGGCTCACGACATCGGCTTTAATCTCGCAGCAACGGGAAATAGCATAGACCAAGGCTTGGTTATCGAGATTTTTTAGCGGCTCGACATTATCTTCAAGCCATTGAAAGAATTCACTATCCCACATAATGCCATACTTGATGACTTCTGCCATCCCTGCTGCAAATTCACGCGCAGGCAAGGTTTTTAGGCATTGGGTATCAATCAACACAAGTTGCGGCTGATAAAAGGCGCCAATCATGTTTTTACCAAGGGGATGATTTACAGCCGTTTTTCCGCCAACCGAAGAGTCGACTTGGGACAGGAGCGTAGTTGGGATTTGAATAAAATCGACCCCGCGTTGATAACAGGCTGCGGCAAAACCCGTCATATCGCCAATGACGCCACCACCTAAGGCCACCAGTAGAGTGTCTCGGCCAAAGTTACGTTCCAGCAGTGCACTGAAAATATGATCTAAGTGAGTTAGATCTTTGAATTGCTCACCATCGGGCAGGGTCACGCAGGCAACTTCACCAAATGAAGCCATCGTCGCTTGCATCTGCTGTAGATACAATGGGGCGATGGTTTCATTAGTAACGATGAGAATGCGCTTTTTAAGCAGGTAGCGAGACAAAGTCTCGCCATCACTCATCAAATTCTGGCCAATATAAATGGGATAACTACGTTCACCTAAATCAACCTGAATTTGTTTTGTCATTCTGCTTAGAAACCTAATTGCTCAATGATTTGATTTGCAACGACCTTCGCGCTTTGATCATCGGTCTTCACGATCACGTCGGCAATTTCTTCGTAGAGAGGGTTGCGAATTTCTGCAAGATTTTCTAACACTTCGCGAGGATCATCCACCTGTAATAACGGGCGACGTTTATCCCTTTGAGTACGAGCAACCTGCTTGTCGATTGTAGTTTCGAGATACACCACAATACCGCGAGCAGATAAATGATTACGGATGTCTTTGCTCTGAACTGAACCACCACCAGTTGCAAGAACAATACCTTGTTTTTCAGACAGATCGGCAATAACTTGAGCCTCACGACGACGGAAACCTTCTTCGCCTTCAACGTCAAACACCCAAGCAATATCTGCGCCTGTGCGTTGCTCAATCTCTTGATCTGAATCGTGGAATTCTAAATGCAGCATTTGCGCCAGATGGCGACCAATTGTGCTTTTACCTGCGCCCATCGGGCCTACCAGAAAAATATTACGTTTTTCAGCCATTTCTTGTACGTCTGAATCTTATTTGAAAGTATGCCTATATCGACCCAAAATCGAGCCGACCTACTGTATGTTACCTTGCTCTATAGAGACTTGACCGTGGATTATCTCAGTTTACTGTCTTGTCTGGCAAGTCGTGAGTACAATTATTAGTTAGAATTGTATGGTAGAGACAATAAAGCCAGCAAGTATTGCTGGCTTTATTTTGTTTAGGACGAGGTTTTAGAGTTTCTCGTTAACAATTTTAGGGGTAACGAAAATCAACAACTCTTGGCGTTCATTACTGTCGGTAGAGTTGCGGAATAGGAACCCCACTAATGGTATATCCCCCAGCACAGGCACTTTACTCACTCGACTAATGAGATTTTGTTGGTAAATCCCCCCAAGAACGATGGTTTCACCATTATCCACCAGCACTTGAGTTCCGATACGCTGGGTATCGATGGCTACCGCAGGACCTGTTGGGGTATCAACCGTAGTGCCCTGAGAGTCTTGGGTAATTTCCAAGTCGAGGATAACACGGTTATCGGGCGTAATTTGCGGTGTTACACGCAGCGACAATACCGCCTTTTTAAAGGTAACAGAGGTTGCACCACTTGAGGTCGACTGCACATACGGGATCTCAACACCCTGCTCGATATAGGCCGCTTTTTGGTTAGAAGTGGTAATACGAGGGCTAGCAATAATCTCACCTTTGTTTTCCTGCTCGAGGGCGCTTAACTCTAAATCTAGAATCGTACCATCGGCCATCTTCGCGACATTGAAAGCGATACTTGTGGGCGTACTCACCGCCGCGGGAAGGTTGACGTTAAGACGACTGTCTATCGATGGTACAACACCGCCAGCAATACTTTCAGCACCTTCAAGGGTACCCGACGTTCCCTTGGTACCCTGTTGGTCGGTAATCCCCCAACGGATGCCTAAATCTTCAGAGACATTATCCTTAACGGTCACCATACGAGATTCAATCACCACTTGTCGAATTGGAATATCGAGCACTTCAATTAAACGGTGCACATTTTCAATACTCTCTGAAGTATCTTTTACCAAAACAGTATTGGTACGTTCATCGACTGCAACTGAGCCACGAGGTGATAATAGGCTTGAGTCAGTACCTTTTAATAATTCCGCCACCTCCCGAGCTTTAGCGTAATTCACCTGAATATACTCAGAATAGAGCGGCTCTAATTCTTTCACTTCTTGCTTGTTTTTCAGATCCTGACTTTCACGAATCGCCAGCTCTTCACTCGGCGCAACCATCAGAATGTTGCCTTCGATGCGCTTGTCTAAGCCTTTAGTTTGGAGAATTAAATCTAAAGCTTGATCCCAAGGTACATCGTCAAGTCTTAGGGTGATGTCGCCTTCAACCGTGTCACTGGTGACCAAGTTAAAGTTGTTATAGTCAGCGATGATTTGTAATACGGTGCGGACAGAAATATTTTGGAAGTTGAGCGATAGCGTTTTACCGTTATACTTTTTCTCTTCCTTAATGTTTGCGGTGCGTACCGCTTTATTGATAGACAGCCTAAAAAGACTATCTTCCTGCTTATAATTAAACTCATAATCGCCCGATACATCGACCAAAATACGCGTGGTCAGTTCGTCCTTAAAGGTTTCAAAGCTCTTTACAGGTGTTGAGAAGTCCTGCACATCCATGACGTACAGCAAATCATTTTTAATGTCTGTGTTGTAGAGTTGGACTTCAATCTTAGCCCCGACTTGTTCTACATTAGCAGCCACTGAGCGATTATTTAAGGAGATCAATAAATCGCCGCCACCCGTTGAATTGCGACGAAAATCAATATTCTTGATACTATTCACAAAAGGATTACTTGCCTCAGTATTCGATCCCATCACAGCATCATTGATAGTGAGACGATAGGAATTTCCCATCACAGCACCTTGATAAGGCTTAACTTGGGATAAACCCAATGTCACCCTCAGGTCAGTGTCCATTTGAGCAGTCGTAATCTCTTTAACACCCACCTGATTGATAGGCAGATTATCCCTTGATAAACCCGAAACACTATCATCAAAGGTTAAAAGCAATTCAGCAGGAGCTGCATTAGAATCAATGGCAGGTGCAGTTACCGAATTCTCAAATACGAATTCTACTTCTAATTGATGATCGACTAATGCATGGTATTTTACATCTAATAATCGATTAGCTGCATAGCTCGATGGCAACACACCAAATACCAATGCGACTCCAATAACAGACTTAATTAAGCCCGATGATATAAATGGGAGTTTGATCGCGGCAGAAGATTTCATTATTCCCTCATCCTTCGCTTGTTATTTTCCAGAAAGTTCTAAATTGTTTGGTCGCTCGGTCCAACAACCAGAGCCATCAGGAATTAATTCCATTACTTCAACATTATCTGAAGTCACTTTGATAATACGGCCATTAAACAATCCCAAGTGCTCACCAATACCCATACGATAAACACTACCATCGTTAGTTTCAATTAACGCCCAAATTGATTTAGACTCACTCAAGGTTCCGCGCATTTTCAAACTATCTAATGCGTAAGTTTCTAAGCGACCTTTGCGGCGTTTTAAATCAGGTTGCAAACAGTTTTTACTGCTATCTATCACTTCCTCGGTTAATTCCCTTGAAGGAGGAACAAATGGACTACGCATTAGCTCAGCTTGATAGGCAAAATGTTCAAACTTAGGCGGTTCTTTTAGTGGTGGTATGTGCGCCACATGTTGCGCCTTAGTTTCTGTAACAAATAGCTCTAAATCGCTATGATCGCCAACACAACCCATCAAAAAAAGACTCATTGTCAATAGAGGTAAGACTTTCATTATTTCTTCCCCTTCTTCTCTTTTTTGGCTGGTTTTTCTGGCGGTAACTCTGCTCCTTCCTTAAATCGATAGGTTTTAGCTAAAATATCCATAGCTAAATTTCCAGCAGCATCACGTGTAATAGTAAAATCGTGTAAACTGACAATACGAGGCAGCTTAGCAACGCCACTGACCATATTACCAATTTGATGGTAATCACCAGTTACTGACATTTTAATCGGGAATTCGATATAGAAGTCCCTCTGAATTTCAGGTTCCCAATTTAGACTGTTAATTTTAAGTCCAGCATCGGTTGCAACGAATGTTAAATCATCTAACAGGCCTGGCATTTCATTTTCTGAAGGGAGCATTTTAAGCAGTTCTGCAAACTGCTTCTCCATTACGGCTAGTTGCTCGCGGTAGAGCTTAAGATTGGCTGCGAGCTGATATTTAGATTTAAAATCTTCGCGCAGCTGTAACTCTTTATTCTGCTCTGCCTTATAAATATCAACTGCATCAGATATCACTAGGTAATAACCTGCAGCAAATACTAAAATGGCCAGTAAAACCGCAAAAAAACCTTTTACCTGAGCAGGCCAACCGCCAACATTCTCAAAATCAATATCATTAAACTGACTTAGATCGAGCTTCATTTACCCGCTCCTTTTGCCTTTTTCGCAGGCTCAGTCTTAGCAGGCTCATCTGCTACCGTACCTTTAATGCTAACACGCAAATTAAAACGCTGGAGCTGCCTTATATCATCATTCTGGGTCACGATGGATTGCATATTAGGATCAGACAACCATTGTGAAGCTTTGACCTTACGCATCATATTGGCAACATTGTTATTCGACTCGCTGCGCCCTTCGATCAGTAGAAGACTTCCCTTTTTCTCCAATTTAGAAAGATAGATGCCTGGCGGGACAATTCTAACCAACTCATCCATTACATGGGTTGGTAAATTACGCGCCTGTTGAAGGTTAAGAATAATTTCTGTGCGTCGCTCGATGTCTCTTTTACGTTCTTTAATTTTATTGATTTCGGCGATTTGTTTATCTAAAAGAGTAATTTCCGATTGCAAATAAGCATTCCTAGCCCTTTGGTCATCGGTTATCATTTCGAGTACTGAAAGCGCAATGTATACTAAAATCGCTGAACCAATAAAAACAGCGGCCAAAATACCAAGATAATCACGCTTCTGCTTTTCTCTCGCCTCTTCGCGCCAGGGAAGCAGGTTTATGTTCGCCATTGACCGTAACTCCTTAGCGCTAAGCCACAAGCAACCATATATTTGCTAATACTGGATTGCAGGGTATTTTTGGTTGACTCGTCCGCATGCAAACAACCTTGGAAGGGGTCTGCAATTATTGTATGTACACCTAATTCATTAGTTAATAAATTAGCCATACCTTCCAGTTTAGAAGTACCACCGCATAATACGAGGTAATCAACTTTATCTTTCCCACTAGAGGTGCAATAAATTTGTAGTGTCCGTTTAATCTGCTGCAATAATTGCATTTGGAAAGGAGATAAAACTTCAAACATATAATTGCGTGGTAAATCACCTTCTATTTTCGCTTTTTCAGCCTGTTCATATGACATGCCATAAAAAGACAAAATAGATTGAGTGAATAATTCTCCACCGAATGCCTGTTCTCGAATAAACGTGGTTTCACCAGATTCGACAACTGAAAATGTGGTCATATTAGCGCCAATGTCAACCATGGCGACTGATTTTGACCATGCCCCTTCAGGTAATTGTGCTAACACTAATTCGACTGAACGACCAAGGGCATATCCTTCAACATCAACAACCCTAGTTTCAATATCGACTTCATCGAGCGCTTCAACCCGAGCATCAATATTCTCTGTGCGGCATGCGCTTAATAGCACATCGACCTTTGAAGGATCTGAACTATTAACGTTTAAGGTTTCAAAGTCGATGCTGACTTCATCTAAGGAATAAGGAATTAAGTTATCGGCTTCAATCTCAATTTGGGCCTCCATTTCTTCTTCGCTTAACGAAGCATCCATATAAATCACTTTGGTCATCACGGCTGACCCTGATACTGCAACGGCTGCATATTTTACCGATTTAGGTAAAGCACGCTTTATTTGCCTTAAGCATTCTACGACAGCATCGGCATCCCGAATATCATGATCATTAATCGCCCCCTTTTTAACGGGAACAGCTGCATGACTTAATATTTTGTATCCATCAGCAGTCTTACTCAGCAATATGGCTTTTACTTCGTGGGAACCGATATCAATTCCAACCATTTGCGGAGCCTGACGCTTCCATAAATTTGAAAGCATAGTCCGTCGTCACTTTATTATTTGTATTCAGAAAAAGATACTAGCACAAAAACAACCCGTTATACGTATTTGTATAGAATGTTTCAAGATTTTACAAACGCTATTTTAGTCCTATCACGTTTTTACTTCACCCAAGCGTGTGCGCCTTATATACTGTTGTATTGAACAGAACTTTAGGATCAATTTAGGTGAAGTGGTTAAAACGTCTTGTTATAGCCCTATTCAGTCTAGCCCTTCTGGGCGTGGGCGCCATTGTTGCAGCATACTTTTATGTGTTACCGGACTTGCCGGATGTATCAACACTTAAAACAGTACAATTGCAAACTCCTCTGCGCATTTACAGCAGCGACGGCAAACTTATTTCTCAGTTTGGCGAGAAGCGTCGTATTCCTTTAAAACTTGAAGAAGTACCCAAGCCATTATTACAGGCATTTCTTGCGACCGAAGATGCGCGTTTCTACGAGCATAATGGTATTGACCCCGTTGGCGTAGTTCGCGCTGCGATTGTTATGCTCACGACCGGTGAGAAAAAACAAGGTGCCAGTACCATCACGATGCAGGTTGCGCGAAATTTCTTCTTAACCCGAGATAAAACCATTATTCGTAAAGTGAAGGAAATTTTTATTTCCTATCACATCGAACAGTTGCTCACTAAAGATGAAATTTTAGAGCTTTACGTAAACCGTATTTATTTAGGACAACGTGCCTATGGCGTAGGTGCGGCAGCCCAAGTTTATTTTGGTAAAAACGTCCAAGATCTGACATTAGCTGAGATGGGCATGATTGCAGGCCTTCCAAAAGCACCATCTACGCTCAACCCTATCACCTCGCCATCACGCGCCCTAGCTCGTCGTAATACCGTGCTGATGCGAATGAATGAAGTAGGCTACATCAGTAAAGCTGAATACAACGCGGCGATTCAAGAACCATTAGTCGCAAAATATCACGGCGCTGAAATCGACCTTTACGCACCTTACATTTCTGAAATGGCTCGTGATTATATGGTGCAAAAATACGGTGAGGAGGCAGCCTATACCAATGGCTATAACGTCTACACTACCGTTTCATCTGAGCTTCAACTCTTAGCACAACAGGCATTACGTAACAACGTCTATGCCTATGATGAACGCCATGGTTACCGTGGCCCTGCGGCAGTGATGTGGACAGATGCCAAACCGGATAATGCCCAACTGGCGGCTGAACTTGCAAAAATTGCTCCTGTACAAGAGCTGCAACCAGCAGTCGTGCTAAGTATCGATGGCCAGCAAGCTAAAGTCTTAACTGCCAAGGGCGAGCCACAAATCATCAAATGGGATGGTCTAAAATGGGCGCGTAAGTTCATTACCGATAAACGTCAGGGCAGCGTGCCTAAATCGGCCTCTGACATACTTAACATCGGTGAGCGCATTTGGATCCGCGATAACGGCGAGTACCTACAGTTATCTCAAGTGCCAGAGGTTGCCAGTGCAACGGTTTCACTCGACCCGCAAAATGGTGCCATTCGCAGCTTAGTCGGCGGTTATAGCTTTAGCCAAAGCCAATATAACCGTGTAACCCAAGCTAAACGCCAGCTTGGCTCTAACATTAAACCCTTTATCTATGCCGCCGGATTGGAAAAGGACTATACACTGGCGACCCTAATCAACAACGCTCCGATTAACAAACCGGATATCAGCCAAGGCACGGCGTGGCGTCCTAAAAACTCGCCCGATATTTATGGCGGCCCCACTCGCCTGCGTGTAGGTCTGGCACAATCCATTAACGTGATGTCAGTAAGAGCAATGCGCCATACTGGATTAGATGCCGCAATTGCCGAATTAACGAAGTTCGGCTTCGATCCTAACGATTTGCCACGCAACGAGTCCCTAGCCTTAGGTTCGCCTTCGGTGACGCCATTACAGGTTGCCACAGCCTTTAACGTGTTTGCTAACGGCGGCTTCCTCGTTGAGCCTTACTATATCGACAGAGTTGAAGACTCCTTCGGTAATGTGATTGAAGAGGCAAATCCAACACTGGCATGTAAACCCAGCGCATCGGTCGAACAAACATCAGTTGCCTCGCTCGAGTATGGCGCCGAGCAATCTGCCGATTCGGCCGAGGCTAACTGCTTCGGTCAAACGGGTCGTTATGCTAAGCAGATTATTTCTGAGCAAACCGCATTCCTTATCACCGATGCGCTGAAAAGTGTAATCTGGGGCGGTGGTGACTGGAGCAAAGGTACAGGCTGGCAAGGCACAGCTTGGCGTGCAGCTCAGTTGATTAAACGTCATGATATCGCAGGTAAAACAGGGACGACCAACGAATCCCGTGATACATGGTTCAGCGGTTTTAACCCAACGCTGACCAGCACCTTCTGGGTCGGCTTTGACGATCATGGTCGCCAATTAGGCCGTACCGCTTGGAACGCCAACGGTGAGAAGGATCAGATAACCGGCACCGAAGCTGGCGCGAAAACCGCAGGCCCAGGCTGGAACGAGTTTATGAACAATGTCCTTAAGGGCAAGCCTGAAGTCATTGCAGTACCACCAGAAGGCATAGTGTCAGTGCGTATCGATTTAGCCACGGGAAAACTCACCCGCAAAACCGATTATACTAGCGCATTCGAGTACTTTATCTCTGGCACTGAGCCTAAGGAATACATCAGTGAAAACCAAGATGAAGGCAACCTGTTTAACGATGCTCCGACGGATGATTTATTCCAATAGACATCTTTAACGGAAATAAAAAACGCGACCTAGTGTCGCGTTTTTTATTGGTCAGTTTTAAACCTTATAGAGCTTTCTTCGCCTCAATGGCCTGCTTCACCTGAGTTAACGCCGTGCCACCCAGCACATCACGTTTTGCCAAGCAGGCTTCAATGGTGAGGTTTGGATACACATCATCTTCGATGATATCGGCAAAAGTTTTAAATTCAGCCAATGTGAATTCCTCTAGCGGAATTTTCTTGGCAATCGCCGCCACTACAGCAACACCCACAACATGGTGCGCTTCACGGAAAGGCATGCCCTTAGAGACTAAGTAATCCGCAAGTTCAGTCGCATTAGCATATCCCTGCTGCGCCGCAAGCAGTGCATTCTGGCGATTAACCACTAAACCAGATAACACAAGCGCCGCCATATCCAAGCAGATTGCCCAGCTATCGACCACATCGAACAAGCCTTCTTTGTCTTCCTGCATGTCCTTGTTATAGGCTAGCGGTAGCGCCTTCATGGTAGTAAGAATGCCCACTAAGCTGCCATAGACACGGCCCGTCTTACCACGGATAAGTTCAAGGGCATCGGGGTTTTTCTTCTGTGGCATTAACGACGAGCCCGAAGTCACTTCATCGCTTAATGAGATAAAGCCTGCTTCACCCGAGTTGAAGAAAATCAAATCTTCCGCCATACGGCTCAGGTGCATCATGCTGATTGATGCGGCTCCGCATAGCTCAACGACGTGGTCGCGATCCGATACGCTATCTAGGCTATTCAGCGTTGGCGAGGCGAAGTTAAGCGCTGCGGCTAGGGCGTGTCTATCCATCCGATAAGCAGTACCCGCTAACGCGCCAGAGCCCAGCGGGCAGGTATTGGCACGCTTCAAGGCATCGGTTAAACGGCTAAGGTCCCGCTCAATCATCTCTACATAGGCTAAACACCAGTGCCCAAAGGTCACCGGCTGAGCACGTTGCAGGTGAGTGTAACCAGGCATCACCGCATCAAACTCACGCTCAGCTAAAGCGATAAGCTCGCTGCGTAGGGTCTGCAGACGGGCAACAAGCGCAGCACCTTCAGATTGACACCAAAGTTTTAAGTCAGTGGCCACTTGGTCGTTACGGCTACGGCCAGTGTGGAGTTTTTTACCCAAATCGCCTACCTTGGCAATCAGGGCAGATTCAACGAAACTGTGAATATCTTCTGCGCCCGAGGCCAGAATAACGGCTGGATCGCCCTTTACTTCGACTAACAGCTCATTTAACGCTTCTTTCAAGTCACTGCATTCGGTTGCAGTGATAATACCTACGCTTGCAATCGCATCGGCCCAGGCAATCGAGCCCACTACATCCTGCTCAAACAGACGGTAATCCACTGGCAGCGAATCGTTAAATAATTTGAATAGCGCGCTGGTTTCGCCCTGAAATCTTCCACCCCATAAAGCCATGCTAAATCCCCTCGGTCACTGCTTTTAATTCGTTAAAGCCAATCAAAACTTAAGATATAAAAAAGGGCGCTAGGCGCCCTTTGAGTCTGCCTAATTACTTAGTGTTAAGCGCGCGGATGCGGCTCGCTAATGAGTACAGACGGATAAAGCCTTCAGCGTGTTTCTGATCGTACACTTGGTCTTCACCGAAGGTAGCAAACGCTTCAGAGTACAGGCTGTTTGGTGAGCGTTTCTTAACCGCGATCGCATGGCCTTTGTAAAGCTTAACCACGACTTCACCGTTCACTGACTCTGCTAAAGATTCAGAAGCCGCCAGCAGTGACTTACACAGTGGTGTGAACCAACGACCGTCATACACTAGGTGAGCCATTTGTGCGCCCACTTGTTCACGCCAAGTACGGCTAGTTTTGTCCAGCACTAACTCTTCGATTGCACGCAGCGCAGCGAACATCACAGTGCCGCCTGGCGTTTCGTAACAACCGCGAGACTTCATGCCCACTAAACGGTTTTCGGTGATGTCGATACGGCCAACACCGTGTGGTGCAGCAATGGCGTTCAACTTCATCAGCGCAGCATAAGGCGTTAATGCTTCACCGTTTACTTTAGTCACACGGCCGTTTTCAACTTCCAGAGACACATATTCTGGTTGGTTTGGCGCATCCTCTGGATCGGCGGTCAGCGTCCACACACCTTTACTTGGCTCGTTCCACGGATCTTCTAACTCACCACCTTCGTGGGAAATGTGGAATGCGTTAGCGTCGCGGCTGTAGATTTTGGTTGCAGAAGCCGACGTCTTGATATTGCGCTCAGCTAAATAAGCTAACAGATCTTCACGGCTCTGCATGGTCCATTCACGCCATGGCGCAATCACTTTCAAATCAGGTGCTAATGCCGCGAAACAACCTTCGAAACGTACTTGATCGTTTCCTTTACCGGTACAGCCGTGGCACAGTGCATCTGCCCCCACTTTACGAGCCACTTCAACCTGCGCCTTTGCGATAATTGGGCGAGCCATTGAGGTGCCCAATAAGTAAGTGCCTTCGTAGATTGCACCAGTCGCCATGGTTGGGTAGATGTAATCTTTAACGAATTCTTCTTTCAGGTCGACGATATGGCACTCAGAGGCTCCAGAAGCTAACGCCTTTTCAGTCAAACCCACTAACTCTTCTTCGCCCTGACCTACGTCAGCGCAAAAGGCGATGATTTCGCAGTTATCGTAGGTTTCTTTTAACCAAGGGATAATGGCCGACGTATCGAGACCACCAGAGTAGGCTAAAACAACTTTTTTCACGCCAGTATTATTATTCACGATAGACATCTTTAATTCCTATAACTCGTTTCTCAGTTAGAGAAGAGGCTATTAATCAGTTTTACTTTCAACTAAATAGGGTAACTAGTACTGCATTTTGGGCATGCATCCGATTCTCTGCCTGTTGCAGGATCAGTGAGCCCTCACCATCCATCACCTCATCTGTGACTTCAACGCCACGGTGAGCCGGTAAACAGTGCATAAAATAGTTAGCGCCCGCTTTCGTCATCAAGCCTGAATTGACTTGATAAGGTGCAAACAGTTCCTGAATTTCGGCTAGTGGTGTTGAGTCGCCCATCGAAATCCAAGTATCAGTGTAAATTGCATCGTGACCCTCGATGGCATTAATATCCGAGGTCAACACGATGTTTGCGCCAGATCGCTCTGCCAGGGCTTGTACCTCTGCCACGACGTTGCCATCAGGAAAGTGACCCGCTGGGCAGATCACTGTCATGCTGGCACCGAGAATTGCGGCGCAGTACATCAATGAATGGGTAACGTTATTGCCATCTCCAACATAGGCTAACTTTACCTTGCTGACATCCTCAAAATGCTCTGCAAGGGTTAAAAAGTCTGCCAATGCCTGACAAGGATGATATAAATCCGATAACGCATTGATCACTGGCACTGAGCCAAACTCGGCTAATTCTTCGATAGTGGTGTGTGAATAGGTTCTCGCCACAATCGCATCCGCCCAACAAGACAGGTTAGAAGCAAAGTCAGCGACCGATTCACGCTTACCTAGGGCACCATTTTGTTGGTCTAGGTATAAGCAGTGGCCGCCGAGCTTATTAATACCGATATCGAAGCTAACACGGGTACGCAGAGAGGGCTTCTCGAATAACATCACCACACTCTTTCCATCCAACGCGTGGCGATACTCTGCCGGATTGGCTTTGATCGTTTTTGCTAGGGCAATCAGCGCCAGCAACTGCTGTTGGGTTAACTCTTTTATCGATAGTAAATGCTTCATAACCTTCTCCGTTTACGGTTGTATTTGTGTGCCCACGGCCTCACCTTTTGCTAATGCGCTTAATTGGCCTGCATCACGCCACGAGGCAACTTGAACGGCCTGCCCCATCCACTGTGCCACTTCGAGCGCAGCTTCTACTTTTACTTTCATACCCTTCTCAATCACGCCTTGCTGAACCAGCTCGCTGATTTGAGCGCTGTTCAGGCTCGGGATCAGTTGGCCTTTGCCATCTAACACACCCGATACATCAGACAGCAGCACCAACTTACCGCCAACCGATTTGGCTAAAACGGTTGCCGCTTGGTCGGCGTTAACGTTAAGCAATTGACCATCGTCTAACATGGCGATTGAGCTACAGATTGGCATCCAACCTTGGGCAAGAATGAATTTAAGATAGCTTGCATCCTTGGGTGAGACTTCACCAACCATGCCTAAACGTTCATCTTTAATTTTGGCTGAAACGGTGTTGCCATCGGCAAGGCTCATGCCCACGCTTACGATGCCCGCTTTGGTTGCAGCTCCTTGGAGAATCTTGTTTGAAGTTCCCGCTAATGCGCCGGCAATAATGGGCATCTGCTCTGCAGGTGTTACACGTAAACCTTCTAGTTTGACGGTTTCCATGCCATTAGCCGCTAACTGCTCATCGACTAAACAGCCACCGCCGTGCACCATCAACACTTGCTGGCCGCTGGCGATCATAGCCGCTGCGGTATCCATTAACCGCGCCATCCCCATTTCACACTGCAGGAGCGCACCGCCGACTTTAAGCACTAATACTGAGTTGTTTGTAGACATCTTGACGACTCTCTAAATAAGGATGAACAGTTAAAGGTTAAAATGAATCTTTATGCACTGCAGCGCTTGGCTTGCAGCACCTTTCATCAAATTATCGATTGCACTCGCGACAACCAGATAGCCAGTGTTTTCATCAAACTTCCAACCTAGGTGGCAGTTTGGCGTCAGTACCACATCATCAACTTTAGGGAATTGATTTTGTTTTACCGTGACCAGCGGTGCTTGGTCGTAGACACTGTAGGCCTTGGCGACATCTTCAGTCGTCGTGCCTGGTTTTAACTGCACGGTAATGGTCGCCAAAATACCACGCTTAAAGTTGCCTAAGTGCGGCGTAAAGATCACCTCTTGACCTAACTGTGTCGCAATTTCTGGCTGATGTCTGTGACCTAACACACCGTAAGGAGTTAAGCTCACTTCACAAAAGCTAGTATGTAATTGCGCCTTACGACCCGCACCTGTGACCCCGCTAACGGCGTTAATCACTGGGAATGCAGAGGTTAATAAACCTTTTAGTGGTTTTAATGCAGTTAACGATGCCGTTGGATAACAACCTGGTACCGCAATCATCTTGGTTTCAGCGACTTGTTTACCGTTCCACTCGGCAAGACCGTAAACCGCCTTCGCCAGAACCTCTGGGTATTCGTGTTCGAAGCCATACCACTTTGGATACTGGGCAACATCACTGAAACGGTAAGCGCCACTTAAGTCGAATACCGCTAAGCCTTGGTTATAAAACCAAGCCGCTAAGTGCAAACTTACTGAATGCTCAGTGGCTAACACCACTGCATCGGCCTCGGCCACAATCTTGGTCTTAGCTTCGTCAGACAGTGGCGAAAGGGTTAATGCGATATGGCTGTAGACAGGGTACAAATCTGCTAAAGCTTTACCTTTATCTAAACTATTTTCAGACACATACAAGCCTTGAATTGCTAATTCAGGATCTGCATGGATTAACGCAGTTAGCTGCGCACCTGTGTAACCACTGGCACCGATAATGGCGATATTTTTCATATGTTGTCTAAATAAACCGAATCAAAAGGATTTAAAGAATAGATGAATAGCGTATACGCAACAGCGTAAATCTGAGGCAAAACTATCGTCGCTGGAAATGATCTTGGTTCGTTGTTTTATTCACTGACGGTTTAACACTCTGCATCATGATATTTACTCTATAGGTCACATTGAGTGACTCATCTCAACTGGTGGCTAGACTACCACATAGATCTATTTATGCAATATATGTGAATATATATTTTTATTGTATTTTATGTTCAGATCACTCAAAGTGTAATGGAATTACCAGACTTATTCTGAGCTAACTACTTAATATTTAAGTTTTCTAGCACACTTAGATGACAAAAACACGCTTCTATTAACAACAAATTCACATGTTCACAATTTGAAAAATGATGCAGTTCATATTCACTTTCGCTAATTTCAATTAAAAGTTGCGTTAGTTCGCACTTATATTGAATATTCCTCAACAATTAAGGCAAATGATTGAATATAAGATAAGCCAGTCGTATAAGTTATAAGTTCTGCTGTTGACCATTGCCCTCTGTGCTGGGTATTGTGCTAGCGGGTTAAATGCAATGCGGATTTTTATGTTTTTTTATTCGGAGTAACTATGGCTGGTAATGTGGTAGGTAATGTGACAGACAATGTGACCGATATGTATGCGTCATTAAGATCGAACGTAAGTATGCTTGGCCAGATCCTTGGCGATACCATGCGCACCCACCTAGGCGATGCCTTCTTGGAGAAGGTTGAGCAAATCCGTAAACTGGCTAAGGATTCTCGCCGCGGCGACGAAGCGGCAAGGGAGCAAATGTTAGAGCTGCTCACCGCCCTGCCCGATGAAGAATTAGTCCCCTTCGCAAAGGCCTTTAACCAATTCCTTAACTTGGCTAACTTATCCGAGCAATTTCATACTATTAGCCGAAACTGCGATGAGTTGGTCTGCGTACCTGACCCTGTTGAACAACTGCTTGGTAGAATGCTTAACACCAGTATCGACCAAAGCAAAATGCTCGACACCCTAAAGTCATTAGATATCGATCTGGTGTTAACGGCGCATCCAACGGAAATTTCCCGCCGCACACTTATTCAAAAATATGCCGCGATCGTGGATTGCCTCGCCGAGCAAGAAAACAACCAGTTATCGGACAGAGAGCGTCAGCAAATTCATCTGCGCTTGCGCCAATTGATTGCCCAGATTTGGCATACCAATGAAATTCGTCGCGAACGGCCAACGCCAGTCGATGAAGCCCGCTGGGGATTATCGACGATTGAAGAATCCCTCTGGCATGCGGTGCCCGACTTTTTAAGACAACTTAACGATCAAGTGCAGCAACGCACGGGTCAACAATTACCGATCGATATTGCGCCAGTGCGCTTCTCCAGCTGGATGGGCGGCGACCGTGACGGCAATCCCTTTGTGACAGCCAAAGTCACGCAAGAAGTATTAGACCGCAATCGCCATGCCGCGGCGCGTTTGTTCCTAAAAGATATTGTCTTGCTCGTCGGTGAGCTGTCGATGGAAGAAGCCAACAGTGAGTTGATGGCTTACACCAATAATAGCTGTGAGCCCTACCGCCATGTACTACGTTCATTACGCCAAAAGCTGCGCGATACCATAGATTATTTAAATGCCCGTATCGAAGGCCATCATCCTGAGGTCGATAAATCGACTCTGATTTGGCATGAAAGCGACCTTAAAGCGCCGCTTGAGATGCTCTATAAGAGTTTAACCGAATGTGGTATGCGCTTGATTGCTAACGGCTTGCTGCTAGATATTCTGCGCCGTATCGCCTGTTTTGGCATTCACATGTTAAGACTCGATATTCGCCAAGATGCAGGTCGCCACAGTGACGTGTTAGCAGAGCTGACTCGCTACCTCGGCATGGGTGATTTTAGCCACTGGGATGAGACCGAAAAACAAGCTTTCCTATTGCGTGAATTGACTAATCGTCGACCATTGATCCCTAGCAATTGGAATCCGTCTGCCGATGTCGCCGAAGTGCTCAACACTTGCCGTTTAATCGCTAAACACCCCGCAAAAGCACTGGGATCCTACGTGATTTCCATGGCAAGCAAGCCATCGGATGTGCTGACCGTATTATTGTTACTAAAAGAAACAGGCTGCTCACACCCAATGCGGGTAGTACCGCTGTTCGAAACCTTGAGCGATCTGAATAACGCAGCCGACTGCATCACAGCGCTTCTCGATATCGACTGGTACCGTGGTTACACCAAGGGCATGCAGGAAGTCATGATTGGTTACTCCGACTCAGCGAAAGATGCAGGGGTGATGGCCGCTGCTTGGGCACAGTATCGCGCCCAAGAGCAGCTAGTTTCCGTGTGTAAGCAAGCGGGCGTCAAACTGACACTATTCCATGGCCGTGGCGGCAGTATCGGCCGTGGCGGTGGTCCAGCTCACAAGGCGATTCTATCGCAACCACCAGGTTCAGTTGATGGCCGCATCCGTGTCACAGAACAGGGTGAGATGATCCGCTTTAAATTTGGTTTGCCCAAACTAGCGGTGCAAAGCTTAGCGCTATACACCTCAGCAGTCCTGGAAGCTACACTGTTACCCCCGCCGGAACCTAAGCAAGAATGGCGCAACTGCATGGAACGGATTGCCGAAGAGTCAGTAAGTGCTTACCGCGGTATCGTGCGCGAGGAGCCTGACTTTGTGGCCTACTTCCGCGCTGCAACACCAGAGGTTGAGCTAGGTAAACTGCCTTTAGGCAGTCGCCCCGCTAAACGCCGCGTCGATGGCGGTATCGAAAGTCTGCGTGCTATTCCGTGGATTTTCGCTTGGTCACAAAACCGTTTAATGCTGCCAGCATGGCTCGGTGCGGGTGAAGCACTGCAAGCGGCGTGTCAACGTGGTGAGACTGGCTTATTGCAGGATATGGAACGTGAATGGCCCTTCTTCAGCACCCGTATCTCGATGCTAGAAATGGTATACGCAAAAGCCGAACCTAACCTTGCTCGTTACTACGAGACTTGCTTAGTACCATCGAATCTGCACCACCTCGGCGAAACTTTGCGCCAACGGTTAGACCTTGGCATTAAAGTGGTGCTCGAATTAACTAAATCGGATACGTTAATGGCGCATACACCGTGGAATCGCGAATCTGTTAAGCTTCGCAATCCCTATATCGATCCATTAAACTTCCTGCAGACCGAGCTTTTGGCTCGGACACGTAAGGAATCAACCGAAACACCTGCGTCCGAACACGTGCAATTGGCATTAATGCTAACCATCGCCGGCGTCGCTGCGGGTATGAGAAACACTGGTTAATGAAAAAATTCACTCGTAGTGTTTGCTTAGGTTTAACTGTACTGCTGAGTGGTTGCGTCACGCAGTACAGCATTACCGAGCAAGAAATGGAACAGTACCTCAATAAAGAGATCCATTTTGAAGTTAAGCAAGGTAATCAACTCGTTGGTGCCGAAGTGCGGATTAATGATATCAGCGTGAAACTGGGTGAAAAACCCGACACTATGAGTGTCAGCGCTGCGACTCAGGTGTCGATTAAGAATCCTATATTTCCGCTCAACGCCAAACTAGCAACCACCTTTGAAGCTCAGCCTTGGTACGACAGCACAACCCACAGCGTGTACCTGCGCAAACTGGAACTAGTGAAAGTCGAATCCACACCTAAGGATATTGAGAAAGCCATCAATATGGTAACGCCGCAGGTGATGGGCTATTTAACAAACTTCTTAGAAAGCCAGCCTGTTTACGTGCTGAATACTAAGGATAGTAACCAAGCGCTGATGGCCAAAATGACCGAAAGCATTCAAGTGGCTCCTGGCAAACTGATATTGAAATTTACCAAGTAAGCTAAAGATTTTATCTATAAAAAATGCTCCCATTGGGAGCATTTTTATTTTCATACTTTACTTACTAAAACGGCCAATCGATGGATAATCGACAATCACCGCTTCTGTCAGTAACTCTCTTCGGAGCATATCGTAGGCGACCGCAGCGCTCATACTGCGTACTAAATCCCGTGATCTCCTTGGCAGTTTAATCATCTGGCTGTATACCCCGCCGCGAGTCGCCAGTGCAATGGCCACTGTACCAACTGGCTTATCATCAGTGCCACCATCGGGGCCAGCAATGCCACTGGTTGCTAAAGCAAAATCGCTATCGAGTATAGCTCTTGCGCCTTTTGCCATTTCTTCTACCGTTGGAATCGACACTGCGCCATGGTCATCCAGAGTCGCAGGATTTACACCTAATACCCGCACCTTAGATTCATTGCTGTAGGTCACAAGACCATGTTGCAAATAAGAAGAACTGCCCGGGAAATCAACCAACTGACTGGTAATCATCCCACCGGTACAGGATTCAGCCACACTCAAAGTAAACCCTGAATTTAAGAGTTTACTGTGGATCTCCGCTGCAAGTGTTGCCTTATCTTCTGCAACAACTGAAGTGCCAAGCACCATTTTGATATGGCTGGTGACGCGAGGGAGCATGGCTATCGCCTTTTCTCCACGGGCAAAAATCTTAATTTCGATATGCGGCATAGACGAGCGATAACCGATAGTAATCCCATCAGGCAGCTCTAAGGGCTCAATCTTATCTGCAAGGGCGGACTCCCCCTGTCCAATTGTGAGCAGTTTCTTTACGGCAACCTTAGCATCCAGATTAAACTCTTCACGAATAAAGGGAATAAACTGCTCGGTAACCATATGTTTGAGTTCATGGGGTACACCAGGGGTAAAGAATAACCAAGCACGATTCAGCTTTACCCTAAAACCACAGGCGGTGCCGACTGGGTTATCCACCATAATGGCTGACTCGGGTAGCATTGCCTGTTTTAAGTTACTCGCCGGCATGACACGATTATTGCGGGTGAACCATTCTTCAATGTGCTGACGCCAATAGGTATTTTCGACTAATGATTCCCCCTTCGCCTTAGCCATCGCCTCGGCGGACATATCATCACTGGTTGGCCCTAGACCACCGTTAACGAGGATCACATCGGCATGAAGACTTCGCTCCTGAAACACGGTAATCAAGTCTTCGAGTCTGTCACCCACGGTCACGCGACGTTGAATTTCAACCCCATGATCCATCATAGTGCTGGCAAACCAAGCGGCATTAGTATCGACTATCTGTCCTGAAAGCACCTCTTCGCCGGTGCAAATCATCTCAATCTTCATATTTACCCTTTAAACAAAGCCTTAGCTGCCAGGATTTACGAGACTTCAAATAATTGCGGTCCTCAATCGTAAATTGGCAATTCGCCACCTGAGCAGCAGACTAAACTAAATATACCTGTTAAGTAAGTAGTACCACATCAAGAGGTGATTAAAATGATCAGGAGATTAATCTTAATCTTGCTTCTCAGTCTAAGTACTGTAACAGCACAGGCAGCAGTTAATATGTTTTTAGAAATTGAAGGTGTAAAAGGTGAGAGTCAGGATACTGAACACTCGGAAAAGATCGATATTCTCGCGTGGTCTTGGGGAACGAGTACAGACGGGCGAAGAGTCTGTATCCAAGATCTATCACTCACTAAGTACACAGATGTTGCTTCTCCCCCATTACTGATGAGTCAGGTTTCCAACACCCATTTTCCAACTGCCGTATTAACAGTAAGTGCTGTGGGCGCACGTGGCGAACTCATAAATACTGTTGTTTTAGAGCTGACTGACGTTTATGTGTCTTCTATTTCAACAGGTGGTTCATGGGGAGAAGATAGACTGACTGAGAATGTCACTTTAAATTTTGACCAATTGAAATACAGCTACACCCCTAGCGACAATCCTAAGCAAAAGGTCAGTGCAACAATTAGCAGTGAGAAATGTAAATAAAGAACTTTGATAAAGAGATTTATTAAAACGCAAATGCAAAAAAGCCAGCTTATTCAGCTGGCTTTTCGCTCTCTTTACGAGAAAATGAGGCGCTTGGCGATGACCTACTCTCACATGGGGAGACCCCACACTACCATCGGCGCGATTGCGTTTCACTTCTGAGTTCGGGATGGGATCAGGTGGGACCACAATGCTATTGTCACCAAGCAAAAAATTGTCTGGAACAATTTTTAACGCGCTTTAGCGCGGCCCGTTAGGGTCAACTACATGGATGTAGTTGATAAATTTTTATTCCAGTTAATTCGGAAAGCTGTTTTGAGTCACTTCTTAAGTGTTTGTATTCTATCTAAGCACGCTTAGTAAAACCCATCTGGGTTGTATGGTTAAGCCTCTCGAGTCATTAGTATCAGTTAGCTCAACGCCTCACAACGCTTACACACCTGACCTATCAACGTCCTAGTCTCGAACGGCTCTTTAGTGGACTTAAAGTCCAAGGGATGACTCATCTTGGGGCTCGCTTCCCGCTTAGATGCTTTCAGCGGTTATCGATTCCGAACATAGCTACCGGGCAATGCCATTGGCATGACAACCCGAACACCAGCGGTTCGTTCACTCCGGTCCTCTCGTACTAGGAGCAACTCCCCTCAATCATCCAACGCCCACGGCAGATAGGGACCGAACTGTCTCACGACGTTCTGAACCCAGCTCGCGTACCACTTTAAATGGCGAACAGCCATACCCTTGGGACCGACTTCAGCCCCAGGATGTGATGAGCCGACATCGAGGTGCCAAACACCGCCGTCGATATGAACTCTTGGGCGGTATCAGCCTGTTATCCCCGGAGTACCTTTTATCCGTTGAGCGATGGCCCTTCCATTCAGAACCACCGGATCACTATGACCTACTTTCGTACCTGCTCGACGTGTCTGTCTCGCAGTTAAGCTGGCTTATGCCATTGCACTAACCGTACGATGTCCGACCGTACTTAGCCAACCTTCGTGCTCCTCCGTTACTCTTTGGGAGGAGACCGCCCCAGTCAAACTACCCACCAGGCACTGTCCTCAACCCCGATAAGGGGCCAGAGTTAGAACATCAACACTACAAGGGTGGTATTTCAAGGACGACTCCACGAGAACTAGCGTTCCCGCTTCAAAGTCTCCCACCTATCCTACACATGTAGGGTCAATGTTCAGTGCCAAGCTATAGTAAAGGTTCACGGGGTCTTTCCGTCTAGCCGCGGGTATACGGCATCTTCACCGCAATTTCAACTTCACTGAGTCTCGGCTGGAGACAGCGTGGCCATCATTACGCCATTCGTGCAGGTCGGAACTTACCCGACAAGGAATTTCGCTACCTTAGGACCGTTATAGTTACGGCCGCCGTTTACCGGGGCTTCGATCATGAGCTTCTCTTGCGATAACCCAATCAATTAACCTTCCGGCACCGGGCAGGCGTCACACCGTATACGTCATCTTGCGATTTTGCACAGTGCTGTGTTTTTGATAAACAGTTGCAGCCACCTGGTATCTGCGACTGCCGTCAGCTTAGGGAGCAAGTCCCATCACCAACAGCAGCGTACCTTCTCCCGAAGTTACGGTACCATTTTGCCTAGTTCCTTCAGCCGAGTTCTCTCAAGCGCCTTGGTATTCTCTACCCGACCACCTGTGTCGGTTTGGGGTACGATTCCCGCTAACCTGAAGCTTAGAAGATTTTCCTGGAAGCATGGCATCAACTACTTCAGTCCCGTAGGACCTCGTCATCAGCTCTCAGTGTATAGTGACCCGGATTTGCCTAAGTCACCCACCTACCACCTTAAACGCGGACTACCAACGCCGCGCTAGCCTAGCCTTCTCCGTCTCTCCATCGCAGTTAGCGGAAGTACAGAAATATTAATCTGTTTCCCATCGACTACGCCTTTCGGCCTCGCCTTAGGGGTCGACTCACCCTGCCCCGATTAACGTTGGACAGGAACCCTTGGTCTTTCGGCGAGGGGGTTTTTCACCCCCTTTATCGTTACTCATGTCAGCATTCGCACTTCTGATACCTCCAGCGTGGGTTACCCCTTCACCTTCAACGGCTTACAGAACGCTCCTCTACCGCGCAACCCTAATGGATTGCACCCGTAGCTTCGGTGGTATGTTTAGCCCCGTTACATCTTCCGCGCAGGCCGACTCGACTAGTGAGCTATTACGCTTTCTTTAAATGATGGCTGCTTCTAAGCCAACATCCTAGCTGTCTAAGCCTTCCCACATCGTTTCCCACTTAACATACACTTTGGGACCTTAGCTGACGGTCTGGGTTGTTTCCCTTTTGACGACGGACGTTAGCACCCGCCGTCTGTCTCCCGGATAGCACTCTTTGGTATTCGGAGTTTGCAAAGGGTTGGTAAGTCGGGATGACCCCCTAGCCTTAACAGTGCTCTACCCCCAAAGGTGTTCGTCCGAGGCGCTACCTAAATAGCTTTCGAGGAGAACCAGATATCTCCCGGTTTGATTGGCCTTTCACCCCCAGCCACAAGTCATCCGCTAATTTTTCAACATTAGTCGGTTCGGTCCTCCAGTTGATGTTACTCAACCTTCAACCTGCCCATGGCTAGATCACCGGGTTTCGGGTCTACGCCTTGCAACTAAACGCGCAGTTAACACTCGGTTTCCCTACGGCTCCGCTATTCGCTTAACCTCGCTACAAAACGTAAGTCGCTGACCCATTATACAAAAGGTACGCAGTCACGGTCTCAAGAACCGCTCCCACTGCTTGTACGTATACGGTTTCAGGTTCTATTTCACTCCCCTCACAGGGGTTCTTTTCGCCTTTCCCTCACGGTACTGGTTCACTATCGGTCAGTCAGGAGTATTTAGCCTTGGAGGATGGTCCCCCCATATTCAAACAGGATATCACGTGTCCCGCCTTACTCGATTTCATCAAAGGTTAGTTTTCGTGTACGGGGCTATCACCCTGTGCCGCTGGACTTTCCAGACCATTCCACTAACACCCCTCTGACTTAAGGGCTAATCCCCGTTCGCTCGCCGCTACTAGGGGAATCTCGGTTGATTTCTTTTCCTAAGGGTACTTAGATGTTTCAGTTCCCCTCGTTCGCCTCACTACACTATGTATTCATGTAGTGATAACAGCTTATGCTGCTGGGTTCCCCCATTCGGACATCGTTAGCTCAAATGCTTGTTACTAGCTCGCCAACGCTTTTCGCAAGTTACTACGTCCTTCATCGCCTCTGACTGCCAAGGCATCCACCGTATACGCTTAGTCGCTTAACCATACAACCCAAATGAGTTTCACTCACCTAGGTCGTTGCGACCAGCTGGTTTTACTTGTCTCATCTTCGACCAAGAAGATGGACTCGCCTTAGACTTGAATATTCAAGACACTTAAAAAGTGTTTTAAGAACTCAATTTTTTGTATTAACACAGCAACAGACTTTGCTGCATTAATTACTATCAGCTTTCCAAATTGTTAAAGAACAATGCTTACCGGCTCGCGGTGCATTTCGCTCTCCCTTCTCTTTCGAGAAGTTCAACAAGCCATCTGTGTGAACACTCAACAAACATCGAGTTAGTCGTATAGGTAAGGAGGTGATCCAGCCCCAGGTTCCCCTAGGGCTACCTTGTTACGACTTCACCCCAGTCATGAACCACAAAGTGGTGAGCGCCCTCCCGAAGGTTAAGCTACCCACTTCTTTTGCAGCCCACTCCCATGGTGTGACGGGCGGTGTGTACAAGGCCCGGGAACGTATTCACCGTGACATTCTGATTCACGATTACTAGCGATTCCGACTTCATGGAGTCGAGTTGCAGACTCCAATCCGGACTACGACGAGCTTTGTGAGATTAGCTCCACCTCGCGGCTTTGCAACCCTCTGTACTCGCCATTGTAGCACGTGTGTAGCCCTACTCGTAAGGGCCATGATGACTTGACGTCGTCCCCACCTTCCTCCGGTTTATCACCGGCAGTCTCCCTAGAGTTCCCGCCATTACGCGCTGGCAAATAAGGATAGGGGTTGCGCTCGTTGCGGGACTTAACCCAACATTTCACAACACGAGCTGACGACAGCCATGCAGCACCTGTCTCAGAGTTCCCGAAGGCACTAAGCTATCTCTAGCGAATTCTCTGGATGTCAAGAGTAGGTAAGGTTCTTCGCGTTGCATCGAATTAAACCACATGCTCCACCGCTTGTGCGGGCCCCCGTCAATTCATTTGAGTTTTAACCTTGCGGCCGTACTCCCCAGGCGGTCTACTTAATGCGTTAGCTTGAGAGCCCAGTGTTCAAGACACCAAACTCCGAGTAGACATCGTTTACGGCGTGGACTACCAGGGTATCTAATCCTGTTTGCTCCCCACGCTTTCGTGCCTGAGCGTCAGTCTTTGTCCAGGGGGCCGCCTTCGCCACCGGTATTCCTCCAGATCTCTACGCATTTCACCGCTACACCTGGAATTCTACCCCCCTCTACAAGACTCTAGTCGACCAGTTCGAAATGCAATTCCCAGGTTGAGCCCGGGGCTTTCACATCTCGCTTAATCAACCGCCTGCGCACGCTTTACGCCCAGTAATTCCGATTAACGCTTGGACCCTCCGTATTACCGCGGCTGCTGGCACGGAGTTAGCCGGTCCTTCTTCTGTAGGTAACGTCACAGCTGCAAGGTATTAACTTACAACCTTTCCTCCCTACTGAAAGTGCTTTACAACCCGAAGGCCTTCTTCACACACGCGGCATGGCTGCATCAGGGTTTCCCCCATTGTGCAATATTCCCCACTGCTGCCTCCCGTAGGAGTCTGGGCCGTGTCTCAGTCCCAGTGTGGCTGATCATCCTCTCAGAACAGCTAGGGATCGTCGCCTTGGTGAGCCATTACCTCACCAACTAGCTAATCCCACCTAGGTTCATCCAATCGCGGAAGGCCCGAAGGTCCCCTCCTTTCCCCCATAGGGCGTATGCGGTATTAGCAGTCGTTTCCAACTGTTATCCCCCACGACTGGGCAGATCCCTAGGCATTACTCACCCGTCCGCCGCTCGCCACCTCAGGAACAAGTTCCCTTGTGCTGCCGCTCGACTTGCATGTGTTAGGCCTGCCGCCAGCGTTCAATCTGAGCCATGATCAAACTCTTCAATTAAAAGTTTTTTGAACCCGAAGGTTCGACTCAATGAATTCTGATTTGCTGCTTTGACTCGAAAGTCAAAACAAACTGTACATATTGCTATGAACACTCATTCATTGATTTAATTCTTTGATTACTCGCCAAACGGCAGAGTAATTTCGATTAACTCAACACCTGTGAGTGCCCACACAGATTTCTTGTTTAGATTGTTAAAGAGCATTTAACCTCAAGCTTTCGCGTTACCGCTCAGCGGGTCAGGGCTGCGTATTCTACGCATTTCCCATTTCGCGTCAAGGAGTTTTTTCAACTTCTTTTCGCACTTGAATCGTTTGATTAATAATTAAACAACTCAAACTGACTGAGTGAATTTTATTACCTAAGTTAACCTCAGGATTTATTCACTATCAGCATCTGCTTTCGCGCTCTGCCGTGTCAGTGGATGCGCATTATAGGCAGCGAAAACTTTTGTGCAAGCGCTTTTTTGACGTTTTTTGGATTATTTTTCAATTGCCTTTTTACACCCATTCTAGACACACGCTACCCACGAGTTACCCCCAAAGTTATCCACAATCGTTATTTTTTGAGCACTAAAGTTTACTTTTTTATGCCCTTTAGCATCTTCCTAATATAGAGAAACCTATCCTTAAGTAACTTCGAATAACTGAAATAGAGCCCATGACATGGCTGCCTGATATAAAAAGAGGTAAGAAATGTATAGCAAGACGAATAAATAAACTGAAAATGGGTTTTGCTGGCAGCATATAAAGAAGGCCTATCGGAATGCAGGCCCAATTTATTAATAACAGATTCTGTGTTGGGGCATCTATTGAAACGCCACTTATTTACTAATCAAATAGGAATGGGAATTAACTAGGTACTTATACTTAATATAACGACTTCTATTATTGCTTCTATATGCACCTATATATAAACCCCTATATAAGGAAGAACTCCACTTATAGAATTAATCTTAACTTGCGCTCCAGAGTAACTTGCCACAATCACTCAGATCGTATCCACCAAGCATCACTGCCATCTGTCTCGCCTGCCCACCACTTAACATACTGAATAGTTGCTGCAGCTGACGACGAAAGTAAATGCTCTGGGGCATAACAAAATCGAATGACTCTTTTATTAATGGCACGAAGCTAAGGCCACTTTCTAGAGCGACCGACTGGCAACCAAAGCCGATATCGGCATCACCCCGTGCAATATAACCTGCAAGTTCGCGTTCACTGTATGCGGTCAAAACTGAATTCAACTGATCGACACGCGCACCTTGCTTTAATAGCCAATGCTCTAAATGTTGCTGACTGCCTGCCCCACCCTGTCGACTCACCCAGCGCCATGGCATAGTCAGGACTTTATCCTCTTCCTGACATCTATGGTGCATATCGCTACGCATGATAAGACCCTGTTGCCGTGAATATCCGTGCACCATAATCCATTGTTGATGGTTGTTGTAACCCTTTAGCAAAGCAGGATGGCGGATATTACTGTCCTCCATGCTCCCCCAATGCAGGGTACAGACATCGGCATAACCCTTCGCCAAAAGTTCGAGCCCAAGACGTGAGCCCGTTGCACTGTAGCTAATCAACTCACGACTGCCGACTTGAGCCATCAGACGTGCCACTAGCATAGAAAGCAAAGGATCATCACTGCCAGTGATAAGCAATCTATCGGTTAACATGCCGCTGTGGCAGGAATCCATCACCCAGCGGTCAATCAGTACTTTGGGGAATAACCACTTGCCAGTGATCTTAGTGGCGGGAAGGATGCGGTCATTCGCCATGGCGTAGACCTTTTTCTCATTTAGATCTAAATATTCAGCAACTTGCTTAGCGCTCATGTAAACCAATTCACTGGCAGATGTCATCTTGTATCCTTTTTCGTCCTTTTCGAATGCTATAACGAAAGCTAATTACTTGCTTGTTGCTGTATTCACATCAAATTGCAGATTCTCATTGCCATGGTAAATCAAGAAGTGCCGCCCTTTAGCGCGGGCAATCATGGTAATCCCGAGTTTTTGAGCAAGCTCTAAACCCATTTGAGTCACACCGCTACGGGATAAAAGCACTGGTATCCCCATTTTCGCAACTTTAATCACCATCTCTGAGGTTAAGCGCCCAGTGGTGTAGAAAATCTTGTTATCGCCCCTATCTTGGGATAACCACATATCCCCAGCTAAGGTATCCACCGCATTGTGGCGGCCAACATCTTCAACAAAGGCGAGAATCTGGTCTTCCTCGCAGAGACCACAGCCATGCACAGCTCCGGCGTTTTTATAAGTCTCGTTATAGTCGTTGATGTTTTTCAGCAAGCTATAGAGAGTGCTTTGCTTAAGGCTTGGCGTGGGCAGCCTAATATCATCTAAGTCCTGCATAAAACTGCCGTAAACTGTACCTTGACCACAACCAGAGGTGACGGTTTTCTCAGACAACTTCTCATCAAGATCTTCAATCTGCTCGCGGGTTAACACCGCCGCCGAATTCACCTCCCAATCCACAATCACTGAGTCGAGTTGTGACACGTCAGAGATAAAGCCCTGATTCTTCAAGTAACCAAGCGCAAGAGATTCAGGTTTTGCACCAAGAGTCATCAGGGTCACAATTGGACGCCAATTCAAATACACTGTAAGAGGTCGCTCGCAGGCAACAAATTTATCCAATACTTCGCCGGACTCATCCACCGCTTTAACTGGGATAGTGAGCGGCACTTCGGCTTGGGTTTTAACAAAGGTAAATGAGCGTTTAGCCGTTGAGTCGCCTTCTGTCGATAGTGACTGGGAGGTAAAGGTTGAACTGTTATCAGAAATCATAATGTTACCGCTTAACGAGTGATGCTCTGAGCTTAGCAATATTTATACCTAGGTATGAAACCCATACAGAAATGTGTGAGATGTCGCAATACGAGGCTGACGATTGGACGTAAATGTCCCATACAAAATGACTTGATGGACAAAATGTCCCACTGAGACAACCATTTTAATGATCCACCTCAAACTTATCCCCCTTGTTTACTGGCATCAATATTGCAAAGAGCATTATACCTAAAGGTTGAGGTGTACAGGCGGTATCAAGCTTGGCCTCATCACGGTTGACATGGAGAGATAATGCAACATTCAAAAAGTGTTTGGCCTATGTACGTCTCACTCAAAAAAGTGGAGAAAATGGTAGGTCGTTGGAGCACAGTTCAATGGGAAATCGACCATATTCTACCTGCCACCCATGAAGCCCCTGAGGGTGCGACCCTAGTGCTGCTCGAACTACATAAAGATGAGCGCGCGAGCTATCGCATCAACCTCGATATGGACAATGCCATGCTATATCTGGTGTGCGATGAAATGGCCGACGGCACATGGGTGCCAGCCATGCTGTCAGCGGATCAAAACGTCGCAGCGGGTTGCCTTGAAGGAAACACACCTGTAATCAATATGTTAATGCCAGAGGCTATCGCCTGTTGGATCGAAGCCTTTATCACTCAATACGGCGAAGTGGAAATTGCGGCTTACCGTCGTAAGCACGTCGACCGCCGTAAAAATCAAGGCCCAAGCCACGACCCGCTACGGGGGAGAAATGACTGATACCACGACTAAATCTGGCGGTTTTTTTAGTCGCTGGACTCAGCGCCGTGAGAGCGTTGCTGCCGAAGAAGCCGCGCTCAAAGCAAAAGAAAATGCAGAGCAGGCACAAGCTGAATCAGTCACTGATTTAGCTGACGAGTCGATTGAGGCAACAGCTGCAGACAACGGCATCGCGCCAGCAACCGATGAAGAGGCGAATCGCATCTTAACGGCCGAGGACCTCCCTAATCCGGAAGAGATTGAAATTGGTGGCAGTTTTGCCCAATTCATGGCAACGAATGTCGACCCAGCAGCTAAAACCGCAGCTCTTCGAGCACTATGGAAACAGCCTCATTTCAATGAGATAGATGGTTTACTCGAATATGCACTCGACTATAGCAACCAGCCTAAACTCAGCCCCGAGGTGTCAGCCGAATTAGCGCAAAAAGTATTCCGTTTTGTCACCAAGGAGAGCGAGGAAGAAGAGCAAACTGAACTCGCAACCGCAGAGTCTGTGATAAACACCGAAAATTCAATGGAATTAGAAAAAAGTGATGTCGAAACCGAATTAGCTACCTCTGATGTTACGGACAATTTGGATGGGGAGTCTGAAGAGCTACCCCAAAATGAACCAGAACTTACCACTCAGGTTAATAACCAAGTCGTTTAACGTTAGTTTAGCTAATTTTATTGTCCATAACTTTGGTATGTGAATTGCTGTTATTAGGCATAAAAATTAGATAAAAGCAGAAGTGGCAATCACTTAAGTTATTTTCAGCCCCATTCTGCAGTGCTACAGCAATAAAGAAAAGAACAGCCAAAGTACTGTTCAGGAACGCAATGTGAGCAATCATTTGATGACCAATCAAACCCAGTACGCGCTCAAACAAGCGCGGCATAATGTGTTAGCCCAAACAACGATTTTACAGAATCTCATCCCTCCAACGGTGAGCTACACCACTGAGGGCACGGTACTGATTATCGGACCAGAGGATCTGGCGCGCCTCGCAGCGGACAAATTGTCCACTATGGCAAATCGAGTGATCTTGGCTAACGAAGCCATTACCAGCCAAGATGAAGCTCACCTCGAGCGTGTGATGGCGGCAGCTACCGATGTCGAAAGCTACTACAACAAATTAATTGGTATTAAAGGCTTTTTAGGCCAATTTCAAGTCAGTGTTGAACATCAAGATGGCGCAGCCGAACTAAGCATTGTTGCTATTCGCAAACCTCATTTCGACCTCGTTCTCGATTTAAGCAGCACGCCTTGCCTGAATCTTGAAATGCTACCACCAGGGTATTTTTATGTTGGCCAAGATGAAGCCAAACTTGCCGATGCGTTAGAACAACTGCCTGACTTAGTCGGTCAGTTCGAGAAGCCTCGCTACGTAAAAATCAATGCGGATCTTTGCGCCCACGATCGCAATGGTATCAACGGTTGTAACCGTTGTTTGAATTTCTGTCCTGCCGACGCCATCAGCAGCGTAGCCAAAAAGATTGAAGTCGACCCGTATCTCTGCCACGGTGCTGGCAGCTGTACCAGCGCCTGTCCAACGGGTGCCATTGGCTACGACCTGCCAACTCCTCAGGCATTACATTCTTATCTGAACAAAATCATCAGTCGTTTCCGAGAGCAAGCTCAAACGGCCCCCGTGATTCTGTTCCATGACAATGCCGTTGGCGCAAGCTTAATCAACGACGAATTGGCGGGCGATGTTCTGCCAGTCGCGTTAGAAGAAATCACAGTGGCTAGCATCGACCATTGGTTGTCATCGCTAGCTTGGGGCGCTCGCCAAATTTTGATCCTCAACACTGATGCTACAGCCCCAACGCTCACTCAGATGCTTAAAGGTGAATTAGCACTAGCAAATAGCATTCTGGATGAAATGGGTCAGCCGCAGCGTATCAGCCTGATTGACCCAAGCACACTTGCAGAGCTGGATCCAATACTGGACATCAGCCTTGATTGGCCAGTGATTGTGCCAGGCGCTTTTGCCTCGACCACAAAGCGTAATACCTTGTATGAAGCAATTGACCATTTAAACAGCCAAGCGGGTGAAATTGATACTTGCTTAAGTATCAATAACATTCCCTATGGCAAAGTCAGTGTAAACGTTGATAAATGTACTCTGTGTATGTCATGCGTAGCGATTTGCCCCACTATGGCACTGCAGGATGGTGGTGATAAACCTGCGCTACACTTCGTTGAGCAAAACTGTGTGCAATGCGGTTTATGTGAGTCAGCCTGCCCAGAGAAGGTCATCAGCCTGACCCCACAAATCAATTTCGATAAAGCTGCCCGTCAGCAGCAACACACCCTGAAAGAAGAAGCCCCATTTGAATGTATTCGTTGTGGCTCTCCTTTTGCGACCCAATCTATGGTGCATCGGATGCTGGATATGGTCGGCGCGCACAGTGCATTTTCAGCCAACATTGAACGCCTGAAAATGTGCGGCGATTGCCGGGTAAAAGACATGTTTGAAGACATTCTTCAAGATCCTGAAAAGCAACTGCGATAAGAGATCCGCTATGACCGAATCAGTAAGACAAGTATCAGAAAACGATCAGTTGAGAGCCGATATCTATCAACTGTTGGCAGCGCTATTACGCCGTCACCCAAGCCCAGAGTTACTGCAATTCTTGGCAAGCCTTGAGATTGAAGCCAACGAAGATAACGAAATGACCAAGGCTTGGTTGGCTCTGCAACTGGCGGCGCAGCAATTTAGTAGTGAGCAATTAGAAGACGAGTATTTTGCCCTATTCCTCGGCGTAGGCTGCGGTGAAATCCTCCCTTACGGTAGCTGGTTTATGACAGGCTCCCTAATGGATAAACCGCTGGCATTACTGCGTAACGACTTAATGCAATTAGGTTTTGAGCGCGAAGAAAACGTCAAGGAGCCAGAGGATCACGTAGCCGCACTGTGCGAAGTGATGAGCACCCTGATTCTTGAAGCCCCCAGCTATCGCCAATTGGCCTTCTACCAACGTCATATCGGCAGTTGGATTATCCGTTTCTGCGAAGCGGTCAGCAAAGCACCGAGCGCAGCGTTTTATGCCACGGTTGCCCAGCTTGCCAAAGCCTTCTTTGAAATGGAGGCCAACGAGTTTGAACAGTTGAGCTTAGGTATTCCGGTAAATTGCCCCGGCAGCGCCGAACTACAACCTGCCACCAGCGATGTAGAAACCCAAGCAGAATTGCTCAATTAATGCATTTACGTGCTAGGCACTTAAATCACAGAGTAGTACGGCAAGGGCTTAAGTCTTAACACTTAGGCCTTTGCCACAAGATTGGAAGCATTGAGCTTCCACAATAACCGAGGTGGCAGCACAAGCTTCACCTCATCCCGTAACACAAGGAGACACTATGAAGAAGCAAGCTTCCGACATGGGCCGTCGTCAATTGCTTAAAGCATTGGCAATAGGCAGTGCGGCTGGCGCGGTAGCGACTGTTAGTAGTCAGGCATTAGCCGCGACACCTAGCGTTGCCCCTGTCACCCCAAAAAGTGACAACTACCGCGAAACCGACCATATCCGCAACTACTATGCGTCGTTGAACAACTAACCAGAGGAGAGTGTGTGATGCGATTAACCCGCAAAACAGACCAAGTTGTTGAGTCCAAAGTGGCCGCACTAGGTCTTAATCGTCGCCAATTCTTAAAATCGGCAGGTCTTGCCACTGGTGGAATTGCAGCAGCTTCAATGCTGGGTACAGGCATGATGCGTAAAGCACAGGCCAATGAGCATATTCCCCATAACGCCCCCACTGAAATCAAACGTACCGTATGTTCTCACTGCGCAGTAGGCTGCGGTATCTATGCTGAAGTACAAAACGGGGTGTGGACTGGTCAAGAACCTGCTTTCGACCATCCATTCAACCAAGGCGGTCATTGTGCAAAAGGTGCCGCACTGCGTGAACACGGCCACGGTGAAAAACGCCTGAAATACCCAATGAAGTTAGAAGGCGGTAAGTGGAAAAAGCTCTCTTGGGAACAAGCGATCAACGAAGTGGGCGATAAGATGACTGCGATTCGTCAAGAATCAGGTCCTGACTCTGTCTACTTTATGGGTAGTGCTAAGTTCTCTAACGAACAAGCGTATTTATACCGTAAATTCGCGGCAATGTGGGGTACGAACAACGTCGACCACTCTGCCCGTATTTGTCACTCTACCACTGTAGCTGGTGTTGCTAACACTTGGGGCTACGGTGCGCAAACCAACTCCCTTAACGATATCCGCAACACTAAGTGCATCATGTTCGTGGGTTCAAACCCAAGTGAAGCCCACCCTGTTGCCATGCAGCACATTCTGGTAGCTAAAGAACGTGGCGCGAAAGTTATCGTAGTTGACCCTCGTTTCACCCGTACTGCAGCTAAGTCTGACGAGTACGTGCATATCCGCCCAGGCACCGACATTCCATTCATCTATGGTCTGCTATGGCACATCTTCGAAAACGGCTGGGAAGATAAACAATTCATCAATCAACGTGTATACGGCATGGAACGTATCCGTGAGGAAGTGAAAAAGTACACCCCAGAGGAAGTAGAGAACGTTGCTGGCGTGCCTAAGGAACAAATGTTCCGCATCGCCAAAATGTTAGCTGAGACAAAACCAGGCACCATCGTTTGGTGTATGGGTGGTACTCAGCACCACGTGGGTAACGCTAACACCCGTTCTTACTGTATTTTACAGTTAGCACTGGGCAACATGGGCGTTTCAGGCGGCGGGACTAACATTTTCCGTGGTCACGATAACGTGCAAGGTGCAACCGACTTCGGTTTGTTATTCGATAACTTACCTGGTTACTACGGCTTAACCTCTGGTGCTTGGGCTCACTGGTCTAGCGTATGGGACTTAGATCCAAAATGGGTTGCATCTCGTTTCGACCAAGGCGAATACCTCGGCCAAAACCCACAAACCTCAACGGGTATTCCTTGTTCTCGCTGGCACGACGGTGTACTCGAAGATAAAACCAAGATTGCACAAAAGGATAACATCCGTCTGGCGTTCTTCTGGGGTCAGTCAGTTAACACCGAAACCCGTGGTCGCGAAGTACGTGAAGCCCTGAACAAGTTAGACACTGTGGTGGTGGTAGATCCATTCCCAACTATGGCTGGTGTAATGCATACTCGTACCGATGGTGTTTACTTACTGCCTGCGGCAACTCAGTTCGAAACCTACGGTTCGTTATCCGCAACCAACCGCTCTGTGCAATGGCGTTCGAAAGTGATCGAGCCACTGTTCGAATCACTACCAGACCACGTCATTATGTACAAGCTGGCGAAAAAACTGGGTATCGACAAGGAGTTCTGCAAGCACATTCAAGTGAATGGCGAAGAGCCATTAATTGAAGATGTGACACGCGAATTTAACCGTGGTATGTGGACCGTCGGTTACACAGGTCAAAGCCCTGAGCGTCTGAAAATGCACCAAGAAAACTGGGGTACTTTCGATGTGAACACGCTGACCGCACCCGGTGGCCCAGCGAAAGGTGAAGTTTACGGCTTACCTTGGCCATGTTGGGGCACGCCAGAAATGAAACACCCTGGCACTCAGATCCTTTACGACCAATCCAAAGAAGTAAAAGACGGTGGTGGCACCTTCCGTGCCCGTTATGGGGTAGAACACAACGGCGTGAACATCCTTGCCGAAGGTTCTTACTCAAAAGGCAGCGAAATCCAAGACGGTTATCCTGAATTTACCGCCGACATGCTTAAGCAGCTCGGTTGGTGGGATGATTTAACCGAAGAAGAGAAAAAACTGGCCGATGGCAAAAACTGGAAGACTGACCTGTCTGGCGGTATTCAACGTGTCGCCATTAAACACGGTTGTATTCCATTTGGTAACGCGAAAGCACGTTGTATCGTATGGACTTTCCCAGATGATATCCCGCTGCACCGCGAGCCACTCTACACTCCTCGTCGTGACTTAGTCGCTAAGTACCCAACCTACGAAGACCGTATGGTTGCCCGTCTACCGACGCTGTATAAGTCAATTCAGGACAAGGACTTTACCCAAAGCTTCCCAATGACACTGACCTCTGGTCGTTTAGTGGAATACGAAGGTGGTGGTGAAGAATCCCGTTCTAACCCTTGGTTAGCCGAGCTACAACAGGAAATGTTTATCGAAATGAACCCTGCAGATGCTGCAGATCGCGGTATTCGTGACGGTGACAATGTCTTTGTACACAGCCCAGAAGGCGCCAAGATCACGGTTAAGGCAATGGTAACCCCACGGGTTATCGCTGGTGAGTGTTTTATGCCATACCACTTCGCAGGGATGTTCGAAGGTGAAAACCTTTCGAGCAAATACCCAGAAGGCACAGTACCTTATGTACTGGGTGAGTCGGCAAACACGATTCTAACCTACGGCTATGACGTTGTGACTCAGATGCAAGAAACTAAGTCCAGCCTTTGCCAAATTAGCAAAGCCTAACCTACTTGATGAGGAGATAAGCCATTATGGCAGTCATGAAATTTCTATGTGACACCAAGCGCTGCATCGAGTGTAACGGTTGCGTCACTGCATGTAAAAACGAGAACGACTCCGCGCTTGAGTGGGGTATCCAGCGTCGCCGCGTGGTGACGATTAACGATGGTCAACCAGGCGAAGCATCTATTTCAGTGGCTTGTATGCACTGTACCGATGCGCCTTGCATGGCCGTATGTCCGGCAGATTGTTTCTACCGTACCGACGATGGCATTGTGCTGCACAACAAAGATACCTGTATCGGTTGTGGCTACTGCTTCTATGCGTGTCCGTTCGGTGCACCACAATTTCCGAAGAAAACCGCCTTTGGTAGCCGCGGAAAAATGGATAAGTGTACATTCTGTGCCGGTGGCCCAGAAGAAACCTTCTCTGAAGCCGAGCACAAAAAATACGGCGCAAACCGTATTGCTGAAGGCAAGTTACCAATGTGTGCAGAGCTTTGTTCGACTAAAGCACTGCTGGCGGGTGACGCGGAAGTGGTATCAAACATTTACCGTCAACGTATGGCAACACGAGGCAATCCTAACGTGATTTGGGGTTACAACCCAAAGACCGGTGAGATTAACTAAGCAGAGCGAGGGTTAGGGAGCAATCCCTAACCTCCAGCAAGGAGTGACAATGTTAAACAAACAGTTAAACAAATCACTGCGCAGTCTGTTTGCTCTGATGGTACTCGTGATGGGATTGGGTCTGGGTTCAGTAATGAGCGCAAGCCCGGTACAAGCTAGTGATCAGCAATCGAGTCAACAGCAGGCACAAGCGCAAACCAGTGAGGCCGATTTATGGCGCGCGGTTAAGTCAGGTGAGACTGGCTCTACTACGGCTACAGGCGTCGAAACTGGAGTGTTGATTAACGTTGCCGGTAACCAAGGTAAAGAACTGAGAAACGAATACATCACCCCGATTATGGCCCTTGCTGTAACAGGTGTATTTGGTGTTTTCCTGTTGTTTTATTTGGTGAATGGTCCTTCAAAACTTAGCCATGGCTTCTCCGGCAAAATGGTTGCACGTTGGACTAAAGCGGATATTTGGATCCACTGGATAATGGCAATCAGCTGTCTCGCACTCATGTTTACTGGGTTAACCATTATACTCGGTAAGCATGTATTGCAGGATCTGCTCGGCCCTAGTCTTTGGGCTCCGCTAATCTATGGCAGTAAAACCGTGCACGATTGGGCCGGCCCCCTTTTCATCATGGCGTGGATTGTCTGTGTGGTGAAATGGATGCCACTACAAACCTTTAAGATGTACGATCTTAAATGGTTCTTAGTAGTGGGTGGCTATATCAACTTTGGCCCATTCAAAGGCAAACACCCTGACAGCGGTTTTGCTAACGCCGGTGAAAAAATGTGGTTCTGGACACTGACCCTATTCGGGTTGTTTATCAGTGTGTCTGGCATCATGTTGGTGTTACCAGGACTAGATCTGCCGCGTGAAGCCTCTATGGGCGCCCTGCTGATCCACTCGGTTAGTGCCGTTATTCTGATTGCATTTACTATCGTGCATATCTGGATGGCGACCGTACTCAGTGAAGGCGGTATGGAATGTATGAAGTCTGGCTACTGTGATGAAAACTGGGCAATCCAGCATCACAACCTATGGTACGATGAAATCAAAGCCAACGGCAGCCTACGTTATAAAGACTAACCCCTGGTTTTTATGCTTAAAAACACCCCCTTTGTGGGGTGTTTTTTTATTTGCCCAAAATCAACAAAAACAATTAATTAACATCTATCATCTGAGGAATTACGCCCGTCTCTTGTCCAATGTATAAAACATTTCGCTAAAGCATGACCCAGTTAACGCTTTTGTAATTCAGCCTAACATTGCCTTGTCACAAACTGTTCTAGATCAATTCTGGTGCAGCTTTTTCCCTCTATATTGCCCTCACGCGCGAAGGCCCATGTAAATCCAAATGATTTTATTGGCTTTTTATATACAGCCTTCACTTTTTGATAACAAGTACAACCATCTAAAAGTTGCGAAAAAATCAAACCTAAATCCTTATTCAGGAGTCAGCATGAAGCAACAACCTAGCGATTTATCTCGCCGTTCTTTGCTTAAAGCACTCACCGTCGGCAGCGCCTGTGGCGCTGTCATCGCCGCAACTGGCGTAAGTGCAGCACAAGCTAGTCAAGACAACAAGGTAACCAAACAAGATACCAAGGGTTATCGCGAAACCGCTCACGTTCAAAGCTATTACGATAGCTTGCGCGGCTAATCTAGGAGAAGTCAGCGATGAAATTAACTCGCAAGTCCGACGTCGCCCCTGTGGCAGACAAGCCGACGCTAGGCATTAGCCGTCGTCAATTTATGAAGCACGCAGGTATCGCTTCCGGTGGTATTGCTGCCGCTTCACTTATGGGTACTGGCATGATCCGCCGTGCCGAAGCCAAAGATGTACCTCATGATGCGCCTATTGAAGTTAAACGCACTATTTGTAGTGCCTGTGCGGTAGGTTGCGGTCTGTATGCCGAAGTACAAAATGGGGTATGGACGGGTCAAGAACCTGCTTTCGATCACCCATTCAACGCCGGTGGCCACTGTGCCAAAGGTGCTGCCCTGCGTGAGCATGGCCACGGTGAAAAACGCCTGAAATACCCAATGAAATTGGTTGATGGCAAGTGGAAAAAAATCTCTTGGGAAGATGCGATTAACGAAGTGGGCGATAAAATGCTCAACATTCGTCAAGAATCAGGCCCAGACTCTGTTTACTTTATGGGCAGTGCTAAGTTCTCAAACGAAGGCTGCTACATGTACCGCAAGTTCGCGGCAATGTGGGGAACCAACAACGTCGACCACTCAGCCCGTATTTGTCACTCTACCACGGTAGCCGGTGTTGCTAACACATGGGGTTACGGTGCGCAAACTAACTCATTCAACGACATTCAGAATGCCAATGCGATCTTCTTTATCGGTGCAAACCCCGCTGAAGCTCACCCAGTTGCAATGCAACACATTCTGATAGCTAAAGAGAAAAACAACGCCAAAATCATCGTTGTTGACCCACGCTTCTCACGCACTGCGGCCCACTCTGATCTGCATTGCGCCATTCGCCCTGGTACCGATATTCCGTTCATCTACGGTATGTTATGGCACATCTTCGAAAACGGTTGGGAAGATAAAACCTTTATCCAACAACGTGTATTCGAGATGGAAACCATCCGCGAAGAAGTGAAAAAATTTCCTCCGAAGGAAGTCGCAGACATTACAGGTGTTAGCGAAGAGTCTATCTACCAAGCTGCTAAATTAATGGCAGAAAACCGTCCCGGTACTGTGGTTTGGTGTATGGGAGGTACCCAACATCACGTAGGTAACGCGAACACCCGCGCCTACTGTATCCTGCAATTAGCCTTAGGCAACATGGGTGTATCTGGCGGCGGTACTAATATTTTCCGTGGTCACGATAACGTACAAGGTGCGACTGACTTAGGTTTGTTATTCGATAACCTACCCGGTTACTACGGTTTAACGTCAGCCGCTTGGACTCACTGGACCCACGTATGGGATCTAGACATGGAATGGATGAAGAGCCGCTTCGATCAAACGCCTTACCTAGGCAAAGATCCCATGACCACCCCAGGCATCCCCTGTTCTCGCTGGCACGATGGTGTGTTAGAGGACAAGAGCAAACTGGCACAGAAAGACAACATCCGTATGGCGTTTTTCTGGGGTCAATCGGTCAACACTGAGACCCGTCAAACCGAAGTTCGCGACGCTCTAGACAAGATGGATACTGTAGTCGTAGTTGACCCATTCCCAACAATGGCGGGTGTGATGCACCGTCGTAAGAATGGTGTTTACTTGCTGCCTGCAGCGACTCAATTTGAAACCTATGGTTCAGTCTCTAACTCTGGCCGTTCTCAACAATGGCGTGAGCAAGTTATCCAACCATTATTCGAGTCAAAAACCGACATCGAGATCATGTACCGTTTAGCGGAAAAAGTGGGGATTGCCGAGCAATACACTAAACGCATCGCCAAAGAAAACGGCTTACCTGTTATCGAAGACATTACTCGCGAAATCAACCGCGGCATGTGGACCATCGGTATGACAGGTCAAAGCCCTGAGCGTATCAAGTTGCACACCCAAAACTGGGGCACCTTCAGCAACAAGACGCTCGAAGCTGCTGGCGGTCCTGCGAAGGGTGAAACCTACGGTCTCCCTTGGCCATGTTGGGGCACACCAGAAGCGAAACACCCTGGTACCCAAATTCTGTATAACCAATCAAAACACGTTAAAGACGGTGGTGGTAACTTCCGCGCCCGTTATGGTGTGGAATACAACGGTAAAAACCTACTGGCCGAAGGCTCTTTCTCTAAGGGCGCTGAAATCCAAGACGGTTACCCAGAATTCTCTGACAAACTGCTCAAGCAACTCGGTTGGTGGGATGAACTGACTGCGGAAGAAAAAGCCGAAGCGGAAGGTAAAAACTGGAAGACTGACTTATCGGGCGGTATCGTTCGCGTGGCAATCAAGCACGGTTGTATTCCATTTGGTAACGCTAAAGCCCGTTGTATCGTTTGGACTTTCCCAGACCAAGTACCAGTTCACCGCGAGCCGTTATACACAGCCCGTCGTGACTTAGTGGCTAAGTACCCAACCTACGACGATATGCAAGTGCACCGTCTACCCACGCTGTACAAGTCTATTCAAGAAAAAGACATGAGCGGCAAGTACCCATTAGTACTGACCTCTGGTCGTCTAGTTGAGTACGAAGGTGGTGGTGAAGAATCTCGTTCTAACCCATGGCTAGCTGAGCTTCAACAGGAAATGTTTGTTGAAATCAACCCAGCGGACGCAGCCGATCGCGGTATCCGCAATGGCGAAAACGTCTGGTTAGAGGGCGCCGAAGGTGGCCGCATTAAAGTTCAAGCCTTAGTAACGCCACGCGTTAAACCGGGTGTGACCTTTATGCCATACCACTTTGCTGGTGTGATGCACGGTGAAAGCTTAGCGCCTAACTATCCTGAGGGCACTGTGCCTTACGTTATCGGTGAATCCGCTAACACGGCACTGACCTATGGTTATGACCCTGTGACTCAAATGCAGGAAACCAAAGCGTCGCTCTGTCAGATCGTTAAAGCGTAAGTGCAGCTTAAGCTAGGAGAATTGCCACTATGGCTACAATGAAATTTTTGTGTGACACCAAGCGCTGCATCGAATGTAACGGCTGTGTCACTGCATGTAAAAACGAAAACGACTCCGCTCTCGAGTGGGGAATTCAACGTCGCCGCGTAGTCACCATCAACGATGGTCAACCCGGTGAAGCCTCAATCTCTGTTGCATGTATGCATTGCTCGGACGCGCCATGTATGGCGGTTTGCCCTGCAAATTGCTTCTACAAAACAGACGATGGCATTGTGTTGCACGACAAAGATGCCTGTATTGGCTGTGGTTACTGTCTATATGCTTGCCCGTTTGGCGCGCCGCAGTTTCCGAAAAAAGGTGCCTTTGGTAGCCGCGGTAAGATGGACAAATGTACCTTCTGTGCCGGCGGTCCTGAAGAAAACCACTCTGAGGCTGAGCGCGTGAAATACGGTGCTAACCGTATTGCCGAAGGCAAACTACCAATGTGTGCAGAGCTCTGTGCCACTAAAGCCCTGTTAGCGGGCGATGCCGAAGTTGTATCGAGCATCTTCCGCGAGCGTGTGGCTTACCGTGGTGCTAAAAACGCGGCTTGGAATTAATTCAGGTCACAGGATCTGTCCACAGACTTAGTGGTGTCTCCTCGCAGACACCACTAAGTGAGAGAGGATGTATGATGAACAAATGGTTCAAACACATAGGTGTTGCCATTGCACTGTTTTTCAGTGCGGTGTGCCTCGCCAATGGTGGTGATGGACAGGCGACCCAACCGCAGGCGACCGATGCGCAAATTTGGTCACAGCTGAAGGATGGCGCCACGGGATACACCACATCCCAAAGCGAGTTCCATGCACAAGCGATCAATACCTATGATCTGCGTGTGTTAGAACTGCGAAGCGACCTATTAGCACCGGCATTAATGGCGGCGCTATTTGGCATGATCATTATCTTTGTTCTGTTTATCAAGGTGAACGGCATCTCTAAGCTGCACCATGGATTTTCAGGCAAGTTAGTGTATCGCTGGTCGAAGTTCGACGTGTCAATCCACTGGTTAGGTGCAATCCCCTGCTTAATGCTGATTTTAACGGGTCTAACTTTACTAGCGGGTCGCTTTTTCTTCCAACCTTGGCTTAGCGAAGGGATCTGGGAAGCCATCGTCTATGGCGCTAAGCAAATCCACGATGTGATGGCTATTCCATTTATGATCGGCTGGGCATTGATGACAGTGTTATGGGCTAAGAACCAACTGCCAAAGATGTACGATCTAAAATGGTTCCTCGTTGTCGGTGGTTACATTAACTTTGGCCCCTTCAAAGGTAAGCACCCTGACGCAGGTTTTGCTAACGCAGGTGAGAAAATGTGGTTCTGGGCCTTCGCCCTGTTTGGATTAGTGATTTCAGCCTCGGGCATGCTGTTACTATTTCCAAATCTTTTCGAACCAAGCCGCACCCTAAGCTTAATCGCGCTGGTATTACACTCAATCAGTGCCATCGTGATCTGTGCCTTCTCTATCGTGCATATCTTCATGGCAACGGTCATGTCTGAAGGGGGGATGGAGTGTATGGTGTCTGGCTACTGCGATGAAAACTGGGCAACCCAACACCATAACCTGTGGTACGACGAAATTAAGGCCAACGGTACGTTGAAGTACAAAGAGTAAGTCTTAGCCTGATTGCAATTCTGCGATGAATTAGCAATCGTCATATCAACACCCCGCAGAAATATTCCGCGGGGTGTTTTTTATTAGTTCTATCACGCTATCACCACCGACTATCTTGCACCGCTAGCTGTAAACAAATCTGCATTCGCATTCACTAAAATATGATCGGCTTAACAAAATGCGGCCATCTTCCCTGTTAGGAAACCGTAACTTGTAGCCAGTTCACGTTTTGATTACTCCATTCGGGGTAGTCTGAATGCGCTAGATGGTCGTGAATTACCAAAAAAATTCGGGATTTACGATTAGCACTCACAGATAGGAATCCTTATGTCATCCATTATCCAAACGCTAGACAACGCAATCGTGACACCTTACCAGGCGAATATTACTGTCCCTAATTGGATGCTAAGTTCGATGGAACGGGTCATGCAGTACTATGTCGATAAGAACCTGCGTCTGGATACTCTGTCTGCCGATATCATGCCTGCGCCTGTCGAAGGCAAAAAGTACATGCTGTATGCCCATATTCCCTTCTGTCATACCCTGTGCTCTTACTGCACCTTCCACCGTTTTATGTTTAAGGAAGACAAGGCACGCGCCTACTTTGTCTCCCTACGTAAGGAGATGGAAATGGTCAAAGCCTTAGGCTATGACTTTGAATCTATGTACATCGGTGGTGGTACTACTACGGTATTAGAGGATGAACTCGCCCGTACCATTGAGCATGCGAAGACCCTTTTTCCTAGCATTAAAGAAGTCTCCTGCGAGTCAGATCCGCAACATTTAGACAGCCCAGGCTTTAAGCAACTTAAGGGCTTAGTCGACCGTATGTCGATTGGTGTGCAGAGCTTTAACGACGATATTTTAAAAATGACCGACCGCCTCGAAAAGTTCGGTACAGGTCAGCAAACCTTCGACAAAATCATGGCTGCCAAGGAGCTGTTCCCGATTATCAACGTCGACCTGATTTTTGGTTTCCGTGGCCAGACCGATGAAGTAATCCAACACGATCTAGACATGGCATCGCGCTTAGATCCAAGACAAATCACCACTTATCCGTTGATGATCACCCATCAAACCCGTAAAAGCGTTAAGGGTAAGTTAGCCGCGCCACACGCCGATATGGCCAATCAATATCGCCAAATCTTGAATCGCTTAAATGGTCAATATAATCAATTATCAGCCTGGGCATTTGGTAAAGCGAATGATGAAGGCTTCGATGAATACGTTATCGATTACGATGAGTATTTAGGGGTAGGTTCTGGCTCGTTTAGCTTCTTAAATGACACTTTGCATGTAAACACTTTCTCGCTGCGTAAATACCAAGAGCGTATCGCCGCGGGCAAAATGGGGGTCGAGCAGCAAAAACATTACAGCAAAAAAGATGTGATGCAGTATCGCTTCCTACTCGGAATGTTCTCGGGTCGCTTATCACGTAAATATTTCCGCGACACCTTTGGGGTAAACTTAGACACGACTCTGTTTAAGGAAATGACCTCAATGAAGTTAATCGGAGCCATCAAAAATGACCCGAACAATCCGGATGATCTCATCGTTACCGATAACGGCAAGATGATGGGGCTGTTGATGATGAAAGAGTTTTATGCTGGAATGGACAATGTCCGCGCCCAATTACGTAAACCACTCAAACCCTGCGATATGTGATCTCGATTCGCACAAAGGCCCTTCAGGGCCTTTTTTGTATTTGCTTAATTACCTCCGCTTAAGTCACGAGGTCAAACTAACCTAAACACGCCACCAGCATGGCCGAGGACGTTTCATTTCACTCAAAAGCTAGGCTATGATGCTGGCATACTCAAATGAATAAAGCTGTAAGCTAATGAAAAATGTGGCCTTAGTGTTAGAGGGTGGTGGCTTAAGGGCAATTTATACCGCGGGGATTTTAGATGCCTTTTTACAGCGGTCATTGTACTTCCCGTATGTAATTGGCGTCTCTGCTGGCGCAATTTATCCCGCTTCCTATATTTCACGACAATGCGGTCGAAATCTTAACATTCAGCAGCATTACCTCAACGATAAGCGTTATATGGGGATGCGTCACTGGCTTAAGACTGGCAACTACGTTAATACCGACTTTACTTTTCGCCGCATGGCGCACGAGCTGATACCCTATGATTTTGAAACCTTTTTAAACAGCGGCAGCGAGTTTAAGGTGGGCGCCTTCAATTGCCACACAGGCAAAACCGATTATTTCGGCATGGCCGATTTTCAAGATCACGACAAACTGCTCGATGTACTGATAGCTTCCTCCAGCCTACCCTTTATGGCAAAACCATACCCAATCAATCATCAGCCCTATCTCGATGGCGGCATTGCCGATCCCATTCCCGTAAAGCAAGCATTGCAGGATGGATATACTCGCCAAGTGGTTATTTTGACTCAGGATAGGCACTACCAAAAATCGCCAATGAAGATGCAGTGGCTCGCCCGTAGAACCTATCGCAATTATCCCGCCGTGGCAAAGGCCTTAAGCGAGCGTCATCAAATATATAACCAATCCCTATTCGAGCTTAATCAAAGCGTCGAAAGTGGTAATAGCTTTGTTATCCGCCCTGCTGAGCCGCTCCATTTATCGAGGCTCGACCGCAACATCGACAAAGTCACTGCGGTCTATCAGCAGGGGCTAAGCGACGGCAATAACATTATGCCAGCGCTGCTGGCTTGGCTTGCAGCGGGTGAGTAATGCACCTTTAATCCTCCTGCACTCAACGCTGCACTCAAACGCAGTTTGCCGTATAATCAGGCGTCATTTTTTACAGGCGGGCAAGTATGTTCCATATCGCACTCTATGAGCCAGAAATCGCACCCAACACGGGTAATATCATTCGCCTCTGCGCTAACAGCGGCTGTCAGCTTCACCTAATTGAACCACTTGGATTTGATTTTGAAGAGAAAAAGCTGCGTAGAGCCGGCTTGGACTATGCCGACTTAACCAATGTAACGCGCCATAAAAACTTCGAGGCTTTCCTCGAAGCCATGGCGGGCAAACGCATCATGGCCTGTACCACTAAGGGAAGTCGTCCGCACACTGAGCTCAGTTTTGCCAAGGACGATGTATTGTTATTTGGCCCAGAAACCCGCGGCCTACCAATGGATATTATCGAGTCGATTCCGACCGAGCAGCGTTTACGCATTCCTATGGCTGCCACTAGCCGCAGCCTGAACCTGTCAAATGCGGTGGCCATTATTAGCTACGAAGCTTGGCGTCAGTTAGGTTTTGAAGGCGCACGATAAAACGAATGTGCCTAATGAGATGGCGTTACTGGCGTCATCTCAATCCCGCGGAATAATTGGTATCTATCAATATCATCATCCAGATATTGCATGTTCTGTGTCCATAACCAAGCATTGGGCGCTTTGGCCTCAAACAGTAATTGGATTAAGGCTTGGCGGGCATTAATTTCGCCCTCTCCCAACAGGGAATAATCGCCGTTCTTGCGGTATAAACTAAACATTTGCTGTTTATCCGCCGACACACCATCGAAGTAGGTCAAGTGAACTTGCTCGCCCTGCGCCCTAAACCACCAAGTTTCACTGTAGGGTGCCTTAGTGCCTACACTCACCGACAGTATTAATTGGCGCTGATCCACTGAGCACCCCCCCGTCACTGTCACCCACTTTGGACTCTCGCCCACTTTAGCGGCATTGCCTTGCCATTGGCCGACAAAATCGCTGCAGAACGTCTTGAAACTGACTTTAGCCGCGGCAGCGGGAAACATTGCCGATGCCAAGACAATCACACACAACCATTTTGGCGCTAACAAAGGGGTCCTTCTTTTTACTTTCAATGACATACCAAGCCCCCTTTTACAAAATAAGATTACCTTAGCCTTAAATGATTCGAGGTACAAATGGGATTTAATGCTCTTCGATCAGCCCCTTGTAATAACGCTGAACAATCAAAAAGAGAAAAAAGCCCGCGGAATACGGGCTTTCTGGTAACGGCCGACGAATTTTAATCAGAGGCTACTTTCAATAATGCTGCGTAGGCTTAATTAAATTGCTTGCAGTGCCGTGAGAGCCACCTTGGTCATAGCTTCGACACCCACTTTTAGCGCACTTTCATCCACATAGAATGCAGGCGAATGGTTGCTCGCAGCGGTGGTTGCATCGGTTCCCTTCGGTGTCACCCCAAGGAAGAAAAACATTCCTGGTGATTGCAGTGCATAGTAGGAAAAATCCTCAGCACCCGTAATAAGCCCTGGTTCAATCAACATCTTATCGCCAACCACGCTGGCTAGTACTGGGCGCATACTCGCCACCAATTCAGGATTATTCACCATTACTGGATAGCCCTGCTGGATTTCAGTTGTCGCCGTTGCACCCAACGTTTTAGCTGACAGTTCAGCCATCTCTGCAAGACGGACTTTGATATTGGCACGCATATCCTGATCGAAGGTACGAATAGTACCAATCAACTCCACCTCATCGGGAATGATGTTAGTGCGAATACCGCCATTTACCGCCCCAAAGCTGACCACCGCAGGCGCCTTAGTCACATCGACTTGGCGACTCACAATCGTTTGTACGTTGGTGATGATTTGCGCAGCTGCGACAATCGGATCAATCCCCACCCAAGGGCGTGAGCCATGGGTCTGACGCCCCTTTACTTTAATCGTAAAGGAGTCTTCACTTGCCATCGCAGGGCCACTACGTACACCAATCATGCCACTTGGCATACTTGAGGTGACATGCATACCAAACACTTGGTCGGGTTTTCGCTTGGAAAACAGGCCTTCTTTTAACATTAATTCCGCGCCGCCCTCTTCGCCATCTGGCGCGCCTTCTTCTGCAGGTTGGAAAATAAACATCACATCACCAGCAAGGCTTTCTTTCACCTTTGTCAGGTTCTCGGCAACCCCCATTAACATCGCCACATGAGTATCATGACCACAAGCATGCATGACACCCACGGTTTGGCCACGGTAGGTATCGGTTGCCTTGGAGGCAAAAGGCACATCCACTACCTCTGTTACTGGCAGCGCATCCATATCGGCACGAATGGCAATCAATGGTCCTGGTTTTCCGCCCTTTAGAATGGCAACAACTCCGGTGTGAGCAACACCTGACTGCACCTCTAATCCTAAAGATTTGAGATGCTTTTCAATCACTTTACTTGTACGAAATTCACGATTAGATAGCTCCGGGTGTTGATGCAGGTCACGGCGCCACTCGATCACCTTCTGCTCCACCTGCGCCGCCAATTTTGCCGCATCTGGCGTGGCATCTTGAACCGCTTGAGCGGAATTCGTCACCAAACCTAACGTCAGTGCCGATGCTATCAAGGATTGAGCAAAATGCTTTTTGGGTGATTTCAGAGTGTGGCTTGGAGCTTGTGTAGGTTCAGAGTGGATTGTCATGGTGCAGCCTATTGTTGTTATTTATCAGACTCCTAACCTACACGCTTCACAGAAAAATGTTAATAAATTTAGTAAATCGATTGCGGGGGCTAATAGTGTTATTGATATTCAACACAGACATTGCGGCCATTTTCTTTGGCGCGGTATAGCGCCTTATCTGCAGACTCTATTATCGTTCGAGAGGTCATTGCAGAGCTCGGGATCGTCGAGTAATAACCGACACTTAAAGTGACTGGACCGTTATTTAATGCGGGGTGGGGAACCGAACGAATATAAACCTCTTTACGTATCGATTCTGCAAGCCTGGAGATATCCGTGTTGCCGTAGGCAATGACTGCAAACTCTTCACCACCATAGCGGCAGGCAATATCGGTTGAACGAGAACATACATCAGCAATTGAACGGGCAATTTGGATCAAACACTCATCACCAGCAAAATGTCCGAGGGTATCGTTATAGAGTTTAAAATGGTCGATATCGCACATGATAAGCGAAATTTTTCGCTGGTCACGAATCGCGATATTGGTTAAAAACTCGAGTTGAGAGTCAAATTCACGCCGATTGAATAATCCAGTCAGACTATCGGTTCTCGCTTTTTCGTACAGATCACTGGATACCGCTTCGGGCTCGATTATCCCAAACAGCACTTCAGCCTTCCCGGATTCATCTTTTATTAACGGTTTAGCGCGGCTAACAAAATAAAAAGTACGGTCTTTCTTCGCATCATAATAGGGAAAGATATTCTTATACTCATCGATCACCCCATTTCGAAGTTGATAGTATTCGGTGAAAATTTGGCGAGCTTTTTCTGAGTTTCGAATGGCGATATTTTTGTTGTAATCACCCGCTATCGGGCAGGTTTTATCGACCGAGTGCTGAATAAGACGTTCGTTTAAACCAAAGGTCTCACACATGATTTTATTGCAATAAAAAATGTTGGGGTCATCCTTTAGATCGATTATCCACCATGACAAGTTGCTGAAATTTAAAAGCCTATTGTAAGACTCATAAATATCTTCAACTCTCTTGTTTGGAAACATAACTCAGGCCCTTTATGGCTTGGGGATCAGAGCATAACCTGATGATGACCACCAAGACTCCTAATGACATTTATCTGAAAACTCAGCATCGAACGTTATGAGTTTTAACCTCTATTTAGTAGAGATATAGATGAAATACTTCACCTTAGCCACCGAAAGCCAAAGCTTAATATCAATCCCAGTAGGGTCTAGTTTTTAAAGGAAAAAATAGCCTGTCTGACTACTCTTGTTGGTGGAATACCTTGACCGCTTAAGTGGCATTTGACCTTAAATCTTACTTATGTAAAAACACTACGTCGTTATCGACAATTTCGAGTCGCCAACCATAATGCTCAGCTAACCAACGGAAGGTCGCCTCGGAGTAAAAGTTAATATGGGTGGGATCGTTTTTGTAATGCCAATTGGTGAATGCCGCAAGGTCACGAACGCGCTTAGTCATCACCGCCAAAATGCCGTTGGGCTTAAGTAACCGATTCAATTGACTCAATAAGGCGCTGGCATCGCTAACATGCTCGATGACCTCAGTTAAAGTAATAAAATCATATTGGCGATTTAAAACTTCGGGACAATTCGCGTAATAGAGATCGTAGTTTTCCATCTGATAGCCACGCGATCTTGCCATCAGACTTAACACTTTGCCTTCTCCGCAACCAAAATCTAACCCTTGCTGATCGACGGTGACGCGCTCAAGCAGCGGCTCCAGGGTGCGGTTCAAAAAACGCTGATAACCAAGATCCTCAGGATGATTCTCATGCTTATCGTACTCGGCCTTTTCATCGGCGGCGCTTAAGTAATATTCCGCGGGCACACTCACTAACATGCAGGTAGGACACTGGTAGTAAGAGCGCTTCTTGTCTTGATGATAGTGGACTAAATCGACGCTATGACAGAGGGGACAGGTATTCAACAGCATTTCCTAGATTTCAAAGATTTCGGTATTGCCTAGAGTGGCGTTGGGATTTTACGTTCCGTAGCAGCAGCTTCCTTTGCCTGTTGTAGGTATTGTTGCTCGCGGCTTTCACGTTCATCAAACTGTTCTTGCGCTTTACGTTTTTGCTGCGCCTCCCAGTCACGCGCCGAAGATTGTTGTTTGATTTTCTCCTCCCGTGCCGCCGTTTCACTGGCGGCTTGGCGCGCTTTTTCCAATTGCGATTGTTCTAACTGTTGGGAATCGAGACGCGCCTTATCAGCCTTTTGCTCTAGGGTCAGATGCGGTTTTTCGGTTTCGCTGGCTTGGGCGAATGTCACTACAGCGCCCATCGCAATAAACATGCTTAACACTTTGATCCTGAGTTGCATAAATTTCTCTCCAGTAGCTAGCGCTGCGACACATCTATTCCACAGCATATCACAAGCGACAATAATGATTTCCTTAACAATACAGAAAGATCCCGCCTCTTGAGCATTTTTTAATTTCATTTTTACGAAACATCGTATAGGTTAATTTTTTATCCTTATTAATTGTGTAGTATTTCAATTAATTTCTTTATAAACGAATCACCTACGCATTATAGTGACCCAAAGAGTCGCGAGAGAGTAACCCATATGATTAGATGGCAACACTTGCTCAATAGCCTCACCACCGATGATCCAGTGTTGCAGCAAAAACTTTCATGTTGGAGAGCGCAACCAAACCAAACACCCCTCGCCCTCATTCAAGGCTTTTGTTTTATTAGTGCTAATGATGCCGCCTTGGACTACTTTGGTATTGAATACGATGCCTTTGTGAATGCCACTCCCTATGATTTTGCGCCAAGAATCCAAGCCTCCGGTCGGAACAGTGTTGAATTTGCGCGTGAAATGCTACTCGCAGCACTTGAAAACAGCCCAATAGAATATGATTGGTTGCATATAAGCCACCAGGGCCAAGAACTGCCGACTCGCGTAAAGCTCTACCGCTGTGACCTAGAGCAACAGGCCGTTGTACTAGTTGAGTTACAAGCGCTCGACCGCCGTAATCAAATTCGTCCGCTGTTCACCGATGGTTTTGACCACCTGCCAAAGGAAATCATGGCCACGACCCTCGAAGAAAGTGCCGAAGCCGTTTATATCACCGATGAGTTCAATCGAGTGCTGGCGGTTAATAAAGCCATGTGCCGCATCTGCGGTTACAGTGCAGAGCAATTAATCAATAAAATTCCGTTATTTATCGAAGCTCATCACAATGCATTAGGTGAGGATAGTGACTGCCAAGCAGCCCTTCAGCAGCGTGGATTCTGGCAAGGTGAAACCCTTAAACAACGCTCCGATGGTACCACTTTCCCTGCCTGGCAAAGCAGCCGCAGAATCGTGACCGCCGAAGGTACCCTGTATCATGTGAACATTTTCAGTGACATCAGTACTAAAAAACAGCTTGAGAGTCAGCTGACAACTCGAGCCCTGTACGACACCCTCACAGGTCTGCCAAACCGCTTTCATCTTAAGCAGATATTGAGCACAGCCTTGAGCAAACTAAAGGACAATCCCAGCAGCCTTGGGGCATTAATGTTTTTAGATCTCAATGGTTTTAAAAATATTAATGACAGCTTTGGGCATGCTATGGGCGATAAGGTGCTTCAACTGGTTGCCGCGCGGCTAGAGGCTGGCTGTATTGAAAAAGCCGATATTGCCCGAATGGGTGGCGACGAATTTACCTTAGTACTTCAAGATTGCAGTGACAGGGATGAGATCCAAAGGGCGGCGGAGCAGATATTAACACTCTTCGATAGTCCATTTGAGATTGAAGGACAAAAATTCTTCCTCGGTACCAGTATCGGCATCGCGCTTTTCCCGACCCATAGCGATCAGGCAAACCAGTTAATCAGCCTTGCCGATACCGCCATGTACTGCGCGAAAAAGAGCGCGCCACATTTGGTCTTTTACGATAAGGCAATGAGCCAAGCTGCGGAACAAAAGCTAACTCTCATTAATAACTTAAGGCACGCCCATAGTCTTAAACAATTTACCATCGCCTATCAGGCAATCATCGATCTACGCACCAATCTATCTATTGGTGCAGAAGCGCTGTTGCGCTGGCAAAAATCGCCGACTGAATTATGCGATGCCTCCGATTTCTTACCTTTGCTGGAAGAAACGGGGCTCATTATCAGCATAGGCCAATGGGCACTCGAACAGGCCTGTAAGCAGGCTGCCATCTGGCGCGCACACTATCAACCCGATTTTATCGTCTCGGTCAACGTGTCACCTTTACAATTAGAGCACGTCGACTTTGTAGAGCAGGTTATTAGCGCGCTGAAGAGTAATGGTTTACCCCCTAAGGCATTGATTTTAGAGATCACTGAATCCGCATTATTGCGTCAACCTGAGTTGGCCCATCAGACCTTAAAGCGCATTAAAAAACTTGGGGTGGGCATCGCCATTGACGACTTTGGTACTGGGTTATCCTCATTAAGCCGCCTAGGTACCCTGCCGATTGATAGTGTCAAAATTGATGCCGAGTTTGCGCTACGGCTCAACGAGGTCTCAGGGCAAAAACTCTGCCGCGCTATCGTGCAACTGGCTCAAGCATTAGATATCCACTTTGTTGCAGAAGGCATTGAAACTGAGCAGCAAAAGGACATCATTACCCATATGGGTCAAGGCTTTGCACAGGGTTTTCTATTTGGCCAACCCAGCCTTGGTGAGCAATTTACTCAAGCCTATCTGAGTGACAGGCAAATCGCTTAACTGCTATCGCAACGGGATAGCCATAGGGAACCAATAACAGTTTTGGAGTGTAGACTAAGAGTGGGCGGTAAAGCGTTTCACCGCTCTGAAGCACACGCTAAGGCACGATAGCCCTGCCAGCGCACCATTAACTGGCATCGCTCCCCTGCAAAGCAATAGGCTGGCAGTGCTATCTCATCATTTGCAGCGCAAACGAATCGCCGTTATTAAACCTTGTTTTGCGATAAGTTAGCGTGATCTGAACAAGATTTTAGCGAATTTAATACGTACGTTGTTGCAAATAATTACCCAATTAGGGTTATTCATTTTGAGGGTAACGCAACTGTACCTCGGCTGGCATCGCACTGATCCGCATCTCCACCATAGCATCGAAGGCATTGAGCAGTGGCTCAATCTTTAGCTGGCCATCTAGCGCATTAAGCATAAACGCGCTCGCCTCTAAGGTCGACAGACTATCGCTCCGACTCGATTTTCGAATTTTATACCTTGAACCATAATGCTCACCTAGACGCACCGCGGGATACTTTGCCAGCCAAGGATTTAACTGAAACATTTTGAATGCCTTACGCCAAGTTCCATCGAGTAGCAGTAGAATACAGTCTGCATCCATGGGCTGCGCCTCGATATCCATGCTAGCTTCCGAGGGATAAACTAAATAAATCGGCTTACCGCTCCTTTCAAGTTCAACTTTAAGCGCTGCGAAATCTTCCTCAGTCTCACCAACAAATACTTGGGTATCGGGCACAACAAGGCTAAGCACCTTAACACTATTCTTTTTATGCTCGACTTCGGTTGGATGCTGTAAAACATACAGCCTAGTTTTCGGATAGATTGGCTGCACGCTAGCACACAAGCAGGCAGTGATTGGATACCGACAGTTAGGGCAGTATTTGCGGGTCAAGGAAGGCTCATTTAATCCGAAAAATATGACCTAGTATAACAGCAAGACGCCTTAATAATCCCTTGAAACCACCCGAGGGAAACTAGCTCTGTGGGTACTGTTCAAGCTAAAACCAAACGCCAGAGAATAAAAATGCCCGACGCAGTGGTCAAACTGCGCCAGGCAAGGGTGACACTTTATCAATCGGTTGTGGTATTAGTGATCTGCAACTGCTTGTTCTTGATGCCAATGGTCGAATCGGCGAAGTCCCATCATCACCAGTAGACCAATTGAGAACAGCCCCATGACAAAGGCGACTGCATAGGGCGCTGTCAGACTGGTCTGCTGCACAAGCGCTGTGATCACAGAAGCACCACTCATTTGAATAAAGCCCAACATTGCCGTTGCGGTACCCGCACGCTCACCGAATGCCGATAGCGCCATACTGGTTGCAGGACCTAACAACAAGGCAAACCCGATACACAGCAACATCATAGGCAACATAAAGGCAAAAGCCGCCGCCATACCAACACTTGGGCCAAACCATTGCACCGCTATCACTAAGACCGCTGCGGCCACTAATAAGGCCAAGGCTAAAATTGCCGTTGGTCGATTGCCCAATGTGCGGATCACTACTGGCGCCACGAAACAGGCAATGATGTTCACCGTCGCATTCAGACCAAACAGGCCGCTGAAAGCCAGTTCAGACACTCCTAAATGGCCAATTAGCCATACGGGCGAATAGGACACGTAACATAAAATTGCCGCCATCGCCGACATACAGGCAAAGGCATAAAACAGGAAGTGAGTGTTACCAATCACAGGCTTATAACGGCTCCAGCGGTATAAGCCACCTTCATTAACCGTGTTTGCAGGGCGAGTCTCAGGTAAGCGGTAACCTACCACCAGCATCATTAACATTGCGTATAATGTCATAAACACGAAGGTAGAACGCCAACCAAATTGCATCGCTAATAAGCCACCTAAGGTAGGTGCTAATGCAGGGATAACGCAGATTGCCCCATTTAAGTAACTGTAAATCCGTGCACCTTCCTTAGCTGAGTAGCAATCACGTACCGCACTAAAGGCCACTATCGAGGTCGAACAGGCAGCTAGGCCTTGCAGAACACGGGCAAGCTGTAACCACTGGAACTCCATCGCTGCAGCTGCAAGCAAACTACTGGTGCCATAGAGCAACACCCCAAAAATAGCGATAGGTCGACGACCGAAACGGTCAGCTAGAGGCCCAATTAACACTTGGCCTAACCCCATAGCGAACAGAAACAGTACTAGAGTAGACTGCACTTCACTCGATGAAACAGAAAACTCCGCCGCCATGGTGGGCAACGAAGGTAAATAAATATCAATGGCCAATGGGCTTAACAGCACCAAGGACATCAAAATTGGTAACAAATTGCGCTGCATATAACTTCTCAGTTAATCGAATCTCAGTTATTCATGACTATTTTAAATAACTCAAGGTATGAACAGAAATGGTATAATTTCCAAAGTAAATTTCCTTTAAGGAATATCTATGAATCTCGACAACCTCGCCAAAGTTGACCTCAACCTATTGGTGATACTTAAGATTTTGCTCGAAGAGCAGAGTGTCACCCGTGCAGCCACCCGATTACATATTAGTCAATCGGCTTTGAGTAAGAGCTTAAACAGACTCAGGGAAACCTTAGATGACCCCCTCTTCCAACGCACAGCCCATGGCCTTAAGCCCACGGCTCACGCCATTAATATCGGTCACAAGCTGCCGACGATTTTACAGGACTTGTATCAGCTGACCCAGCCGCCAACCTTTCATCCTGCTAGTAGCAACAGGCAATTCTCCTTTGCCATAGTCGAAAGTGCCTACGAGACCTTAATCCCCTACTTCATCGGTCCAATGCTCAATACCGCACCCAACATTAAATTGGATTCCTATGTTTGGACCGAAAAATCCATGCATGATTTGATGCAGGGGCAGATTGACTTTGGTATTGCAGGGCGAGATCTTCACCCTTTAGCCGATCCTCGCACCGACCGCCTACCCGAAGGAATTGTCTGCCAGACCTTATTTACCGATAAGCAGGTCTGCCTCGTAAGAGAAAATCATCCACTCATGGATAAATTAACCTCGCCCGAATGGAATTTATCTTTGTATTTAGATATGGCCCACGTGCAAGTGCGCTGCGAAGGCAGTGCTTGGTGGGCGCTGGATTACTTTTTGGCAGACCTCGGCCATAGACGCAAAATCAGCACCACTGTGCCCGACTTTTATGGCGCCGCCAGTGTGTGCGCCCACAGTGAGTTAATTTTTACCCTACCCTCAAGCTTTGCCCGTCATGCCTGCAAATTATATCCATTGAAGCTACTACCACTGCCGTTCGAATTTATACCTATGGCCTATGTACTGCTGTGGCATCAACGTAATGATGAAGATCTAGGGCACAAATGGATTAGGGAAACCATTTGCCAGAGTGTCGACAAATTACTTTATAGTAGTACAACGACGTCGAGTTGAGGCTGGTTTAGGATGCTTGGGAAAATAAGCCAATCAGTCTGAACGGGCGGTAAATAAATGTAAATTAACCAAGATTAACGTGACCTTGAAAGTTCATTTATTGCACACTGCATAACCACATTTGGGAATTTGGAGAGCGCATTTCAGGTGCAGTACGCATACGCGCTTTAACCCTCTCCAATCGCCCTCAAAAGGAGTGCTTATGCTTTACCATCAATTCCAACAAAGTCCTTTTCAGCCACGCATTTCAGGCCCGAGAACTTGGCTAGCCATGGCGCTCACCGTTGCCTTGGTTTGTGTCTCACTGTTTTTGTTACCCTTTATACTGCTGTTTGGCGCAATTGCCATTGCAATCTTCGTGATTTTCAGCCGTATTTATGTTGCGCGCCAGGTAGCAAAATATAAACGTGCCCAAGCGAATATGAGTAGTCACTACAGTGGATTTAGCGACTATCAGAATGGAAAGGTCGTGCGAGAAACTCACCCCAAAGATTATCAGGGCCGCACCTTTGAACATCAACGTGGTGATAATTAAAAATTTGCACGAATTGAACGCGGTAGAATTCTGCCGCAATTACCAACGGGTACTACCCATAGAGTGAAACACCTAAAACACAAATGGCCGTAACCATCTTCTTAGTGGGATTCATGGCTAAGAATGGCCTGCGCCCGTTTTAGGGCATGAATTTCACCCGCATCCTGAGTTACCTCCAACACTTTATCGACCTGCAACGCAAGGGATAGCCACAGCGGGTCGATAATCTCTTTTTCATCGTCATTGGCGTGGCGTTTGGCAAGGTTTAACAGCGCGGCCGAACCGACCACATCGATACGCCCAAGTATCCCATCGGCCAACGCCATACTCAGTTCGATCATCGCTGGCACGCTATGGCCATACTTGATGACTTCACGCAGATAATGTTCGGCTTGGCTCAAATCACTGCCAAAGGCATTTTCATCATTGAGTATTTGTTGTGCGAGGGTCAGCATTGCATCTAACTGCCCTTGCTCTGCGGCCTCAGTCATCCAGTGCTTACTGGCAATGGGATCAGGCTTGCAGCCATCGCCATTGGCCAGCATGAGCGCCAGATGGTATTGGGCATGGGGATAACCTGCTTGCGCCGCTTGGTTGATGTAATGGAAGGCCTGGGTAAGGTTATGCGCTTGAAAATACAATACCCCTAAATTGGCCATGGCTTCAGCTTGCTCACCCTCCGCGGCCCTTTCTAAAAATGCCTGCGCCTCGGTCAAATCCTGCGCAATGGTCTTACTGCCCACGAGGTAGAAATACCCCAATAGCGCCATGGCATTCACCACTCCAGCTCTCGCTGCGATCGCAATTGCCGCCTCACCGGCGTCGATATCGGCCTTCCCCGAATAACCGTGGATAAGCGACACGCCATGCTCAAACAGGGCATCCATGTCTTTGGGTGCAGCAAGAGAAAACCAATAGGCCGCCTTAGCAAAAGTCTCTGCGACCTGCTTTGCCATTGCCATTACCGCCTCGCCATTTTCGTCTTCGGTGCCGTATTGGAGATCGATAAGCGCCAGTTCCTGCTCCTTAAGCATTAAGGCCTTAGTCTTAAAGGAGACACCTAATAGATACTGGGATTTAGCATCATCCTCCATCACCGCACGGTAACAGAGCTCCTTTGCCGTTAGTGCATCACTTGCTTGATAACTAAAAGCTGGCGCCGCTTTCCCGATAAATTTGGGGTACAAATACTCGATGAGTGCGAGCACATCCCTAATGGATTTTTGCGCTAGGGCGAGAAGTTGCTCTTGGGTTAAATGGTATTTTTCAGGGTGTGCCCCACGGTTGCCATCACTACGAAGTCGATGCAGCGCTCGGGTGGTTTTGACATCGATTACCCGAGACTGATTAAGCTGCTCGATACGATCGTACAAATTGGGACCACAGAAGGACAGATGATGTTTTTGCGCTAATAAATCGGTCAATCTGTGGGTAAAACTGCGGATATGCAGTAGAGATTGGGTAGGGACATCCTGCACATAGTTTTTGGCATTGAGGTAATCATCTAGGAGCGAGGCCGAAAAGCCTTGGATAAACTCACTATCCAGTATTTCAGCCCCATTGCTCATCAGCTCATCCTCTGCTCAGCTAGTCCAAATCCCGTGAATTTCTTTGTCAAATTGGCTCTTTTAGTTCGTTTGTTTAGTGACCATATACAAGCGGAACAAAGCTAAGTTAACAAAAATACTGATAAATGACACGAAAGTGTCGCTAAGCATCTGTAGCGGTAAACCACCGTATGATGCTAAACCTGAAATCAGCCCACCTAAAATAGATAATGGGAAATACAGCATCAATACAGCAACGGTTTTCACCGCAATGGGGCCACTTAATTTAAAACTGGCCTTGATGGCCTCGAGCGGTGTTAAACGCTCAACCACCACCATAAAGTTCACATAGGCTAGGCGGGCAAACAGGTAAAAACTTAAGATTAATCCCACCAACCAGAAAGGCCCAAAGGCCGCAAACAGCATGACTGGGGCAATAATGGCGAGACCCGAAAATACGCCGGCCAGAAGCAGCGGTGGCACAAAGGGTAAGCTAGCGCGGAGCACTAACCCTGTCGAAGGATTATGCCCCTGAGAGCGCAGTTCTAGAAACAGGGTTAACGCCGCAATAAAGATCGAAAAAACAATGAGCATCAACATCATGGCAATCATGTGCGGTGCACCAAATTGCGGGTTTTCCATATCGACCTTGGAGATCTCTACCCCGAGCCATAACTGAATGCCCACTTGGATCAACAGTAATGGCACAGTCAACATTGCCAGCTGCGTTAAATGGTTACGGAAAAAGTTATAAGCCTCGGTCAAAATTGCGGATAGTGACATGCGCCTTTCCAAAATAATTGAAGTAAATTAACACTGTGATGTGCCGCTAAGGATACCCAAAATCCCGCATCAATGCACAGATCAAATCACGCGATGTCCTGTAAATCACACAAAAACGACTGCAATAACCCAACTAATGTCGTTACACTGTGCCCCTTTTTATTTGCGAGCAAAACCTCAAGGAAATTTCCCGATGAAAGCTAAGTTTTCCCTCTCTTTAGTGCTCAGCGCTGGCCTTTTCGTTTCTTCTGCACACGCCGGCTGGTTAGACAATCTTGCTGCGCCCCAAACCAAGACAGCAGAAACCGCAACCACAGCAACCGCTACAGTGACAGAGTCAAACGCATTAGTGGGTTCTGTAATGTCACAATTAGGTCTCACTCAAACCCAAGCCGAAGGCGGTTTAGGCAGCCTGTTAGGCATGGCGCAAACCAGTCTGAACACATCAGACTATGACACCTTAGCCGCAAGCATTCCTAACGCAGACAGCCTGTTAGCGGCGGCACCACAACTCGACAGCACTTCTGGCGTTTCGGGGCTGTTATCTAAGGCGGGTAATGTTGGCGCATCTCTGCAAGGCAGTGCGTTAGTGTTAAATGCCTTCCAAAAGTTAGGCATCTCCCAGGAGCTGGCGGTGCCTATGATCAACGTGGCAAAAACCTATCTTGAGACTAATGGCGCTGAAGGCACAGCTGCTCTTCTTACACAAGGTTTAGGTGCCTTGCTCTAATCTTGAAACGACACCTAAGTTCACCCTAGCCTTCCATAGGGTGAACTTTAACGTCTAAAATCAGTCTATTGATTACGTCTTTTGGTTTGAGCCACGCCCTATGATTGCAAAGCTAAAACGATTACTACAATCCCATGCCCTTGCTACTAGCCCTGAAGAAAAAGCCCATCAATTGAAGCTGGCCGCCGCGAGTATGTTATTGGAAGTCGTGTTTGCCGATGATACCCTCGCCCCCGAAGAGGCGGAGCTACTGCCATCGTTACTGACACAATCTCTGTCGATGTCGGATGCGCAAGCCAATGAATTGATTGCCGAAGCCAAGCAAGTACAAGGCAATGCCACTTCGTTATTTGAATTTACTAACACGATAAATGCCGAGTTCAGCTTGGAGCAAAAGCAACAATTACTGCTCGCGATGTGGCAATTAGCCTATGCCGATGGACATTTATCCCAATACGAAGATCAAATTATTCGCCGTACGGCGGATCTGTTGTACTTAAAGCACAGTGAGTTGATTCAAATGCGCAATTTGGCGATGGAAACAACAACTAGCCAAAACTAATGAACTCGTAATAGCTTAAGAAAACAGAGGCCTGAGCAGGCTTAAATCTAAGCCACTAAAGCGTAAACGACTCAAGCTGGGCAATTAAGCTAACTCCTTACCGATTGCAAATCCTTCGCCCCTCAGCTCAGATAGTTTAAGCCTGAGTCCGCCCATTTCCATATGTAGGCCCTTTTGGGTTGCCAGTTGAGATAACCAACTGGTTTTATCCTCATCTTCGATGGCGTCCCAATCGTCGAGAATGTTGTGGGCTAGTCTGATGAGTGCCGCAAGCGGCGAGAAGGGTTGCGCGTCCTTTGGATGATCTTGGTAGAGAATCCCCTGCACCAGAGCGGGGGTAAACTTCCAATTTTTGGCAAGTAATGCCCCCACATCGGGGGAATCATAGCCAAGTAACTCACGCTCAAACTGATGTTTATCCTTGCCCTCGGCAACAGCCGCGGCGACCCTTCTGGCATCCTCGGGGGATACGGACGCAATAAGAAGATCGCCAATACGATGCAGTATCGCACAGGTAAAGGCCTCCTCAGAATTGACCCCACAACGCTTTGCCATCTCTTGGCTATAGAGCGCAACCTCAAAGGTTTCACCCCAAAACTTCGCTAAATCCACCCCTTCACATTTAGGCACAGCTCCCATTACCGCCGAGGCTAAGACTAGGGTTCTTAGGGTCTGCATGCCAAGGCGCACGACGGCTTCATCAATACTGCCTACCTCGCGGCTATGGCCGTAATGGGCGCAGTTGGCAAGCCTTAGCACCTTAGCGCTGATCAAGGGATCGTGGGAAACTTTAGTAGCAATATTCCTGATAGAAGCATTGTCGTCGTTCACCATCTCAAGCAACTCACTAATGGCTTTAGGTAAACGGGGTAATTCATCGACATGACTGAGTAGGGCTGCAGAATCCATATACTGTTCTCTATCCATGGGTTTGATAAAAATATAGAACACAAAATAAACGCATGCTTATTCCAGTTTAAGCTTATTTTCATCAACAAAGACTGAGTACTGCCACCCCTTTAAAAGGGGGGAAACCTATAAAGTAAGCTGTTTTCTTCGTCCACGATTAACTCACCACCACTATCCAACCAACTGTTTCAATTACCTTTTAGTCTAGGTGTTACAAAAAACCTAAATTTCAGGGATTGATGTTATTGCTTAATAGTCACTCACAACCAAGGAAGCACTATGACTCAATATGCAATGCCAAATCGCACTGGTTTCCCTGTTGTTAGCGCCCTCATCACTCTAGGGTTATTCGTGTTTATGGCCGAGCTAGTCCGTAGTCCACAACCCTAAGGCGGCGAAGTGAGTGAGCCACCCCGATTCGATATCTGGGTGCCGACACCAACGACGCAGTTAACCCCTTCGGTGATGTCCCCCGAAGCTGTGCTTATGGTGCAAATTGAGCCACACTACCCCATTGAGGCGGCCCAAATGGCAAAGAAGGTTTTGTAATAGTGGCCTTCGATATTCGAGTCGACGGCACTGTGAGTAACGCCCAAGTGTTGGATGCTAATCCCAAAAGGATATTTGATAAGGCCGCAATTTCAGCGGTGATGACGTGGAAGTACAACCCCAATTTGAAGCGGGCAAGGCCATGTCTCAACTCAATCAAAGGGTACAGTTAGCCTTTAAATTGGAGCAAAAGCCTTAAGTGCTTAGGCCTAATTGAACTTAAAGGGTATAGAACTCAATACTGAAGAGAACAGCCCTAGGCCGCAAACGACCTAGGGCATTATATTTATTCTGGTGTGACGATAACTTGCTTCCTGCTGATATGGGTTTTCTGCCACCATAAAAACGGTGCAACTATACAAATCAACACCAACACATAGGCCATGCTAGCACCAAGCGCAATACCAAGCGCGAGGCAGAACAGACTCCCCAGCACCACTAACGGCCAATTACTGCGGGGCAATAATTTAGCCGCAGCTAACATCGCCATCAGATAGATCACCACAAACACCCCGTTGCTCCAAGCAATCAAATGCTCAAGCTCCTGCCCCGTCAAATACGTTAGCACAATGACACTCGCCATCACCGACAGCAGGGCACCCAGCGCCCGAGTAGGCACACCATGGTCATTTTTAAAGGCGAAATAACGGGGCAAAATGCCCTCCGAACTAAAACTCCAAATTAACCGCGCCGCACTGGCTGCATATACGTTAACCGTTGCAAGGCCACTCGCCACGCCAAGAATACCAATCACCAGCGAACCATACCCACCGAGTAAGTTGTCGAACACCCCAATCATGGCAAGACTCTTATCCGTCGGCACTATCAGAATCAACAAGGTACATGCCACATAGATAATACCCACTAGCACAGTGCCCATCATCATCGCAGGGATCATATCCTGCTGTGGCTTTTTAAAATCATCGGCTAAATGGGTCATGGCCTCAATGCCCAAAAAGCTCCAAAAGGCGATGCCTGCGGCAAGCATCATGGTGGGGATTTCTGGCTGAGAATATTGGCCAAGTGTGGCCAGCAAATCTGTCTTTGTACTGCTAACACCAAACAAAAGCACCACAATACCGACGATACACAGCGTTAAGCCAAATTGCAGCTTGGCCGACACTTGAATACCTCTAAGGTTTAGCAGAAACAATCCGCAAATCACCGCAACTTCGGCGGCAACTTTGGCCCAACCATCCAGTGGAATTAACGCATCGACAAACTGGAAGGTCATCAAAATCGCAGCCGGCGCCCCCATAGGCACCACCAATAAAAAAATCAGCCCAATAGTCCGACCCGCAGTGCGGCCAAAGGCCTTCTCGACAAAGTAAGCAGGGCCAGCTGCATGGGGAAACACACTCGCCAGACGGCCAAACACTAAGGCTACCGGAATAATCGCCAAGGTAAGCATTAGCCACGCCACCAGCGCACCGCCTTGGGCAATATTGACCGTCATCTGAGGGAGAATAAACACCCCGGTGCCCAGCAAAGTGGTGGCCATTAAACCTGCGCCCTGCCAGCGCCCAATTGTTCCGCTATGTGAGTTCATCTGTTAGTATTCAGTGGTTTTTGAGCTGTTAGTATAGAGATATTTACCGCTGCAAACTGTCGCCAATGTCGACGTTCTTAGTGCCGATTACCGACGAAATGACGGCATAGTGTTAATTTTCCGGCAATCTGACGGCGATGTTTAAACGCAATATTACCACAGCCAATAAATACTCAGTCATTCAACCTAAGCCATGGAGCCGCAATTGGATAAGTTCGATACCGCCATCATCAACAGTCTACGTCAGGATGCCCGCCAGAGTGTGTCGAGTATTGCCGAACAAGTTAACCTCTCCCGCAGCGCCGTGTCGGAGCGGATCAAAAAGCTAGAGCAGACTGGGGTTATCCGCGGTTATCAGGTGCTGTTAAGCGAATCCCAAAAAGAGGGAGTGTCGGCCTATTTTGAGATCCAGCATAAATGCCCACGTTGCGCCGATGTAGTGCATGTATTCCATGCGATTCCTGAGGTCATCACCTGTAGAGGCATCTCGGGGGATATGGATTTATTAGTCTATGTGCACGCCGCTTCAATGCGCCGCCTGCATGAAATCCGCGAATATATCGATACCCATACCGACATCATCAAGATCAAAACCCACGTGGTGATGAGTGAATGGATTAATAACACAGGCGAATAAATGTACGGCGCAAATAACAAACGCCACCCTAAGGAATTAAGGGTGGCGAGGCCTTGTGGAGGCAGGGCAAAAAGTATGTAAATGAAACACGTGGCTTCCCTTCCCAATAACCTCCCTGTTCGGCAGAGTGCGCCAAGAACCTCCCCATCTCAGGCTCAGCCAAACCCCTTGAGGATTGGCTCCCACGGTGGCTTCCTTAAACACCGCTTCGCCGCTCGCCGTATTCTGTTGCAGCTCCTGTAACGCTGTTTGCTTTATCCTTTCTGTCTTATGTAGTTTCGCTTGCTTTACTGACAATATTGCGCTTTCTAGGCAATCGTCATTTGACCTGTGTAGAGAATAAAATTTCGCAGTAATATCACTCCTACCAAACTTAGGCAGGCGGTGCCCGCCACATAGGACCATTTACGTTTCGAGGTGGCCGTCATAAACAGATTCATTGCCAAGGGGCCCGAGAGCCCAAGGCCCACAATCCCGAGCCAGAAAATCCAGCCCCAGAAGCCGTAACCAATGGCATTAAAGGTCGCCACCTTACTTTGGCCGCCGGAGAGTACCAATCCCATAAAGAAGGTAAAGATCAATACTATCTCGACTAAGATCAGCGGGATTTCAACCCTGTGAATAAAATGCACCTCCTTAGAATTTGGGTTTGCATTGAGTAACACGCCGCCGAGTAGGGCCGACGCTGCGCCCGATGACAGCCCGGAAGCCAAAAACAGCAGCGGTAATACCGGATTTTTCAGCATCGGATAGCCGGGCAGCGCCGATAATAAAAAGCCGGTATAAGCCCCCAACGCGACGGAGAAAATCACCAGCAAACCAGTAATAGTCGCATCGAAGCGCGTAAGCCAAGCAGTAAATTTGAGCATCCAAGGAAAACGTGTTTCACACCAAGCATCTATGGGTTGCCTAAATAACAAACCTATCCAAACGAACATAAACACTTGGTAGATAAGCAAAATCAACACCCCCATCGACATCACAGATTTTGGATTGTAGAACACAAGAATTTTCCAAAAATCGAATGGTTTAGTGAGATCCATAACTAGAATGCCCAAACCTGCCATCACAGCAACGGGGGCGACTATACAGGCCGCTTGCACAAAGCCGGACTGATAGGCGTTGTGTTTCAGCACGAAGTGTTTAAGTAGCACGGCAAAAAACATCGCTCCCGCCGAGGCACCTGCTAAAAACAAGTAGATAGCAATTGGCCAATGCCAAACTAAGGTATCGAAATGTAGGGCGCTCATATCGCCACCTCCCCGGATTTAGCCACAATACGAAACAGTTTTGGCCGTGTGCCCAGCTCTGCCTTCGCCCTTTGGGTAGGGTTGGCCTTAAGTAGCTGTACGATCTCAGAATCTGGGTCTTTTAAATTACCGAATACCAATGCTTTAGTTGGGCAGGCCGCAACACAGGCGGGCTGTTTGTCCGCCACCAAGTTAGTCTCACGGCAAAAATCGCACTTATCGGCCGCGTGGGTAACGGGATTGATAAAGCGAATTTTGTAAGGACAAGCGGCAATGCAATATTGGCAGCCTACACATTTATCGCTATTTACCGACACGATTCCCGTTGCAGGATCGCTAAATGCCGCCCCAGTTGGGCACACATTCACACAGGGCGCATCCTCACAGTGCTGACAGGACTTGCGGCTAAAGTGATAAAACTGATTGGGATATTCCCCATAGGGGCCCGTACGCTCGATAGTTAATCGCGCAACGCCCTCGGGGACATGATTGATTTCACGGCAGGCAGCTTCGCAGGCGCGGCAACCAATACATTTAGTCTCATCGTGAATAAGCGCATATTTCACGCTGGGCTGCACAGCCACCTGGCGAGCCGCCTTCTCGGTCGCCACCTTCTCGGTAGCCAATAGGGTCGCCCCAGATGCTCCCGCTAGGACTGCGCAGGCCGCCTTCAGAAAAGTTCTTTTTGACTTGTCCATAACCCTACTCCTGTTTTCCCGTATGGCAACGGCGACAAACGTCGCTTCGCGCCTTAAGGCTCAGATTTGCCATAGGTTCAGTTGGACTATGTAGTTGGTGACAGGCTGCACAGGAAAGCTTGATAGCATGAACATTATGGGTCCACTCACGTTCGCCAAGTTTGGCGGGGGAATGGCATTTCAAACAGACGTCCTGTTGCAGCGCAACGCTCGTAGGCGCTTTCTCACCAAATACCGTGAGGTTATTGTGCTTTTTAGGGTGTTCCCCCTGCTCACCGTGGCAGGTTGAACAGCTCATTTTCATCGCATCCTGGCCATGATGCCCTAACATCTGGCCGTTACGCCTGTGACACTTGATGCAAGCATCACTATTGATTTGATATGTCGCCGTGGCGCTATCCTTTTCAGAACTGTCTGCTGCTGAACTAGCTGCAGCATAGGAAGCGCTAAAACTAATCAGACACGCCACAACAGCCAAGCGTAATGACCACAGCCATTGTTGAGTAGACATAATGAGTCCTCACATCAATGAACGAGAAAGTCAGGGTTCGGAAAACTCCGAACCCAAACTGTAGTGGTCAAACGGCCAAGGCTAGCTTAAGGCTTTGCGGATCCCACTGTTTATGCTGATTCATTTCAACAAAACCCACGTTGAACTTGCTAAACAGTTTTTTCATAGGGGAGTTGCTTTGTTTACCAGAATCACTGATCACCAACTTCACGGCGGAGGAGTCATGGTCGACCAGCACATAATCGAGGCGGCATTCATGGTTTAATTCCGCATCATGCTGATCCATGTTAAATACGTTGTCGAGTGGCACGTTGACACAGACATCGTATTTTCCTTCTACAACCGTTTTTAGTGATTTAAAAAAGTTAAAACTTTCTTTATCGAATAACTCTGGCCTGAGTGTCATTTCATGATGAACGTCATCGTGATCTGCCCTAAAAAACTTAATACAGGTCATTACAAACATCACAAATACAAATGGCACCGCTACGAATAGTACAAAGTACATAAACGCATAGCTGAGAATGACTGAAGTGATCATAATAGCCTCCAATAACTAGATTATATTTTTATTATTTCCTTTAAAGCGGATTAATTATTGTAGGGAAATGACAATATTTTTATGACATAGATCACACTTAAAATCTTTCACCATATAATAATCAATAAGTTAAAAAGAAGATCACATTCGTCGAAAATATAAATGTTAAATGCAAAAATAAGATATTGATAATTCAAAAAGTGAAATTCAAATAACTAAAAAACAATTAAATTAATTTAAAAAATTTGAAAACTGCAGATTTAATTTCTAAAATTTAACTCATAAATATGAATATAGCCGAATTAATTAAAATAATTAAAAACCAATAAAAATTAACTCGCCAATATTCCGCCGTGTTTAAGGAATATAAAAAATGCATATTAACGAGATGGACAACCTTGATATTTTAAGTTTAAAAATATTAGTCGCATTATATGAAAATAAATCAGCGACCTATGTTTCTAAAGCCCTAGATATTTCTGCGCCTAAAATTAGCCGTAGCCTAAAAAACCTAAGGGAAGTGTTTGGTGACGATCTCTTTATCCGCAAAAAATACGGCCTCTTCCCCAATGAATTCGCAACCCACCTCTACCCTATAGCCAAAGCGACAGTGGAGTGCTCCGCAAAATTTAACAAGGTCGTGGCGGCTAATGCCTGCCAAGTGAAATCCCATGTGGAAATCGCTGCCCCAGGACTCATCGCCTATGCCTTCCCAAAAGCATTGATGTATGCCATTAAAGAAGAGCAAAAACAGATGCATATCAATATTATGCCCTGGTCAGTGCACACCACTAAGGATATTGTGAATGGCGATGTCACCCTCGGGGTCTGTTGCAACAAGAGTAAAGCCAATGTCGACGAATACGGCGATAAACTTACTACCATCACTCTGCAACCTATGGATAAACTGTACTTGATAGCCAGTTGCCATCACCCTATTTTTAAAAGAGAAATCACCCTAGAAACCATTGCCGAATACCCCTATGTCAACACCGAGCTTGAAATGCCCAGCACTCGCCTGTGCCCCTTCCAGCAATACTGCCTCGAGCACGGGATAGCGCTGAATACCGAAATCACCATTACTAGCATTTCCAGCCTGTTTGAATACTTAAGCGAGAGCCAGAGTCTTTCGCTGCTTCCCTATAAAATTGTGTTTGAAATGGCAGCCGATATTGCCGAATTACATACCTGCCAACTCGCTCAAACTGAAGCCGAGCGACTCTATGCCAACACACAGGCACCAACCTTGTTTATTGTGCACAAAACGCCAACCTCACAACCCAATCCCGACCTCATTTGGATTGAAGATAAGATTAAGCAGGTAGTCGATAGGATAATGTAACGAGCCTTAGGTTAGGCCCTAGGCGACTCAAGGGATTAGACCTTAGTCGCTTAAGCCATGAGTTTTGTTAAGCGAGGCATACATCTTACGCCGCAAACACGTTACACTAAGCTCATCATTATCCTAATAGATCTCACTATGCGGACAGAAAATACCGCCACGCTTAATTTGATGTGGGGCGCATTGATTCTGGAGGAATTAGCGCGTCTGGGAGTGCAACATATCTGTATGGCACCGGGGTCACGCTCGACGCCCCTCACGCTGGCTGCGGCCAAACAATCCAAGCTTAAACGTCACCTACATTTCGATGAGCGTGGATTGGGTTTTATGGCCCTTGGACTTGCCAAGGCAAGCTGCGCGCCCGTCGCAATTATTACCACCTCGGGGACGGCTGTCGCTAACTTGTATCCCGCCATTGTTGAAGCTTGGCTGACCCATGTACCGCTGATTGTATTAAGTGGCGATCGCCCGCCTGAGCTCCTCGGCTGTGGGGCAAACCAAGCCATAGTACAGCCCGCCATTTTTGCGAACTACGCAAGACAAGTAAATCTGCCAACGCCGGATCTGCACATTGCGCCGCAAACCTTGCTCACGACCATTGATGAAGCGATTGCGAATCAAACTCGCCCTGTGCATTTCAACTGCATGTACCGCGAGCCGCTTTATCCGAGTGAGCTAGATGGCGATATTCTCGATTTCGATTCGACCTACTTAAAACCGCTACAAAGCTGGCTACAGTTAGCACGTCCCTACACACAATACGGTGAGTATGCCCAGCTAAGCTCGCCTAGTGACGATGCCATCATGCGTTTCGTCCACGGCAAGGGGGTGATTGTCGCGGGCACTTTGAGCCCAGAGCAGGATCCACAGCAGCTGATTGCCCTGTCGCAAAAAATCGGCTGGCCGCTGCTGACCGATGCTCAGTCGCAGCTACGCCAACATCCCGCAGCCATTGGCAATATCGACCAACTGCTGCAACACCCTAAGGCGCGCAATCTATTGCAAGAAGCCGACCGTGTGTTGGTCTTTGGTGGCCGCTTGCTCTCAAAGCGCTTGATTAGCTACCTTGCCGAGCAAAACTGGCACAGCTACTGGCAGGTGCTACCTGAGCAGGACAGACTCGACCCAAGCCATAGCGCTAAGCACATTTGGCACGCAAAAGCGGGACAATTTGCGAACCTCAATTGGTTCCGCTCATCGTCGGCAAACTGGGCCAATACCCTAGTCAGCTACAACGAAGAATTACACCAGCTGTTTACTCGCAATATCGATCAGGGTGAATTTGGCGAAGCTCAGGTCATTCGCGCTATCGCAAACACACGCCCAGCAGAGCAACAGTTGTTTATCGGTAACAGCCTGCCAGTGCGTTTATACGATATGTATGCGCCCGTGAGTTGCTGCACCGCAACCACCTACACCAACCGCGGCGCATCGGGTATCGATGGTTTACTGGCAACCGCCTGCGGTATTGCTGCCCATCAGGGAAAACCGACCACTCTGATCATTGGCGACCTGTCCCAATTGCACGACTTAAACTCCTTGGCCATTGCCAGAACGATAAAGAGTCCGCTAGTGATCGTGATCCTCAATAATGACGGTGGCAATATTTTCAATCTGCTGCCAGTGCCAAATGAAGAGGTGCGCAGCAATTACTACCGTTTAAGTCATGGTTTAGAATTTGGCTATGCCGCAGCCATGTTTAATCTGCCTTACAATCAAGTGGATAATTTAGCTGACTTCCAAACCAGTTATCACGAAGCACTGGATTACCAAGGCGCATCGGTGATCGAAGTGACGGTTAGCCAGCACCAAGCCAGCAATCAAATCGCCGCGCTTAATCTGTGGGTGAGACAAAGCTAATGCCCTCCTTGGCCCGTTTTGGGGAAACCTCGCTGCCACCTTTAGTCCTACTGCATGGCTTTTTGGGGACTAAGGCCGATTGGCAGCCACTGCTCCCCAAACTGAGCCAAGCCTTTCACTGCATCTGCATCGATCTCCCCGGACACGGCGACAACCAGTGCGAGTTAACATCCCTTGAGTTAGATGGCTTTGCGTTCTGCGTGAATAACATAATTGACCGCCTCGACTGCTTGGGCGTAAAGCAATTTCACCTCTTCGGTTATTCCCTCGGGGGACGAATTGCACTGCACCTTGCTAAAGCTCATCCCGAGCGTTTGTTAAGTCTGGTGTTGGAATCCTGCCACCCAGGGATGCTAGAGAGTGAAGAAAAATCACAACGCAGTAAAAACGATGCGCTCTGGGCGGATAGGCTGTTAAGCCTTACTAGCAAGGATTTTTTAAACCTCTGGTATCAACAGGGGGTTTTTGCGGATTTATCAAAAGTTGAGCGTAAGCAGCTAATAACTAAGCGCGCTGCGGACTTAGACTTACACCCTAAGCACTGCCTTAAGGCTATCTATATTTCCACATCGCTCGCGCTTCAGGCATCACTTTGGCATGTCCCCACTGAACTCAATTGCAACTGTTACTACTTTACCGGCAGTCAGGATGCAAAATTTCAAGCCATTGCCGCGTTATGGCAGGCACAAGCGCCCATCATAGTGGAGCACATCGAGAATGCGGGGCACAATATTCACCAAGCGAACCCCGAGGCGTTAATCGAGCGTCTAACAACCCTGATTTAAATTAAAGATAATTTGGATTTGAACCTATGATCTTACTTTCGCTAAAGCTCTATCTGTACCAAGTGCCACTCAATGTGTCACTCCCCGTTGGCAAACAGCGAATTGATAAGCGTCACGGATTGGTGTTACATGCCGTGGTGGGTTCTAGCACTAACACTGGCGCGGAATCTTATTCACAAACCCATTCCCAAACCAATGGTCAAACCAAAGAAGCCTGGGTCGACATCGCGCCCTTAAGTGGTCTTGATATCGATGACCAACCCATAAGCGGTTTTAGCCGCGAAAGTCTATTAGAAGTGCAGCAAACCTTAACCGAGATGCTGCCCAAACTTTGCGGCCAATCGATAGATATTCTGCTGCAACAGGCCGAAGCGGTGAACTACCCTTCACTAGCATTTGGATTGAGCTTGTTGCATGCAAAGCTTGCAGGGAAACTTGATGGCGTTCGCTCCATCAGTGCCACAGTGCCGTTAATCTATCAGCCGGTAATCGAATCTGGGGATGCGCCAGCAAGCCAGCTCGAAGACAAAGTGGCTAGCCTTGGCAATGAGGTTCGCTCAGTAAAGGTGAAAGTCGCGCAAACCTCGATGGAAGATGAACTGCGCCTTATCTATGGCATTCTTAAGGTTCGCCCAGATCTAAAACTGCGCCTCGACGCTAATCGCGGTTTTAGCTTCGATGAAGCCATGGAATTTGCCGCCTGCTTGCCCATGGAATCCATTGAATATATCGAGGAGCCTTGTCAGCATCCAAAGGATAATAGCGCCCTATTCCAAGCCCTTAACATTCCCTTCGCCTTAGATGAATCACTTAACGATAGCGGCTACCATTTTGCGATGCACGAAGGGTTGACCGCGCTTATCATCAAACCCATGTTACTCGGCAGCATCGAAAAGCTTCAAAATCTTATCGATACCGCGCAGCAGTTTGGGGTGCGCTGTATCTTAAGCTCCAGCCTTGAAAGCAGCTTAGGACTCAGTGATCTAGCGAGTCTCGCCGCCATACTCACCCCAGATGAAATCCCAGGACTCGATACCCTTAGCGCATTTAGTCAGGATGTGTTAGTCCCATCAGGCAAGAGCCAATGTTTGGGATTTGAGCAGCTTGAACTTATTGCAAGTGCGCAGCAGGAATAGCACTATGACGGAGCTCAAGGCGTGCATGGTTTCACCAATTCATAGTGCCGCCGTATTAAGTTCTGAGCGTGTCGCCATCAAACTGCCCGATGAGCAGATTAGCTATAAAGATCTCAGCCAACGAGTGATGGCGCTTAGCAAACAGCTCACGGATTTGGGTGTTAATGAGGGCGAGCCACTCGCCTGTATCAGTAGCAATAATCTGGAGATGATTTGCCTCTACTGGGCCTGTATTGAGATTGGCGCCATCTTCTTTCCGATCTCACCACGTTTTCCGCAAGCGCAGATTCAAAGCCTCATCGACAGCCATAATATCCGTTATTTATGGAGTGATTCAGCGATAGCGCCTGGGCAATCGCAAGCCTTAAAGCTTAACTTTGCGGGCAGCGTTGTCGACACTCCCAAACCGCTCGATATCAATCGCCCTGCCAATGTGATTTTAACTTCGGGGTCGAGCGGCACACCAAAGGCGGCGGTGCATAGCCTGAGCAACCATATCGCCAATGCTGAAGGCTCCTTGAGTACCATTGACTTAGAGGAAGGCGATAGCTGGCTGCTGTCGCTGCCGCTGTTCCATATCGGCGGTTTAGCCATTCTTAACCGCTGCGCCCTAAAAGGGGCGACCGTGGTGATACCGCATCCAGAAAGGTCACTCACCGTGCAAATTGAGCAGGATAAGCTAACACACATATCCCTCGTTCCTGCCCAATTAGCACCGATACTCGCCGCGCCAGATGCCAATCTTCACAGCATAAAAGCGCTACTGCTTGGCGGTGGCGCCATTTCTGTCGATTTACTCACGGAGCTTAAACATCGCAATATCGCCTGCTTTACCAGCTATGGCATGACGGAGATGGGCTCGCAAATCACCACTGGGCCAGCACTTGCCGATGGCAGCAGCGGTAAGTTACTCCCTAATCGTGAGTTGAAGATTATCGATGGGGTAATTTGGGTGCGCGGCGAAACCCTGTTTATGGGGTATCTGAGCCACGATGGCATTCACAAAGAGTTAGATAACGATGGCTGGTTTTACACTAAGGATAGAGGCGAGTGGGATGCCAATGGCAATCTTAAAATCCTAGGCCGCGTCGATAACATGTTTATCTCTGGCGGCGAAAATGTGCAGCCAGAGGAGATTGAAGCTGCGCTTAAGCAGCATCCGCAAATTAATGAGGCCATTGTCTTCGCCGAACCCGATAGTCGTTTCGGTTATTTGCCAGCCGCCATTGTCCGAGGGGACATTGTTAAGCAACTCGCAGAAAAGACTGCTGAGCTCGATGATTACCTCTCGGACAAAATTGCCCGTTTTAAGCGCCCACGGCATTATTATGCTTGGCCAGAGAGTGCCACTCAAACAGGGCTTAAAATCAATCGCAGCACCATTATTGAAGCGATGAAAGCTGCCAAGACTTAGATAACAATATGCCTGAAATCACTCAAACCAATCCTTAAATCCTAGCCATAAAAAAACCTGCCGCAGCAGGTTTTCGTCTTTATCACTTGAGCACACCGCTTAAGCTTCCATACAGGCCTTAAGCTTATTCATCGCGTTCTTTTCTAACTGGCGAATACGCTCAGCGGATACTTGATAGGTCTCTGCTAATTCCTGCAGCGTCGTCTTATCATCATCTAACCAACGGGCGCGCAAAATGTGCTGGCTACGCTCGTCTAAGGTTTTGATTGCTGATAATAAACGGCCTTGGGCATTGGATTCCCAGTTATCGTTTTCGATGTTTTCAGCTAAGTCGGATGAATGGTCTTCTAGGTAATGTACAGGAGCAAAATCTTGCTCATCATCGTTATCGCTACTGAGATCGAATGATGGATCCTGCGCCGCCATACGTGACTCCATTTCGGTCACATCGGCCTTAGATACGCCTAGGTTTTCGGCCACCATTGCCACTTCATCATCGCTGAACCAGCCCAGACGAGTCTTAGCTTTACGGATATTAAAGAACAACTTACGCTGCGCTTTAGTGGTAGCCACTTTAACTATGCGCCAGTTTTTCAGCACATATTCATGAATTTCGGCTTTGATCCAGTGTACCGCGAAGGACACTAGACGCACGCCCACATCGGGATCGAAGCGTTTAACCGCTTTCATCAGACCGATATTACCTTCTTGGATAAGGTCAGCCTGTGGTAGGCCGTAACCTGAGTAGCCCTTAGCAACGTGCACAACAAAACGCAGGTGCGACATAATCAGTTGCTTCGCAGCCTGCAGATCACCCGTTTCCTGCAAACGTTTGGCTAACTCATACTCAGTCTCAGCGTCCAGCATGGTAATGCTAGTCACTGAATGGATATAAGCCTCTAAACTACTGCTACCTTGCGGGACAGTGAGTGCCATTGATTGCGTTTGAAAGGTCATTCGCGCTCCTACTTTCTTACTACTACTTATCAAATATAAGTCGATTTTACCCTTGAAGCGTTTTTAGTGTTCAAGGTTAGGCAGACGACTATCGGCTAAATGACAGAGTATGTCAACCTTAGCCCGCCGTGTGAGTTAGTTTTAACCCCGTTGAATAGACATTACAAGTGAACAAAAGTTCATCGTGTAAAACTAATATTCGTTAACCCTAAAGTTAACTCTTTATTGCCTATGAAGGCTCAATCGCCCTTAAATGTTGTCTTACCGAGAGATAGGAACCAAGCCACCCTAAGAAGGAGGCAAGGCCGACTAACTGCAGTAATTCCATCAAGGTCAGAGATTTCATTTCCAGCTGACTGCCATAGAGCCCGAGCAACTCAGCGAGTGCAGAATCCAGATACCACACCAGCAGATTAATTATAAGCCATGCCAACACGCCGCCAATCACGCCGTACCAAATCCCAGTATAAAGGAAGGGACGCTGAATAAAGGACTCGGTCGCACCGACCAACTTCATCACTTCAATCTCTGCGCGGCGGTTCATAATCGCAAGGCGAATGGTGTTGCCGATTACCAGCACTACGGCTAACACCAGCAGCGCAGCTATCGCCATCACAGTGCGCTCAAGCAACCTAACCACTGCCTGCAAACGTTCTAGCCATTCGATATCTAAGCGGCCGAAACTGATCTCAGGTTCACGCTCGAGTTTTGTAAGCAACTCGCGGGCACCAACGGGCGTCGAATAACGTTGAGTTGGGGTTACCGTAATCACCGCCGGCAATGGGTTTTTATCTAAATAGGCTAAGGCCTCACCAAAGCCTGATAGGCGTTGGAATTCCTCTAACGCTTGGTCACGATTGATATACTGCACCTTATCCACTTCGGGATAAGTGCGAATGCGAGTTAATAGACTCTGAATCGTTTGCTCACTGCGGTTTTCGTCAATAAATAATGAAATTTCCGCTGCGCTGTTCCAAGAACTGGTAATGGTCTCTGCATTCTTCACTAACACTTGCAGCGCCGCAGGTAAGCTTAAACTCACCCCAAGTACGGCCATGGTCATCAAGGAGGAAACCGGGCTACGCCACAGCTCCCCCATACTCGCCATTGCCTGCTGCACATGGCGAATAAAGAACATCACGATACGACCCGAAATTGGCAGCTTGCTGCGGGTTAATTTGGCGTTGTCGCTCATAGACTTTCACCCTGAGGCTTTGCTCGCGACTGATGTAATTCCTGTGCACCGAGCATACGCCCTTGTTTGAGGGTGAAAGTGCGGTATTTCATTCTGGCGATAAGCCCCAGATCGTGGGTCGCGATTAACACGCTTGTGCCTGCGTCGTTGAAGGTCTCGAATAGTCTTAGGATATCCATCGACAACTTAGGGTCTAAGTTACCCGTAGGTTCGTCGGCCAGCAATAACGGCGGCTTATTCACAATCGCGCGAGCAATACCAACACGTTGCTGCTCACCTCCCGATAACATAATGGGATTATGGCGTTCTTTGCCATAGAGCCCCACCATATCCAACGCAGCGGCTACACGTTTGCGGATCTCTCCATGGGAGAAACCTTCGATAACCAGCGGCAACGCCACGTTATCGAACACGCTTTTATCCATCAGCAGGTGATGGTTTTGAAAAATCATTCCGATATTACGACGAAGATATGGCACATGTTTAGGGCTGATCTTGGCAATATCGTGACCGTTAATCGCCACACGACCCGTTGTCGCACGCTCGATAACGGTAATTAACTTCAGCAGCGTACTCTTACCCGCGCCCGAATGGCCGGTTAAGAATGCCATTTCACCCTGCTGTAGGTGAAAATTCACATCCTCCAGTGCCATTTGGCCACCAGGGTAAACTTTACTGACCTGCTGAAAATCAATCATATGTTAGCTATCCGCTTTTTCCTGGGTGAACAGGGCATCAATAAATTCTTTAGCATTAAAGGTACGCAAATCATCGATTTGCTCGCCTACGCCTATATAACGTAACGGAATTTTGAACTTATCGGCAATAGCAAATACCACGCCGCCCTTAGCAGTCCCATCAAGTTTGCTGATGGTCATACCGGTCACACCTACGGCTTCTTGGAATAGCTGCGCCTGGCTAATGGCGTTTTGGCCCGTGCTTGCATCGAGCGTTAGCATCACTTCGTGCGGCGCATCGGCATCGAGCTTCTTCATGACGCGAACAACTTTCTTTAGCTCTTCCATGAGGTGCGACTTGTTCTGCAGGCGACCCGCAGTATCGGCAATCAATACATCAATCTTACGCGCCTTAGCGGCTTGGAAGGCATCAAACAGTACCGATGCGCTATCTGCACCCGTATGCTGGGCGACCACAGGAATGTCGTTACGTTGACCCCAAACCTGTAATTGCTCTACCGCTGCGGCGCGGAAGGTGTCACCCGCAGCCAACATCACGGTTTTACCCTGACGTTGATACTGCTTAGCTAACTTACCAATAGTGGTGGTTTTACCCACACCATTAACACCCACCATTAGGATCACAAATGGACCGCTGGCGTTCTCAGGCACCAATGGGATTGCCACGGGCTCGAGTGTCTTTTGCATTTCATCGCGCAGCAATTCGTAAAGGGCTTCGGCGTCCTTCAACTGTTTACGAGAAGCATGTTCGGTCAGGCTGCTAATCAAACGAGTGGTGGTTTCAACACCCACGTCGGCGATAAGCAGTTGTTCTTCCAACTCTTCAAATAAATCATCGTCGATTTTTTTACCGCGGAATAAGCCAATAAAACCGCTGCCGATATTCTCGCTGGTACGCATTAGGCCGCGCTTTAAGCGGGCAAATAGGCTTTCTTTAACCGGTTTGGCCTGCGGCTCTGGCTGTAGCTCTAGCTCGATTGATTGCGAGTTAGCCGCTTCTTCAGCTAACTTAGCTGCGGCTTGTTCCTCGGCTAAACGCTGCTCTTCAAGGCGTTGCTCTTCTGCAAGGCGTTGTTCCTCTGCAAGTTGTAGCGCTTCTGCTTCGGCTTGCTCTTGTGCCAGCTTTTCAGCAGCCTGTGCCGCTTGCTCGGCGGCTAGCTGCTCAGCCGCTAATTTCTCTGCTGCAAGTGCTTCGGCCGCAATACGCTCTGCTTCGATACGCGCCTGCTCTTTTTCAAAAGCTTGCTGTTCTTCAAATGCTTTTTGGGCCTCAATAGCCTGCTGAGCCGCGATGCGTTGCTCTTCTGCAATACGCTGCTCTTGTGCGATCCGTAGAGCTTCGGCTTGCTCCTGCGCGAGCTTTTCAGCGGCTAACGCTTGGGCTGCTTGCTCTGCTGCGATTTGCTCAGCGGCAGCACGTTCGGCTGCGATACGCTGGTCTTCTGCTAATTTGAGTGCTTCGGCCTCAGCCTGTTCTGCGGCTAATTGTTCGGCCGCAAGCCTTTCGGCTTCAACCTGTTGATCTTGCGTTGGAGTGACGGCAGCGGTTTGCGCGACAACCTCATCTTGTGATTTATCTTTACGAAACCAAGAGAAAAAACCTTTCTTTGCCATGTGTATTACCAGCGCTCTACTTCATTGATGAATTTATAGGATTAAGACCCTGACGTTATACCAGATTACCGGGGCAATTTCGCCCAAAAAGTCGGCAATTAGCTATGCTCAGTCAGCCTTCTCACCTTTTGGTGGGAGTTTGATATAAAATAGCGGCCTTTATTGAGGTGGCATAGTCTACCACTTTCTTTCTTCAGGCAAAATCACGGGGGCACTTTGGCTAATAATCGTGCACACAAAAAGCAAGCGACCCAGGGGCCAAGTGCCAATAAAAAGGGCGGCAGCGGCCAGGTAAGGATCATTGCAGGCCAATGGCGCTCACGCAAGTTGCCTATACATGACCTCGAAGGGTTACGCCCAACAACCGATAGAGTGCGCGAAACCCTGTTTAACTGGTTAGCTAGCGATATTGCCCATGCACGGGTGCTCGACTGCTTTGGTGGCAGCGGCGCACTGGCACTAGAGTCCCTGTCCCGTTATGCCAGTTTCGCCAAAATAATCGAGTTACAACGCAGCGCTGCCCAACAGCTTAAGGACAATCTAAAGACCTTAAAGTGCGACCATGCCGAAGTCGTGAATGCTGACACCCTAAGCGTTTTGCAGAACGGATGTGATAAAGGTTTCGATATCGTATTTATCGACCCGCCGTTTCGCCAAGGCTTGGCCGAAAAGACCATTCAACTGTTAGACACTAAAGGCTGGCTAAATCGCGATGCACTGATTTATGTCGAAATTGAATCTGAGCTAACTCAACTCGCCATTCCTGCAAGCTGGCAACCCTTGAAAGAAAAAACCGCGGGTCAGGTCAGCTACCGTTTATACCAGTACCAAATTGAAGTACAGCCAACTAATGGAGAAACCCATGCCATTGCTGATTAATATCGGTAAAGCCGTCACCCTCATAGCCTGGTTAATGATGGGCTTTAACATCATCGCGCCCTTCGAGGGCAATGTAGGAATAATTTTAAATATTCTGTTGGCAATGACCTGCCTTATGCACTTATTCCAAGTCGGCATTTTCCATATGATGTTTAACAAACTGCTTAAGCTTCGCAAGCAGGATTATTTGCAGGTATTTATTTTCGGAGCTTTCAGTCTTTTGGCTTACCGTAAAAAAGTGCTTACCCGCACTAAATAATCAATTTCGAAAAAACAAAAAGCCCTCATTCGAGGGCTTTTTTTTAACTCGATTTGAATGCAGACCTTATCCTTTTGGATATGGGTGAGCTACGCCTTTATGGCAGTCCACACAGGTCTTTCTCGCTTCAGGATCTTTCTTGAAGTTGTTGCTGTGCATTCTAACCGCAATACTCTTCATGGTTTCAGGCTGGTTTTCATATATACGGGTATGACAGTGTTGGCAGTTCGCAGAGTCATTGGCACGGAAATACTCTAATGCCTTGTCAGCTTGTTCTTTACGGTTTTCGTCTAACCATGCTTGGGTGTTGAAACCGTCGATGGTTAAGAACCCATATAAGTCTTTAGAAACAATGATTTTCTTGATTAAGTAATCAACTGGACCGTGCGGTAAGTGACAATCTTGACATTGAACGGTCACACCGGCACGACCACCACCATGGGCAGAAGCTAACACTTCATCCTTCAATGAATGGTTACTGTGACAGCTCATACAAAAAGCGTCTTCGCTAGTAGCGTGAAGAGTTTGCTGAGTCGCAAAGTAACCCACAACACCAATAACAATACCAATCACAATCAACGCTAAAATTGAGTATTTCGCGCTAGGTTTAAATAGTGCACGCCAGTTCATCACTCTATCTCCAAAAATTAAAAATTATTTTTTATAAGATCAGTTTAAGTCGTTTCATTTATTATAAATTTGATTTTAAGCCTAAAAATGTCGATTAATTTAAACTTAAAACCTCAAAATGAGACTTAGCTCTAACTATGGACACACCAACTTACCTAAAACCCGCTTAACCAAACTCTTAGCTAGTTTAATTAAAGCTAATGCAAACATTCAGTGTTCGCAAGTACGTAAAGACTTAGGCGTTAGCTTCACATTAAAAAGTTGCTAAAGTGAAGTCATATTTGAAGCATAAAAGTGTGACTAACATATCATTAAACCTTGCAATGCCTGTTAACTCATTAATTTGCATGATTTTCATGCACTCTCAAATTCGTCGAATCAAATGACCATTGCTTAGAACACAAATCTCACCATGTCACTTTTGCTTAAAAGTATTCACCCATTAAAAAGCATTCTACAAACTGCATTTAGTATGCATTGAGGAATTTAGCCGCTTGGCGAATTCATAAAATGTGATTTGACGCATTGCAGACGAATGCCACTATCGTTAATATCAAGTTGTTCATTTATTGGAATACTTATGCATCAATCACTTGGTCGTCTTCTTTTAGTCATCTTCACTCTACTGGCATTAGTCGGGCAGGGTGTTGTGTCTAATGGTTACGCCATGGTGACTCGCTCTATGGACATGGGAGCGATGGCGCATGAGAACGCCAATCAAGGAATGGATCACACTGCAATGATGCAGATGAACAAAGATGGCAGCACTAAACATCATGTAATAGCCAACTCCGATTGCTGTAACGATAAACCGCTTCCCGGCGCAAAACAGCATTGTTGTGATGGCAGCAAATCATGTAGCCATGATTGCGGACATTGCATGACGATTTCAGCCGCTGGCACGCTTTTCAGCCCACAACTTTGGCCGAGTGTGGGTCTGAGTGAAACCGCTATGGCCACTCCTATGCCTCATTTCCACTCTATCTCCTTAGCCTCGGCCTTTAAACCACCGATAGCCTAGACCTATTACGCCCTTTTCTGGGCGCAAAGTGACATTTCGTTAGCCAAGACTAACGCCTTAATTTGCCGTTTATTGTTAAGCCTAACAATAGGCTCAATGCTTTGCAGTAGCGCCTAAAACGTCGTATGCGACTCGTATCTGGCGTATGGATAAAAAGCTAAGCGTGCTTATGCATATTCGGCGCATAGAACCGATGGAGTGAATGATATGAAAACCTTAACTAATCTAGCCTTAATCACGATATTAATCCTGAGCAGCAATGTGTTTGCCACTGAAACACAACACAAGCATCAACACACTAATAATGCACCTGCACAACAGGCTCAAACCTATATCTGCCCAATGCACCCTGAAGTGACAGGCCAAAAAGGCGATACCTGCCCTAAATGTGGTATGAACCTCGAAGCCCAAGCAGGCGAGCATCACAAGGATGACGAGGCGATGCACAAAGAGCACGCCCACCAATAAGTTAGGCTGGAGATGAGGCATATGAACCAATTTAAAACTGTAAAACCTAATCCTAAAGCCGTGCTGCTTCTGAGCAGCCTGCTATTGAGCACCCCATGGGCTAGCTATGCCCAATTAACCGCAGAAGCAAATCCCAGCGCCAGCCAAGCGCATTCAAACCACGGCAACACCCAAGAACAGGCCAAAACCTATACCTGCCCCATGCATCCAGAGGTAGAGAGCCATGAACCGGGTCGCTGCCCAATCTGCAACATGTTTTTAGTGGAAAAAGAAGTCCCGCAGGCAAATGCAGATACCGCTCAACCTCAAGCGGAACATACCCACAGCGAGGCACAAGCCACAGCCGCCCAAGTTTTCGATAACCCAACCACTAAGGTTGAAAGCTTAGTGAAAAATCAACAGTCGGGGGCCACCATTAAATATATCTGCCCCATGCATGCCCATATCATCAGCGATGTACCCGGCACTTGTCCTATCTGTGGTATGAATCTGGAAAAGGTAGAAACCGGTGGCAATAACCAAAGCATTGACCTCCATATTTCTGGCAGTATGCAGCAAGCACTGGCATTAAAGGTCGCTACGGTCAAAAAAGATACCCTGTGGAAATTTGTCGAAACCGTGGGACAAATTGACTACGACGAAAGCCAAATCAACCATATTCACGCTAGGGTCACGGGCTGGATTGAAAAGCTGATGATCAAATCCGTTGGCGATTCAGTGAAAAAGGATCAATTGCTCTACGAGATCTATTCCCCCGACCTCATTAACGCCCAGGACGATTACCTCCTTGCCATAGACACCGCAAAATCCGCAGGTAGCGGTAGCCGTTATCAGGATTTAGTGCGTAAAGCAGGCCTGCGCCTATCACTACTCGGCATGAATGACAGACAAATTAAGCAGCTGGCAGATTCGCGCCAGACTCAATATCGTGTGCCCTTTTATGCGAAAGAAGACGGCATAGTCAAAGCGCTTGAAGTGCGAGATGGTATGTACATCCAACCTTCGACTGAGGTGATGTCGTTGGTGGATCTCTCTAAGGTGTGGGTGATTGCCGATGTGTTCGAAAACGAACAAAGCTGGATAGCCAAAGGCCAGAAAGCCGAAATATCCGTCCCTGCGATGAACATCAACGGCATTGAAGGCACTATCGACTATATCTACCCTGAACTCGACCCCGTAACCCGAAGCCTTAGGGTACGGGTGGTGCTAAACAATTCCGACATTGCTTTACGACCAAAAACCCTAGCCAAAGTCTCACTCTTTGGCGGCCCAAATAAGGATGTATTAGTTGTCCCGCAGGAAGCGCTTATCCAAACGGGTAAAGAGAACCGAGTGATTGTCAAACAAGAGGATGACAGCTTTACCGCTAAGGCCGTTACGGTCGGCATGATGAGCCAAGGTAAAGCCGAGATCATTTCAGGTCTGAGTGAAGGCGAGCGCGTGGTGACCTCAGGGCAATTCCTGCTCGACTCCGAAGCGAGTCTTAAGGGCAGCCTGATGCGCCTGAGCAGTGGTCATCAGCACTAGGAGCTAATATGTTGAAATATATAATCGAGTCCTCTCTCAGACAAAGGATCATGGTGCTAATTGTCGCCGCGATGATCACTATCTGGGGCGTGCAGGAACTGCGAAAAACACCGCTAGATGCGCTGCCAGATTTATCCGACGTGCAGGTGATTATTAAGACACCTTATCCTGGGCAAGCGCCAAAACTGGTTGAGGAACAGGTCACTTACCCACTCTCTACCGCGATGCTGGCCGTGCCCGGCGCTAAAACCGTGCGTGGCTATTCGATGTTTGGTGACTCTTATGTGTATGTCATTTTTGAGGATGGCACCGACATCTACTGGGCTCGCTCACGGGTATTGGAATATTTAAGCCAAATCAGCAGTCGTTTGCCCCAAGGCGTGCAGCCCTCGCTCGGCCCCGATGCTTCGGGTGTGGGTTGGGTATTTGAATATGCCTTAGTTGACCGCTCGGGTAATTTGGATCTCTCCCAACTGAAGAGCCTACAGGATTGGTACCTCAAGCTCGAATTGCAAAGCGTAGCAGGCGTATCCGAAGTGGCTACCGTGGGCGGTATGGAACAAACCTATCAGGTTGTACTTGAGCCCGATAAAATGGCTATCTACAAGCTCGATATCGCCGCGATAAAACAGGCCATCGACAAAGCCAACAGCGAGGCTGGCGGCTCAGTGGTTGAAATGGCCGAAGCCGAGTACATGGTTCGGGCCAAAGGTTATCGCCAAACGCTTGAGGATTTCCGTGAAATCCCCTTAGGCGTCACCAGCCCCGCAGGTACACCATTATTGCTTAAAGATGTCGCCACCATTCGTAAAGGCCCAGCCTCACGTCGCGGCATTGCCGAACTCGATGGCGAAGGCGAAGTCGTCGGCGGTATCGTGGTGATGCGTTACGGCGAAAACGCCTTAGCGACCATAGATGCGGTTAAGACCAAACTCGAAGAATTAAAGGCGGGACTGCCCGATGGAGTAGAGATCATTCCCACCTACGACCGTTCGCAACTGATCCAAAAATCCGTCGATAACCTGTTCCACAAAGTCCTCGAAGAGATGCTGGTAGTGGGCTTGGTCTGTCTGCTGTTTTTATTGCACGCCCGCTCCACCTTAGTCGCAGTCATCACCCTGCCGCTGTCGATTCTTATCGCCTTTATTGTGATGAATAAGATGGGCGTAAATGCCAACATCATGAGCCTAGGTGGCATTGCCATTGCCATTGGTGCCGTGGTCGATGGCGCGATCGTGATGATCGAGAACCAACATAAGCATTTGGAACACTTTAAGGCCGAAAACGACCGCGAACCCACCACTAAAGAGCATTGGCATATCGTGAGTCAAGCCTCGATTGAAGTGGGGCCGGCACTGTTTTTCTCACTCATTATCATCACCTTAAGCTTTGTACCTGTGTTTGCGCTTGAAGCACAGGAAGGCCGACTGTTCTCACCTTTGGCCTACACAAAAACCTTTGCAATGGCTGCGGCGGCATTGTTATCGATTACTTTAGTGCCAATTCTGATGGGCTATTTTATTCGTGGCAAAATCCCCAGCGAACGTAGTAACCCCATCAGCCGCGTGTTGATTGCCCTATATCAACCCTCGCTCAAATGGGTCCTCAATCATCCCAAAACGACACTCTGTATAGCCTTGATAGCTTTGGCGAGCGCAACTTATCCTATGACACGCATGGGCAGCGAGTTTATGCCGGAATTAGAGGAGGGGGACCTACTCTACATGCCCACGGCGCTCCCAGGAATTAGTGCAAGTAAAGCCGCCGAAGTACTGCAACAAACCGACCGTTTGATTAAGACAGTCCCCGAAGTTGCCCGAGTGTTTGGTAAAGTGGGCCGCGCCGAAACGGCCACCGATCCAGCGCCGCTGACCATGCTGGAAACGACGATTATGCTTAAGCCCCATGAAGAATGGCGCGAGGGCATGACCTTGGACGACATCATCGATCAGCTACAACAAACCGTGAAAGTACCGGGTCTGACAAACGCATGGGTTCAGCCGATTAAGACCCGTATCGACATGCTCTCGACCGGGATTAAAACGCCAGTGGGGATTAAGATCACCGGCGCCGATGTGAACGAGCTGCAATCGCTTGGCGCGAAAATCGAGGCAATCCTCAGTAAAGTGCCACACACTAAATCGGCCTATGCCGAACGCAGTGGTGGCGGTCGCTACATCGATATCAGCCCGAATCTTGATGTCGCCGCCCGCTATGGCATGACACTCCAAGATATTCAAGACGTTGTACGCTACGCCATCGGCGGCATGGATATTGGAGAGTCGGTTCAAGGCTCAGAGCGTTATCCTATCAACCTGCGCTATCCGCGGGAGCTGCGCGACAATATCGAAAAGCTGCGCGAACTGCCGGTGATCACTAAGTCGGGACACTATTTGCCACTACGCAACCTAGCCGATATTGAAATCAACGACGGCGCGCCTATGCTCAAGAGCGAGAATGGCCGCCTAATTTCCTGGGTGTTTATCGATATCGAGGGCACTTCTATCGGGGAATATATCGCCGAGGCTAAAACCGCGTTAGATGAACAACTGACAGTACCGCCGCGTTACAGCTATAGCTTTGCCGGTCAATACGAGTACATGCAGCGCGTCGATGCCAAGCTCAAACAAGTGATCCCGATGGCCTTAGGGGTGATTTTTATCCTGCTGATGATGACCTTTGGTTCTACTATGCAGGCCAGCATTATCATGCTCAGTCTGCCCTTTGCCCTTGTTGGCAGCACTTGGTTACTTTACCTGCTCGACTACAATATTTCGGTCGCCGTCGCCGTGGGGATGATAGCCCTTGCAGGGGTTGCCGCCGAATTTGGGGTCGTCATGTTGGTATATCTCAATAACGCCATCAAGCATAGACAGGATAAAAATACCTACCACACTGTCGAGGACTTAAAAGAGGCGCTGATTGAAGGCGCAGTGATGCGTATCCGCCCTAAGGCAATGACGGTGGCAACCATCTTCTTCGGCCTATTACCGATTATGTGGGGCGCAGGTTCAGGTAACGATGTGATGCAAAAAATTGCCGCGCCTATGGTGGGTGGCATGGTCACAGCGCCAATATTGTCGCTATTTGTCTTGCCTGCTCTCTATCTGATGATCTATTCCCGTGAGATAAAAAAAGCACCGTAAACCGCAAGTTACTCAAGGTTAAACTCCCCTCTAGTCGCAAGATACGAGGGGAGTTTTATTATCAAAATGCCCCAAATACTCTACACTGAGCACGCTAGACGAAATCGCTTGCCTGAAAGGATTCACTATGCCCCGATTTAGACATTTCAGTCACTCCCTGCAATCCCTGTTACTGGTATTTACCCTAGCGGTGATTTATCTACCCTTTGCTTACTCTGCTGACTACGGTGAATTTATTACCGATAAGACCTGCGAGCTGTTTCAATCGAAAAATAAGCGGACCAATCCCGATGCATCACAAACCAGAGCGGGCGAACATTTTAAGGTTGTTGAGTTACTCGGTAATAGTGCAAATCCCGATTGGCTACGCGTACAAACCTCTTCCAGCAAGTCTCCACTTCGCTGGGTGAAGGGAGATTGCGGTCGCTATCAAACAGCAGTCAGCGGTTCAAAGAAGACGCCTCCCCAACCGACAGTCGCAAGCAGCTCAACGAGCTTCAATAAACAGCTCGACACTCAATCCCAAGGGAATCTCTGCCAGATTTCGGGAAAATTTGACTCTAACGTCCTGGCGCTGAGCTGGCAGAGCACCTTTTGTGAACTCTATGGCCAAGACAAAGCCGAATGTAATGCACTCAGCCAAAGTAAAAATGATGCTAAATGGCAGTATTTTAGCCTGCATGGTTTATGGCCGAATCGCCAGCAATGTGGTGTTCGTTATAGTTATTGCAGCAAGGTAAAACAGCAGCCGCGGGATTTTTGTGATTATCCCGACGTCACACTCTCAGGTTCTGTGAAAAAGTCACTCGATAAAGTGATGCCCAGCGCCTTGCATGGGAGCTGTTTGGAACGCCATGAATGGTGGAAACATGGCAGCTGCCGTGATGAAAGCCCGGATGAATACTTTGCCCTTTCGGCCCAATTGACCCAAGAAGTGAACGCTTCGACTTGGGTACAAAGTTTTATCCACGACAACATTGGTAACAAGGTTAGCCGCACAGAGCTGCTTAAAAGCTTTGAGATTAGTTTCGGAGAAGGTTCACAGAGCAAGTTGTCACTGGTGTGTGCTAAGGGACTACTGAGTGAAATAAGATTAAGTCTGCCGCAAACCATCGAAAGCCAAGACTCGCTGCCTTCCCTTTTGGCAAAAGCACCAAAGGCCAAGAAAGGCAATTGCCCAGAGACTATCGCTATTGACCAACCCAATTAAATCTACATCATGACCTGCCCAAAGAAATCACCCCAAGCCAGAGTGCTCAGGGTGGTTTCATGTCAACTTAAGCATATATGTCGGCTATAGCTGATCAAGCTTAATCACCGCAAAGGTTGCCCCTTGGGGATCGGCAATTACAGAAAAACGGCCGACATCGGGAATATCACTTGGCGGCACACATATCTGCGCCCCTAACTCCTGCGCCTTTGCGGCAAACCCATCACAATGTCCCACCACAAAATAGGGCATCCAATGTGCGCCAATATCACCCCATTCGGGCATCATTTTCATCATGCCACCAATGGACTGGCCATCGATTTGCCACTCTGTGTAATCGACTCCAGGGACATTGCTTGGGCGCGTTGTCCACGGAAACAACAGTGTGTAAAAACCTTCTTCAGTGCGTGGCTGCCGACAGGCGAGTTCGACCCAACATAAAGTATTTTCTTCACCCTGACGGCGAGCACCAATATGATTTTTAGCCTGCCATAGGGCAAATCGTGCCCCTTCAGGATCGCTCACCTGCGCCATGATTCCCGCATCACCAACAACATGGGGGCCAATGTGTAACTGGCCACCTCCGGCAATAATATTAGCAATGCTAGCCTCAATATCATCCACAGAAAAATACACCCGCCAATGGCTAGGTATATGTTTATCCACAGCAGGAATTTGATACATAGCCCCCAGATCATCCCCCTCAAGGTTAAAGAGGGAAAACTTTCCCTCGGGGATTGGCATTTCGATCGAGTCCCAGCCAAAGAGTGCATGGTAAAATTTTTGCGCGCCAACCCAATCATGGCTCCCGAGTTCAACCCAACAGGCATTTCCAGCTGCATACTGAGTAATCTTCATTTGTGGCTCCTAACATTTCGCAATGCTAGGAGTTAAGCTGGATATTGTTTACCTGTCCAGTTTGAGCACTAAAAAGATGATAGTATTGGAAAATAGCAAACAAAAAGCCCTCGTAAAGAGGGCTTAAATCTATTCACTAATGTGAAATAACATTAGGAGAACTGCGGCAATAAGTTCGCCATTGCTAACAAGTGACATGCACCAGTAACTATGCCGAACAGCACCACTATCGCAATAAGCGGAGTACCGCCAAAGACACGATAACTGCCTTTATTTGGAAATAGTTGTCTAGACTTGTAGGCCATCAGCGCAGGAACAATTACCGCCCACACCGTTGCCGCCAGCGCCGCAAAACCAATCGCAATTAAGAAACCATTAGGGAAGAGTAAGCCCAAAATCGTCGGTGGCACAAAGGTCACTAATGCGGTTTTAATACGACCACTAGCCGAATCATCAAACCCAAAAAGGTCGGCCAGATAGTCAAACAAACCTAAGGTCACCCCAAGGAAGGAAGAAGCTACTGCAAGGTTAGCAAACAGAGTTAACATGCTGTTTAACCAGCTACTTGCCATCACCTTTGAAAGCGCGCCAACCAGCACGCCCATGTTACCGCCCTGGGCAATAATCTCGCTAAACTGGCTACGGTGAATGTTACCCATAGTCGCCACTAACCAGCAGCTATAGATAATCAGCGCGATAAAAGTACCGACAAATATCGCCTTAATAATGGTATTAGGTGCCTCTTTGCCATAGTACTTCACTAAGCTTGGCACATTGCCGTGGTAGCCAAAACTTGCCAAGCCAAAAGGCAATGCCGCCCAAAGGTAGGGTAAGTACTTTGGCGTGCCATCGGGCTTGGCAAGCTTAGTCACATCGACTTCGATTAGCAGATTACCAATAGCAAGGAAGAAGGTAATGATCATCCCGCCGAGCATAATAGTCGTAATGCGATCCACCGCCTTAGTGCTGACTAAGACAATGCTGGCTAGCACCACAGCAAACACGAGTCCCGCCACACTTTGCGGCAACTCTAGGCCCATGCCCTGAAGGCTATGATTGACTATCGAGCCACCACCACTAATGTAAGCATAGGTAAGAATATAGAGCACGAAGGCGATAGAAACGCCATTAACGATACGCCAGAACTGACCCAAGGTCTCTTTAGTTAATGTATCGAAACTCGCGCCAGGCTCAAAGTGCAAGTTGGTTTCAAGCAGTAATAAGCCTGACATCAACATACAAAACCAAATACCAAGCAACATTAATACCGAATAACCAAACCACATACCCGCGCCAACAACGGGGAGGGAAAACATCCCCGCACCCACCGTGGTGCCTGCAATAATCATGGCGCCACCAAGCAAGGACTTACCCACTGGCGGATGTTTTGCCGCATTCATATGGTTAGCCATTAGCTATTTGGCTCCGCAGTCACACTGGCTACGATAGTCTGTCTGACAGAAGCGCTAAGCAGATTATTGGCTTGGTCACGAATACGTTCGACGCCTGACTTGTCTTCTTTGTCGGAGAAATATCCCAGTTCTTTTAGCTTAACACTCAACGTGTTATAGAGTTTTTTATCGTAGAACTCTGGTGCGGCAATGCCATGCAGCGCACCTAAACGTTGAGCTAGCAGATGACTCTCTGATTCCAGCTCCGCACGCTCCATCTTAGGTCTATGAGCTAACAGATTGAAAATAATAGCGTAGCGTTGCAGGGTTTCACTGACGCTGCCCGCAAGTAACAGCATCTTGCTGGTATGTTCATTCACAAGTGACAAGGAATCTTGGCCTTCTATTAACTCCTGCTCAATAAAGAGATCGAGTATTTGATTCACATAGGCCGACACATCCTTAATCCCCATAAATAGCTCGGCTTTCAGCAGCGGATAGAAGTCATTGACGACATCAAGGATCTGCTGACGGGAAATCTGCTTATGGTTGGTTAAACAGCTGGCGATTAACGACGGAATAATAAATAAATGAATGATATTGTTGCGATAATAGGTCATCGAAATAGCCTGTTTCGCATCAATTGAAACGATTTCACCTAACTGATCAGCGCAAATAGAGAACTTGTTGAGCTCAATCCCCTGCTGCACTAAATGCTTACCATCTCCTTCCGCAACCGACGTGAATGAGGTGTAAGGCACCTTTTTGAGCAGCGTTAAGTACAAGTCCAGCTGGGTTTCGAGTTGTCGGCGTTCAAGGGCATTCTGCTCAGACGCTAACAACACTAAGCTAGTCAGTGTGATAGAACTTGCCGCCGCTGCATTGTTAATACGGGTCATGACCTGATTAGCCAGCTGATTCACCGCTGGTGTTAACCAAGATGGTTTTTGCTCTGGATCATCGGCAAGTTCAGTGCGCCAATTCGGTGCCGTTTCATTTAAGAAGTTTTGCAGTGTAATAGGCTCACCGAAGTTAACATAACCTTGGCCAAAATTGCCTAATTTACGAATAGCGCCAAAGACTTGCCATACAGATTCTTTCTCTTTTTTCTTACCGCTTAACTCTTTGTGGTAAGTGGCCACTTCCATGACATGGTCATAGCCTAAATAAACCGGTACTAAGGTAACTGGGCGCTCGATACCTCGCAGCACGCTGTTCATGGTCATTGCGATCATGCCGGTCTTAGGCGCGAGCAGACGACCGGTACGTGAACGCCCGCCCTCGGAGAAATATTCCACCGAATAGCCCTTAGCAAACAGCTGATCTAGATATTCACGGAATACGGCGGTATAGAGTTTATTACCGTTGAAACTACGGCGAATAAAGAAGGCGCCGCCACGACGGAACAGAGGCCCCGCTGGCCAGAAGTTCAGGTTAATACCTGCCGCAATATGCGGTGGCACCATGCCTTGGTAGTACAGAATATAGGATAACAACAAATAATCCATGTGGCTGCGATGGCATGGTACGTAAACGATTTCGTGACCATCGTGGTGCAGCTGACGGATTTGTTCGGCACCTTTAATGTTGATACCGCTGTAGAGCTTGTTCCATAACCAAGTTAAGAAACGCTCGGCAATACGCACTAGGTTATCGGAGTAATCGGCTGCAATTTCATCAAGATATTCAATTGCTGTCTCACGCGCCTGGCTCTCGGAAATCTTCTTGCTGGCAGCCTCTTCCTGAATCGCCTTACGCAGGGATTCTGACTTCAGTAACGAATGGAACATTGCCTGACGATTTGGCAGTACAGGACCTGTCATGACCTTACGTTGACGGCGGAAATGCACCCGTGCAACCCGCGCCAGTTTATGGGCAATTCCCATATCCGTACCGTGCTCGTCAGCCATATAGCGCAGCGACACAGCATTAGAAAACTGCACGAAATTATGCCGACCAAGGAACAAAATCATTAAACACTTACGAAGCCAAGTTGGGCTCTCGCGTTCGAGTACCGCCGCTTTCATTGAATCGTCTTCTTTACCTGGCGTCCGACCCCAGTAAAGGCTAACTGGCACCAGCTGAATATCAAGTTCAGGCTTTTCTTTATGGATAGCCAATAAACGCATAAAGCATTCTAGAAAAGATTCATTACCCGCACGTTTACCAAACAAGGGCTTACGCCCCTCGAGACACACAACGCGTGGCGCAACGACGCCATTGACCACCAGCGGTTCATAGGGGCTAGGAAGGCCTAGTTTTTCAGTGATTTCACTTAAAGCAGCAATATCACTGATGGATTCTGTTTTCATTACATAGGCAAGCGGTCTGGAGGCATCCAGATTAAGATCGGCAAAGGGATCCTGAGGCACCACGATAGTGTGCACTAAATGTTTCTGGATCCAACGTAATGATTTTAACCAAAAAGAGTCTTGTTTAGGCATTATTGTTATGCAAAGTAAATACGTTCATTAGCCCAATAGAATACCAGATAGTGGGGAATGTTCGCCAATACTCTCCTACTTGGTTAAAGAATGGTTAATACTTGCACTACATAAAATACTGTATATACTAACAGTAACTGTATGGAAAAACAGGAAACACCATGAGACCCTTGACGCCACGCCAAGCTGAAATTTTAGAGCTAATTAAACGTAATATTGCCGAGACAGGCATGCCACCGACGCGGGCTGAAATCGCTACCCGTTTGGGTTTTAAGAGCGCAAATGCCGCCGAGGAGCATCTTAAAGCTTTGGCTAAAAAAGGCTGCATCGAGATCATGCCTGGCACCTCCCGCGGCATTCGTCTCCCCGTTGAGGAAGAAGACAACAGCGAAAATGGTTTGCCGCTCATCGGCCAAGTCGCCGCAGGCGAACCTATTCTTGCCCAAGAGCACGTTGAACAGTACTACCAAGTTGACCCGAGTATGTTCCACCCCGCTGCAGACTTTCTGTTGCGCGTGAGGGGCGACAGTATGAAAAACATCGGCATCCTCGAAGGCGACCTATTAGCCGTTCATAAAGTGCAACAAGCCCGTAACGGCCAAGTCGTCGTTGCCCGAGTTGACGATGATGTCACAGTGAAACGATTCGAAAAGCAAGGCAACTTAGTTTATTTGCATGCCGAAAACGATGACTACTCGCCTATCAAGGTCGATTTAAGTTTCCAAAGCCTGACAATTGAAGGACTCGCCGTCGGGGTGATCCGCAACGGAGATTGGCTATGAACAAACTACTAGGTAATGCCCCACGTCACCCAGGGTTATGGTTAGATACCGTGCGTGACGCAGATACTGACTGGCAGCATACCCCCATTATGTTTATGCCGACCCAATCCCAAGGCAAACAAGAGCTGATGCAACTGAGCCAACAGTTAGCCCTGTTAAGCCAGCAGGGACGTTGGGTGGTACTAATCAATCCTCCAAGCATCGGCTATAAACAATTACTCGCCAGCGCCGGTGTGCGTATGGACAGTGTATTACTAGTGCATGCTAAGGACGATGTTGAAACACTTTGGGCGATGGAAAAGGCTTTGACCAGTGGCACCTCAAGTGCCGTGATCACTTGGAGCCATTCCCTCGATGCTCGTGATAATCGCCGCCTGCAAATTGTTGCAAAAAGCGCCAGAGCAATGGGAATAGTAATCGAGGGAAGTGATACCCAATCTCATGCTAACGACCATGGCAACTCACCAACATGTTTCGGTCAAACGACCTATTTTGGTGCAATGCATTAAATATTTTTCCCGCTGATTTTGCTTGAAAGCCGCCTCACCTATGCATGTGAGGCTTTTTTTTGGCGATTTTCAGACAATTAGAGTAATAAGTGAGCTTGATCAAAATTTAAACTGCATTTATGTTTGATTCAGGTTGCGGTTAAATACCACAACTTTAGGCAAATTTTCGAGCGCTATATCGAATTCCACTTGCCCAACAATATTGAGAACAATGGGTGTATTCAGCAGTATGTGCCAGTGTGGCTAATTCCAGCAGTAACAATACTTAATCAAAAGTAAGCCGCTAACGCACGTTGAAGTCAAAATCGCTTTTTTGGGAACTGAAGAGTTTGCATAGAGTTGAGACTTACTGTGTTGCTCTTCTTTGTAGTTGCTTTTCGCAATTGGCAGAGGAGAAGTCTTGTGAAGCAATGGTTGTATTGTTTACTCGCGGTGCTATTCGCCCCGCCTCTCGCCGCAGAGAATATGCGGTTCAACATGACTCAAGGCGTAACAGAAATCAGTGGCAAGGTTTACCACCTTCACATGACCATTCTGTACATCTGCTGTGCTATTGGACTTGTGGTATTTGGTGTGATGATTTACGCCATGATCAATCACCGCAAATCCAAAGGTGCAGTTGCTTCACACTTCCACGAAAGTACTAAAGTCGAAATCGCTTGGACCATCATCCCCTTCCTGATCTTAATTATGATGGCCATTCCTGCGACTAAGACCTTAATCGCCATGGAAGATCCTACTAACGCAGATCTCACCGTTAAAGTCACAGGCTCACAGTGGAAATGGCACTACAGCTATTTCGACCAAGACATTGAGTTTTACAGCATTCTTGCCACCCCAAGGGCACAAATTGAAGGTGCCGAAGCCAAAGGGGAGCATTATCTGCTCGAAGTCGATAAACCTCTCGTGTTGCCAATCCATCGAAAAATCCGCTTCTTGATGACCTCAGAAGATGTAATCCATTCATGGTGGGTACCTGCCTTTGCAGTAAAAAAAGACGCTAACCCTGGTTTTATCAACGAGGCTTGGACTCGCATTGATGAACCCGGAATTTATCGTGGCCAGTGTGCCGAACTGTGTGGTAAAGACCACGGCTTTATGCCGATTGTGGTCAAGGCGCTACCGGAAGCAGAGTTCGATTCTTGGGTTGCTGATCAGAAACAAGCGGCGGGCGCCGCTGCCGCTGCCGCACAGGCAGCGCTGTCACAAACCCTATCGATGGATGAATTAATGGCCCAGGGCGAACAGGTGTATCTTGCACGCTGCGCTGCCTGCCACCAGCCCAACGGTGAAGGTTTGCAGGGTGTATTTCCCGCCCTTAAAGGCAGTCCAATTGCAACGGGGCCTGTTGGAGCTCACTTAGATATTGTCCTGCACGGCAAGAGTGGCACAGCCATGCAAGCCTTCGCTAAACAGCTGACAACTCAAGAAATGGCCGCCGTTGTCACCTACGAGCGAAATGCTTGGGGTAATAACGCTGGCGATACGGTTCAAGCTAAGGATGTGGATGCCTATCTTAACGGTAATGCTGACACTGCCACTGAGTCCAAAGCAACACCTGCTGCGACAACCGAATCCACACCCGAACCAGCCGCTTCGTCACAACCTGAATCCGTTGCCAGTGCCGATCCCGCAAGCTTTCCAACGCTCTCCCATGATGAGCTCATGGCTGAGGGGGAAAAAGTTTATGCCGCCACCTGCGCTGCCTGCCACCAGCTAACGGGAACAGGGATGCCTCCTGCCTTCCCAGCGCTTGCGGCTAGCGCCATCGCGACTGGTCCCGTGGAAAATCACATCGATATAGTGAAGCATGGCAAAACTGGCACCGCGATGCAGGCATTTGGCACACAACTCACAGCTGAGCAGCTTGCTGCCGTCATTACCTATGAGCGCAATGCGTGGGGCAATAATACCGGCGATACAGTGCAAGCCGCTGATGTCGCACGCCAAGGACAGTAGGGGATAACAATGAGCACACTGACACAAGATCAAGTTGCTGGCCATGATGACCACCATCATGGCGCACCTGCGGGTATCATGCGCTGGATACTCACCACGAACCACAAAGACATCGGAACCCTGTATTTATGGTTCAGCTTCATCATGTTTTTGACTGGTGGCGCTATGGCAATGGTAATCCGCGCCGAGCTTTTTCAACCGGGGTTACAATTAGTCGAACCTAACTTCTTTAACCAAATGACCACAGTCCACGGCCTTATCATGGTATTTGGCGCCGTCATGCCAGCCTTTACCGGTCTAGCTAACTGGCTGATTCCAATGATGATTGGCGCGCCAGATATGGCACTACCAAGGATGAACAACTGGAGCTTTTGGATCCTACCCTTTGCCTTTGCGATCCTTTTGAGCTCCTTATTTATGGAAGGCGGCGGCCCCAACTTTGGCTGGACCTTCTACGCCCCCTTATCAACCACCTATAGCGCAGATAGCACCGCCCTTTTCGTATTCTCTATTCATATCATGGGGATAAGTTCAATTATGGGTGCAATCAACGTCATTGTGACCATAGTTAACCTACGTGCCCCCGGCATGACCTGGATGAAATTACCGCTGTTCGTTTGGACTTGGCTGATTACTGCATTTCTGCTTATCGCTGTGATGCCAGTGCTTGCGGGTGCCGTCACTATGGTGCTGACCGATAAGTATTTTGGTACTAGCTTCTTCGATGCCGCTGGCGGTGGTGACCCAGTAATGTTCCAGCATATTTTCTGGTTCTTCGGCCACCCCGAAGTGTACATCATGATCCTGCCCTCCTTCGGCATCATTTCAGCCATTGTGCCAGCCTTCAGTCGAAAAAGATTATTCGGTTATGCATCAATGGTATATGCCACGGCGAGTATCGCAATTTTGTCTTTCCTCGTCTGGGCCCACCACATGTTTACCACTGGGATGCCGGTATTTGCAGAACTGTTTTTCATGTACTGCACTATGCTGATTGCGGTGCCAACAGGGGTAAAAGTGTTTAACTGGGTAGCAACCATGTGGCGCGGCTCATTGAGCTTCGAAACCCCGATGTTATTCGCCGTCGCCTTTATCATTCTATTCACTATCGGCGGATTTTCAGGGCTGATGCTGGCTATCACACCCGCCGACTTTCAGTACCACGACACTTACTTTGTGGTTGCCCACTTCCATTATGTGTTAGTGACTGGCGCCATCTTCTCCATTATGGCCGCAGCCTATTATTGGCTGCCTAAATGGACTGGGCACATGTACGATGAAAAGCTCGGCCAATGGCACTTCTGGTGCTCGGTTATATCGGTCAACGTGTTGTTTTTCCCTATGCATTTCCTTGGCCTTGCGGGTATGCCAAGGCGCATTCCCGATTACTCGATTCAATTTGCCGATGTGAACCAAATTGTGTCGATTGGCGGCTTTGCTTTCGGTCTATCACAATTAATTTTCCTCGTGCTAGTGATTAAGTGCATCAAAGGTGGAGAAAAAGCACCGGACAAACCCTGGGAGGGCAGCGAAGGCTTAGAGTGGACCCTGCCAAGTCCTGCGCCCTATCACTCCTTTAGTACACCGCCAGAGGTGAAATAAGATGGCAAACCCAGTGCCGACATCCAAGTCAAATAACAAGCTTATCAGTCTATTGGTCATAGGCTGTGTGGCGATGTTTGGCTTTGGATTCGCACTGGTACCACTCTACGATGTACTGTGTGAAAAATTGGGCATTAACGGTAAGACTTCAAATACGGCAAGCAGTTATAGCGAAATCACCGTCGATAACGACCGAATTGTCACTGTGGAGTTTATCTCCCAAGTACAAAGCGGGATGCCCTGGCGCTTTGAGCCACAAATCAAGCGCCTCAAAGTGCATCCGGGGGAGTTAATTCACACCGCATTTTTAGCTCGTAATGAATCGAGCCGCGCTATCGTCGGTCAGGCGATTCCGTCCGTCTCTCCAGGCCAAGGCGCGGCCTATTTCAATAAGACCGAATGCTTTTGCTTTAATCAACAACTCTTAGCCGCAGACACTAGTGCTGAGTTACCACTTATTTTCTTTGTAGATCCTCAACTACCCGAGTCGATCCACACCCTGACCCTCTCTTACACCCTCTACGACATCACCGACAAGCAGTTAGCGTCTGCCTTAGAGCAAGGAGCTGCAAAATGAGCACAAAACACGAGACCTACTACGTTCCCGCCCAAAGCGCTTGGCCCATCGTGGGCGCGATTGGTTTGTTTCTCATCGCCTTTGGCGCTGGACACTTTGTACAACAAATTAAAACTGGCGCTTCGGGCGCGGGTTATATCCTGCTGACGGGAATCGCCGTGATCCTATTTATGCTGGTCGGCTGGTTTAGGACCGTCATTAAAGAATCGATGACGGGACTCTATTCGAGTCAAATGGACAGATCATTCCGCCAAGGGATGAGCTGGTTTATTTTCTCGGAAGTGATGTTCTTCGCCGCCTTTTTTGGGGCGTTATTTTATGCCCGCATGATTTCAGTACCTTGGCTGGGAGGCGCATCCAACAATGCCATGACCCACGAAGTACTTTGGCCTAACTTCGAAGCTGTTTGGCCACTACTCACCACCCCCGGCGGCACAACGACAGAAGCCATGGGCTGGAACGGTCTGCCCTTGATAAACACAATAATACTGCTCACTTCGTCGATCACACTGCACTTTGCCCATATCAGTTTAGAAAAAGGCAAACGCACCGCTATTACCCTGTGGCTTGGTTTGACCATTCTGCTTGGACTCTGCTTTCTCGCTTTACAAGCCGAAGAATATAGCCACGCGTACCATGAAATGGGGCTGACTCTCACCTCGGGCGTCTATGGTAATACTTTCTTTCTGCTAACGGGTTTCCATGGCATGCACGTCACCCTAGGCACTATCTTCCTGTTAGTGCTGTTTTTTAGAGTATTAAAGGGGCACTTCAGCGCAGATAAACACTTCGCCTTCCAAGCGGGCAGTTGGTATTGGCACTTTGTAGACGTGGTGTGGCTGTGCCTATTTGTATTTGTCTATGTGCTTTAGGGGATTAATGCGGTGTGGGATTGGGCGCAATTAGCCCGGTCCCCAACGCGAGCAGTAACAACAGAATGACGATAACAGAAAATATCACCCTACGACCGAGATAACGGCTCATGGGAACCTTTTCATCGCCCTTCACCATAATAAATAAGGCTCTACCCAAGTTAAAGATGATAAACAGCAACAGCAGGACTAAAACCAATTTAAAAATGAGCGGGGTATTCATGCAATATCCTTATGTTCTGCTGCATAAGCGAATGGTTTTATTACTGATATTGACTGTGACCCTATTCGTGATTTTGGTCAAGCTAGGATTTTGGCAACTCGCAAGGGGCGATGAAAAGTCACAACTATTCGAACAGATGCAGGCAAGGCAAGCCGCGCCAGCCCTGACCTTCAGCCAAGCACTCGATAAATCCCAGTTTGAAGATCTCACCGCCTACCGCCTGCGAGTCAAGGCATCTCCCGTCAGCCAGCAGATCTGGCTGCTCGATAACCAAGTCTACCAGGGTCAAGTGGGTTATCTCGGATTTCAATTGATGCAACTGGATGCCGACCAGCCCTATCTGATGGTTGAGTTGGGGTTTATCGCCGCGCCCCATGATCGCCGCCAATTGCCCCATATAGACCCTATAGTTAATGAAGTCGAACTCATCGGCAGGCTTTATCAAAGACAAATCAATCCTTTAAGCCATAAATTATTGGCTGAAGATGGTGATACAGTGCGCTTTCAAAACCTGAATTTAACCGAAATAGAAACCGCAATTAGTCATCCACTTCTTGCTGCAGTGTTACAACCCGATAGCTTACCTCATCTCAGCCTTCCTCACCCTTGGCAGCCCTTTCCCATTTCAGCACAGAAACATTGGGGTTACGCGGTGCAATGGTTCGCGATGGCGACTGTATTTGCAGGGCTGATGGGTTGGCAAGGCGTAAAGTTACTAACTCGCAATCGTAGGGAGGCCAAAGACTAAGTATCAACCACAGCGCTACCAAAAATTTAGAACAACCTATTAGGGACAATAGACAGAGGAGCAACAATGAACTCCCAATTAAACACTAAACATCGCGCGCTAGGACTATTGCTACTGGCCTTTATCGCCCCTGTGCTACTCGCCAAATTAGTTTTAAGCCTCAATTGGTACCATGGGGGCGCGACCAACCATGGGGAACTCTTTAGCCAAGAGATAAGCTATTCCAGCCTTGGTGTCAGCAATCCCATTCCTAAGGAGTGGCAGCTACTCTATCTATTACCCGCCCAGTGCGATGCAGACTGCCTTGAGCGTTTGTATATTCTGCAACAAAGCCATACGGCGCTTGGTCCCGACCAAGACAGAGTATCACCTGTTATTCTTCTCGATAAAAACAGCGATCAGCAGGCACTAACGTCATTTCATTTTGCAACCCGCACGGTCGACACCAATTTACAAAGCCTACTGAATGAACAGCAACTGATCCTTGTCGACCCACTCGGCAGCTTGGTTTTACGTTACCCGCAGGTTAAGGGTAACGATGCCCAACTGGCCCAAGGCAAAGCACTCTTGGCCGATCTACGTAAATTATTAAAACTGTCGAGGGTCGATTGATGCAGCTGACTTGGATAATCCGCTTAACGCTAGTATTTACCCTAATGGTGATTTTGATGGGAGCGTATACTCGGCTCTCGGATGCTGGCTTAGGTTGCCCAGACTGGCCGGGATGTTATGGCCATATCAAGGTGCCAACTCAAGACCATGAAATCGCCCATGCCCAAACGATTTTTCCGGACCATGACATTCATCCCGAAAAAGCGTGGCTGGAGATGATCCACCGCTATATCGCTGCCACGCTGGGCGGACTTGTGGTACTTATCCTGTACCTCAGTTTTAGGGATGCGCAGGCGCCGAAAAAACTGCCGCTGGCGATTGTATTGCTGATTTTATTCCAAGGGGCACTGGGGATGTGGACAGTCACCATGAAGCTGATGCCTATCGTCGTGATGTCCCATTTAATCGGCGGTTTCAGCCTTATTTCCTTGCTCCTGCTACTGTATTTGCAATCTAGGCCTAGGCGGGTTTTTGCTAACCGAATTGCCAGCACACCCGATACTAAGCCCCTAGCCAAACTGGCATTGCTGAGTCTGTTTACCTTGATTCTGCAGATCATGCTTGGAGGCTGGACGTCCTCAAATTATGCGGCACTAGCCTGTACCTCACTGCCCATATGCGAAGGTAATTGGGTCGATAACCTCGCGTTTGCAAAAGCCTTCTCCCCCTTTCAAGGCGATCATCCCAGCTTTGAGTTTGGCGTACTCGATTACCATTCAAGGATGACCATTCATATTGCCCATCGCCTTGGGGCCATGGTCACCGCGGGGCTATTGCTGCTACTAGCATTTAGGTTATATGTCAGCAACTTAGGTTTAAGAAGCCTAAGTCTGTTACTGATTGGTTTAGTGATCCTGCAGGTCAGCCTAGGGATTTCTAACGTGGTAATGCACTTACCCCTGGGCGTTGCCGTCTCCCATAACGGCGGCGCAGCACTACTATTGCTGACCCTAGTCGCGATTAACTACTTTCTGTGGCGCAGAGCCTAGAGGACTATGTAATGAATAAACTCCTGTCCATCGGCCGTAGCCACACAACGCCAACATTACAATGGCGAGCCTATTTAGAAATGACTAAACCTAAGGTCGTCGCTTTAATGTTACTCACCGTCTTGGTCGGCATGTGTTTAGCCGTGCCAGGTAGCCTCCCAGTCAAACCGTTAATAGCAGGCCTTATCGGCATAGCTATGATGGCGGGTTCGGCGGCAGCATTTAATCATTTAATCGATAGGCGCATCGATGGCTTAATGGCGCGCACCTATAATCGGCCACTGCCGAAGGGAAGAGTATTGGTTAGTCGGGCACTGCTGTTTGCCAGCTTATTGGGCGCCGTTGGCTTTTGGATTTTATACGCTTTTACGAATCCACTAACGGCATGGCTCACCTTCGCCAGCCTGATTGGATATGCGGTGATTTACACTGCGTACCTTAAACGCGCAACGGCACAGAACATAGTGATCGGCGGCTTAGCGGGCGCCATGCCGCCGCTGCTCGGCTGGACAGCAATCACCAATCAATTTCACGGGCATGCTTTGCTGCTTGTTATCATCATCTTTACTTGGACACCGCCCCACTTTTGGGCACTGGCGATCCACAGACGCGCCGAATATGCCAAGGTCGACATTCCTATGCTACCCGTCACCCATGGTGTCGAGTTTACGAAAACCTGCATCCTACTCTACACCGTCCTGCTGGCACTTGCATGCCTACTGCCGGTCTTGGTTGGCATGTGTGGCCCAATATATTTTGTATGTTCAAGCTTGCTAAGTACTGGATTTATTTATAAAGCATGGCAACTTAAGTACCAGGACAGACAAGGTTTAGCCATGCAGCTGTTCCGATTTTCAATTTACCATTTGATGCTGTTATTTATGGCGCTGTTAGTTGATCATTACTTGTTGATTTAGCGCTCAAGGCATAGGGATTTACTGGAGCTAATAATGAAAAAAAGAATCCTAGTTATCGTTATCCTATTAATTGGTTTGGGCGGGTTAATCTCTGCCCTGTATGAAAGGTCACATCCGGTTGAATTACAAAGTGGATTTATCTTTCCTGAGGATCTCGATATCGTTCCATTTGAGCTTGTCGATCAACATCAACAGCCCTTTACCAATGCCAATCTGCAGGGGAAATGGAGCCTGTTTTTTATTGGTTACACCTTCTGCCCCGATGTATGCCCAACAACACTTAACCGCTTAGCCGCAGCCTACCCAGAGCTCAGCAAAATCGCGCCGCTACAGGTGGTGTTCTTATCCGTTGATCCCAAACGGGATACACCGGATAAACTCTTAACCTATGTGAACTACTTTAATGCTGATTTTAAAGCAGTAACGGGTGAGCAGGCGCAGATTTTTCCATTAAGCCGCAGCCTTGGCCTCACTTACGCTATGGTCGATGACGGCGATAGCTATCAAGTCGACCACAGCGCAAGTTATGTATTAGTTTCACCTCTTGGCACTCGGGTTGCGGTATTTAAATCCACCCCAAGCCTTGGTAAACCCGCGCAAATATTGAATGAAAACCTAATAAACGACTTTGCCAAGATAGTGAAAAGCTACCATCGCTAGCCTATTCCTTAATCCAAGTGCCATCATCCTTGGGTCTAACCCAAGGTTGGGAAAACCAATAAAAACCCCCCTTACTTTTACTCGGTACTGTGCAGTTGTAACGGGCACGCCCCGCATTCAATGGCAAATCAGCTTGAATACTAAACTCATTTCCACTCAGCCACTTAGGTTGCTTCGCACCCTGCCCTTGGATATAGCACATCATCTGTTTGGCAGAAATATCTGTCATATCTAAGGTCACGCGCAGCTCCGGTCGCCAGTGACCCGCTTTAAGCTCAGGATCGCTTGGTGTTTGGCTCACTACTGGCATGTTGAGGCTATATAACTTGGATTTAAGCGTTGTTAAATCCGCATATTGACCCGCAACAGGAAAGCGCGGCAAGGCCGTCAATGGCGAGTAGGGCCCGGCAGCTCCCGATTGCTGCCCAAAGGCGACAAAGCCGTTTTCGGTCAGCATATCGGCAATCGCTTGGTTGTATTCCCCATAGGGATAGGCGAGCATTTTTAGATTCTGGCCGGTAGCATCGGCAATGGCTTTTTCTGTGTCTAAAATGCTGGACTTAATGCGTGCCAACCATTGTGACTCCGACTCTTTATCTAGCCTGCGAATAAGGTGCTCATGCGCCCAGCTATGGTTAGCTATCTCGGCCCCTTCCTTCGATAGTTGGACTAATTCCTCCCAGGTCATCATCTCAGTAAACTTTTGTTTAATAGGCTCAATCGCGACAAATAAAGTGTAGGGATAACCAAATTCCTTTAGGATAGGATGTGCGGTAGTGGCAATGCTGCGATAACCATCATCAAAGGTGATGGCAACAGTTTTTGCGGGTAAATCCTGTTTTTGTTTAATGGCATCCACCACTTGGGCCAGGGGGATGACCTTAAAACCTTCGTCGGCGAGAAACTGCATTTGCGCTCTAAATTGTGCAGGGGTTACGCTCGTCACCTTAGGCGTAGTTTCCGACACATGGTGATATTGCAAAATCACCACCGCATGTGCCGAAAAAGCCATTAGCCCCATCAGTGCCAACAACGCACGTTTAACCATAATGTGAACACCTTTAAATCAATGAATAATGTGAATTCCAGTTGGCGGACGCTACTTTGCGATGCGACTAAACATCGCCAATTGCTGGCGCTTGCGCTGCCGATGATCCTTTCCAATATCACGGTTCCGCTGCTTGGATTAGTAGATACCGCAGTAGTTGGCCATTTGAGCGACGCATATTATTTAGGTGGCGTAGCACTCGGGTCAACGATTATCACGCTGATCGTTTGGTTATTGGGTTTTCTGCGGATGGCGACAACGGGATTAGTCGCCCAAGCCTATGGTGCCAACGATATCGATGCTCAGCAAAAATTACTTGTTCAGGGTACCATGTTGGCCTGCGGCCTAGGGGGAATAGTGCTCCTGCTGCAAATGCCCCTGCTCGATTTCGCCTTGGGCGTAACCTCTGCAAGTGAAGAGGTTATGAGGTATTGCCGCGAGTATTTTTATATCAGGGTCTGGTCAACGCCTTTCGCGCTACTCAATCTAGTGATGTTGGGCTGGCTGCTTGGTAGGCAACAACCCAAAGCCGCCATGTGGCAACTGATTTGCGCCAATCTAGCCAACATACTGCTCGATATTCTCTTTGTTTTAGGCTTAGGCTGGGGCGTAAAAGGCGCGGCACTCGCCTCGGTATTTGCCGATATTGCCGCATTTAGCATCGCGCTTTTTATGGTATTACAGCAACTTAAGCTCACACCTCTTTTTGCAGTTAGTCAGCTACTAAGCCATATCGGTCTCAAGGGCTATGGTCGGTTACTTAGACTTAACACCGATATTTTTATCAGAAGCCTGTGCCTACAAGCGGCCTTTGCCTTTATGACTTTCCATGGTGCCAGCCTTGGGGATAACACGGTCGCCGCCAATGCAGTATTACTCAATCTATTAATGCTGACCGCCTACGCCCTCGATGGCATAGCCTATTATGCCGAAGCCGAAGTAGGTAAAGCGTTTAGACGCAAACCTGAACAAGTGCGAGATGCTGTGCGTCTAGCTTGGAGTTGGTCTGCCGTAATAGCCCTTGGCTTTAGCCTCGTATTTGCCCTGTGGGGCAATAACATTATCGGCCTACTAACCAACATTGAAGCTGTGCGAGGTACAGCCTCAAATTACTTGATATGGATGATATTTATGCCGCTCTGCGCCTTTAGCTCCTACCTATTTGATGGCGTCTATATCGGTGCAACTCAAGGCAAAGCCATGCGCAACAGCATGATTGTCGCGACCTTTGGCGCCTTTTTTCCGACGTGGTTTGTCACTCAAGCTTTTTTAGCGCCAGAACAGGCCAATCACGCCCTGTGGATGGCAATGACAATATTTATGATAGCTAGAAGTATCACCCTCGGGTTGCACTATCGGTTTAGTAACATATTTGGCTGATGACATCATTGTATTTATAAAAAACGCGACCTCTGGTCGCGTTTTTTATTACTCACTCTATTCCCTAACGATAAGGATTAAGCGTATGAATGCTCACCGTGCTGGTGATCTGTTACGTCACGCACGCCGGTCAACTCACCCGCGAACATATCTAACAGTTGCTTTTCAATACCATCCTTGAGGGTAATATCCACTTGAGAACAACCGTTACAACCACCGCCGAATTGCAGTACAGCTACGCCTTCTTTACTGATTTCAACCAGCATGATGTTGCCGCCGTGGCTGGCTAACTGTGGATTGATTTCAGATTGCAGCACGTATTCAACACGCTCCGCCAGTGGCGCATTGTCAGCCACTTTACGCATTTTCGCGTTAGGGGCTTTTAGGGTTAATTGTGAACCTAACTGATCGGTCACGAAATCGATTGAAGCTTCTTCAAGGAATGGCGCACTCTTCTCATCGACCATAGCGCTAAAGCCATTGAATTCGAGTTCAATATCATCGCTTTCAACTGCATCTGGTGGGCAATATGACACGCCACACTCAGCTTGTGCGGTACCTGGGCTGATCACAAATACGCGAATATGAGTGCCTTCAGGTTGATCTGCTAACAACTTTACAAAATGGGCCTGAGCCGCATCGGAAATAGTAATCATGGAACCAGCTCCGTCAGGGGATACCTGAGTGATTTAGTAAGAATTAGGCGTATGATACTCCGACTCGCACACGCTTTGTAGTCCCTAGGGTATCAAGTTATGAGGTTTTGCAAAATCCATCACGCTTTAAAGGCTAGGATTTTATTGGCTTTGACCTAGTACATTCCTTAGGCGACTGACCTAAATAACATCCAAATCATCAAGCAACCCTGGCGCTTCAGCCCGCGCCAAACACCATACCTGCACTTGAACAAATCGCGCCTCGAACAAGCGGGAAATTTCAGCGATAGTCGTTCCCGTCGTCACGACATCATCGATTAAGGCAATCCGCTGATAGGTAAATTCCGATTCTAATTCAAAGGCATCATATAAATTGCGCCGCCGCTGCGCCCCCGTCAGCCCCGCCTGGGGTTTAGTATCTTGAATGCGCCTCAAACTGTTATCCACTAAGGGTAGATTTAAGCTATGTGATAATTCCTTAGCGATTAACCATGCCTGATTAAAGCCGCGCTGGCGTAATCGTTTCGGGTGCAGTGGCACGGGCAAAATCGCCTGGGGAAACGTGACCAATCCCTGCTGTTCGAGTTGTCTAATTCGTTCGGCTAACGCTTCGCATAACACGGGCAGCGCGGCAAGTTGCCGCTGATACTTAATGGCGGCAATCCAAGGTCCTAATCCCTGATGATAACTGCAAGGCGCAATCACTTTTATCGGTGCTTGCTTCTGGCACTCGCCGCAGTAGTCGATTTGAATCAGCATAGACTTACCGCAACCGAGACAAATTGGGGTGCGATACAGGCAGGCTTGCAAGCAAACGGAGCAAATTCCCGACTTATCCGCAGACAAGGATTGGTGGCACAGCAGGCAGCGGTTAGGTAAACTCCCCGCCAAGTAATGCGTCCAAATATATTGGGCAAAATGCCGAAGCTTTAACCTTTTCGCCAATTCCATTTGCTTTCGCTTTCCATAAGCACTTAATCGAATAGAGGTATTTCCGTGACACCTGCTTCCCACAGCCAAGTAACTAAGCTGCATATCGAATCTTTCGGCCAAGGGCCCGATCTGGTTATGCTCCACGGTTGGGGGGTTAACAGTGCAGTGTTTGCACCGCTGCAAGCGTCGCTCACAGAGTATAGAGTGCACTATGTCGACTTGCCGGGGTTTGGCTTAAGTCAGCCCCTCACAGGGGAATTAGCAGATTGGGTCGATGCCCTCGTTGTAGCACTGCCAATGGATGCGATTTGGGCTGGCTGGTCACTGGGCGGACTGGTTGCAACCCAGGCAGCATTGGCCTATCCAGAAAAAGTTAAAGGGCTAATTACTATCGCGTCTTCACCCTGCTTTATGGCGCGGGAAGATGAAGCATGGCCTGGGATTCCACCCCAAGTGTTGCGCCAATTTGGCGAACAACTCGGACAAAATCTTCCTAAAACCATCGAACGCTTTTTAGCGATTCAGGCCATGGGTAGCGAAACCGCCAAGGATGATATCAAGCGACTGCGGGATCTGGTCTTAGCTAAGCCCCTGCCCAATGAGGCCGCCCTTCTGCAGGGCCTAGCTATGCTTAAGGATATCGATTTAAGGGAGCAGTTACCCAGCATCCAACAGCCTTGGCTTAGAATGTGGGGCAGACTCGATGGACTCGTCCCCAAACGCGTTCAACCTAAATTACCAACGGCGACTCACTTTCAAGACGTGATGATGCCTAAAGCCTCCCATGCTCCTTTTATTTCCCACCCCGATGAGTTTTTGCAGGCTTTAAGATCTTGGCTTACGCAATTACATCGTTAGCGCTTTATCTTTGCACCTCAAATGGCTAGAATTTAACCATAAATGATGCAAGGAATTTATTATGCTGGTTGTCAGTAATTATCCTCAGGTGCCGCTAGCGACAACTAATGTCGCGACGGACTCTGCTCGGGTAGACAATCAGCTAAAACCCGTGGTTATTCCACCGCAAGAAGCCACTAAGGGTCACGAAGAACGTGCCTTTAATCCACAAAATGAGCGCAGCGCCGATCAACAAGCCAAGTTAATCGCGCAAAATCAGCAACAAATTCAGGAAAAACAGCAGCAACAGCAATCATCCAAGCAACAGAGCCAACAGCAGCAGGAGCAAAAAGCCCCTTCGGTCATCGCTGAGCGAGTGTTACCCAAAAACCTGATTATTCCCAGTCGTGCACCAGCCGCATTACAACGCAAAGACATCAAAGTGATGGCTAACAGTGGGCGGACTCAAACGGCCAGTTTGAATACCAGTAGTCATCGTCAAGCCATTCAAGGTGAGAGCGAACAGTTTTATCAAAAACTCGGCCAGCGCATAAGTCAATTCTATCAACATCAGACCCGTCCCGAATCTGCACCTTTGATTAACGCGTCAGCCTAAACGTCTCCTTTTGGGATCGCCAAAACGAACTCTCACTTCCCAAAGATAAAACCCAAACCATAAAAAATGCCGCTTTGTTTTGGCATAAACATAGCGGCATTTACGCCCTTCAATGTGGCGGAAAGTAGAACTTACTATAACCGATATAACCCCTGCTGATAGGCCAAACTGCCCCATAGTGCCCAACTCAATGCTTTCTTCTCCAGCGCCTTTGCAGGTTCATAGGGAGATAAACTCTCGGACTTGGCATCGTATTGGAACCCCTGTGCCGCCTTTTCAGGTTGAAGGATCACCACCTCATTGCCTTCCATCAGGGCAAAATTTTTATCGTATTGCATCAAAGCCCGGCCAGGCCAATCATCCCTCACCTGGGTCAGATCTCGCCCTAGCATAGGGTAGGAATCTGACACCCCAATCAAAGATAAAAGGGTTGGCGGCAAGTCGATTTGGCTCACGATGCGGTGGTCACGCTTGGGCGCAATAGCGTCACCTAGGATAAGCCCTGGAATACGAAAACGCGCAACAGGGACTAAATCTGCGCCGCCCACACGACTGTCGTGGTCAGCAACGATAATAAAAATAGTGTCCTTCCAGTAGTCGGCATTTTTTGCCAACTTAAAGAACTCGCCTAAGGCGTAATCGGCATACTTAGCAGCGTTATTGCGGGTTTGCTTGGGTTGCTCATAAAGTTCGATTCTGTCATCGGGAAATTCGAATGGGTCATGGTTGCTCGAGCTAAACACTAAGCTGAAGAATGGCTTACCCTCGCTATATAATCGCTTAAATTCGCTATCGGCTTTGCGCATAAGATCTTCATCGGAAACGCCCCAAGACCCAGTAAAAACGGGGGACTTATAATCCTGTTGCTCAATAATGTCAGTGAAACCATTGCCGAGGAAGAAGCTGCGCATATTGTCAAAATGGCTCTCACCGCCGTAGATAAACTGAGTGGTGTAACCATGGTTTTTAAGCAAATCGGCGATGGTGAAAAAGCCTGTCTGACTTTTTCCTAGCTTGACCACAGAGCGAGCCGGCGTTGGTGTAAAACCTGTAGTCATCGCCTCGATACCCCTTACCGAGCGGGTGCCTGTGGCATAGAGGTTATCGAAGTACCATCCCTCCTTCGACAGCGCATCGATATTGGGCGTGAGTGGCAGCCCGCCTAAACTCCCGACAAAACGCGCTCCTAAACTTTCCTGCAGCAGGATAACCAGATTCTTAGGCTTTCCTTGATAACTTGCCTGATTAAAACTCAATGATGGCGCAGTATCTGAGGCAAAGGCGCTCGCAGGGCGACCACTGGCCTCACGGATGGTTGCAATAATCTCGTCATGACTAAGCTTGCCATACACCTTAGACGCATCATCTTCGCTCCCCATTTGCTTGATAGCAAACACGAGTGAATAGGCCGAGTTAATCACCAAAGAATTGACGAGCGGATCTTCTGCAAAGGCGACCATGGCCGGATTAATGGGCCTGTGTCCTAGGGTCGAACGAGCGCCGAGAAAAGTCACACCAGCCACCAGCACCACTAAAACGGGACGCCAATACCAGCGAGGAAAGCGAATGTTGCGGGTCAGTTTACCGCTAAGCTTCCATCCCCCATACAAGGTTGTAACTGACAGAATGACCGCAAAAATCAGCTCAAGTTTGCGACCAGCCCAGAGCATCGACAGTACTTCCTTAGGATAAATCAGGTATTCAACGAATAAACGATTGGGGCGAATACCGTATTCTTCGATAAAGGAAGGCGTTGCAAGCTCTAACAACAGCACGGCCCACAATCCCAGCGTTAACCAACCACGGAGTATCGGCAGCCATAATCGCCCGATAGCATGTTCGCCAGCAAATACAGCCGTGCCGAGTGCGGCAATGCCCCACAACCAACACAGGGTTGCAATATCCACTCTAAGGCCTTGTAAGATGAGATGAGGCCAACCATTAACAGCGGCAACACGCTCCACCTGCCAAAGCCCTAACCCTAGTCGGCTAAGCATGGATACAGCGAGAGCCAATAAACTGAAGATAAGAATAACGCGAAATGGCCCGAAGGCAGATTGGCGTCCACGAATGGAAGAACCAGAAAACATGTACAACCCCAAATAGTAACTTCCACTCTCTACGGAGAGTCATTCTGTAAATCGGTAACAAGAAGCGCTATCACAACGGATAAAACTTAACGTTTTCTTAAGCACCGACGTTATATTATCTGGGGTGGGGCAATTGCAACAAATTTGTTATTAATTGGTAAAAAAGTGTCGACTCAAACACAGAGCGTATTCGAGCCGACTAGCAGGGATTACTTCTTCAGCTTAGCGAAAGCATCGGCAAAGGCATTGCCCATCGCCGCATTCACAGGGGCTGATTTTTGCACCGGACGAGCGGTTTTTTGGGAGTTCGATTTAACTGAACCCTGTTTAGCCTGTGGCTGACCGCGATGCTGCGACTTGCTTTGGTCGATGGTTTCGTCTAATCGCATACTCAGGCCGATACGACGGCGCTCAACATCCACTTCCATCACCTTTACTTTAACGACATCACCGGCCTTTACCACAGTGTGCGGATCGGTAATAAACTTGTCGGTTAACGAAGAAATATGCACTAGACCATCTTGATGCACGCCGATATCGACGAAGGCACCAAAGTTAGTCACGTTGGTCACTACGCCTTCGAGGATCATCTCAGGCTTAAGATCCTTAAGCTCTTCGACACCATCCTTAAACTTAGCGGTCTTAAACTCACCGCGAGGATCACGACCGGGCTTATCCAGCTCAGCCAGAATATCGGTCACCGTCGGAAGACCAAATTCTGCCGTGGTAAATTCCTGCGGCTTAATGCTGCGCAGCAGTTCTGAATTACCGATAAGCGCTGCCAAATCGACCTGCTTGGTCTTAGCGATGGTTTCCACCAGCGCATACGCCTCAGGATGCACCGCAGACATATCCAATGGATTTTCACCGTCGCGAATACGCAGGAAGCCCGCAGCCTGCTCATAGGCCTTAGGCCCTAAACGTGGCACTTTGAGTAACTCTTTGCGGTTTTTAAACTGACCATTGGCATCGCGGTAATCAACCACGTTCTTCGCAAGGGTCTTGTTTAACCCTGCCACCTGCGACAATAACGGCACTGAAGCCATGTTCAGATCCACGCCCACGCCGTTCACGCAGTCTTCAACCACGGCTTCGAGTGAGCTTGAGAGCTGGCTTTGACTCACATCGTGTTGATACTGGCCAACACCAATGGATTTAGGCTCAATCTTCACTAACTCTGCCAGCGGATCCTGCAAACGACGGGCGATAGATACCGCGCCACGGATAGAAACGTCTAAATCAGGGAACTCCAGCGCGGCCAGTTCAGATGCAGAGTACACAGACGCGCCCGCTTCGCTCACCATCACCTTAGTCAGTTGTGGTTGGCTGTCTTTTACAGTAGCAATCAACTCTGCAGCGAGTTTGTCGGTTTCGCGCGAGGCGGTGCCATTACCAATCGCAATCAACTCAACCTTATGCATTTGCGCGAGGTTCGCTAAGGTGCGAATGGATTTTTCCCATTGGTTTTGCGGTGCATGGGGGAAGATGGTCGTGTGCGCCACCAGCTTACCGGTGTTATCTACAATCGCCACTTTCACTCCGGTACGTAAACCTGGGTCGAGGCCCATGGTTGCTTTAGCGCCAGCGGGAGCGGCCATTAATAGATCGCCTAAGTTACGGGCAAATACTTTGATGGCCTCGGCCTCTGCACGCTCACGCATCAAGGAGATAAACTCGGTTTCCATCTGCAGGGCAATCTTAATGCGCCAAGTCGCAGTCACGACCGTTTTTAGCCACTGGTCAACGGCTGAATCGCCCAGTTTGAGACCTAAGTGATCGCAAATGATCACTTCACAGTAACTGCCCTGACCCGCTTCTAAACCGGGATCGGCATTCATAGACAAAGACAAAAAGCCCTCGTTGCGACCACGTAACATGGCTAGCGCGCGGTGGGATGGCACTTTGGCAAGCGGCTCGCTATGCTCGAAATAATCGCGGAATTTGGCGCCTTCTTTTTCTTTACCCGCTATTACGCGGCTTTCTAATACACTGTTTTGGCTTAAGTGTTCACGCACTTTACGCAGTAATTCGGCATCTTCAGCGTAGCGCTCCATCAGAATATAACGGGCACCTTCGAGCACGGCTTTGGTATCGGCAAAGCCCGCTTCGACATTGAGATAGGTCTGCGCCAAGGCTTCGATATCGGCATTACAGTCGGCGAGTAACGCGTCGCTCAAGGGCTCAAGTCCCGCTTCAATAGCGATTTGCCCCTTAGTTCGGCGTTTAGGTTTAAAGGGCAGATAAAGATCTTCGAGGCGTGTCTTGCTATCGGCGCCATCGATTTCCCGTTGCAATTCAGGCGTTAATTTACCTTGAGCTTGGATGCTCGACAGAATGACTTGGCGTCTATCGTTGAGTTCACGCAGGTAACCTAAACGGCTGTACAGGTTACGTAATTGGGTATCGTCTAAGCCACCCGTGGCTTCTTTACGGTAGCGGGCAACGAAGGGAACAGTTGCGCCATTATCGAGTAATTCTATGGTCGCAGTAACTTGATGCTCACCAACATTGAGTTCCTGAGCAATTATTTGGGCAATAGTCTGCATATAAAAATGTTGTGCCTAAGAGGTTGTATGAATCCTAATTGCGCCCAAGATACCACAGGCGCAATAGCGATTTCATGTGATGAGAGTGATTTCGACTGAAAACCCATAGGAGCTCACAGCGTGGCATGCCCTTAATCGGCATTACCTTCGAGGCTGGTTTCAAATGGCGTGTAACGAATCGCATTAACATACCACAGCTTGGGGCCGAGGGGCGTTTGCACCACGACTTCATCGTCGACCTGTTTACCAATTAACGCCCGTGCCATGGGGGAGTCGATAGTGATATAGCCAAGCTTAGTGTCGAGCTCGTCTTTACCTACAATGCGATAACGCACGCATTCACCGTCGTCATTTTCGAGCTCAAACCAAGCACCAAAATAAATTTTGCCTTCCTGCTGGGGTGAATAGTCGACGATTTTGAGTTCTTCGAGGCGTTTTACTAGGTATCTAACCCTTCTATCTATTTGACGCAAAAGCCTTTTGTTGTAAGTGTAATCAGCGTTTTCACTTCTGTCGCCCTGTGCCGCAGCCTCCTGCACTTTAAGGGTGATTTGTGGGCGATATTCCTTCCACAGGTACTTCAATTCTTTATCTAGGGTCATCCAGCCGTGGCGGGTGATCAAATGCGCTTTCATAACTCTTCAAATCCAAAAACTATTAATCCATTTAGACCGTTACTAAATCCGTCCCAACCACCCGATTACGTCCACCATCCTTGGCGAGATAAAGCTGCTGATCCGCAGCTTCAACTAAGGCATGCCAGTCGATATCTTGTTGGGGCAGAATGCTCGCAACGCCTGCGCTGACGGTGATGACCCCATAACTTGAGTCCATATGCTCAATCTGCAAAGACTTCACTCCATCGACCATGACTTGTGCTAAGTACACCGCCCCCGCAAGGTCGGTCTCGGGCAGAATACAAATAAACTCTTCGCCACCATAACGGGCAATAATATCGCAGGGTCGTTTTAACAGCTTACTAAGTCCAGCGGCCACCTGCCGTAAACAACGGTCACCATCTTGATGACCATAGCGGTCGTTATAACGCTTAAAAAAGTCCACATCGAACATAATAACCGCTAAATGGGATTGGGCTCTGCAGCATTGTCGCCATATTTCAGGCAAGCGCTGCTCAAACTGACGACGATTTGCAACGCCCGTCAGGCTATCGACCATCGCAATTGAATGCAATACATCGGTTTGTAACTTCAGTTGATACTGATTCTTCACCCTTGCGCTCGTGATGATGGGGTTGATCGGCTTATGGATAAAGTCCACCGCCCCCAATTGGAAACCTTTAACTTCTTCAGCCTCGTTGAAATGGGACGTCACGAAGATGACCCCAATGCCTGCGGTTTCTGGGTCGGCTTTCAGCTTTTGACACACTTCATAACCCGAGAGGCCAGGCATTTCGATGTCGAGTAAAACGATATCTGGCTGCATTTTATGACAAACCTCAATCGCCTGTTCACCATTTGTAGCCATATACAGTTCGTAATCATTGCGGAAAATTTGATGCAGCATTTTTATATTTAGCGGCTGATCATCAACAATCAGGATTTTACCTTTGTTTGTACGCTTTGCTTCAATTAACTCATTGATTGTCATTAAGCCTCCTCCAACATTATGGTGCTTAATGTGGCCGACGCTTGGGTAAAATCCAATGACCCAACTTGGCTATAAAGCTGCGGCCAAAGCGGGTGGCGTTCAAGCATGGGAGCGAGCGTTTCAATCACACTCATCGCTTCTAGATTGCTTGCTTGTAAGAGTGATGCCAAGTTTTGTAACTCCATGTTGATATCTTGCACCTCTGCGACAGGTTCCACCTGCGGCTGGTTGACTTGAGCATGTTGCTCTTCAGGAAAAAGCTCTGCTAGAGCGTCGCAACTTTGCTGGATTAACGCCTCCAACTTATCCGTCCAAGGCTTTAAATCTAGCAGCTCTGGCGCTTCTTGTTTAAATTGCTCTTCGAGGTACTTGGCAAATTCTGCTAATCTTCGCGCGCCAAAGTTACTGCCCAAGCCTTTAATGGCATGGCAGATAGCCGCTGCATTGGCGTAATCTCGCTCTCGGGTTGCCTGCTTAAAGCGCACTAATTCTTTGTCGATTTCGCTGGGGAAACTCTTAGCCATCTTCTCGAAAAAGGCTTGATTACCCCCGAAGCGTTTAAGAATTAATGGCAGAGAGTCAAGCAGTGCATCACTGCCTGCCGCTCTATATTCCGCAGGAGCAACAGTCTCGTCTTCCACATCCTGAGCTAATGAGTCACGGCCAACTAACCGCAAAATATTGGGGATCAATAACTGAATATCTATAGGTTTACCCACATGGGCATTCATGCCTGCAATAAGACATTCTTGTTTGTCAGTTTGTGAGGCGTTGGCTGTCATTGCCAAAATGGGCAAATCGTTAAACCGGCTATCAGCTCGTATCCTTCGGGTTGCCTCGAGGCCATCTATATCGGGCATTTGTACATCCATGATCACGATATCGAAGCTATCGCCATGTTCAAATACCTGAGACACACCTTCCAAGCCCCCCTTAGCTAATACAACCTTAGCACCTTCGTAAGTCAGCAGTTCGTCCACAACTTGGCGATTTAGTTGATTATCCTCAACCACCAAAATCCTCAGCCCCGTCAGTAAGCGTTGAGGCACTAGAGGGGGATTCACCTCCATGGGTATGCCATCGATGGCATTAATGATTGTTTCGACCAATGTCTGCGACGTCACGGGCTTGGTGAAAAAGTTCACAAACGGCATCTGTTCCAAATGCTGACGTTCAGCGAACACCTCATTGCCATAAGCGGTTAGCATGATGACTAAAGGTGTCATCCCCCCCTCGTTGGACTCACGGATCCGCTCCGCTGTTTGCAGACCATCAATATCAGGCATGCGCCAATCCATCAGCACGACATCGAAGGGGCTGTTATCCTCATTTGCCTGCTTTACGGCCTCAATGGCTTGGTAACCACTGTGGACAGACATGGCATCACAGCCATGATCTTTAAGTATTCGGTTGAGAATTTTTGTAGTGAACTCATTGTCATCGACCACTAAGACCCGCTTACCTTTGAGGTTGACCCTTTGGCTGACAACTCCTTCAACTACTGGTAAATCCAGTTCAAACCAAAATCGGCTACCCTCGCCAAGAGTACTACTGACCAGTAATTGTCCGCCCATGAGTTCAACTAAACGTTTGCTGATGGCAAGGCCAAGACCTGTTCCTCCAAAACGGCGTGAGGTGGAGGATTCTGCTTGCTCAAATCCGGTAAAGATACGTTCTAATTGTTCTTCACTGATGCCGATACCGGTATCCTCGATGGCAAATTGCACCCTCGTCCTGCCCTGCTGGTGCTGCAAACATTTTAACGACACCACCACCTGACCATGACGGGTAAATTTAAGGGCATTGCCGGCTAGATTAATCAAAATTTGCTGCAGTCTTAACTGATCGGCCAACAACAAGCTAGGTAAGTCAGAGTCAATATCGAACATCACTTCAACATCACGATTGTTGTGGCTGGCCGACAACACCACGGCTAAATCCCGCAACAATAATTCCATCGCACAGGGATGAAGGTCGAGGCTTAACTTGCCCGCATCTATCTTAGAAAAGTCCAAAATATCATTGAGCAGGCCAAGCAATGACTTAGCCGCCGTGTGTGCCTTGCTTACATAGCCCTGTTGTTGAACCGACAACGAAGTGTATTTGATCAGTTGTAACATGCCGAGCACGGCATTCATGGGGGTGCGGATTTCATGGCTCATGTTAGCGAGAAACGCCGATTTGGCCTCATTCGCGGCCTCGGCCTCATGTTTAGCCTGCCTTAAGGTCGCCTCTAACTGCCGCTGGGCGGTGATATCAATATTGATCCCCGTAATACGGATGACACGGTCGAATTTATCCCGCTCGATCTTAGCCCCAGCCTGCACATAACGGACTGAACCATCTGCAGTTTTCACTCTGAAGATGGGTTCATATTCGTCATTACCTTGGATGGCAGCATTAAATTTAGCTTCTGCGTCCTCCAGATCATCAGGGTGAATGCGCATCCGCCAATGCTCGTAGTTCAAGCCATTATCACGCAGACTTTCTGGCTGATCATAAATGGCAAACATGCGGTCATTCCAATGCAGCGAATTATTCTGCAGATCCATGGTCCAGATCCCCAATTTGGCCACCTCGGCCGCCTTGGTTAACTGATTACTGGCGGTCACTAATGCCTGTTGCTGCAATAGCATCTGAGTCATATCCACACCAATACCCAGATAGCCTGTCACCTCTCCATCACTATCACGCATGGCGGTGACCGAGAGCGACACTTGGAAATGACTGCCGTCCTTACGTATGTATGTCCAAACCCGAGTCTCTGACCCCTCGATACTGGCCTTATGAACGAAGGCCCTAAAACCGTTAATCTCTGTATTGTATTCCTGAGACAACTCCGCAGAGCGGCTTATCACTTCAGATTCAAGATGCAAGGGCGCTGGAGTCATTTTACCGATCATCTCGTCGGCTTTGTAACCTAATAAACGCTCGGCACCACGATTAAATACTGTGATAAGTCCCTCGGGGTCGGTCGCGATAATCGACATTTCGGAGGCTGCATCCAACACATTACTCAACAATGCATTGATACGATTACGTTCAAGTTGGATGAGTTTACGTTCGGTAATATCGGTGCGCAGCGCCACAAAACGCCCAATCTCGCCATGTTCATCTAACACTGGGCCAATCACAGTATCAAACCAAATCAGCGAACCATTTCTCGATCGATTACAAATCTCACCATGCCAAGGTTTACCTGATTTAATCTGATCCCACATGTTCTTCCAAAAGACAGCATCGTGTTCACCAGAGCTTAAAAGTGCATGGGTTTTACCCAGTAATTCTTCACGCTCAAAGCCACTTACCTCACAAAAATAATCGTTTACCGACAGAATAACCCCTTCAGGATCTGTTACCGAATAATGCAGCTGCTGGTTGATGGTATCGAGAAGGGCTTGGTTTTCGAGCAGGGCCTGCTGTAATGCCTGGGTACGTTTAGTGACTTTACGTTCGAGGCTGGCATTTTGATTCAGGATATTCCGTTCGGCATCCTGCTGGGCAGTAATATCACGGATGGTTTGACTTAGGCCCACAATCTCACCATTTGCATCGAAGATGGGAATCGCGGTCGTCGATGTAGCTAGCTGACTGCCATCGGCACATTGATGTATAGATACACGATTAAGCACGGTTTTCCCACTGAGCACCTCAGCGAAAAGTGCCTGCTCGTCGTTGACAACATCGCTTGGAATGATCAGCCCATGACTGGTTAACCCTAAAACTTGATCTTCGGAGAACCCAAATAGTTGCTCAGCGCCTTGGTTCCAGCTAGTAATCTTACCAGCCAAATCAAAACTGATAATGCCATCAAGGGAGTGCTCTAACATGCTGGCACGTCTCGATTGCTCTGCTAGAAATTGTTGCCTACGTTGCCAGTTTAACGACCCTAACACCATTAAGGCCGCAATCAGCAAACTAAATAGTGCACCACTTAACAGCACTAAGCTTGGACGAAACAAATTCAAGGCACTGACAAATTCGGGAAGCGCTATCACTTCAAATTGCCATTGGCGGCCAAATATGGTTTGAGTCAATGTGGATTGATATCGGGTTAGCCTTTCATCGACATCGGTGTGGGTTTCATAGAATTGAGCAGGTTCATCCGTTTTACTCACATCACGCAAAATCAGCTTGGCCGAATTTGCACTTAAATTTAAGTCCGCTAGCACCTCGTTGGTCACGAGGGGAGCATAACTCCAACCAAAGCCTTCAACTAAGCGCTCTGCCTCTGTGGCTGGCACTGTCACACTACGGTAAATTGGCATTAAAATTAAAAATGATTGAAGCGGCTTTCCTGAGGCTTGCACTAAAGTAATGGGGCCAGTCAATCTTACCTTACCCGTTCGTAAGGCGTTATCCGCAGCCTGTTTTCGGTTGGCCTCGGAGGCGATATCGAGACCGACAGCGGCCTTGTTCCGATAGTAGGGCTCAATGTATTCGATAAGATACTTTTCGCCTGGATTTGGGCTAAGTTCGCGGATTTGAAACTCTGGCCAACTCTGCTCACGCACACGCTCGAGGTAGGCGGCTAAGGCGTCAGGCGCTGGAGACACTCGACGGATAAACCCAAAACCACGCGCCCCCGGAAACTCCTCATCCACATCCCGAGTAAGACTGTACGCGTGAAAAACTTCACGATTTAAGGTTTGTTCACCCGCCGTGAGAATGGTCCCACGAGCCCCCCGTAAACCGTATTGGTAAAGTTCGATTCGCTTAATGATGCTGTCAGCGGTTACCTTTGCATGTTTAGAGAGCTCCTGTTCAATCACATGGGTATTTGTATTATCAACCTGCCATGCAAACAGCATGCTGAGGAAAAGCCCAAAAACAAATACCAACATCCCCCATTTCGAAGCTCGCATGTAACTGATAGACAGTGTCATAAGCACCTAATTATTGTTAACTTACTTTGATGATTCTGGATGATTACAAAGGCTTTTGCCAAAATCCTAAACGAATGATACGAAATAATTTTCCCGTATCAGTCACTCAATACAATTTAGTTACAATTTCAATTAGATACCAGCAAATAACAACGATTCCCATGCAATTTCATCTGCTTAGTATTAACATTGGTCAGAAATTAGCTGCAATAATCAACTATAGGCTTAGATGAACGGCTAGTCGCTTAGGTCGAATCGGGCTATATTAAGCGCACTTTAGCAGATTCATATTCAATTTCAGCCAGTTAATCTCTGTTGTATAACAGCTTTAAAAAAGCAGCAATCCGAGCAATTTAAGGACATCCCATGGGACAAGAAACCTCGAAAATCCTCGTTGTCGATGACGATATGCGCCTACGGGCTCTGCTCGAGCGCTATCTGATGGAACAAGGCTACCAGGTTCGCAGTGCGGCGAATGCTGAGCAGATGGACCGCTTACTCGAACGTGAAAATTTTCACTTAATTGTGCTCGACCTGATGCTGCCAGGTGAAGATGGCCTGTCGATTTGTCGCCGTTTGCGCCAGCAAGGCAACTCAATTCCCATTGTAATGCTCACCGCCAAAGGCGATGAGGTCGACCGAATCATTGGCCTAGAATTAGGCGCTGATGATTACTTGCCTAAACCATTTAATCCACGCGAATTACTGGCGCGTATCAAGGCCGTAATGCGTCGCCAAACCCAAGATGTGCCCGGCGCACCAGCGCAGCAAGAGGCCGAGATCCGCTTCGGCGAATTTTCCCTCGATTTAGCCACCCGCGAGATGTACCACGGCGATGAAGCTATCGCCCTCACCAGCGGAGAATTTGCGGTATTAAAAGTGTTAGTTACCCACCCACGTGAGCCTTTATCAAGGGATAAATTGATGAACCTCGCCCGTGGCCGTGATTATTCAGCGCTTGAGCGTTCAATCGACGTGCAGGTATCGCGTCTGCGCCGCCTGATCGAAAAAGATCCCGCCAACCCAAGGTATATTCAAACCGTCTGGGGCCTTGGTTATGTCTTCGTGCCCGACGGTGCAGCCCGTCGATGATATTGATTCGGCATACCCTTGGTTGCGGTTAATAGGTTCCTATGAAACTGAAGTTTTGGCAGCGATTTATCCCCCGCAGCGCCTTTAGTCAAACCGTGATGCTGATTGGTTGTTTACTTCTCATCAATCAGCTGGTGTCCTACCTCACGGTGGCAGTGTATGTCCTCAAACCAAGCTACCAGCAAATCAACCAACTCATCGCTCGCCAGGTCAAACTGCTGTTTGTCGATGGCGTCGACATTGGTCGCGAGCACTTAACCATAGTCGATGCCCTCAACGCCAAAGTGCACGATGATGGTATGCAAATCTACAATTTGCAGCAGGCACGTGAAGCAGGCATAGAACAGGCCACCTACTACGGTTTCTGGTCTTCGCAAATGTCGGAATATTTAGGTGGCGAGGCTGAAGTTCGCGTCACCCACGGCGCCGTTTTACAAATTTGGATCCGCCCACCCCAAGCGCCCTCGGTCTGGATTCGGGTGCCACTCATAGGTCAAAACGTCTCAGATCTCTCCCCACTCACCTTGTACTTAATGGTCATCGGTGCGCTTAGTGTCGCCGGCGGTTGGTGGTTTGCTCGGCAACAAAATAGGCCATTGAGGCGTTTACAGAAGGCAGCAATCTCAGTTTCTCGCGGTGAATTCCCAGATCCTCTTCCTCTAAAGGGCTCCTCAGAACTGGTTGAGGTAACCAATGCCTTTAACCAAATGTCCCATAGTATGAAGCAGTTAGAGCAAGACAGAGCCCTGCTGATGGCGGGGATTTCCCATGATCTGCGCACCCCATTAACCCGCATTCGCCTCGCGTCCGAAATGATGGTGGAGGAAGATGAATATCTCAGGGACGGCATAGTCAACGATATCGAAGATATGGACGCCATTATCAGCCAATTTATTGCCTATATCCGTCAGGATCAGGAGGCCAGCCGTGAATTGGGGCAAATCAATAAACTTATCCAAGACCTAGCACAGGCCGAGACGAACAGAGATGGCGAAATCGAGCTGGCGCTCGCCGATTGCCCTGAGACAATGTTCCAAGCACTGGCTATTAAGCGAGTACTCACTAACTTAGTTGAGAACGCCTTCCGCTATGGTTCAGGTTGGGTGCGAATTAGCTCGCAATTCGACGGCAAGCGTATCGGTTTTAGTGTCGAAGATAATGGACCTGGCATAAACGAATCACAAATTCCAAAACTGTTTCAACCCTTTACCCAAGGCGATACCGCAAGGGGAAGTGTCGGTTCAGGTTTAGGACTTGCGATTATCAAACGGATTGTCGACCGCCATCAAGGCAAAGTCACTCTCTCAAATCGCCCCGAAGGCGGCCTGAAAGCACAGGTTTGGCTACCGCTCGAGTAACACCCACCAAGATTCAATCCCCTTTACCGCATGGGACGTCACTATGTCATATTAGTGTCACAGCAGCTTCATAAACTCTCAGCCGTTCACTCACGAGTCTAATGAAGTACACAGATGAAAATATCAACCCTATCACTTTCCGCTTCGGCGCTGTTGTTGTTGCTCGCAGGAGCACTCGCCGCAGTCGTACTTTGGAGTAGCGAACAAAGGCAAGAGATTGAGCAGCAAACCCATGAATTGCAGAGTATTCAACAACATTTCCTCTTGGACGTGCGCCAAGCATTAAATGACTACCTTGCCAGTGGTAACGCCAGCCAACTCGAACAGGCTAAGGCCAAGCTGAGCAAAATCAATGCCCAATTAGGTGAACTCGAGTTAACTGTAAACGCCGAAAAAGATGCTGAACTCAAGAACGCCCTTACGCAGTTTATCAATGAGTTAGACACTAAATATCGCGCAGCTGGCAAACTGGCTGGCAATCCAAGGCAGTTATTAGCCCACGCGGAATCGGAAATGCTCGACTTTAACCGTCGCCTCAGTATTTACGCCGACAAAGGACTTACCACCAATCCCAGCGTGGCCGAGCAGTATTTACAATTGAGCCGCGAGTTACCCGCTATTGTCTATCAGTTATCCCAACTCACCGACGGCTACCTCATCGATAGAAATCAGCAGCTTAAAAATATACTTACCAGTATGAGCGGCGAGTTAGATCGTTGGCGCGAAAAGCTTGATGCCCTGCCCTTGATTGGCATTTATGAGCAACAATCGGTGGACGAGTTTGCCCTCGGCAAAAGTGAACCAGAACAGATAGAAGTGGGCGAAAATGACCGCAGCGAATTGCTCAGTCTTGCCAGTCGCTATAACAAAGAAGTTGCTAACACCCATCAACTGCTGGAAGCCAACCAACAGATGCAAGCAGCACTACTACAAGCCATGTCCCAAGTAGAACAGCAACTGTTCGAGTTAGGTCAAGCACAGGCAGATAAAAACCAAGCGCTAAAACAGGAGTTGCAAGTCATTCTTTATACTATGGTTTCAATTATGGCGACATTTGCAATCGGCTATTTGATTCTGCAGCAGCGCCGAGTGGTCAAACCGCTTAAACGCCTGAATCAAGCCTTTATGAATTTGAGTGAATCTGATCGCCGTGAACGACTAGACATCAACCGTCGCTGCGAGACAGGACAAATTGCCGGCCATTTTAATCAACTGCTACACAGATTCGAGCAGGAAGATGAAACGCAGCGCCAACAGATGACTAAGGTTTCCCAATCCTTAAGCCAATTGGTATCGAGAATTTCGCAGCTCTCCCAATACACTGAGCACACCCAAGCCATTGTGACCGATACACAAACTCAGACGGAATATATTCGCCATCTTGCCCATGAGGTCAGTCATTCCTCTGGGTTAGTCGAGCAAAGCGCCGCAGAAACCATGCGCCAAATGCAGTCTAGCCAAACCGAAGCGGAGGCAGTTCTTTCGGCAACAGAGCAAACCCAGAGCGCCGTGGGCCTGTGCCATAGCTCTCTCGAATGCCTGAATAGCTCAGTTACCGATGTGGAAAAAATCATTGATGTGATTAGTAATATTGCCGAGCAGACTAATTTACTGGCACTCAATGCCGCCATAGAAGCCGCCAGAGCTGGCGAACAAGGGCGCGGCTTTGCTGTAGTGGCCGATGAGGTGCGTAACTTAAGCCAGCGCACACAGGTATCCTTAAACGAGATAGTAAACATCCTGCAGCAATTAACCCATTCTAACTTCGCTTTGGGTGAGAGTGTCAACGGTATCGCCAAGGCAACCGAGAGCCAAAAACGACGAGCTCAGAGCCTATGGCAAGTCGCACAAAACGTGCGGCAACAGGCGAGCGAGATGGCCGCGACGGCCAAACAGGGGACGATGAATGCTAAGAAACAGGTTGATCACCTCAACGAGTTTGTTCGTAGTATGAATAATCTTAAAAGCCAAGCTCATAGCAACTCGCAGCAAAGCGAATTGATTGCCCAAGAAGTTCAGCAAAGTGTTGAAGATATTGAGTTAAGCTTAGGGATTCGCGATAAGTCACAGGCTTTAAAAGCCGCTTAAGAAAACCATAATAAAAATGGGAGCTTATGCTCCCATTTAATTCTATCGCTTGAAGTGCTTATTACAGCGCAGCGAGAATCGCTTCAGCTTTGCTCACTTCGAATGACTTTGGCGCTTCAACATTTAGCGTAGTGACGACGCCATTGTCGATGATCATGGCATAACGCTGTGAGCGAACACCACCAAAACCTGCGGTGTCCATTTCCAGACCTAACGCCTTAGTAAAACTCGCATCGCCATCGGCTAACATCATCAGTTCAGAGGCATTTTGCGCTTCGCCCCAGGCTTTCATTACGAAGGCATCGTTGACTGATACGCAGGCAATTAAATCAACACCTTTAGACTTCAGTTGGTCGGCCAATACCACATAACCTGGTAAATGGGCTTCTGAACAGGTTGGGGTAAACGCGCCAGGAACAGCGAACAACACCACTTTTTTACCCGCAAATAGCTCGGTAACTTGATGATTCACCATGCCATCTTTAGTCAGTTGGCTTAACGTTGCAGCGGGTAATGTTTGACCTTGAGCAATCATGTCTCTCTTCCTTTAGTTAAATTAACCTATCCATACTAGCTCGAAACTCCTCCCAGAAACACGGAGAGAAATTATGCCTTTGCCCGTTTCAGACGAGTTGCTCCGAATAAGCCAAGGAATAACAAGCCGATAGATGACAAGGCACCGCCGCTTTCTTCAACGATAATGACTTCACTGCCCTGGTCGCGATCGCTGCTCTCTAGCGGCAAGGCATAGAGACCATCGGTTTCATCCGCGCTGATGGTTGCGACTATATCGCTATAACCAACCTCGTAAACATCAATCAACACATCGTAATAGTCAGTGCTATAACCCGAATAAAGGGTCGTCAGTACTTCGTAATCATCCGTTGTCGAATCACCATAAATAGTGAACACATCTGTGGTGTAATAGTGTACCCAAGGGCCGCCATTACGGCTCAAATAGAGTTCGGCATAAAGGTCGGCACGCTCGTTGAGGTAAGCACCGAATACGTCTACATCGAAGGTGACACTAAAAGTTTGATAAAAACCATCGTAATCAAAGTCTTCAAATAAGCGGCTATAGGCTTCATAGATAGCAAAATCGTGATAAACCGGCGAACGATAGGGATCGGCAGTGCTGGCGCTAGACGTTGGAATTGGCTGACTCAGATGCTCGGCAATCACTTGGTCTCGGGTCTTAGGTGTGGCACCCACTAGCTGTACTTTGGTACCGGAAGTTCGTGGTGATAATGAAGGTGCAAAGGATTTTACCGCTGCGACGGCTGCATCCCCCACACTTTGAGCAGGCGCAGATTGCTTAAGTAACTCCATCGCTTGCTGCTGTTGTAGTGCATTTTCGCCTTCATCGGCCTTTTTTACTATACCCACGCTACCGACACTAAAGGGATCAATAGATGTTGGTGCTTGGCTTGAAGCTTCAAGAGGTTCAGCACTGACCGAAAAGGCACCGACCAACAATGCTGCGATGGCTGTAGAGGTCACCAATAGCGAATTGGTTTTGTCTTTTACGGTTAATTTTTTAAATGTGTTCATTTGTAAAACCCCACGAAAATCCTTTCTAAATTGGCCACATTAAAGAGCAAGTAAAGTGAACGCACGCTGAACATCAAAACACCAAGTAAATTTGGTTTAAAAATGCGTTCAGCGACAATTCATCTAGGGTGATTAATACTCGAACCACTTTGTAGAAAATGCCACTCTCGTCTCAGATAAAAAGAGTGTGGAGGTTAAGATGAGTCACCGAATTTGACGTAGTCACGGTGCTGATCACATCAATTTACAATGATATTTAACTGAATTGTGTTTACCAATTGGCTGATCTCTTTATGTTTGTTAAGGTGATAGGAAAATTATCATCTCGATAAGTATCCCTCAGACTACTCATTCAGGATCGCCGATACATTCGCGGGTAACAGATATGAAACTTGGTTTGACACTGACCCTAGTCGCTTGCCTATGCCTCTCCTTTGGCGCCAAGGCGGGCAATGATAAACATCAGGATCGTCATCAATCCCGTGAGCAGGGGGCGAAGACTGAACAGCGTCGTCTTGCTGTGAACGGTCCAGATCAAGCTGTTGCTATTGCTCAGCGGCAATACCGCGGTAAAGTATTAAGCGTCCAATCGAGCGGCGCAGGTTATAGGGTCAAAATCCTCAATAATGATGGCCAAGTGTTTTCAGTATCGGTTGACGCTGCTTCTGGGCGCGTGTCGAGGAAATAATTATGCGACTGCTGTTGGTTGAAGACGATTTAGAACTGCAAAGCAATTTAAAACAGCATTTACTCGATGCCCATTACAGCGTAGATGCTTCCAGCGATGGCGAAGAAGGCCTTTTTCAAGCCCTTGAATACAATTACGATGCTGCCATTATCGATGTTGGTCTGCCAAAGCTTGATGGAATTAGCTTGATTCAACAGGTGCGCCAAAAGGAACGTGACTTTCCAATTTTAATCTTAACGGCTCGAGATAGCTGGCAAGATAAAGTTGAAGGCTTAGACGCTGGCGCCGATGACTACCTCACCAAACCCTTCCATCCCCAAGAACTGATCGCCCGTTTAAAGGCGCTCATTCGCCGCTCTGCGGGAAAAGCTAGCCCAGTTATCACTAATGGCCCCTTTAGCCTCAATACCAGTAGCCTAGAGGTCCGTAAGGGGGAGGAGTTGATAACCTTAAGTGGCTCAGAATACAAATTGTTTGAAATTTTTATGCTCCACCCAGGTGAAGTAAAATCGAAAACAGTATTAACCGAACATATTTACGATCAGGATTTTGACCTCGATTCCAATGTCATCGAAGTCTTTATTCGCCGTTTGCGCAAAAAGCTCGACCCAGACAATCAATACAATCTGATTGAAACCCTGCGTGGACAAGGCTATCGCTTGAGAGTGATTTCTTCTGAGCAAGGCGCCAATGACTAAGCGAGTGTTTCGTTGGCAACTGCTCAATTCGCTTAAAACTCGGCTCGTCCTCAGCGTGCTGTTGTTCATTTTGGTGCTTTTACCGCTGATTGGCGTCGCCCTCAATGATGCCTTTACCGAACAAGTACGTAGCTCAGCTAAAAATGAGCTAAGTGCCTATGTCTATTCAGTTTTGGCTGTTACCGAGGTCGAAAATCAGCAGATATTCATTCCCGAACTAGTGCTTGAAAATCGTTTTAACCTTATTCAATCAGGACTTTATGCTATCGCCACGACCGAAGACGCTGAGCACAATCAGAGTATCGTCTGGCATTCACAATCCTTTATGGGGATTACCCCCTTAAGCAAATTTAACGCCCCCCCCACAGGCCAAAGTGCGTTTTCGCAAATAAAGCTCGAAGGGGAATCCCATTTGATTTACAGCTTTAGCGTGAGTTTTGCGACACAAAACGACAACGTGCCCGTCACTATTCACATCATTAAGGATGAGCAGGAATTTAAGGAGCAGATCCACGAATTCAACCAACTCTTGTGGACTTGGTTACTGATCTTGATTGCGGTGATGTTAGTGTTCCAATTAAGCTGGCTGGCGTGGACCATTAGACCTTTAGCGCGTTTTACCCAGGAGCTACGCGATGTCGAGCAGGGTAAATCGACCCAGTTAAGCAGCCAATATCCTAGCGAATTACAGGCGGTCGCTCGCCAGCTCAATATCTTACTGAATACCGAGCAGGCGCAGCGAAAACGCTATCGCAATGCCTTATCAGATCTCGCCCACAGCCTAAAAACCCCTCTGGCTGTGATCAAAAGCCAAGCCGATTTGAGCGAGGCCTCAAGCGAGCAAGTCTCTGCCATCAACCGTATTATCAGTCATCAGCTCAAACGCGCCCAAACCGCTGCCGCCGCTTCTTGGCATTTGGGTATCAGGGTCGATAATGTCGCAGCCAAATTGCTAAGAACCTTAGCGAAAATATATCGAGACCCTCAATTAGACCTGCAGGGCGAGCTGTCACCTAAGGCCGTATTTAAGGGTGATGAAGCCGACCTCACTGAAATCATGGGCAATTTACTCGACAACGCCTGCAAGGCTGCGAAGTCTAAGGTCAAACTCACTGTCACCGGGGATGCCTACAAATTACAACTCAGCATCGAAGATGATGGCCCAGGCATTAGTGAAGCAATGCAAAATCAGATATTTGAACGGGGTATTCGCGCCGATTCCTATCGCCAAGGCAATGGTATTGGTTTAGCAATCGTGAGCGATCTGGTGGATAGTTATAATGGCCGAATTTCAGTATCACGTTCAGAAACCTTAGGCGGAGCAAAGTTTTCGGTTAACTTTACCCATTCGGCTTAACCAATTGTAATTTAATGATTTAAGTTCAATTGCCTCCGTTTATTTCTACATCATTTACCTGATTAGCCCTGATTAACTTTCAGCTTATGTTCATGTTCACCCCCCTATTATGCCCCTAACATCCTTAAATAGGATTATTGGAGCGAACCATGAACAAATTACTTCGTTGGAAATGGCTAGTGTTAACGGTGGCATTAATTGCTTTACCTTTCACTGCACCAACCCAAGCAGCTGGCGTATCCACTAGCCAAGGCTCGAGTGCATCGATGAGCCAAGCCGAGCTTGAGCAAATGCTCGCGCCTATCGCACTCTATCCAGATACTCTCCTGACCCATATTCTAATTGCCTCGACCTACCCGCTTGAGGTGGTTCAGGCGCAGCGCTACTTAGAGGACAATCCTAATTTATCGGTCGACCAAGTGATGTCTCGTACCGAAGACAAGGACTGGGACCCTAGTGTTAAAGCACTCATGGGTTTCCCAACTGTGCTGGAGAAAATGGGGGATAACTTAGACTGGACTCAGAATCTGGGAGAAGCCTTTTTGGCCGATGAGGGCCAAGTCATGGATGCTATCCAGTCATTAAGACAGCAAGCAGATAAAGCGGACAACTTGTCGGATATGGACAACGTGGCCGTTACTCGTGCCAATAACCAAATCATTATTGAACCCGCAAGACCCGAAGTGATCTACGTGCCTTACTATGACCCACGTGTGGTTTATGGGCCTTGGCGTTGGGGTGTGGCTTATCCGCCAGTTTATTGGGACTTTGGCCACTATTACTCACATCGTCCAGGCGTGAGCATTTACTGGTCACCTGGTATCAATATTTCCTTTAACTTCTTCTTTAGCTCATTCCGTTGGCATGACCACAGAGTTGTTGTGATAGACCACCATCATTCACATCGCTACCGTCCACTGAATCGATATTCAGCGAGCTATGGAGCCCAACCTTGGAAACATAAACCTGAGCATAGACGAGGCGTTGTCTACCATAATCCGGTTGTGAAACAACGCTATCCAAGTCATGGCAAATTTTCGCCACGTGATGCGCATTCCAATGGTGGCCCACGCCATAATAGCCAATATGCAAAGCCCAAGGATCAGCATGATCCACGTCATAATTTGGGTAATAAAGGGATTGGCAACGACAAAGGTAGTCATAGCTACAGCCGTGATCGCGACCATGCACCTAACTTTAAAAACACTCAGGCGGCATTAAAAGAACGTCGCGATGCGCAGACTAATCATGCTCTACCAAACCGAGATAATAAAGCGCAGCTAACCAGAGATAACAAAGACCAAGGCCGCGTGGATAACGCTCGACCCGACAATAAAGCATCTCAGCCGCAGCTGAAAAATTCGAGGGAGCAACCTAGGGATAATGCTCAGCGTCATGTCCAACCTCGTACACAGGAGATCCGTGCTCAGCAACCTCCAAAACAGGTTAGCCCTCGCCCAGAGGTTAAGCGTGCAGAACCACAACGCATGGAACACCGTCAAATCGCTCCAAGACAACAGGAGCAACGTCAGCCGGTTCAAAAACATCAGGAAACTCGTGTAAGACAAGAGCCTCGCCAACAGATACAGGCAGCGCGTGGTGGGGAGCACCGTTCTAGCCGCCCTGCTCAAGGTCAAGTGCGCCACCATAGGGAATAAGTCGCAAAAGAGCGCGATTATCGCGCTCTTTTTTAGGTTAATTGCGCTCTATGCTGCTGAATAAACGCAAAACATTCTTCGGCAATTAACGGTTTGCTATAGTAATACCCCTGCACAAGGTCGCAACCCATCGCCGTTAACAGTTTCAACTGTTCCTCGTTTTCGACCCCTTCTGCCACCACAGTCAATCCTAGTTCGTGGGACATCAAAATAGTTGCAGCGCTAATGGCGGCATCGTTGGGATCGCTGTCGATTTCTTTGACGAAGGAACGATCGAGCTTAAGCCTGTCCAGAGGTAATAACTTTAAATAGGACAGCGAAGAGTAACCCGTACCAAAGTCATCGATTGCCAATTCAATTCCATGACTGCGCAGTTCGGCTAACAGTTTGGCATTTTGCTCTGGGTATAACATGGCAACACTTTCAGTCACTTCCAATTCGAGCGCCCCCTTGCCGAGCTGATGCTTCGCAAGCACATCGATAATATCAGCCACTATGCTCTCTTTCCTCAGCTGATGAGCCGACAAATTCACCGCCATCCGAAGAGTATGAGCACCCGATTGGCGCCACTGCGCCAACTGTGCCAAGGCATGTTCGAGCACCCATTGTCCGATAGGAATAATCATGTCGATTTCTTCCGCAATAGGAATAAATCTATCCGGTGACACTAACCCTAATTCAGAGTGATGCCAACGCACCAAGGCCTCAACACACACTACCTGCCCAGTGTAAATATCTATCTGCGGTTGATAATGTAACCTCAGCTCGTTGCGTGAGATTGCCTGCCTTAGCCCCATCTCTATTTTTTGACGCTCGGTGACAAAGGTGTTCATCGCCGAGGTAAAAAATTGATAGTTGTTTCTTCCTGCGGCTTTGGCGCGGTACATTGCCATGTCAGCATTTTTCATTAATGCTTCAACACTATCACCATCAATGGGGAACAAGCTAATGCCAATACTTGGCGATGAATGTAGCGGCTTATTATCAATCAAATAGACTTGGTTCAAACCACTACAAAGTGCCTCTGCTACCGCAGTCACCTTGTCGTGTTCGGTATCAGAGAGTACGACCACAAACTCATCCCCCCCAAGGCGCGCAACTATTTCATCATCTCCCACAATTGTTTTTAGACGATTAGCAACCTCAAGTAACAACATATCCCCCACATGGTGCCCAAGGGTATCGTTGATGTTTTTAAAATGGTCCATGTCAATAAACATCACCGCTATTTGCTTATGCGAGATAGAGGCTTCCTCAAACACGTCTTCTAAGCGCGATTGCAAACTATGGCGATTAGGCAGCAATGTCAGCGAATCATGGTGGGCGAGAAAATGGATCCGCTCCTCGTTTATCTTGCGCTCACTGATATCGGTAAAACTGGCAATATAATGGCTCACCGTCCCCGTATCATCCTTCACCGCGGACATCATTAGCCATTTTGGAAATTCGTATCCCTCTTTGTGCCGATCCCAAACTTCACCTTGCCAGAAACCTGTTTGTTCAAGTGCTAAGCGTATTTCGGCATCGATACTGTCATCAGTGCGATCGCCTTCGAGGAATCGGCAATCCTGACCAATTGCTTCCTCTCGGGAATAACCAGTAATTTTGGTGAAGGCATTATTCACATCGACTATCTTATCTTTAGCGTCGATGATAGTAATGCCTTCACCACTTTGCTGAAACACTTGTGCTAGCAGATTGGCTCTGGCAATGGTGCGCTCCTGTTCGGTGATATCTTCAACGATAAGCAACATTAAGCGCTCACCTGTAGCACTGGTAAATAGGCTGCCATTGAGCCTCACCGCAACCAGTTGACCTTGCTTATGCCGATAGTGTTTTTGATAAGGACCATATTTTTGGGTGCGCTTGAAACACTCCAACTGCTCGGCCTCAATCCGCTGATAACGCAGCGGAGTTAAATCCCAAGGGTCGAGTGCCTGTAGTTCTTCGAGCGTATAACCTGTGATATCGCTAAAAGCTTGGTTAATGGCGACATAGCTACCATCGTCTAAACGTTTCAACACATGTCCCACAGGGGCTTTATCGAATAGATCTCGGTATTTTTGCTCACTCTCAACCAAGGTTGCTTGGAAAGCTTGATTACGGGCAATCTCCTTCGACAGCGCCATGGTTTTCTCACTAACCTTTTCAGCAATTCGATGACGTTCACCAGTGGAAATCAGCGTCATGCCGCCAATCACTGCGCAGGTAATAAAGGCGAGTAATAACATGAACAGCGGAAGGCTTAAGGTATCCCCCATCAGGTCTCGATAGGACTGGAAAATCACAATCTGCCAATGGCGATCAGCAAGTAGCAGATTCGTCTTAAAAAAGAGTCCACTATCATCGTTGAGGATTTTTTCTGAGAATGTCGGAAATTGCTTATTACTGTTGGTATAGATGAGAGAACCATTGTCACTCAAATCCACAAGTTGCCAATGTAGCCCCGGTATCCGATTCACAGTGCTAATGATCTCTTGTAAATCAATCACTGCAGTACAAAAACCGGAAATCATTCCTTGGGGGTCAAAGACTGGCGCAATAATTAGTGTGCCGCCCGGGCCTTGGGGATCCTGAGCTAAGGTAATTTTGGCCGTCATGACTGGAGCCAAGGTGGTTCTAGCCTTAGCAATGGCTGCAGCGCGGATAGCCTCACTATTGAGATCCAATCCTAACGCAGCTTCGTTACCCGCAAGGGGTTGAATGTAAGTCACTGGCACCAGCCAACCGTCGTCATTAGGTTTGCCATTGCCAATAAATTTCAGCTTAAAGGGCTCACTAATTTCAGCCTGAGTCGCTGCTTCAAATCGAGCCATATCGGCAACGGAAACTAAGGGGGCCCACGACCACGCTCTAAATCCATCGGTTCGCAATTTATTCCGCTGACCAAACTGAATAAACTCCTGCTCGGTCACTTTCTCACTGCTATCGAAAAAACTCGCCAACGAGATAATTTGCCTTAAATTTGCCTCTTGAAACCCTTCAATATTGCTAATAATGGCATTCGCTTGCACCTCAAATTTATCACGCAATTGCTGGCGTTGATTCAAATCGGAATAGTAATAAATACCCACACAGAATAGAAAACCAACGATCAAGGGCAATCCAGTATGCAAACGTCTACTGTGCCAAATAGGTCGTGGATCGATCACGAGCAATGTTAAAGGAATGAAGATCATGGCGCCTAACCAATCACCTATCCACCAATGTACTAAGCTACCGAGCAGCTCGTTTGAGGTTATCGTGCCCGACATAAAGAGTGCAGTATTGCCGACCATCCCTGCAATAAAACAGGTACCACCGAGCAGAAAACTGGATTTCACCACGCTGCGTGGATTATCGAAGGTGACCAAATGATCCCTACGTTGAATAACCTGAGCTGAAATCTTCGCCTGTAGGCTACTCCCTAGGGCAATCGCAAAAGGTAACCAACCCCAATGAATGTATCCACCGACATTTAGGTTGATCAACGCAGCGCCTACAAAAACCCCAATCCAAGGTGCTGAATCTCGCCACAATAAACAAGCCGCAATAGCAATGCCCGCTGGCGGCCATATCGCTGCGGAGTAACCGGGAGATAAAGCCAGCATTAGCGCCAGTTTGCCAATAACAAAATAAGTTATCGCAACGAGCAGATTGACCTTAAGGTAATCGGTGAGTGATTTAATTTTGAATCCTTTCACACGGTTATGTATCACAGGTTAGCGAACATCATGCCCTATTGATGGAATTACACTCAAGTCTAGTACTTGTGATCCAAGATCTAAAATAGACAAAAGTTTGCTTATTTTATTGCCACCTAAGTTTAGGTGTTGTCGTTAAAGCTCTCCAGCGTTAACATCCACGCGCTTTTTCCCAGTCCCCTTCTCGTACCTAATTGACGCTGTTAAATCGGCTGAAATCTCAAGCAACAGTCAAGGTAATTCCGCTCACTTTTACAGCATAGCGGTTAAGGCACAGCTCACATTTTCAGCTAATATTGCGAACGCAGTCGGTTGTAATAATGTTAAATTTGTTAATTTAGAGCATTTATTCAGTTATTTTTCAGATTTTTTTGAAGATATTGCCCTTTTGGGCTGGGTATCCGCTTTCATCAAAATCCCCTTCTTGATATCCTCCGCCCGCGTAAAAAGTTGTCGCTGTGCAAATAATAATCAGCCTGCTTTTCCTCTCTCGTTCAAGTCGGATCAGTTAATTGAAAATAGCGCTAAGCCAAATCATTGCTGACAGTATTGACCAACTGGTTCGATTCTGTGATTTCAGCAAGACCAACTTAACCCTGTTTTGCGGGTTGCTGTTTGTGCTGCCTTTCGCCGACCTCTTAGTGTTGGTGTTTTTGGGCGGCGGGTTCAACATAGGCGAAATTCTGACTCTGAGTAATGGTTTCTTCTTTGAGTTTGTGTGCGCCAGCCTACTCAGTTTACTGCTGATCGATTCCCAAATTATCAAGCAATTGTGGAGTTTTCTCGACAGTGGCTTCAAGTTTTCCAACAGCTTAGATAAGTCTAACGCTGCCCAGTTTTTAGTACCTCCAAGGCTAAAATCCCTCGAGCACCTTGCGCACGGTTGTCGCGCCCCACCAATTTAACTCTTTGATTTAAAATTCACATTTAGCATTTCGCGCTGAAAGTAGATCCTCAATACCCGTATTGGGGGTGGCTGGTACTCATGTGCCTTGCTCGAGCCAACCCTTTGGTCTTCTTTCGGATAACGCCGCTTAGTGTTACTGCCAATCTCTGCTTGGCAGGAGTTGTAAAGATTAGGGTTAGAGGAATCGTCCTTTGTTAATTAAAAAAATAAGTAAGGCGGCATTTGCGGCGATAGCCCTGATGCTCGCAGGCTGTGAGGGTGGCGTTTTAGACCCGAAGGGCCAAATCGGTGTTGATGAGAAGAACCTGATCATCATATCAACCCTACTAATGTTGATCGTAGTAATTCCTGTGATCTTCATGACCTTGTACTTCGCTTGGAAATTCCGCGAAGGACGTGAAAATGAAGTGTTCGCACCTAAATGGGCTCACTCGACTGCAATCGAAGCTGTAGTTTGGATTGTACCGCTTGTGATCGTCGCCATTTTGGGCGTTATTACTTGGGAATCGACACAAAGATTAGACCCTTACAAACCACTAGAGCACGAAGCAACCCCAATCACGGTTGAAGTAGTTTCTATGGATTGGAAATGGTTATTTATCTATCCAGAGCAAGGTGTGGCTTCGGTAAACGAATTAGCCTTCCCAGTTGACGTGCCAGTGAACTTTAAGATCACATCTGATACGGCAATGAACTCATTCTTCATCCCTCAATTAGGTAGCCAAATCTACTCAATGGCGGGTATGACGACTAAGTTGCATTTGATCGCTAACGAGCCAGGCACCTTCAGAGGTATTTCGGCTAACTACAGTGGCGCGGGCTTCGCAGGTATGAAGTTCAATGCAATCGCAACTGCAACTCATGAAGAGTTTGACGCATGGATTGCCAAAGCCAAACAACAGGGTAATACCTTAGATTCTGCTGCTTACGCAGCTCTAGCTGAAAAGAGCAAAAACAACCCTGTTGAGTACTTCAGCACAGTCAGTGATGGCATGTTCAACCAAATCGTTATGCAATACATGCATATGGATGCAAAGGGCGAAATGGCTGGTCACGAAGGTATGGATCACCACGCTGCTGAACAAGCTATGACGGAAATGCACCATGAAGCGGGCGAACAGGCTCACAACATGGCCGACATGGAAAGCTCAACCCATTCTGACCATTCATCAACAGAACACTCATCCACTCTCAAAGTGGAAGCGGAGTAATCATGTCTTTTCTTGGTAAATTAAGCATAGATGCGGTGCCGTATCACGACCCTATCATCATGGTGACCCTCACGGCCGTCGCCTTGATAGGCTTGTGTATCGCAGCCTTGATCACTAAACACAAAAAATGGGGCGTATTATGGCGCGACTGGATCACTTCAGTTGACCACAAACGTCTCGGTATCATGTACATCATCCTCGCATTCGTGATGCTTATCCGTGGTTTCGCGGATGCCATTATGATGCGTACCCAGCAGGCGCTAGCCACCAATGGTGGTGCTGGTTACCTGCCTCCTGATCATTATGACCAAATCTTCACCGCCCATGGCGTGATCATGATTATCTTTATGGCAATGCCATTTATGATCGGTCTGATGAACTTAGTGTTGCCACTGCAAATCGGTGCTCGCGACGTTGCCTTCCCATTCCTAAACAACCTCAGCTTCTGGTTAACCGCTTCTGGTGCCGTGCTGATCAACATTTCTTTAGGTTTAGGTGAGTTTGCGCGTACTGGTTGGGTAGCATACCCGCCATTATCTGAACTGGCGTACAGTCCGGGGGTCGGCGTTGACTACTACATCTGGGCACTGCAGATATCCGGTATCGGGACGACCCTAACCGGTGTGAACTTTATCGCCACCGTAATTAAGATGCGTGCTCCAGGCATGAAGCTGATGCAAATGCCAATCTTCACTTGGACCTGTACTTGGGCCAACATCCTGATTGTTGCTTCGTTCCCAATCCTGACCGCTGTTTTAGGTATGCTGACGCTTGATCGTTACATGGACTTCCACTTCTTCACCAATGATGGTGGTGGTAATGCCATGATGTACATCAACCTGTTCTGGGCATGGGGTCACCCTGAAGTTTACATTCTGATTTTACCTGCGTTTGGTATCTTCTCAGAAGTTATCTCTACCTTTACCTCTAAGCGTCTGTTCGGCTACAACTCAATGGTTTATGCGAGTGGCGCTATCTCTATCCTTGGTTTTATCGTGTGGTTACACCACTTCTTTACCATGGGTTCAAGCGCTAACGTTAACGCCTTCTTTGGTGTGATGACGATGATCATCGCTGTACCAACGGGTGTTAAGCTGTTCAACTGGTTATTTACCATTTACCGCGGTCGTCTGCGCTTAACTGTGCCTGTACTGTGGACTCTTGGTTTCATGGTGACTTTCACCATCGGCGGTATGACGGGTGTTCTACTGGCCGTTCCAGGTGCTGACTACGTTCTGCACAACAGCTTGTTCCTGATTGCTCACTTCCATAACACTATTATTGGTGGTGCGGTATTCGGTTACTTAGCGGGCTTCGCGTTCTGGTTCCCTAAAGCAACTGGCTTCCACTTAAATGAGCGTTTAGGTAAAGCCTCTTTCTGGTGCTGGCAAATTGGTTTCTACATCGCCTTTATGCCACTGTACGTACTGGGCTTCCTCGGTATGACCCGTCGTCTGAACCAAGTTGATAACCCAGATTGGAACATTTGGATCTACATCGCTGCGGTTGGTGCTTGTATCATCCTAGTGGGTATCGTGTTGCAATTCGTTCAGCTATACGTGAGTATCCGTGACCGTGACCAAAACCGTGACACCACTGGTGACCCATGGAACGGCCACACGCTGGAATGGGCAACCGCCTCTCCACCACAGTACTACAACTTCGCTAAGCTGCCTCAAGTGTCTGACATCGATGCCTTCACCGATGCCAAAGAAAAAGGCACTGCTTACCAACGTCCTGTGCACTATCAACCAATCCACATGCCGAAAAACACTGGTACAGGTGTCATGATGGCACTGTGTATCACTCTGTTTGGTTTTGCAGCAATTTGGCACATCTGGTGGCTTGCGATTGCTGGTCTTGTAGGTACGATCGCCATTTTCATTTACCGTGCGTACGACAATGACGTCGACTATTACGTTCAACCCGAAGAAGTGGCTCGCATTGAGAATGCCCACTTAAGTCAAGTAGCAAGGGGCTGATATGAGTGTAGCAATTCCAGCTGATTTAGAAGTCGCGCATAGCGAAATGCACCACGAACACCACGACACGGGTGAAAACACCCTGTTTGGTTTCTGGTTATACCTGATGACCGACTGTATTTTGTTCGCGTCGGTATTCGCAACCTACGCGGTGCTCTATATGAACACCGACGGTGGCGTATCTGGTAAAGACATTTTCGAACTGAACTTCGTACTGGTCGAAACCGCAGCCCTGCTGCTGAGTAGTATCACTTTCGGCTTCGCGTTTATTTACGCTAAGCGCCATAACAAAGCTGCGACTCTGTCGTGGTTGGCGGTGACCTTCGTACTGGGTGCTGTATTTATCGGTATGGAAGTCTATGAATTCCATCACCTGATTGAGCAAGGTAACGGCCCACAACGTAGTGCCTTCCTGTCATCTTTCTTTGCCCTTGTCGGTATGCACGGCTTGCACGTGACCGCGGGTCTGATTTGGATGGCGATCTTGATGATTGAAGTGGCTAAGACTGGACTGGGTAATCGCAGCATCACCCGTCTGGGCTGCTTAAGCTTATTCTGGCACTTCCTGGACATCGTGTGGATCTGCGTATTCACCGTAGTGTACTTATTAGGAGCAATGTAATGGGCGCACAAACTCATTCTCACGATCATGGCCACGGCACAGAAGATCTGGCCTCTAGCATCAAATCCTACTTAGTTGGTTTCGTGCTGTCTGTCGTGTTAACTGCCATCCCATTCTGGGCGGTAATGACCCACAGCTTCGAAAAATCAACCACGTTAGCGATTGTGATTGCGACTGCGCTGGTGCAGATCATCGTACACCTTAAGTACTTCCTGCACTTAGACTTCTCTAAAGAAGGCAAGATCAACACATTCTCATTCCTGTTCACCGCGCTCATCATCGTCATGGTCGTAGGTCTGTCGGTATGGATCATTCTCGAAGCTAACGCTTTGATGATGTAACGAGACACAGTAAATGAATACACAAGCTAGATTTACATCACCGCAATGGAAAGCACGATTCAAAGGGTATGTGCAGGTTACTAAGCCTGGCATCATTTTCGGGAATCTGATTTCCGTTGCCGGCGGCTTCTTATTAGCGGCCAAGGGCGATGTAGATCTGGTCTTGATGCTGGCAAGTTTAGTGGGATTATCGTTAGTCGTGGCCTCTGGCTGCGCTATCAATAACTGTATCGACCGTGACATCGACGCCAAAATGCAGCGCACCTGCAAACGCGTCACCGTCACGGGCGAAATCCCATTAGGCCGAGTGTTAGCGTTTGGTATTACCTTAGGCGTGCTTGGCTTTGGCATCTTAGCCTTGTTTACCAATGCATTAGCCGTGCTGTTCGCCGCGATTGGTTACATCGTTTATGTTGGGGTATATAGCCTCTATATGAAACGTAACTCAGTCTACGGCACTTTAGTGGGCAGCTTTTCGGGCGCAGTACCGCCCGTGGTTGGCTACTGCAGCGTAACGGGTCAAATGGATGTGGGCGCAGCAATTTTATTGTTGATGTTCAGCCTTTGGCAGATGCCGCATTCCTACGCCATCGCGATTTTCCGCTTTAATGACTATGCCGCAGCGAAGATTCCTGTACTTCCTGTAGCAGAGGGTATGGCGAAGGCGAAACTGCATATAGTGCTCTATATCGCCGTATTCGCCCTCGTCAGCACTTTGCTGCCGCTGGCAGGTTACACTGGCATCGCCTTTATGGGCGTCACCTGTGCGACTAGCCTCTGGTGGTTAGCAATGGCATTAAAGGGGTATCGTCAAGACGTGGATTTAACCCGTTGGGCGCGTCAGGTATTTGGATTTTCGATTATCACTATCACAGCCCTAAGCATCGCGATGGCGCTGGATTTTCAGGTCGTCGCAGAGCCTTTGCTGACATTTAGCAAATAAACCCGCAAGGTATTCATTCACGAAAAGCGCTAACTTGTTAGCGCTTTTTTATTTCCCGCAATCTAAATATTACTCCTCTTTTAAGACGCAAAAGCATTCCTAGTCGTAGCGGTAAACACCACTCCTTTATAGGTATTCAATAACTCGTCTACCTCTTTTTAGGTATATGATTTTAAAGGGATTTTTGCACCAAACTTGTTCATGAATTGTTAAAATTGCCCCGTAGTTGCGCAAAAATCACTCCGCAAAATCGGCACTATTTTTGAAAAGTGCTTATAAATCATCACTGTTTTATATTTGGCCTGGCTGTTGCTTATACAGTTTCACTCAATAGAGGGGGACTGCCAGTGAAGTTAACTCAAACAAACTGTGCCTACTGCGGTGTAGGGTGTGGGATCGAGGTGATGCAAAGTGACCAGCAATTCGCATTAAAGGGCGATGCTGAGCACCCAGCTAACCATGGTCGTCTATGCCAAAAGGGTGAGCGTTTATTAGATACCCTGCCCTTACCCCAAGCGCTGCGTTATCCCCGCTTAGGTGCTAACGGCAAACAACTCACTTGGGATCAAGCCACATCCCTTGTTGCCAGTAAATTCAGTGAGGCGATTGCAGAACATGGTAGTGACTCAGTTGCCTTCTATCTTTCGGGTCAACTGCTGACCGAAGACTATTACGTTGCCAATAAGCTCGCCAAGGGCTTTTGGGGCACGGCGAATGTGGATACCAACTCACGCCTTTGTATGTCGTCTGCGGTAAGCGCGCATTTGCGCGCCTTTGGTGAAGATGTCGTCCCCGGCTGCTATCAAGATTTCGATCTTGCCGATGTGATTGTGTTAGTCGGCGCGAATACCGCTTGGACCCATCCAGTGTTGTTTCAGCGCATTCTGCGTGCCCGCGAAAGTCGCGGCACTAAATTAGTGGTTATCGATCCGCGCCGCACCGCGACTGCCCGTCAGGCCGATCTGCATATTGCCATTAAGCCAGGTCAGGATCTCTGGCTGTTTTCCTTGCTGTTTAAACATCTTTCGCAAACTAATGCTGTTGATCATGGCTATATCGCCAATCACACCAGCGGCAGTGAAGATGCGCTAACCCAGTTAGCAAACTGGCTGGGCACGGATGAAAATGCTTTGCAGCAAAGCGGCGTTTCAGCCACACAATTCCAGCAATTACTCGCGCTATACTGCGACAATGAAGCGGTAGTGACCGCAAGCTGCATGGGCGTAAATCAGTCAGTGACGGGCACAGATACCACTAACGCTATCATCAACTGCCACCTGCTCAAGGGGCATATTGGTCAGCCCGGTTGTGGCTTCTTTTCGCTGACGGGCCAGCCCAATGCCATGGGTGGCAGAGAAGTCGGCGGCCTTGCAACTCAGCTCGCCAATCACATGGGGTTTAGTTGTGAAGAACGTCAGTTACTCGCCGATTTTTGGCCCCGCAGCAATATCGCCCCCCATGCAGGTTTAACTGCAACTGAGCTGTTCCAAGCCATGGCGGATGGAAAAATCAATGCGGTGTGGATTATGGCAACCAATCCATTGGCATCCTTACCCGACTCAGCCTTAGTGCGCCGCGCGCTGCAAACCTGCCCCTTCGTTGTGGTATCCGACATCACTAGCGACACAGATACCGCCCAATTTGCCGATGTGTTGCTGCCCGCCCAAGGTTGGTCGGAAAAGTCCGGCACCACCACCAACAGCGAGCGCCGCATTAGCCGTCAACGCGCCTTCAAACCTGCACTTGGAGAGGCGCGCGCCGATTGGCAAATGGTGTGTGATGTTGCCAAAGCTATTGGCTATCAAGGATTCGATTATGCCAGTGCCGCGGATATCTTTCGTGAGTACGCAGCGCTCTCTGCAAAGGTGAAACAGGCATTCCCCCATAAACTATTCGATTTATCAGCCCTGCAGCACATTACCGATGACGCTTATGAGGCGCTCAGTCCCATACAATGGCCAGTGACATCAAGCCATGCCCATAACCGCCTGTATAGCGATGGGGTGTTTTCCTTCGCCGATGGTCGCGCCCGTTTTGTAGTGCCATCGGCTGCGCCAATGCAGCCTGAGGCGACTCACACTGATACGTTAATCCTGTTATCGGGTCGTAGCCGCGATCAATGGCATACCCGCAGCCGCACTGGCCATGTAGCGCAGTTAGTTGCCCACGAGCAACAACCCTGCGTCTACGCCCACCCTGACACCTTAGTAGTGAGGGAACTTGTCTCAGGGCAGTTAGTGACGCTTCAAGGCCAACAGACTGCTGAGGCTAACAACGAGCTACTAGTACAAGTGATTGCCGACGATACTGTGCCCGTTGACCAGCTGTTTATGTCAATGCACTGGACGGGCCGCGAGACAGCTGTCGCCAGCGTGAATCTCCTGCTCGATAGCCGCATCGATACCATATCTAAACAGCCCGCCTTCAAGGGGCAAAGGGTTGCGATTTCAAGCCGTAAAGATTTGCTACAGGGCATTGAGTGGGGAAATCCAACCGCGATTGAAAACACCCTATATCGATTCGAGCAGGTGCTCGCAAAAGGCGCGTGCCATCATTTCGCCCTGCCAGCCTGTGACTCACCCGAAGCCCGAAACGGACTTAAATGGACGGTAGAAAACGTGGAAATTCACTGCGAGCTCAAAGCGGGTCGCATCCATGCTATTCGCCTGTTATCCCCCCTTCGCATCGCCATTGATAAAACCGCGGTTTTTGCCCTTATCGACGACATTGCAAGCGCCCAATCCATTGGCAAGCTTGAGCAATTAGTGCGCGCGGGTGATAGCCCCTTGGTCTGCGTCTGCAAGGGTGTGAGCCGCGATCAAATCATTACCGTGGCGCAAAGTTTTGCCCCAGCCAAACGCTTTGAGGCCGTTCAGCAACTTACAGGCTGCGGTACAGGTTGTGGTAGTTGCCGCGGTGAGTTGCTGTCGATTCTGGAACAGGGCCTAACGCCTTCACATTCAGCCGTCACCATGGGAGGCGTTCAAGATGCCGACTAATATGCACACCTCACTGCAAGCATTCTTACAAAACAGTGCCTTACCTACTCTCGATGCGGGCAGCGTAGCCCTCGTTGGCGCAGGCTGTGGCAGTTTGGGCAATCTGACTCTCGCGGCATTAACCCTTATCGCCAACTGCGATGCCGTGGTGTTTGATGCTCTAGTCGATAACGAGATTTTGGCCCTACTGCCAGAAACCTGCGAACGCTACGACATGGGCAAACGTGGCGGTAATCCCTCGGCCAGCCAAGATGCTATCAATCATAAATTACTTGAACTGGCGCAGTGTGGATTAAAAGTACTGCGATTAAAGGGCGGCGATCCCAGCGTATTTGGTCGCGGTGGCGAAGAGGCGTTATTTTTAGCCCGTCACGGGGTGAAAAGTCAGTTTGTGGCGGGCGTAACTGCGGCGCTTGGCTGCGCAGCCTCGGCGGCAATCCCCTTAACCCATCGCGGCGTTTCCCGTTCCGTCACCTTAGTCACTGGCCACCAGCAGGACGGCGATACGACCCACCACTGGCGCACCTTGCTGTCTCTCGGTAGCACCTTAGTGTTCTACATGGGTAAGGATCAGGCGCCAAAAATCGCCGCATCGTTACTGCTGTCGGGTGCAAATCCAGATCTGCCGATGGTGTTTATCAGCGCAGGTTGCCGTGAAGCGCAGCAGCTGCACCCTGCCACTATCGCGACCATGGCATTGACCGCGAAACTTATCCAAACCCAAGGCCCAACGCTGATGATCCTCGGTGAAGTCGTGGCCGTTGGCAGCGAGTTACAACAATTACTCGCAGAGATTGACAACGGAGGGCTGCGCCATGCTGTCGCAGGTTAACATCAATATCAGCCCCCGCGAGCTGCTGCATGCGCTGGCCGCAGGCCCCAGAAAAGCCCGCAGCTTGAGCGTGAATGAAGCCCGCGCCATGGTACACCTGTGGGCCAAGGGTGAAATGGATGATGTGCAATTTGGTTCACTATTACTCATCATGCGCCATCGCGGCGAAACCGCCGAAGAGGTCGCTGGTGTGGCATTAGCGCTCCGGGATTTCAGCGTCTTTGCCACAGTACCCGAACTCAATGCCACACTCGACTGGCCCTGTTATGCGGGTAAGCGCGAGCAGTTCCCTTGGTTACTCTTCGCTGCGCTGCGCCTCGGCAAAAAAGGCCAACGCATTGTGCTCCATGGGGATGAACTGGCTTCACCTAAGCGTAACCATGTCGGTGCCTTTGTGAAGCAGGTCGGCATTCCTGTCGCTATCGATGCCATGGGTGCCGCCAAAGCACTAGACGCTAAGGGCGTGGTCTATATGAGCCTCGATAGCATGTTACCGCTATGGCCACGTATTCGCGCCCTGCACCGCACATTATCGCTTCGCACTTTGCTCACCCAAGCAGTACGTTTCTTTAATCCCGCTAACTGCCACTACGGGGTGCGCACTTACTTCCACCACGGTTTAGATGTGCATTACCAAGCGGTATTAGCGGCGATGGCGCCACACTGTCCGGAGCAGGAATTAGTGATATTTCGCGGCCATCAGGGTGAAGCCGAAATCAATCCACGGGTTGAAAACGAGCTGCTATTTTGGCGTTGCGGTGCAGTCAACACTATGGTGCTACCCATCTGCGCGCCTGAGGGCACTCAGGCCCAGTTACAGCAATTTGGCGGTGATGATGAAGTGCTCACACGCTTCGCCCATTGCGCCCGCCCAGGCGCCGAAGATATGAGCCTACAGGCGGCCACAGTGAACTCAACTTTAGCTGTGATGCTGTTGTTACTTAAGCAGGAAGAGGACGTTAGCAGAGCACTTAATCGCTGTCGCAGCGGTAAAGCACTCGCCAATCCTGCCATCGACACCCTGTGCCAACTGCTGGTTAAACAGGGCTGTCGCAACGAATCCGAAGCCTTCCAATTACTGCGCGCCCAATCGATGCGAACAGGAATGGGGATGGAGCAATTAGCAAGACAACTGCTGGCGCAAGTCGCGGCGGCTTAATGCTGAACACGCCTACGGGCTCAGCATCTGGGACGGCGAATTAGTCCCAACACAATTTGGTAATTAAACATGGCAATGGCGCCACGCTCCCAGCAGAGGAGCGTGGCGCCATTTGTTTTTTCAGAATCAGGAATACAAGCGAAAGCACAGGAGATCCTATGTCAAACCTCAAACCCAAATTGGTGGTCGTCGGCAACGGCATGGTAGGCCACAACTTTGTTGAGCAACTGTGCGAGCAGGGAATTCAACGACAACTGGACGTGCTGGTCATAGGTCAAGAAAAGCGGCTTGCCTACGATCGAGTACAACTTTCATCTTATTTTAAGGGCGCAAGCCTCGATGATTTAGCCCTAAGCACCCGCGAGCAATATCAGGACTGGGGACTTGGAGTGAAACTTGGCGTCGCCGTGGTCGGCATTGATAGCCAAGCTAAACGCGTGCTATTGGCCGATGGCAGCAGCGAAGCCTACGACAAATTAGTCCTAGCCACTGGCTCCTACGGCTTTGTGCCACCGGTTCCGGGTCGTGAGCGCCCAGAATGTTTGGTCTATCGCACCACTGATGATCTATTAGCCATTGAAACTGCAGCTAAAAATGCCAAAACCGGAGTGGTGATCGGTGGCGGTTTGCTCGGCCTCGAAGCAGCCCATGCGCTTAAATTGCTAGGTTTAAAAACCCATGTGGTCGAGTTCGCCCCCCAACTGATGCCGGTACAACTCGACGCTAAGGCAGGTGAGCTCTTAAAGTCGAAAATTGCTGACCTAGGTGTGGTCATCCATACCGGCAAGGCAACCGAAGAAATTGTCGATGGCGAAACTGGCCGTCTACGCCTTAAGTTCGCCGACGGCGAACAGCTCGATACCGACATGCTAGTGTTTTCGGCGGGTATTCGTCCCTATGACAATCTGGCGGCGAGTGCAGGCCTAAGCAAAGGGGCGCGCGGTGGCTTTGCAGTAGATGATTACTGCCAAACCTCGGTAAGCGATATCTACGCTATCGGAGAGTGTGCCAGCTGGAATGATCGCATCTTCGGCCTTGTTGCCCCCGGTTATCAAATGGCGAAGGTGACACTGGGACATATCGTCCACTCCTTAGGCCTCAATAGTGATGCAAGCGGCAGCTTCAGCGGCGCTGACATGAGCACTAAGCTTAAATTAATGGGTGTGGATGTGGCCGCAATAGGTAACAGCCGTGGCAGCGACACTAGCCGCTTTGTCGAATTGATGGATGAACCTGCGGGCATCTACAAAAAACTCTGGCTTAATGACGACGGCAATGTCATCACCGGCGCCTTGTTAGTGGGTGATACCAGCGACTATGGCAACCTGCTGAATCTGTATTTATCCGGCCACAAAATTGACGGCAGCGTGGCCGCGCTACTGCTGTCTGTCGATGCGCCAACACTGCCTAAATCAGACAATGATCTTATCTGCTCCTGCCATCAAGTCAGTCGCGGCAGCATCCTTAAGGCTGTTAAAGCTGGCGCCCATAACCTAGGTGAAATCAAGCGTTGTACTAAGGCCGCCTCTGGCTGTGGCGGCTGCTCGGTCAGCGTGCAAAAGATGATTAACGAAGGTCTTGCAGCCCAAGGCGTTGAAGTGAGCAAGGCGCTCTGTAGCCACTTCGATTACAGCCGCCAAGAGCTTTATCATCTCTGCAAAGTGGAAGGCATTCAAGACTTTACCACCCTGCTCGAAAAACACGGCAAAGGCAATGTACACGGTGTGGGCTGTAATACCTGCCAGCCGGCTGCCGCCTCCATTTTTGCTTCGCTCTATAACGGCCATGTGCTGGCGGATAAACGCGACCAACTGCAGGACACCAACGATGCCTTCCTCGGCAACCTGCAAAAGGACGGCACCTATTCAGTTGTGCCCCGAATCGCAGGTGGTGAAATCACCCCAGATAAGTTAATCGCCATCGGTGAAGTGGCTAAGCGTTATGACCTCTACACCAAGATCACCGGCGGCCAACGCATCGACCTGTTCGGCGCCCAGCTTTCGGACTTACCCAATATTTGGGAAGCATTAATCGCCGCAGGTTTTGAAACAGGCCACGCCTACGGTAAGTCGCTGCGCACGGTGAAGTCCTGCGTCGGCAGCACTTGGTGCCGCTACGGGGTGCAAAACTCCGTCGGTATGGCGATTGAATTGGAGAATCGCTACAAGGGGCTGCGCTCACCCCACAAATTGAAGATGGCGGTGTCGGGTTGTACCCGCGAATGCGCCGAAGCCCAAGGCAAAGACATAGGTGTTATCGCCACCGACAAAGGTTGGAACCTCTATGTGTGCGGCAATGGCGGCATGAAACCCCGCCATGCGGATCTGTTTGCCAGCGATTTGAGCGACAGCCAATTGGTCGAGCTTATCGACAAAGTGTTGATGTTCTATGTGCGCACCGCCGACAAGCTGCAACGCACCTCAGTCTGGCTTGAGAGCCTCGAAGGCGGCTTGGACTACCTCAAGCAAGTCATTCTGCAAGATTCACTCGGTATTGGTGACGAGCTGCTGACCCAGATGCAAGCCGTGGTCGACAGCTACCAATGCGAATGGAAAACCAGCGTCGAAAATCCTGAGCTTCGTGCTCGCTTCAATGAGTTTGTTAACCCCCAAGCTGCGCCTGCCAATGGCCAGCTTATGTACCAACGCATCCGGGAACAACGCATCCCGGTGACTATCGTTCCTACAGCAACAGAGGAGGAGACCCTATGAGCTGGGAAAGAGTGTGTGATACCTCCGCATTGCCGGTGGGTAAAGGGATCGCGGCCTGGGTAGCCGGGCGAGCCGTCGCGATATTCAACCTCGGAAATCAGGGCATTTACGCCCTCGATAACCGCGACCCCGCCAGTGGCGTAAGCCTGTTGGCGCGTGGGCAAGTGTGTGAACTGGATGGCGAGTTGTATGTCTGTTCACCCCTGTACAAACAACACTATCGCCTGACAACCGGGGCGTGTCTGGAAGAGCCGCAACTGCGCGCTCAAAAAGTGGATATCCGTATCGATGAGGCCGGCGTTTGGCTGGCGGGAGCATAATCATGAGTCAGGTAGAAAAATTCAATCTGTTTTCATTCAAGGGAAAAATGAAGATCATGCACCTCAGTTGGATGGCCTTCTTCGTCTCGTTTGTGGTGTGGTTTAACGCGGCGCCCTTGATGAGTTTAATTAGCGAAAGCCTAGGCTTAACCAAGGATCAGGTGAAAACCCTGTTGATCCTCAACGTGGCACTGACCATTCCTGCTCGCGTTATCATCGGCATGGTGACCGACAAGTTCGGCCCGCGCAAAGTCTACTCGGCGCTGATGATTATCTGCTCCCTTCCCTGCTTCCTGTTTGCCTTCGCCGAAAGCTTTACCCAATTAGCGATTGCACGCTTCCTGCTGGGCTTTATTGGCGCAGGCTTTGTGATTGGTATCCGGATGATCAGTGAATGGTTCCCCGCTAAGGAGCTTGGTACCGCAGAAGGCATCTATGGCGGTTGGGGTAACTTCGGCTCTGCGGCCGCCGCCTTCACCCTGCCAGTACTGGCCTTAGCCATTGGTGAGCCCTACGGCTGGCGCGTAGCCATCGCCCTCACTGGGGTGATGAGCATAGTGATTGGGGTGATTTACTACTGGGGCGCAAGCGATACCCCCAAAGGTTCAACCTACTTTAAACCGAAAAAATCCGGCGCCATGGAAGTGACCAGCACAGGAGACTTTTGGCTGCTGCTAGTGATGAAAGTGCCCATGTACGCCACCCTAGGTTTACTCTGCTGGAAGCTATCCCCTGCGGGCGTCAACATGCTCTCAAGCACTATGGTCTGGTCGATTGCAGCCCTGTTGGTGTTGCTCCTGCTGCTGGATTTTTACAAAACCTGGCAGGTTAACAGCCATGTATTCACGCAAGAGGTGCCTGAGTTTGAGCGTTATCAGTTTAAGCAAGTTGCCGTGCTGAATGTGCTTTATTTCTCGACCTTTGGATCCGAGCTTGCTGTGGTTTCTATGTTGCCGATGTTCTTTGCCGAAACCTTTAGCCTTGGCTTAGCTCAGGCGGGCATGGTGGCATCGTCCTATGCCTTTATGAATTTAATGTCGCGTCCAGGCGGTGGCTGGATTTCCGATCGCTGTGGCCGTAAATCCACCTTGATCATCCTCACCATTGGCCTCGCCTTGGGTTACTTCACCGTCGCACAAATCGATGCCAGCTGGAGCTTGCCACTCGCCGTCGTCGCTGTGATGGCCTGCTCCTTCTTTGTGCAGGCGGGTGAAGGTGCTGTATTTGCTGCTGTGCCGTTAATTAAACGCCGCCTGACAGGTCAAATCGCAGGCATGACAGGAGCTTACGGTAACGTGGGTGCAGTATTCTTTTTAACTGTGTACTCGCTCGTATCAGTGCAGGCCTTCTTCTACACCATAGCGGCGTCGGCACTGTTTGGCGTGGGCTGCTTGATGTTTATGCGCGAGCCTAAGGGCCATATGGCCGAAGTTGATGAGCATGGCCAAGTCACGCTGATTAGCGTGGGTTAAGCGAATCATCACAGCTATAGTGGAACGTCTATCTATTGAGAAAATGCAATGAACCAAGCCACCGCTCAGCAAGCCAATGTGAAACCTCAATCCGATGAAGCCTTGCCCGTCGCTCGGGGGCTGCAACTGCTCGTCGGCCAATGCACCGAAGCGGGGCTAAAACCCCGCAATGAGGATGCCATTGGAGTGCGCTTACCGCAGGATGAACTGCTACAAAGCAAAGGGGTGGCCGCGGTGATTTGCGATGGCGTGAGTGCCGCCGAAGAAGGACAACAGGCGGCGCGGGTGGCGGTGAGCAGTTTTCTCTGTGACTACTACTCTACGCCCCAAAGCTGGTCGGTCGAAACCGCCAGCCTTAAGGTGCTATCGGCGATAAATCAATGGTTGTTGGGGCTGGGTCGCGATTACCGCGATGCCAGCCGCGGCTTTGTCTGTACCTTTAGTGCGGTGATTTTTAAATCCTGCAGTCTGCATTTACTGCATGTGGGTGATGCACGCGTTTACCTGTGGCGCAAAGGTGAGTTATCGCGGCTTACCCGCGACCATGCCTGCGGCAAGGGCGGTACGGGCAAAGGCGTATTCCTCACCCGCGCGCTGGGGCTGGAACCTAAACTCGACATCGATTACAGCAGTCTGTCACTCGAAGTCGGTGACGGCGTGCTGCTGATGACAGATGGGATTTATGCCAATGTGCCCGATACGGTAATTGCAGAACATCTGCGTAATCACCCCGTTCACGACGATGATGATAGCGATAACCTATGCCGCGCACTGGTGCTGCTGGCGCTCGCAGCGGGCAGTGACGATAACCTTAGCTGCCAGTATTTGCAGGTAAAAAGCCTGCCTTCGATGGATAAGGCCGATCTCTATCTAAGTCTTGCCAGTAAACCCTTTCCCCCACCGCTCGCCGTTGGTCAGCAGCTCGATGGCTATAGGGTTAAACAAATCCTCCACGAAAGTGAACGCAGCCAGGTGTATTTAGTGCAGGATGTCGAGGGCAAACTGGCGTGCATGAAAACCCCCTCGGTCAACTACCTAGACGATGCTGCCTACATCGAACGCTTTATGCAGGAAAGCTGGATTGGCAAACGGATTCGCCACCCCAATGTGGTCGCGCTGATTGATAAACCCGAGCCTAAATCGGCGCTCTATTACTTAACCGAATACCTCAGTGGCAAACCGCTGGATGAATGGCTAGGGGGTAAACCCTGCGATATCGACACCGTCTTATTGTTGGTATCGCAAATGGAGGCGGGACTTCGCGCTATGCACCGCCGCGAAATGATCCACCGCGACCTTAAGCCCGGCAATATTATGGTGACGGCGGATAAACATATTAAGCTGCTCGACTTTGGCTCCTGCTACGTTAAAGGCTTGGCCGAAATTGCCTCACCACTGGAACGGGATCATATCCTAGGTACCGCCGATTATTCGGCGCCCGAACTGCTGCTCGGCAAAACCGGAAATGTGCAGAGTGACCTATTTTCCCTCGCCGTCATAACCTTTGAAATGCTGACGGGCAAATTGCCCTTCTATGGCAAACTCGGCAACTGTCGCAATGCTAAGGACTTTGCCTCTCTTAAATATCAATCCGCCATCGAGCTCGCGCCGCAGCTCTCCTCCTGGGTCGACAATGCCCTGCGCCGCGCGCTGAGCATAGACCCACAGGCGCGGCAAACCGATACCCATGAGTTCTTCCATGAACTCTCCACCCCTGCGCGCAGTGCCAGCACGGGGCAATTTGTTCCCTTTATTCAGCGTGAACCGCTGCGTTTTTTTAAACTGCTCTGCGGGCTGCAAAGCCTTGTGATCTTAGCGTTATTGCTGCTGTGGCTAGGGAGTTAAGTGGCCGCTTTACTAAGCCGAAATACAATAGAGCATCAAAGAAGGGAACCTTGTATCAAAGGGATGAACAGGCAAGCGCCGATACCAGTAGCTGCATAGCCGCCGTTATCAGTCCGTCGCCACCAAGGCTATGGTCGCAGCAGGCATGTTGCACCATGCTCACTAATGCTAATATTCGTAATATTAAGCATCGCCCTAGACGTTAAACAATAAATCTTTTTCTAAAACAAAAGCGCTAACCGAGGTTAGCGCTTTTTCTAGCATCACGTAATGACTACTTACTCAGCAACAGAGAATTAAGTAACTCACTTAAATTCGACTGTTCGAGGGCTTTTTACCCAGTAACACTGAAACCCAACCAACAATGGCAGCCGTCAGACCAATAGCAAATACGGCGTAAGCCATAATGCAGTAGTGCGCCATATTCATACCAAATAGTGACCAGTCATCCTCTCCACATCCACCAGTTGGTGCGAATTCGAAGGGCAACCACTGATCTAATGGCAGTCCTAGTGGGAAGCGGGGTTCTGTAGAACAGGCTGAGCCCGCAGCCGAACCGGCTTCTGCAAAGAAGTCCATTGACTCATCAACCACTAAGTGTGCCGCCTCGTGGATATGCATCAGCTTGATTGACCAATCCATACCTTGAGCGACCGCATACACGGCTAGCACAACACCAATCGCTTTGAGAATATGGTTTTTAGGGTTGATTAAGATAATCGCGCCAGCAATTACAATACAACATTGGCTGAATCTGATATAAACGCATAATTCACAGGGGGCCATGCCGAGGAATATCTGGAAATACCCCATTGCCGAACCGAGCAAGAATACTGCGGCGAAGAGCATCACAGCCCACAGCACTCGACCTTCCTGCCAACGAGCTAACGTTGGCACTGGAGCTTGGGTGAAATCCTTAATGAGTGAATTAAATATCGTCATTAATTCCCCCTTATTTCGCCGCTAACTCAGCAACTAATTCATCAAGCATTGGCATACTGCGAATAGATTTTGTATTGATGAGATACTTACCATTCACCACAATTGCAGGAATACCTTGGATCTTAGCGACAGCTAAACCTTGATCCCATTTTTCAATTGTCTTTTTAATCTCATCGCTATTTTTTGCTGCTTCAAAACCTGCTTTGTCTAAACCTGCAGCTTTTAAACCAAAATCAATCGCTTCTTCACCTGATGCAAAATGAATTTTGTCATCATGGTAGTGCTTATAAAAAGCCATTTTGGCTGCTTGATATGCCTCTTCTGATTGGGTTTTTGCATAGGCCAACACTAGAGCTTTCTCTTTACCCAACGGTGGTTTAGTGGTGATATGGTAGGCATCAAAAGTGACACCTTCTGGCAAGTTTTTCACCATGCCAGGAGTCACTGACTTATCGTACTTGTAGCAAAATGGACAGTTAACAGAGAATACCTTCACGACTTGATTTGGGGCGTTAAAACTCGCATCACCCAATAATTGATAATGCTCTCCCTCTTTAAATTGAGCCGCAGAAACAGAACAAGAGATTAAGAGTGCGCCTAAGGCTAATAAACTTTTTTTCATAATATGTACTCCTTTGGCGGTGACAAATAAGCCACCGCCTTAAACAAATTAACGATTGAACATTTTGGCTGGGTGAACAACAGTTGAACGGTAACCTGGCTCATGCTTGGTCAGGGTTTTAACCTTAATTTCAACCTTGATATCATTGGTCTTAGGATCCACTTCAGTAATCCAGTGCTCTGGCGCCTTATCACTTTCTAATAAGCCAGCTGAAGCAGAAGCAATAAACATCGTCTTATGATCTGGTTGCCATTCAACAATTGAAGTGATTGGGCTATACCATTCGTAGCCGCGCTCTTTGCCATATTCCCAAGTTTGTTGAACAGTCATCTTTTTCATATCGACTTTGTATTCGACACCACGTGAATACTTCATTGATGGCATAGCGGGTTGCTCGAGGCCACGGCCATCACCATTGTCAAATACGGTAACGGTACCGCGATCGACTACAGGCCAAGCTGTATGTTGCGTCCAAGACCAATCAAAGTCGCCTTCACAACCTTTGCCGTCGCATTTAAGAGCCTTACCTTTTGCATTAACAGGTGTGAGAACTTTACTTGCTAGCTTTTCATTCCAGCCTTCGGGTGTGCCTAGAATCCATTTAACTTGATCGTCTCGACCAATTTTAATTACCGCCGATTGATGACGAGAACTAATAATGATTGAGTCATCTTCAGGGTCATAACCAATAGAGTTGACATGCAACCAGTTACGACCTGTTCCGACACCCGCAACATCGCCATATGGCTCATTCGCCAATTGCTCAGATGTCATCGTTTGGCCATTTTTAGACATGTCAACGTTTAGACATACAGCACCCATATCTAACGATTTCAGGACAGTGTCACGCATTGGATCTAAGATTTTGTTAAAGTCCCAGACTTTGACTACATCGCCGTTATGATCAACTTCAATCACATGGTCACGCACCGTATCCACCTTCAGTCCATCCGGTGTTACGTAATCGCGTTTACCGACTCGTAATAAAAGATGGCCATTTGGCATTTCTGTCACTTCATGCGAAAAACCGTTGTAACCACGGGGCAACTCACGTTTAAAAATTGGTTTGCCAATGAAATCAAATTTTGCGTAGTAGGGCGTTAAGAAACCTTCATGCATTTCAAACATGAGACCTTGGCCAAAAATTAATTTACCATCGCGGGTTTGTTTGAATCCCATTGAACCACCTGGGCGGTCATAAATGACTTCACTATTCATATGCCAACGAACATCACCGTTGGTATCAATAATGTTTTGAGTTGGGATCCAATCCCAGTGGTCACGGATATTAGGAGGGATAACTTGACCATCGACCAAATAAAAACGATCTTCAAAACCTTTAGCGACCTTTAATGGCTCATATTCATATTGAGAACGATCTGCACCATCAATATGTAAGTGTGGTAACGCACTGGTGCGAATTTTGTATTCTTCTACAACTTTTTTACCCGCTAGATTGTAGCTAACTTCAATACGGTTTAGATAATCAGGGTACATGCCAAACACTGGAATACCATTATGGGTATTTAATTGTGTTTGACCTACATCATACTTAATATCAATCCCTTTATTACCTTTACCTTTAACAGTAACTTTAACGTCACTTATTGTTTGGCCACCAAGATCGATCACAGCAACTAATGGGCTAAATTTATATGGATCTACAAAAGTAAAACCTAATTGCCCTTGTTTTACTGCAGTTGAACTTGTACCCGGTAGATCCCCACCGGCAAAAACATGTGTAGATACACCGGTTAACGTAAGACTAGATGCAGCAAGCATCACATAACATAATTTTTTCATTTTCATGCCAGTCACCATTAATTAAAGTTTGTATTGAAATGAATAGAAAATTGCATCGTGGTAACCTTGTTTCCCAAGGTTGTTTTCTGAGTATCTGTAACTTAAGTTAATACTTGTACTTTCACTTAATGCCCAATTGATATTAAATTGACCATTAAAACCAAAGTCTTTTTCATCACCACTTAAAATTAAATAATCATCATTTCGTGCAAAATAATGCTCTTGCCACCAAGTTAATGTTAAGTTTTGATCAAAAACACTTACATCCCTGCTTGCCATTAAATAAACGTATCCACCATTAAATCCACCATCAAAATCTTTATCAAAAATTTGATATGTGGCATCAACAATATGGCCTGCTAAAGCAACTTGAAAATAAGTATTAGCAATATTTTTATCCCAACTAATACCTAGAAGAGTATTTGTTTCCCCCCATTTTGGTTTACTTTTATCAAAAACTTGCCCATATAAATTCCAATCACTATCACCAATATTAATCTGTCCAACAAGATTAATTTCGGTTCCGTACATAGAACTATTATCAGGATCTTCAAGTGTTACGTGACCATATAAGTCACCATACTCATTTGCTGTAAACCCTTTCAATTTTAAAAATGGATTATTATCTTTTGCCTCACCAAAATAATCTGAGGCTTTCGATTGCCAATCCATTACACCCGCTTCAACCGCTAACATTGCTGATTGCGCAGGAACAGATATAAAGACAGGGAAAAGCAAAGAACAAAATAAAATCTTTTTCATATTTAACTCCCTCTTCAACATGAACAATTATTCATGACAGGGAGATGACTTTATTGATGAGGGTCACACAAACATTTACCCTAAATATTTTTATTGAACAGTTAGCACTCGGCATCCTTAAAATAAAATTTTATTTTACTGTGCGTATGCTCACAGTTTATAGCTCATCAAGAGAAATGAAGGACAGAAAAGTATATGGTGTAATATTTAAATAAAGGCTGTATGGGTATGGACAAAGTAGAACATAACGATATTAGAGAAGCTATTTTGAACAAAGCTGAATCCATAATAGCGGAAAATGGGGTCACCTCTTTAAAAATATCAGATTTCACAATAGGATTGGGAATATCAACAACTCTTTTTTATAGTATTTTCAAAACGAAAGAGGATATTTTAGTTGCCCTGACGACGAGAGCATTTGATCAAGCTCTCACATTGAAATGGTGGAAAAACTTAACGAGCCACAGTGGGCTTGAAAAATTTATTGCCTATATTCTTGAGGAATTCAAATTTACTGAGACGAATTCACTTTATAGTGCAATATCAACCATATCCTGCAATAAGCTAGTGTTTCAAAATGCAAGTTCTATATACCTGAAAAAACTTAATCATTTAGCAAGAGAATACTGGGAAACCCCGATTCAACTTCTAATGCAAGCAAGGGAACAGCAAGAAATCCAAGCAACAGATGAACAAATTCACCAACTTTGCCATCTCATATGTACATACTTAAGGGGCAGAGAAATGATTGATAATACTTATACTGGAAAAGAGTATTTCGAAGAGTTACGTTTTGATAATGCTCGATTTATAACGCAATTACTAAAAGATCTGTGTCCAGGGCGCCATCTAAACTCCAACACTTTACGTAATGCCCAAGAGTTACGAAGAAAACTAGCCGCATACAGATCGCACAGCGAACAAATAAATACAAATTAGCCTATTTCATTGCCGATTTTACATAGACATCGAAGCGGTTTTTCTTGGTTTCGATAACCATGCTGGGCTTCACACCCGCGAGATCTTCGGCGTAATCGGGGCGTTTTACCACCACACGCTTACTGGCAAGTAGCATCGCTGGAGCGAGCAAGCCGTCGGCATCGAGATCGGCGCCCACTAAGGTTTGAAATACACGCATCTCTTTTTTCACTAAAGCCGACTTATCGCGGTGGGGATACATAGGGTCTAAGTAAACTACATCGACGTCCTGCTCAAGCTTGGCTAAGGCCTCAAGGCTTGAGCCGTGGAATAGCTTCATCCGCTCGCGCATCCAATCGCCAATTTCAGCGTCCTGATAGGCGCGCCGCAGGCCATCTTCAAGTAGTGCCGCCACCACAGGGTGCCGCTCCACCATAGTGACAGTGCAGCCCAAACTTGCCAGCACAAAGGCATCGCGGCCAAGGCCCGCGGTGCCATCGACCACGCTCGGATTGACTCCCTGCTTTAACCCCACGGCCTTTGCAATATGCTGCCCACGACCACCACCAAACTTGCGTCTATGGGCCACAGCGCCGGTAACAAAATCGACCAGAATGCCGTCGAGCTTGGGCTCATCGCGCTTATGCAGGGTCAACGTGTCTGATTCAAAACGTAATTCAAATGCGGCTTGGCTATCAAAGATTAATTGCCAGCGCTCGCAAATTTCCACGAGTGTTGGAGATTGTTGATTGAAAAAGACTGGAATAGACAAAGGGATCACTGCTTAACAGGTGGAAATTACGCTCATTATGCCAAAAGCCACCTTGGCTGAATACCGTCTTAAACGAGGCACTGGCTGCAGCAATTTACCCCAAGGGGGATTGCCCCTATAATTGCCCCATCGAATGCGGGTATTTCACCCGCTCAAGCTCACCTTGGAAGACCCCATGTTAAGTTACCGCCATGGTTACCACGCAGGCAATTATGCCGACGTGTTAAAACACGCTATTTTGCTGCAAACCCTGCAATTAATGCACAAGAAGGACAAGCCACTCGTCTATATCGACACCCACGCGGGTGCGGGTGGCTACGCATTAACCGATGAATTTGCACAAAAAACCGGTGAGTACTTAGAGGGTGTCGCTAAGCTGTGGGACAAAACCGACCTGCCTAAATCCCTGCAGGATTATGTGGATGCGGTGCGCCACTTCAATGAAGACAATCCAGAAGAATTGCACTTCTACCCAGGCTCCCCCGCCATTATCGATATGGAATTAGGACTAAAGGATCGTATGCTGCTGCACGAACTGCACGGTACAGATCATCTGCTGCTGGACGAATATTTCGAGCAGGACAAACAGGTCAAAGTCATCAAGGGTGATGGCTTAAAGGGACTGATTGCCGCCGTGCCGCCATTAGAGCGCCGTGCACTGGTATTAATCGACCCAAGTTATGAGATTAAAACCGACTACCAAACCGTAGCTGAAACCATTATCAAGGCCCATAAACGCTTCGCCACCGGTGTATATATGCTTTGGTATCCGGTTGTTAACCGCGCCCAGACAGAGGATATGCTGTTACGCCTAGCAAATAGCGGCATTAAGCGTCAGCTACGTATCGAGCAGGCAATTAAGCCAGACTCCAATGAATTTGGTATGACTGCAGCGGGATTATGGGTCATCAACCCGCCTTGGCAATTAGATGAAATCGCCACCGAGATGATGAATTACCTTGGTAAAACCCTAGGCGAAGCCGGCGGTAATGTCACGGTTAAATGGGAAGTGGGCGAATAGGCTCTTCGGCTCAACCCAATCGATTGAAAAGCAGCAACCTATGGTTAGCTGCTTTTTTGTTTTAGGGCTTTTGCACCTGCTCCAAGAGCTAGACCTTAGCACTGCGGTAGCGCTTTAGCAGAATTTGCACCCGCTCTACATAGGCTTTTGTTTCAGGATAGGGCGGAATGCCTTTGTATTGGGTGACCGTTGTCGGACCCGCATTATAGGCGGCGCAGGCCAAGGCGATATTGCCATTAAACTGCTTGAGCATTTGCGCCAAATACTTACTGCCACCAAGGATATTTTCTTCGGGAATAAAAGCGTTAGAAACCCCCATCTCCTTAGCGGTTTCGGGCATCAATTGCATCAACCCCATGGCGCCTGTGCGCGATACGGCTCTGGCATTGAAGGCCGATTCGGCGTGGATCACGGCGCGGATAAGCGCAGGATCGAGCTTGTGTTTATGGGCGGCGCGGCTGATCACAGATTCGTAGTTACGGGTAAAGAGGCGAATACCATTCCAGTCAATTTTAGAATCGGGGCGGCAGGCAAAGCATTCGTAGAGCAGGATTTGATAATCGTGGGTACTAGGTGCCTTATCGGTAAATACGGTCACACCGTTGGCTTGGTATTGATAAACTTTATATTTTTCCTGTCCTTCACTGCTGACAATGCCGGTTTCGGAATAACGGGCCACGATCTTAGGCTTGGTCTTGACCTCTTCGGCAACGGCTAGAGTCATACTCCCCCAGAGCAGCACAACTAGGCCAAATACGAGCCAAAGCATTGTGCGATTTAACTGAGGTATCGTCCCTAACATTGCCCCTATCATTACAATCCCGTGTATTCGTTTAGTTTAAGTACTTCAATAATAGCAAAGAGTTGCTTCATCTCACGATTGAGCTGGCTGAATTCGGAAGCAAAACTCGCCCCATTAAAAATCGACTGCGCCTGAAAACGACTGCGACGATTAGGTAAAAAGATAATTAAGCGATTACGAAAAAAGGCACATTGAATATTACCCTCAAAATATTTCGCAAGCTGCTGCAGGCGATCCATAAAGGCGGTATTAAGCAAGTAGCGCGACTCGATTTGATCCGTTGAAAAGACATCAAACTCCTTTTCAAACAGGGGATCTTCAAGCTTTACCCTTTCAAGCCCTGCGTGGGAGTCCGAAAAAAAGTTTGCCAGCCCACCCCTGTCTTTTAGTACAACCGTATGGCCGTTAAAGGTTTTATGGCTACTTAGCTCCACCACAGTGCCGCGAAAGCGGGTTTCGGTGCGCTTCACTGTCCTTCGCTTATTGCCCTGCCATTCCTCAGAGGTCACATCCTTGGTAAGGGTGATTTCATTTACAATCAGCTCGACCCCTTTGTATTTACCTTGTATGTAATCGCCAAATTTGGCTTTGTCGTAACTGGGCAGCACTTTTGCCGCAACCAGTCGATTCATATCAAGACGCATCTCGCGGTTATAGATAAAATCCTCACCAAAGTACTTAAACATGATGGGATAAATCTCGCGCTGCACTGCATGTTTAAATTGCTTAACAGGGGAATAACTCCAAACGCCCAGACCGATAAACGCCACAATTGGCAGTATAAACAGCGGTAGATCGCGCCCGTGGGCAAGCACGGCCAACAACGTGAGACCCAGCACAATCGTCAGACATAAATACAAACGCTTACGGGCTGCCTTTAGGCTGGCAACACGCTGAGATTCAAAGCGGTTGGCTAAGGGTGCGAGTTCAGTATCGTAAAATCCCTGAAATGCCGCTCGCTCCGATGACTCTACCGACAGCTTTGCCCCTTCGCGGATGGCGCGAATTGGACTACCTAAGATAAAAGTCAGGAAATTCATCGTGTTTATCGCCAACCATTCTTAACTAAATGGGCGATTATAAGTATTCGCCAGCATCGACAGGTGCCTTTGAGGCTTCACTGACTTCGTAGAAAGGCATTACCTTGATTTTGGCTATCGATGCGATGATGGAACCAGGGAAGATTTCAACGGCAGTATTTAACTCGGACACCGCTGAATTATAAAAACGACGGGCGGCACTGATGTGGGCTTCAACCTCGTTATAGGTCTGCATCGCCTCCAGCATAGTGTTGTCAGACTTGAGCTCGGGATAATTCTCAACGCTGAGCATAAGAGTCGCCATCTTCTCATTGAGTTGCTCTGCTTGAGCAATATGGTCCTTCACCGCACTGGGGTCTATTTTGTTATAGCTACGGGTGAGTTGGCTTCGAAGTTCAGTGATTTCAGTAAGCAGGGACTTTTCGTGCTCCATAAATCGTTTGGCGATTTTAAGGATATTAGGCACAAGATCGGCGCGTTTCGCCAACTGAACATCAATACCCGCTAGAGCTTCGAGGGCGGTATTACGCTTTTTAACCAAGCTGACGTACCAAAGGTAGGCAACGATAAAAATCAGCGTGAGGCCGAGTAACAGTTTGTCCATCTTCCATCCTTAGGGTGAATTCTTATTCTAGTTTGCTACAGCTAATCACAAATGCACAAAAATTTCACCTAAAGTGCACCCTAACGCAATGAATATATGGCTAAGCCTTCGCTGGTCAGAGCATTTTAGTACTGCGCTGTCAGCCGAGTCACTGCAACGCTGGTGCATATTTTTTATTCAGCAATTGTACAGTAATGCTGCACTATATTGGATGAGTAAACCTTTGGAGCAACCATTGCTCGTGAATACTGGACTCTCCGAGGGTCCAATTTTTTTGTCCAAAATTAGTTGTACAACCATTCCATCAACACACTGCAAATCAGCAGAAATACCCCAAAATTAAAAATGAAGGCTAACCATTTTGCCCTTGTTGTATTGGCGTTTAATGTTTTGATGGTCTGTTCCAATGAGCTAAAAAACGCCTTAGCCTCTAACCCTAATCCCAAGCTAAGAATCGCCAGAGCAATACAGCGGGTCAGTTCTGGCGGTACTAATGCCAACCAGTAGAAATGATAAATCCCATAACCCAAAAGCAATAGCGTTCCACAATAGCAGATCATTTCTGCTAGCAACCTTTTAGTCTTAAGGTCTAATTTTAACTGCACGACCCACTCCTAAGTTGTTGGAAAAAGCAAATAAATCTTGCTGTAGGGCGCGCAGTTTAGCGCTTAATTATTAAAACTGCATCTAGGGCTAATAATAGAAGCCAATTGCCTTATCTGCCCTTCAGGCCAAGGCAACTTTACCGTGCCAACGTCAAACCACAGATAATAAAAAAGCCCTGCAATGCAGGGCTTTTTAGCACGAATCAATTATTCGGCTGAGGTAGGTTTTTGCACTTCACCGGATTTCTCGCGCTTACTGAAAATACGCTCAACAATCACGAAGAACAGCGGCACAAAGAAGATACCGAGGAAGGTCGAGCTCATCATACCGCCCAGAACCCCAGTACCGATGGCGTTTTGGCTACCAGAGCCAACACCGGTGCTGATCGCCAACGGCACAACACCTAGACCGAAGGCGAGTGAGGTCATCAGAATTGGACGCAAACGCACACGGACTGCATGCAGTGTCGCTTCAACCAAGCCTGAACCTTTCTCGTAGTATTCCTTGGCGAATTCCACAATCAAGATGGCGTTCTTAGTCGCCAAGCCTACCGTGGTGAGCAGACCAACTTGGAAGAACACGTCATTTGACAGATCGCGCGCACCCATAGCAAGCAAGGCACCGATAATACCCAGCGGTACGACTAGGATAACCGCGAAGGGAACAGACCAACTTTCGTACAATGCCGCCAACACGAGGAATACTACCAGAATCGATAGCGCATAGAGTGCGGGTGCTTGGTTACCCGACAGACGCTCTTCGTACGACAGACCGTTCCATTCGATACCAAAACCAGGCGGTAATTGCTCCACCATCTCCTGCAGGGTATCCATCGCCGCACCGGTACTAAAACCTGGCGCAGTCGCACCTTGGATGTTCATCGCCGAAAGACCATTAAAACGCTCTAAACGCGGTGAACCATATTCCCAAGCACCGGTTGCAAAGGCGGAGAACGGCACCATGTCGCCATTGTTGTTACGAACATACCAAGTGTCTAAGTCTTCAGGCTGCATACGGTACTGGGCATCACCCTGCACGTACACTTTCTTCACCCGGCCTCGGTCGATAAAGTCGTTCACGTAGGACCCACCCCACGCCGTAGCCAACACACTGTTCACGTTCGCGATTTCAATGCCAAGGGCACTTAGTTTTGCGTGATCGATATGCAGTTGGTACATAGGCGCATCTTCTTGGCCGTTAGGGCGCACGCCCACTAAGCTTGGATTTTGCGCTGCCATTCCCAACAGTTGGTTACGTGCTTCTAACAGTTTGGCATGACCTTGACCGTTTTTATCCTGCAGGTACATGTCAAAACCGTTAGCAGTGCCTAACTCGATTACCGCAGGTGGTACGAAGGCAAATACGAAAGCTTCTTTCAGTTGGCTAAAGGCACCCATTGCACGGCCCGCGATGGATTGCACATCCATACCCGGCGCTTCACGTAATGACCAATCCTTAAGACCCACGAAGGCAATACCCATGTTCTGGCCTTGACCGGCAAAACTGAAACCCGCCACGCTAAATACCGAGTTAACCCCTTCTTCAGCCAAGAAATGATCAGAGACCTTATCTAATACCTTCATGGTACTTTCTTGGGTAGAGTTAGTCGGCAAAATAGCTTGGGTAAATAAAATACCTTGGTCTTCGTCGGGTAAGAATGCCGTCGGCATACGCATGAACAAGAAGCCTACGGCCACCACCAGCGCAACATAAATCATCATCACCCTAAAGCTACGTTTGATGATGCTAGCAACAGAGGATTCATAACGCTGAGTCAAACGGTCAAAATTACGGTTAAACCATCCGAAAAAGCCTGTCTCAATATGGCCATGACCTTTTTTCAGCGGCTTTAGCATAGTCGCACACAGGGCGGGCGTTAGGATCAACGCAACCAATACTGACAGCGCCATAGCCGATACGATGGTGACCGAGAACTGACGATAGATAACCCCAGTAGACCCCGACATAAATGCCATAGGGACGAATACAGCAGACAGGGTCAAACCGATACCCACCAGCGCGCCAGTGATTTGATCCATTGATTTACGGGTTGCTTCGAGTGGACTTAACCCCTCCTCAGCCATTACCCGCTCAACGTTCTCAACCACCACGATCGCGTCGTCCACCAATAGACCGATGGCAAGCACCATAGCAAACATAGTAAGAGTGTTAATCGAGAACCCAATCGCTGACAGAATCGCAAATGTACCGAGTAACACTACAGGCACAGCGATAGTTGGAATCAATGTCGCACGGAAGTTCTGCAAGAAGAGATACATGATAAGGAATACCAGTACGATCGCTTCAATCAGCGTATGCACTACACCCTCAATCGATTTTTCGACAAATGGTGTGGTGTCGTATGGGTAAACGACATCGAGACCCTGCGGGAAGTAAGGTCGTAACTCTTCAATTTTGGCACGCACTAATTCAGCGGTTTCCAGCGCATTGGCACCTGTCGCTAACTTAATGGCAATACCCGAAGCAGCTTTACCATTGTAGAAAGATTCAATGGCATAGCTTTCGGAGCCCAGTTCGACACGAGCCACATCGCTCAGTAGCACCTTGGCACCCGACGTATCAGATTTAAGGATAATCTTACGGAATTCTTCCGGTGTTTGCAGACGGCTCTGCGCCGAAACTGTCGCGTTGAGTTCCTGACCTTGGATGGAAGGCGTACCACCTAACTGACCGGCAGAGACCTGCGCGTTTTGCGCTTTAATCGCAGTAACGACATCAATGCTGGTTAAGTTGTATTGGGTCAGCTTTAACGGATCTAACCATATACGCATCGCATATTGAGCACCGAATACTTGGATCTCACCCACACCCGGCACACGGCTCATGGGGTCTTGAACGTTAGCGCCTACATAATCAGCGATATCGCCCTTATCTAAGCTGCCGTCGGTCGAGACGAAACCGATGACCATCAAGAAGCCCGAACTCGATTTGTTAACGTTAACCCCTTGAGATTGAACCTCTTGCGGCAATAACGTCATTGCACCCTGTAACTTGTTTTGTACCTGAACCTGGGCGATATCCGGATCGGCTTCGGCGTTAAAGGTCAGCGTAATAGACGCGTTACCAAAGCTGTCAGAGGTTGAAGAGATATAACGCAGGTGGTCAATCCCCTTCATGCGCTGTTCAATGACCTGGGTAACCGAGTCTTCAACGATCTTAGCCGATGCTCCCGGATAGTTAGCACTGATCACCACGGTTGGCGGCGCAATCATCGGGTATTGTGATACTGGCAGGGTGCGAATAGAAAGCACCCCCGCCAACATAATAATTAAGGCGATCACCCACGCAAAGATGGGGCGATCAATAAAAAAACGTGCCATAGCTCTGCCCTATTGTGCTGGGGTTTCTGAAATTACTTTTGGAGTGACGGGGGCTCCTGGACGGATTTTCTGTAGTCCTTCCACAATCAGCTTGTCACCAGCTTGCAGGCCTGAAGTCACACGCCATTGATGGTCAATCACTTCTGCCGTGGTGACGATTTTCGCTTCCACTAAGCCTTGGTCATTCACCACCATCGCTACCGCTTGTCCTTTAGCGTTACGGCTGATGGCCTTTTGTGGAACCAAAATCGCTTGAGGATCTGTACCCGTATTTAAGACCGCACGAACATACATGCCAGGTAGCAGAATGCCATCGGGGTTAGGGAATTCAGCACGCAAAATCACTGAACCTGTGTTTTCATCAACGCTCACTTCAGCAAACTGTAATTTACCCGTCTTGCTGTAAATGCTGCCATCTTCTAACACTAGTTGAACATCAGCATTTTCTGCGGCCTTGAGTTGTCCTTGCTGCAAACTGGCCTTGAGGCGCAATAACTGTGCACTCGATTGGGCGATATCCACATTGATAGGGTCAAGCTGTTGGATAGTCGCCAATGTTTGGCTTTGGTTAGCTGTGACTAGTGCACCAGCTGTAACACTCGATTTGCCGATACGACCGGAGATTGGCGCTAATACTTCAGTATATTCGAGATTGATTTTAGCAGTGTTAATCGCAGCTTCAGCTACAGTTACACTCGCCAACGCCTCTTTATAAGCAGCTTCGGCTTCGTCGAAATCCTGTTTACTGATAGCGTTAGTGGTTACCAGTTGCTGATAACGCGCAGCTTTTGCCTTAGCAGACGCTAAGATCGCGTTTGCTCTCGCTAAGTCAGCATTTGCACTCACCAAAGCAGCCTTATAGGTAGCAGAATCGATTTGATAGAGCGAATCGCCCTTTTTCACGTTACCGCCTTCAACAAAGCTACGCTTAGTCACAATACCGCTCACCTGTGGGCGTACCTCAGCTTCTAGATAAGCTTTGCTGCGACCAGGTAATTCCACTTGGATAACCTGAGGTTTAGCAACAACATTAATGATGCCAACTTCCATGCTCTGCGGACCCGCTGCGGCTCCAGCCGAAGCGGACTTTTCCTCACCGGGGCTACACGCTGTCATCCACAACGCCACGCTAATAATTGAGGCAAGTTTAATTGTCTGCCGCATGAGAACTCCTTTAAATATTAACATCCCCGTAATGCTCCTAATTTGGGCAGTACGGCCGTAAAAAACTTAAATCGAATCGGTCATTTATCGCATACGCCAATACGAACAACAATCAAGCTTAATAGACTAAAGTGTAAGCTAATGAAAATTTAACATTAACTGTTGCTGCTAACGTCACCGGATTGTTACGTTAATTGGAAATATGTTAATTATGGATAAGGTTGCGTAAGAAAGATAAATTCAAGCCACTAATCAGCCTAATCTATATCTCTCATGTTGCAAATTAGTGCTATTGCCAAACGATTTAAAATCGCAGAGGTTCACTAGGAGCAAAAATAAACAGGATGACGACTCGAATTTATTGACTAAACCCAAAAGTAATTCCAAATATACTTTTAAGCTACTAAGCCAAAACCACCGAAAAACGCTAAGGCAATTTCCCTTAATGTCATTCGATATTCAACTAGGTCATGTGAACCCTAAAGACTTAAACTGATAATGTAAAAGTCAGATTGATTACCTAACATCTCTCAACGCGAAAGGATTTGGAACCAATCCGTGGCAATAGGTACTCTCAACAAAAACAACAACCTTTGAGCAGGCTATTTTATGTTCTGGGAAATTTAAGGGCAAATCAGAAATCGTCTTTTACACCCCATTTTATGAAACTCAGCTTCCCACAAATCACAATTTCGTTATTTCATCTGTCGAAATGAAATAAGCAGATTATGGACTTCTTGTAAAAAGGAACATCAAACAACAATCACCATGCGAGCCTTTATTTAGTCTTCCAGAGCTTAGTCTAGGCAATATGAAATTGACTGACAGATCGACCCATTGAGAATTAATATTCGATGAAGAAGCAGCAAGATACCGATGCTGATCAGTTTTCGGCAATACTGCTTCAGAATTGATAGCAAAATTACAGACGATTATCGCCAACACTACAGGCCAAAATTCGACTAATATCAGCAAGGCAACGGCCCGACTCCTGCTGCCACTGATTGAACACCGCCTGCACTTGCTTCAAAGCGCTCTGGGAGGTAAATCCACTATCGACCAACTTATGTGCCTTAAAGTAACCCTGTAGATCATCGGTAAGCAAAAAGGTGTCTTTGCCTAAACCGCGCAGAAAATAAGGCCCAGTATTGCCGCCCAAGCGCGCACCGCGTTTCTTGAGAAGACTCCAAAGACCAATAATATCGCTCGTAGGCCAGTCAGCAATTAACTGGGCTAAACTGCCATGCTCCCTCGCAATATCGTGGATCATCAGGGCATTATCATAAATCGCTTGGGTTTTCTTTAGGTGACGAATGAGCTTAGTGTCACTCGCCCGCGCTTGAATTTGCTCAGGCGATAGCATCAACACCTTGTGCGGCGCGAAGTTAAAGAACGCCTTTTCGTATTCAGGCCATTTGTTATCAACAACCCGCCATACAAAGCCACATTGAAACACTCTTCGACTCATCAGCGAGAGCAGCTCGGCATCATCGTATTTGCGAATTTCGGCAGCGCTTAAACACCCTGGCAGTAATGCCTCAAGACCCTTATCGCCACCCTTGCGCTCGCTAGCCCTTTCATAAATGGATGAAAAGCTCTCTAACTGACTCATATTTTTACCTTTTCGTTTTTATGATTTAGCACTGATACATTTGCTGAACTTCGCTGAACCCATAACAGTTTAAACCGCATGGATGCTGATGTTGTGGGGATTTCGGTATTTCTTACCCCCTTTACTAAAATTGGGATATCAAGGGCCACGATAGGGTCTAAAGTTAAGGCGTATCATTGAAATGACCGAGGTTGAAATCCCCTGTTATGGAGCTTTTTTACCATCCTTTGTCCCGATATTCGCAGAAGGTATTACTCGCCCTCTACGAAAAACAAGCCAATTTCTATCCGCGGATCGTTGATCTGCGTGACCCTGTGGCTCGGGCGTCATTCCAAGAGTTTTACCCCCCAGCCAAATTACCATTACTCAAAACCCATGATGGCAACTTGATCCCCGAATCCAGCATTATTATCGAATACTTAGATACCCAATTTCACTTAGGCACGGAGCTACTACCAAGTTTGCCCGAACGCAACCTAGAGGTGCGTCTGCTGGACAGGGTTATTGATAATGAGATCAATAATCCCTTATTTCAATTAGAAAAACTAAAACAGGTTCCCGTTGGACACGAGTTTGAGATCAAGCAGCTTGAGAAGCAAATCCTAACGCAATTTCAGCATTTAGATACTCATTTAAGCCGTAATTACTGGCTCTGTGGTGACAGTTTTACCCTAGCAGATTGTGCGCTTATCCCTTGTTTATACTACGGTTTTGAGCAGATGAAACTGCTGGACTTGGACCAGCTGCTACGCTATTGGCAGCAGGCACAAATCCGTGGCGCATGGATGTTGGTACTCGAAGAGGTCCTGCTCTCTAAAATGGAAGAAGATACAGGAATAAGGAGCATCCCCTAGTCTGGGATGCTGTACTTAAGTGTGTCATTACATATTTCGTTCTTTCTTTAACTGTAAAAACGCCTTCCACTTCTCGACTTCTGGCGGCAACTCGGGAGATTCCCCCACATGTCCCGCCTCTTTCACTAATACATCAAGCGGCACTTGCTTACCCTTACATACAAACACCCCGCGGACATGGACAATGCAGTGTAGGCCGCGCTCACTGATAAAACGCTGCTCTATGTAGAAATACTTTTCATCCCAACCGACAATTTTGCTTTCGATTTCAAACTTTTTGAGCGGCTTAATATCGCGGATATAGGTAAACTCGGCGGCATTAACAATCGGCATCCATTTGAGTTTAACGAAACGCTTGAGCAATCCCATTTCGGCGAGCATATAGGTGCGAGCCAAGTCCATAAAGGCGGGATAACGGGAGTTTGTGAGGTGAAAATTGATATCGCAATCAAAGGGCAGTACGCGGTAATCGATGCGGCTAGTATCTAAAAAGCCGATATCGCGACAGTGGCGAGCACGCCAAAATAACAACCAAAACAAACGGAAATACAGATTCATAGCGAGTCGTCCTTAAAATGAGGGCAACAGGCTAACAAAGGTCAGACCAGAGGGCAAGCGAGAACTGGCTCACAAAAAAGGCGCCTAAGGCGCCCTTTATTGTTTAATGATTTGCTCTCGTGTATGGGCTTAAGCAGCAATACCCGAGTGACGCAGCAAGGCATCGATACTCGGCTCACGACCCATAAATTGCTTAAACAGTTCCATAGGTTCGGCGCTGCCGCCCATCTCTAGAATGTTGTTTAAGAAACTACGGCCAGTTTCCGGATTAAAGATGCCTTCCTCTTCAAAGCGTGAGAACGCATCAGCAGACAATACTTCGGCCCACTTATAACTGTAGTAACCCGCGGCATAGCCACCCGCGAAGATATGGGCAAAACCGTGTTGGAACCGGTTAAAGGCAGGCGGAGTTAACACTGCTACCTGACGACGCACTTCATCCAAGGTTTCTTGAATACGGCCACCCAATGCTGGGTCATACTCGTGGTGCATTCTAAAGTCGAACAGTGAGAACTCTAATTGGCGCAGCATCATCATGCCAGATTGGAAATTTTTCGCCGCTAATATCTTATCTAACAGCGCCTTAGGCAGTGGTTCACCGGTTTCATAGTGACCGGAGATTTCGGCTAATGCCTCCTCTTGCCAGCACCAGTTTTCCATAAATTGACTCGGTAATTCCACCGCATCCCAAGGCACGCCATTGATACCCGACACGCCAGCCACATCAATTTGAGTCAGCATATGGTGGATACCGTGGCCAAACTCGTGGAATAGAGTCGTCACTTCATCGTGTGTAAAAAGTGCGGGCTTGCCATCGACAGGACCATTGAAGTTACAGGTGAGATAAGCAACGGGTTTTTGTAAGCCATCAGGCGTGTGGCGGCGCACACGGCAATCATCCATCCAAGCGCCGCCACGTTTACCCGTGCGGGCATAGAGATCTAAATAGAAGCTGCCACGGTGCTCGCCAGTTTCATCGAAAATATCGAAAAAACGCACGTCTTTATGCCAACGGTCAAATTCGGTTTGCTCAACAATCTTGAGGCCAAACAGGCGCGATACTGTGTAGAACAGACCCGAAAGCACTTTATCTTCAGGGAAGTACGGACGCAGAATTTCCTGTGAAATCTCATATTTATGTTGCTGCAACTTCTCGGCATAAAAACTTAAGTCCCAGGACGCCATTTCGCTCACGCCAAAATGCTCCTTCGCAAAGGCCTTGAGTTCGGCAAGCTCAGCCTTAGCTTGCTCTTTGGAGCGCAGGGCTAACTCGTTTAAGAAGGAGATGACTTGAGCGGGAGTCTCAGCCATCTTGGTCGCCAGCGATTTATCGGCAAAGCTGTCGAAACCAAGTAACTGTGCCAGCTCGTGGCGCAGGGCTAGGATTTCATCCATCAGAGGGCTGTTATCGAACTCACCCGCATTTGGGCCTTGATCCGACGCGCGAGTCACGAACGCGCGGTAGCATTCTTCACGCAGGCTGCGGTTTTCGCTGTAGGTCATCACAGGTAAATAGGATGGGAAATCAAGCGTAAATAACCAACCTTCTAATTCACGGGCCTGTGCCATTGCTTTTGCTGCCGCCTTGGCAGAATCCGGTAAACCCGCAAGTTCCGCTTCGTCGGTAATTAACTTAGTCCACGCTTGAGTCGCATCGAGTAACTGGTTCGAGAACCCACTGGTTAACTCAGATAGGCGTTTGACGATTTCGCCATAACGCACTTTTTGCTCGGCATTAAGACCGATGCCAGACAGCTCAAAGTCGCGCAGGCTGTTATCGATAACCTTCTGTTGCGCTTGGCTTAATGTGTCGTACTCGCTCGATGCTCTAAGGGATTTATAGGCTTGATACAAACCTTCGTGTTGCCCTACATAGGTGCCGTATTCAGACAATAAAGGTAAGCAGGCATCGTGGGCCGCGCGCCATTCATCGGTGCTCGTCACCGAATTCATATGGGAAACAGGCGACCAAATCTGGCTTAGCTCGTCATCGACTTGCTCTAGCGGTGCCACTAAATTTGCCCACGTAAACGGGCCTTTGTTTTGCAGCACTTCGTCGATTTTAGCGCGGCACTGAGCAATACCATGCTCAACGGCAACTTGAATATGTTCAGGTTTTATCTGGGAAAAAGGGGGTAATTTTGCGCCGTTTAGCAAAGGGTTGCTCATAATGATTCCTCTTCAATCTGTGTAGCTAATAAATAAGGGCTCAAGGGCGATTTATCAAGGCGGGAAAACCGATTGCACTCTTCGACACCTTTCCTATTGGCATTCAGTAGAGAAAAAAGTGAAACCGATCGCAATTCAAATCAATCACATTAAGCCGCTGTTATTGTTGCCGCGCCGATCGCAAATCGAAGTAATTCTCATTAAGGATTTATCGCGCATAGCTTAATATTTCAGCATGTAAGGCAGTGGCTCAACAGTACAACATCTATGGCAACTAACACGCTTCATTCATCGGTTCTCGGCTTAAGCCTTTTTGCCCTTCTCTTCTGCAATCAAGCATTACCTGCAAGTGAGAACTTGTCCCCAACCGAAGGCGCCTCAAACACTCTGCCTTCGCAGCAGGAACAGCTTAATGATGCTGCTTGGGCCATCGACTGGGAGCTAGGCTGGGACAGTAAATACGTATCGCAGGGGCGCAATAATCTTGACGATGGCGGCATTTATTGGATGAACACGGCAGTGGAGTTCGGCAATCTGACGGCCTATGCACTCGTTGGTCGCGGCGATAATCAAAACTACACAGAGTGGAATCTAGGCTTGGAATTTGGATTTAATCTAACGGAAAACCTAGAAACCACAGTGGGATATCAACGTATTGAAGTGACAGGAGATTATCGCTGTTGGGATAATGAGATTTTTGCAGAGTTAGCTTATACCACAACACCTTGGCTCGTGCCCTCGGTCAGCTATGTCTATTCCACCGAAATGGCGGGTTACTTTGTGGAGTTAAGCCTACACAGCGATTGGGAACTCAGTGAAAAACTAAGTGTTGCACCATATATTTCCCAAGGGTTTGATTTTAAATACCGCACCAAAGAGCATGATGGTCGTGACCATTTGCAGTTTGGCCTCGAAGCCAGCTACGCCTTCAGTGACAGCATCAACCTCACAGGCCATATCAGCCATAGCGTTGCCCTGCGGGATATCGAACTCGAGGCCGAGGCCAATGGCGATAGGCGCAATCAAAATCAAAGCTTTGCAGGGATTAATATCAATTTGGGCTTCTAACGAGTTGGTTTGAAAGTCTGTTTGTTAAATGCGGCGGCGCTGACTAGACTCAATAGGCTGCTGGAGCGGCGTGATAGCAATTAGTGTTCGATGGGATAAGGAACAGGGAATGTTAACCTTACATCTGTGGCGGCAACGCCTAGCAATCATATTATTCACCTTTATTTGGTTAGCCGTTTTTAGCGTTCAATCATTAGCGAATCAGCCAAAGCTTGAATCCCTGACCCAATCCTCAAACGTTCAACGCTCAGCCTCCCAAACCACAGATTCTCAGTCCAAAGCGAAAGCACTGCCACTCGGCACCCTGCTCGATAGCGACGGCAATCCCATTGGCATGCCAGAAGAACGCAGTGCACTGAATTATTCTTCCCTAACCGTCGATACCCCTGAAGCCACGACGAAAAAAGCCAAAGACAACACCTCAACAAAATCGCCCAAGAAGAAAGCCAAAAAGCCTAGCCGCAAGCAGCAATTAGCCAGTCGCGAGCATATAGCGAACGACCCAAGTTGTCGCTGGCTCGACGCTAGAATGGATCAGCTAGAAGGACAAATAAGCACTAAGGCGAGCGCAGCCGCTCAATATCAAAGCGACGAACTTAATGTCAGGCAGCAGGAATGGCGCTGCCTCAAATGCGGCGCCGAAGGGCCAGAAAGGGATGATTATTACCGCTGCCAGTATCGACGCTAACTAATGTGTTATTTTGCATGTCATTATCCCATTAGCCCTATCGATGTAATTGACTGGTTTGCGACCTCAATCCAACCTACAATGGCCTTCTGCTGAAAAGCACCCCATTCTTAGAGTTAGACGGAGAAATTCATGGCTCAACATTATGACTATATCTGCCTTGGCGCAGGCAGTGGTGGTATCGCTTCCGCAAACCGAGCGGCTATTCGCGGTGCTAAGGTACTCCTCATTGAAGCTAAACAGGTTGGCGGTACTTGTGTGAACGTGGGTTGTGTTCCCAAAAAAGTAATGTGGTACGGCGCGCACATCGCTGAAGCCATGAACCTATACGCTAAAGATTATGGTTTCGACGTGAGCATTAACAAGTTCGACTGGAACACCTTAGTCGCCAGCCGTGAAGCCTATATCGGCCGCATCCACGAAGCCTATGGTCGTGGTTTTACCAATAATAATGTCACTCTGCTCAATGGTTATGGCCGCTTCGTCGATGGCAACACCATCGAAGTGAATGGCGAGCATTACACCGCCGATCATATTCTTATCGCCACCGGCGGCGCACCGACCATTCCTGATATTCCAGGTGCTGAATATGGTATCGACTCTGACGGGTTCTTTGCCCTGCGCGAACAGCCAAAACGCGTTGCCGTGGTCGGCGCGGGTTATATCGCGGTTGAAGTGGCAGGCGTACTGCATGCACTAGGCAGCGAAACCCACTTATTTGTCCGTAAACATGCGCCGCTGCGTAACTTCGATCCAATGCTTATCGATGCGCTAGTCGACGCGATGAAAACCGAAGGCCCAACGCTGCATACCAACAGCATTCCTCAATCTGTAGTGAAAAATGCCGACGACAGCCTGACGCTTAACCTCGAAAACGGCGAGCGCGTGACGGTTGATTGCCTGATTTGGGCCATTGGCCGCTCACCCGCAACTGGCAATATCGGTTTAGAAAACACTGATGTGAAGCTCGACAGCAAAGGTTATGTCATCACAGATGCGCAGCAAAATACTACCCACAAGGGCATTTATTGCGTAGGCGATATTATGGCGGGCGGCGTTGAACTGACTCCTGTTGCAGTTAAGGCTGGTCGTTTATTGTCTGAACGTCTGTTCAATGGCATGAGCGAAGCTAAGATGGACTACAGCCAAATCCCAACCGTGGTTTTCAGCCATCCACCTATCGGTACTATGGGATTAACTGAGCCAGAAGCCCGCGAGCAATTTGGCGACGACAATGTGAAGATTTACACCTCAACCTTCACCTCAATGTATACGGCTGTCACTAGCCATCGCCAAGCCTGTAAGATGAAACTCGTTTGCGCAGGCAAAGACGAGAAAGTCGTGGGTATTCATGGCATTGGTTTTGGTATGGATGAAATCCTCCAAGGTTTCGGTGTGGCAATGAAGATGGGCGCAACTAAGGCTGATTTCGATGCCGTTGTTGCTATTCATCCAACGGGCGCCGAAGAGTTTGTGACTATGCGCTAAGCGCAAGCTTCAATCCTCAAGTCATATCTAAAGGCCAGAATTATCTGGCCTTTTTATTTTCCACTCCGATTAGCCACTCCCCAAATTCTGTCCATACTTAGGCAAAGCTAGGCCTTGGCGAATATAAATACCGCCAGTGGATTGATGTATACAACCCAGGATGGATTTAACACCCCTTGCAAAGCGTTATGCTCAATTCATCCGCTAATGGATTGTAGAACCGGAATCACCACCCGAGTTAATGCCTACTCATTAATCGATGAGGTTTTTATGAAGTCACATTACCTAATTGCCGCCAGTCTTGCGCTTTTGCCCCTTTCCGCCGTATTCGCTGAAGAGGCAGCTATTGCGCAGGCCAGCGAAAATGCCAAAGATGGACCCAAGGATATGTCGGATCCCTTAGCCATCTACACTCAAGTGGGCTTTGGGGTCACTGACAAGGGGCTTAACTTAAAAATGGGTCAGGCCTACGATACAGGTGAGCCAACCACCGCAGGGATGAATGTGTTCGAAATGAAAGGAATTTTCGGTGAAACGTTAGGGTGGCGTGGGGAAAACGGCGCCTCTAACTCCATCGATTCGTTCCGCTTCCGTAACTTCACCGCCAATCTGACCAATGGCCGCGCTGCGCAAATTGATTTCAGTTACAACATGAATCCGAATGTAGTCGCCCAAGATAGCGCCGACCTATCCTACAGCTTTATCCAAGCCCTGCCCGCCTTTGGCCGTTTTAGTCTTTATCCATTGGCGGGTGTTGGGGTGTCGATTGGTAAGGATGCCCTCGAAGACGACGGCACTATCGATAGCGGTTATTCCACCATGGGGGTTTATGGCCTTATCGGCATGTACAGTAAGTTCACCATTACTGACAAAATCTGGATTAACTATAATCCCTTTTGGCTCACAACCATAGCAGGCTCAGACACTTACACCGACAACTACTATGGTTTTGGCAACAGTCATATCCTGACCCATGAGCTAGCCCTGAGTTACCAAATCAATCCACGGATGAACCTTCGTTACTTCGCCAACTTCAACGAGAACGTCGACTTTATGGACGGCGACCATAGAATCGAATTTAACTACCAGCTGTAATCCGCTTATCGAACGCTAGAAAACAAAAGCCCCAAGGCGTATAACCTTGGGGCTTTTTGTTAGCTTCAGTGAAATAATTAAGCACTTACTTACCTGTGACTCGCTGCGAGACGCTGCCTGTAGACTTGACAGCGACATCCATATAGCCAACGGTTACTTACATGCAAGCACTTAATCTCGGCAGCGATGCATCAACTACTCAGCATCACATTGTGATTTCCCCGATTTATAACAGCTTGGCTGGCGTGGGCACACGGCGCCGCGGGAGCAAATCAACCGGGCATCGTTTTTAATCCCTCGCTCAATCCAATTTATATTCAATATCTTAGCCACACTGACTAAGTCATTTTTCACATGCTTAGGGATCGCGACTGAGCCGCCCGCTGACACGCAAGCCGCCTTAAGATCGTTGGCAATACTTAAGGCATCCTTACCCTGCGCCTCCATGGCCGGATTCAAGTCGATGCCAGCACAAAGTACATGGGGGTTACCCGCCGAATCTTCGACCTTAATCGACTCGCAGCAGTAAATTCGCGGCTCGTTACCAACATTAAGGATAGAAATTTGCGCCGAAGTGCCGACCGTCGGCTCGCTTATCATCCTAAATACCGCCCAATGCTGGCAGGGGTCTTCCACTAAGCGCATATTGCCCCACGGCAGTGGAATACCATTGCCACGGTACACCGCCTTTAACTTACCCGGTGCGTAGGCATCGAAATAATGCCAGTGGGGATAAGGTGATACGACAGTCATCCGGCGCATAGCCACCGAGGCCGAAACCTGTAGCTGCTTATGGACTTCAATTTCATAACCGTGACGATCCAATAACTGTCGATAAGGCACCCTAGGGCATAGGAGCGCACCTGCGAAAAAACTCGACTCAAAGTCACGCCATGCATGCAAAATATCCTGCGCGTTCAGCGTGTTGGATTGCATCGTGACCTCTTCGTCCATCTCTAGCTTACGGCCAGAAATCATCACGCTCTTGAGGCCATCCTTATTGTGCAAAACACAGTGACCTATGTGCGCCGCTAAGTCGTATTTGAGGCGATTGGGTCTGTTTTTAAGGATTTTATTCACATAGATAGTGCTTGGCGGCTCGAAGAAGGAGGTCACCAACTGACGTGAACTAATGCCACGCTCATCGATGACTTCCTGGGGAGTGCTATCTATCCACTTGATTTTTAGACCCACACCCTTGGCGATATCGAGCATTTCGTCGAGGGAAAGCGGCATGCGCTTCTGACCAACCTCTTCGGCTGCACGTTCTAAATCGGGGAAATGATTTTGATGATGTTCCTGATGAGCGCGAATGAGTAAATGGGCGAACTGCCGACCCGATATCCCAGTTTGTGACAGCATCTCAGGTATCGCAATTTGCAAAATATCATTAGAAAACAAAAAGCTTGGTTCTAGAGCCATGCCGCTTATCCCACCACGACGCCCCTTGTCGGGGGTAATGGCGCTCTCTTCGGGGGCGTCATCTAGAAACCAATCGACCTCTTTTTGAAAAACGGCGGCAATCACAGCCAACATTTCTGCACTCGGCACTCGTTTCCCACGTTCGATCATCGACAAATATGACACAGAAGGGGCGCTGTTTGCATCGACACGAATACAGCGTGCCGATAAATCCTCCATGGTTAAATTGTTACGTTTCCGTAGGTTACGAATTTTAGTCCCTAGGAAATGTGATTTTCTCATCAAGCTCTGGTCATTGCGCATTTTGTAAAATTCACATTGTAAAATTTTTATTGTGAAATTGTAGTGAAAAAGCGACTAGACTACAAATCAAGCAATCAAAGCTCTCATTTTTAATCAGTACGAGTAGGGGAAACAGCGATGAATATGTCAATTATCAATAGCGAACGGATCCAACAAAATCTAACCAGCTTCATCGCAGAAGAAGTACTCGCTGTCGCCCAAGTCAAAGGTGCAGAACAGGAGATGCTGACCCATGCGAAACAATTTCTGGATCGTCATTTTCCACTGAATGAGGGTTCACACCAGAACGTCACCAGCTATGTGGTTTACTACCAACACCTGCTAGCCTTCTTTGAAGATGGCAGCCATAGCGGCCTCGCGCAACCTAAGCAATTTGTTGCCTTTAACGGCACCAAAGATTCACCCACTGCACTGGTATTGAGAGATCAAGGTTGCCATGTGGAATTGTGTTTCGACCGCAGCGGCATGATTGGCGCCCGTAATCTGGCTCATTTGGATGACGTACAGATTATTGAAGCAGCAAAGAAAACCCAAGAGTGCCGCAGGCTGAGTTTGTTACACACTGAAACACCAAGTGCCAATGACACGCCAGATAGATTCTTTACTGCCAAAGATGGCAGCGTATACGACCTGCAAAACTCTGATCCACAGAACTATGATCTGCAAAGCATAGTTAATCTGTAGGCTAAAGACTTCTTGGGGAGAAGCACGGGGAGTAGTATGCGGGGGAGTGGATTTATCGACTCCCCCGCATTTCTTTACTGTGTCATCAAACCCAAACTTAAAGCACCGAGCCCATTGCCCTATGATTTTGCCCTAAAGGTGAACGAGACCCGATAGAAGTGTTAGCACATCTTAAGATTCAACAAAACTTACCCATAAAATAAGATAAATTGATTTTATTGAATGTCGTCCCCAAGGCTATAATGCCCGCCTCAGTCAATTTGCTAGCTTGAATCCTAGGTTATTGAGTTGCCAACCAATGTGCTTGGCACGATAGGAGTTGAAAACTGCGAATCGGCAAACTTAATCGTTTAGGCAAAAGGCGTTATGAATTTTTCTTCGACACTCTCGCTGTTTAAAAATCGCCAACATCTTATTTTTATCAGTGCCGCACTGTTATGCCTTGCGCCTTTTATGTCATCCCCCATGGCATTAGTGCTCGGTTTTACCCTAGCGAGTCTTGGTTGGGTCCCTAGCCAATGGGACTTAAGCGCCTTCACCAAAAAGCTGTTGTCCTATTCAATTATCGGCCTTGGATTTGGCATCAACTTAGATGCAGCCATCGAAGCCAGCAGCAATAATTTGGGGCTGATTATCGGCTCGATTATCTTCACCTTATTACTGGGTTGGATACTGACTAAGGCATTGAAATTTGACCCTACTACCGGACATTTAATTGCTTCAGGCACCGCCATCTGTGGCGGCAGCGCCATCGCGGCCGTCGCCCCTGCCATTAACGCCCGCTCGGATCAAACTGCGACTGCACTGGCCTGCGTTTTTGTGCTCAATTCGGTAGCGCTATTCCTGTTTCCCGCCCTCGGACAATTACTCAATATGAGCCAATACGAGTTCGGGGTATGGAGTGCCATTGCCATTCACGACACATCATCTGTGGTCGGTGCCGCTTCGGCCTACGGTGATGAAGCACTTAAAACTGCCACCACCATTAAACTGGCGCGGGCACTGTGGATTATCCCTATCGCGCTCATTAGCGCCATGCTGTTTGGCGGCAATAAGCGCAAAATGAGCATTCCCTACTTTATTGGATTCTATTGCTTAGCGATTGCTACGGCCTATGTGTTACCGCAATTCCAAGGCGTGTATGACACCCTATTTATGATGTCAAAACGCACCTTAGTGCTGTGTCTTTTCTTGATCGGTGCAGGGATTACGGTGCAGAAGATGCGAGCAAGCGGCCCTAAACCTTTGCTGCTCGGGGTGATGCTATGGGCGGCAATCGCCAGCTCATCCTTAGGCTATATTCTGTATTTTCAGTAGATTGAAAGCGGACTAATCGTGGGATGGTGCTGTGCCCTACTCGGCCTTTGGCTTAATGCGCCAAGCCAAGTAGAGCACGCCGACAAAGGCAGAAAAGTCTATCAGAGAACGAACTAGCCCCGTCGTTTGCGAAGAAGCAATTAAGGCCAATAGGCAAAAGACAATAATGGGCGCGTTTTTCACAGACATCATCCAACACACAGGAAAGATGTCCATTATTGTTTAGAACCAAAAACTCAGCAAATATCGATTTTCAATAACAAATAGCTATAAAAAATATACCTAGATTGCCGAGGCTTGCACCTGTGGGCGGCGCACCAAATACCCGCTGGCAATCGACAGAATGCAATAAGCAGTGAAGAAGTAGAATCCAATCTCAAACTGAGCCTCAGTTCTGAGCATTTCACCCATGCCACCCGAGGCATTACCCGCTAAGAAGGTAATGATCAGCGCCACCACAAACACATCGGCCATCGACCATTTAGCCAACGCATTGACCACGCGGTGGATCCGAAGCTGCCACGCCACAGAACTAATTAACTGCTGTATCAACATCAATGTTAATTTTACCGCTGGCACTATTACACTGAATAACATGACTAAGCCGGCGACAAAGGCATTACCAGACTGATACAGCTCAGTCACTGTGCTCCAAATACTGCGGGTTTCATCCAGCACTTCAATCTCACCCTTAAGCTTATTCAATCCTAATAAGCCGCTGACCATATTCAGCATGCCACGGGCGCTATCCCGTCCCGAGTCTTCATCAAAACTCTGTGCCACCTGCTCAATCCCTTGTTCGGTTAATTTTGCCTTATCAATATTGCCATTCAAGCTAAGAATAGGCTGAGTCACCCCTGGTATTAACAGGGCTAAGGACAGCAAAATCACGAGGATCGGCAGAAGGGAGTTGTTTGCACTTTTCATAATAAAACCTGAGCTAAAAAACGGCCTACAGTGTAGGTTTTTCGGCCAGTGAGGGCAATTATTTGCTTTCTGATCCTAGGGGAGTTGGTGGAGGGATGTTGTACTAGATGCGGCTATTCGAGTTGTTCAAGCAGCCACTTGGTGTGTTCCTGCTGCAGCAAAACTCTATTCCATCGCTAAGGCAATTGAAGACACTCTAAAAATGATTTTATTCGTTCTCATACATTCGTTGTCATGACCAAAATGTTGGAATTACTCCCAATGTTGAGCCAGCTAGATTCCACCGCAACAGGAAAACGACTAAAAACCTACTGAGATCGACTCATTACAAACCAAAGGAGAAAGCTAAAAGCCTTCAAAGGACAAAATGTCTAATACAACTCTTTTTGCCCACAGAAAGATCCACACAAAGTACATTTTTTTGATTTGGCGGGATGAGACTATGGCGAAAGTCACACAGCGATGGCTTACAACTTGACACACTGGTCGACGGTCTTTAATTTGATCAGCAGATACTTATTTAGATGCTCGAACTCATTCGGTGTTAATGACTTAAAAGCATGAACTCACTAAGTTCATATTTACCGCTGACAATCAGGAAATCAGCCTTCGTCTTTACTTGTCATCTTTGGAGTTTTACTTGCCCGCTCACGCACTGTCTGAAGACCTCAAGTCGCTTATCGACAAACTCATCAGGTTAAAGCAAGTTCCGCCAACCGAACCCATAGTGCAGCTATCTATGCCAACGGTTTCAATTCCTTTAATTTCGTGGCTGGCGTCGCAAACCCAATTTCCTCGTGTCTATTGGCACGGTCGCGACAAGATTGAAGAAGTCGCCGCCATTGGTGCCTGTAAAGACTTTAAATTCGACTCCGGCGTTAGCGACCAACAACTCGCCAAAGTTTACGAACAGCAACGCTCACTTTCGACCAATCAGGATATTCGATATTACGGTGGCGTCGCCTTCGATCGCACCATAGAATCTTGGCCCGAGTTCGGTAATAGCCGCTTTGTACTGCCACGGATTGAATTCCGACGCAGTGAAAATCAATTCAGTCTGAGGGTGAACCTCAACTTCGCCGATAATGATCCCTTAATCGAAATCGACAATGCCATTAAAGCTATCGAAGCCGTCATGCCGGCTCGCCCGCTCACGCCCCCCAACAAATTGACCCTACTAGGCCGCAGTGATAGACCCGAATATCCGCGCTGGAAGGCGCTCGTGGAGCAAGTGGTCGAGCCTAAATTCAATCAAGATACTCCTAAGGTGGTGTTGTCGCGCCAAACGCAGCTCGAAGTGAATGAGTTAATTGATCCTTGGATGGTGCTCGCCTGCTGGCAGGGACGTAATCCCAATAGTTTCCAATTTGGCTTTCAATTCAGCCCTGAGCGCACTTTTATTTCCTGCTCGCCAGAGCGATTATTCCGCCGCCGTCAAAACGAGTTATTTACCGAAGCGCTCGCTGGCACAACAGTGCGCGGTTTAAATCAGGAAGAAGATGCAGCACTGGCGAAGGCGCTTTTAGAGGACACCAAAAATAGTATCGAGAACCAGCTGGTACGCAGTCATATTGTGAATATGCTGACACCACTGAGCCATTATGTCGGTGCTGAAGAGTCGGCGACTATCTTCAAATTGACTCATATTCAGCATTTGCACCGAGCGATTCGCGCCGAGTTGAAAGCGGGAGTTAACGACTTCCAACTGCTGCAGGCTTTGCATCCCACACCCGCTGTTGGCGGCTTGCCTAGGCATTCGGCAATGAACTTTATCCGCCAACGCGAAGGCTATATGCGTGGCTGGTACGCAGGTGCTTGTGGTTATTTCAATAAACACGAGAGTGAATTTTCGGTGGCGATTCGCAGCGCCTTGATTGAACCAGGTCGGATTAATCTGTTTGCGGGCGCGGGTATTATTGCAGGTTCTGATCCTAAGGCTGAATGGCAGGAGCTGGAAAATAAACTGGCGACAATTCTGTCTATCCTTATCGAACTTTAGGCTTCAACCAAGTTAACAAGTTAGTAGCCTTTAGCTTTAGTCTCTTTAAAGAGTCTTGCCTGCTCGCCGGAGTCGATAAGCTTTTTATGTTCATTATCAAATTGCTGCTTCAAAAGTCGACCCTTTTCTGTATTGGCAAAGGCGAAATAGGCCTCCGCCTTTAATACATCCGGTAAAATGACAAAACTCTTCGGCTTTTTTAATTGGGGGATTAACCCCATCAAATCAGCTCGATAATCTAACACCGCATCAATATGCCCCGCATTTAAGGTGTTTAACATCGTAAGCATATCGCTACTTTCTTCATAATACATAGGCGCTGGCGTTAGCGTGTTGAATCGATATGCCAACATCGCACGGACTTTTTTATAAGATAAGCTCTCAATACCAATCCACTTTTCGGCAATACCGGGGGTGACCGCTGCATCGATAATGTCGAGTTCAACAGGATACTGACTGAGTAAGCTATGCTTAACATCGTCCTTATAAACGCTGAGCATCATGTCAACTCGATCGTGTTCGACTAAATACAAGGTACGAGCAAAGGGCATAAATTGAACTTCGAGCTGCCAGTCGGGGGCAGGAAATACCCGCTTTAGGATTTCAAAGTAATAACCTGTCTCATCGGGGTTGGCGTACCCTTCCCAAGTTGCAGTAACTAGGTTAATCACCACGGGTTCTTTAGGTGCTGCATAACAGACAAAAGCTAGACAACTCAAATAGATTGCAGCTAACAATGATCTCATCGCTCACCCTCCGTGACTTTTTATCAGTGTAGGATAAATTTCGCGACATGCCGAGGGATCAGTAAGGCTCAAACTGAGCATCCATCGATTATAAACTAACCAGAGTGCTTGCATCTTGGAATATGCTCACTATAATGGCTGCCCCGCTTTCCACATCAGGAAATCGGGCTGTTAAAATAAGATAATAAATTGACAAATTAGCGGGTTCCCTCACCCCGCCCTACACAAATAAAAAGGCCACAATATGTTAATGCTTACCCCTGCGCAGCTTCGCCGCGCGCTATTCCTATTAGTAGGATTCCACATACTGATCATTTCAGTTAGTAACTACTTAGTACAATTACCTTTTCAGCTATTTGGCTACCACACCACTTGGGGCGCCTTTAGTTTTCCGTTTGTCTACTTAGCCACCGATTTGACCGTACGTATCTTTGGGCAAGGCTCTGCACGCAGCATTATTCTCAAAGCGATGTTGCCCGCACTGGTGATTTCCTATGTCATTGGGGTGTTATTCCACCAAGGAGCCTTCCAAGGCATGGATTCATTAGCCCAGTGGAACACCTTTGTATTTCGAATCGCCTTTGCCAGCTTTGCCGCCTACTTAATTGGTCAACTAATGGATATCACAGTGTTTGCACGCCTGCGTAAGACTCGCTCTTGGTGGGTAGCCCCCGCTGCGTCAACGATTGTCGGTAACTTAGTCGATACCTTAGTGTTTTTTAGTGTTGCTTTTTACGCATCAACGGATGAATTTATGGCTGCCCATTGGCCTGAGATTGCCACGGTTGATTACAGCTTTAAGCTGCTTGTCAGCCTAGGACTATTCCTCCCAGCCTACGGGGTACTGCTGAAGGTCCTACAGGACAAAATCCTGCTAACCAGCCCACAAAAATCATTTTCCTAATTAACTCAACTGGCCAGACCTGTTATAATTTAAGCAGATTGTTGTACAGCCCCTATGTGTAAACCCGCATGGGGGCTGATTTTTCGTGGGAGAACACTATGTATTCTGTTGAAATTAAAGCGCAAACCGAACTATCCGCCGACTTAATTGCCCAGTTGATTGAACTGAGTAAACAGATCCCTGAACTGGATCGCCCACTGACTGCCGAGGCACTCGAACAAAGACTGGCGGCTAAACCTAGCCTTATCCTCACTGCCCATGTGGAAGGTGAACTCGCGGGTTTTAAACTGGGTTATGAACAGGCTGATGGCGTGTTTTACAGCTGGTTAGGTGGCGTAGCATCGGATTTTAGACGTTTAGGATTGGCACAAAGCCTTTTGGAATACCAAGAAACCTGGGCAAATCGCCAAGGCTATAAGCATATCCAAGTAAAAACCATGAACCGTTTCCCTGCAATGCTTAATCTGTTGATTACAAATCAATACTTAATTACTGAGCTACAAGCCGATCCGCAAAATCAGGTCGATCACAAGCTGCATCTGAGTAAAGCCATTTAGTTAACCTAAGCAAAGAGTGTAAAGATATAAAAATATCTGCATTTAAAACTTGCAAATACAATTGAGAATGATTATCGTTAACTTGCGTTCCAAAACTCATCTTTAAATACCGATGACTGGTAATCTGACGTTTTAAAGTGCTCCTGAGTTTGCAAGCACGACATTGCTCACACACTCTTTTGTGGCCGGATATATTATCCGGCTTTTTTTTGCTTTATTTTTAGCTGTTTAACCGAATATATCAGGGTACAAAACGGCTATTCCTTAAGGCTGTTCTTCTAAACTGCTGCCCGCAAAATGTAAGCCATCGTAGGGATTATTTTGCTGATCTTCTTTAGCCTCATGATACAAACCGATAGTAAAGACAGTGCCTTTACCTAAGGTTGAACTCACTTCGATTGTGCCACCAATACGTTTAATAATGCCGTAACTCAGCGATAAACCCAGTCCAGTGCCATCTTTACGGGTGGTATAGAAGGGGTCGAAAATTCGACCAAGCTGTTCAGGTGCAATCCCCGAGCCTTGGTCTTCCACTTCAATTTTGACTCCGATGGGTTCACCCTGCTGGATCCAGTCAAAGGTGCGCACCCAAATGCGCCCCTTACCTTCCATTGCATGGGCGGCATTAACCACGAGGTTAATCAGCACTTGCAACAGTTGCGGCCGATTGACCTGCACTACTGCAGTAGAATGAAGTTCAGTAATAAGCACAACTTCTTGCTTTTGAATCGAGTGGCGCACCAACACTAACATCTCTTCGATGATCGGTTTAATGGGGTGCATCTCAAGCGGTGCATTAAACTCCCCAGGACGACTGTATTGCAACAAACTGCGAATAATAGTGCTTATCCTGCCTACCTGTTGGATCACTAAATCGATTTCTTCTTTTACGACTTCTGCATTATCCCCGAGTTCGTACCTTAGCAGCTCCATATTACCCAAAATCACGGCTGTCGGATTATTGATTTCATGGGCGATACCGGCGGTTAACTCACCTAACGCGGTCAATTTTTCATTGGTAACCAGTTGTTGACGAGTCTCGTTTAACAACGCGACGTTTCGCTGCAGTTCTAATGTCTTATCCTGCAGACTGCGGGTACGCTCCTCTACTTTCATTTCCAATTGTTCTGCAGCAGCTTGAATTTGCGCGTTGCGTCGTTGCAACAGGTCTAACATGCGGTCAAACTGCTCGGCTAAATTTGAGAGTTCATTGTCCCTATCGAGTCCGAGCTCGCCGATCCTAACATTGCGCCCCGACTGCACCGCCTGTACAACGTGATGAATCCGCTCAATCGGTTGCAAAAGGCTATAGGCACCACGGTAAACCAAAAGTCCTGATACCAGTAAAACCAGCATGAGTATCGTACCTAACTCAATGATATTAAGCAGATAGTTGTGAATAAACGGCGACTCAGAAAAACCGGTGTAAATCATCCCTATCCGTTGTCCTCGAATATCAACTAACGGAGCATAAGCGGAAATAAACCAGTCGTTGAACACGAATGCTCGGTCGACCCAAAGCTCACCTTGATTTAGCACCTTCTCGCGTACTTCCTCCGACACTAAACTTCCCAGTGCTCGGCCTTGAGATTCATTAGGTTGTGGAGAGAAATGTAAGGGTACGTTGGTGGAGACCCGAATATTATCGAGAAAGATGGTCACAGTCCCAATTGAACGCTCAGGCAGTGTGCCCTTGTCATACACTAAGTCACGGATGTGGTCGACAATTCGCGTATCGCGGTTAAACAAAATCCCGCCGTCGAGGTACCAGGCAACCCTACCATCCAAGTCAGGGACAGGCAAAAGACTACGGCTGAGCAAACCACGGGATTCCTGTTTACTTTCAGGACTCTGAGCTCTAAGAGTCGGTAAAATAGGAATACTCGCCCGCTCCTCCAACTCTGGGTCGATTCTCGCCAAGCGTTCAGGCGGTAATACCATCAAGCCTGAATAGGGTAAAAGCCCCCCCATTTTTGGCAGTACATGGCGCAAATCAGGATCGGCCGCCGCCTCCGCAATACTGACTAAGCGTAGATAATCGAGATCAAGCTGTTTTTTCTGCTCGTTTAAAAACGTTTCGATACTGGTCCTGTGGGTCAATTCGCCACTTAAAAGTGGGCGAAAATCGTTTTGGAAGGTCCAAGATGCCATCACAGTTTCGAGCTGCTTTTCCTGGCGTAGCTGAACTTGTTGTAGCGTGTTTTCTGCAACAGCGAGGTCAGCCTTGACCTTCATAAACAGTTGCTTACCTGTGTAACTGATGTTCCAGTAAATAGTGATAAACACTAAACTCACTAGGGTCAGTAGAATCGGCAGCAGGGTCAGGATCAGAATGCGATAGCGCACCTTGGCCTGCATTTGCTGCCAACTGACACCAAAGAAGTGAGTGAAAAACGACACCTTAAGACTCCTGTTCGCCGCTAACGTCAAACCATTCTTTATACTTGCGATCCAAGGTCTTACGGGAAACCCCTAAATCCCTCGCAGCGGCGGACTTATTGCCACTGTGAAGGTCAACCACACTGGTCACATGGTGTTTTTCCACATCTTTTAGCGGCCAATCCAAGGGATACCCTTGGGTCGTCGGCAATTCACTCTTGACCTGTTGCTTCCAATATTCCGCTGGCGGCTTGCCGAGCAAAATGCAGCGCTCGATCATATTGCGCAGTTCTCGGATATTTCCAGGCCAATCATGCTGCTGTAGTTTTACTAAGTCCTCATGACTCCATACCACTTCCCTCACACCTAATTCGGCAGCGAGTTGGCGGGTGAAGTGATGGGTCAATTCGACCACATCTTCAGGACGTTCACGCAAGGGCGGGATCAGAATATCAAGCACATTCAAACGGTAATAGAGATCGCGGCGAAAATGGCCAGCTTCAACTTCTTCTTCAAGCGTACGGTTAGTCGCAGCTATCACCCGCACATCGATATTGACTTCTTTTTCACTGCCTACGGGGCGAATGGCCTTTTGCTCTAATACCCTAAGCAAGGCGGTCTGCATTTTCAGTGGCATCTCGCCAATTTCATCGAGAAAAATAGTGCCTCCCGAGGCGAAACTAAATAGCCCTTCACGATTCCCCTTCGCGCCGGTAAAGGCACCTGCGGTATGACCAAATAGCTCACTCTCAAGAAGCTCTGGCGCTATCGATCCACAGTTAACGGGTACAAATGGCCCTTGTCGACCGCTAAGAAGATGCAGCTGCCTTGCGACTAATTCTTTGCCGGTGCCGGACTCGCCTTGAATCAACACCACTGCATTCGTCGGCGCAACACGCTCAATGACTTGCTTCACTGAGTTCATCGCCTCACTGTTACCAATTATGGTAGAGGAATAACCAATGGAGACCTCTCGGCGCAGCATCAGGTTTTCACGCTTAAGTAATCTGCGCTCGATACAACGCTCCACCGCCGACATCATCTGTTCAAGGTGGAAAGGCTTCATAATAAAATCGGATGCGCCAGCACGTAATGCCTTGATCGCGACTTCCATATCGGCATAGCCGGTCATAAAGATAATATCTGAACGACGCCCCTGTTCATCCAAAGCCTCGTGCCATTCGATTCCTGAACGGCCTGGTAAGCGAATGTCGACGATAAGCAGGTCAAAATGGCAACGGCTGCGTAACTGCTCGGCATCCTCAATACTGGCGGCAGTCTCAACTAGGGCAAATTTTTTCGATAGTGCCTTGTTTAAAAAGCTGCGCATCCCCGGTTCGTCATCGACGATAAGGACAGAAACGGCAGAAGGAAGAGGCTTAGGGTTGTTATCAATTTGACTCATTGGACTCACTTCAGGACATTCTGACTCAATTACGACCAATTCTAGCACTGAAATCTAGCAAATAGGTCACTATGAACCACAAGAAGTATGGGGTGCGACAATTTGTCTGGGTACTATTTGCTAAGCCTGAGACTAGGGTCACAATTTCGGATGTGTTGTGATGAGAAATCGTAATTAACGGCTTTGGCACCTAAATTGCTTTGATAAGCGTGTTTTAACATATTAATCCACTCAACAGGCATTTGAGTGGGCACCTTATTTTGCCAAGGAGTATCCATGCTAAACGTGAAGTCACAAATGAAAACGTTTGTTGGTCTAGTTGTTGCGGCCAGCATGTTCGCCGCGTTACCTGCCCAATCGGCAGAAGTTATTAAGTTAGCTACGACAACCAGCACTGAAAACTCAGGTTTGTTAAAAGAAATTTTGCCTAAGTTTGAAAGTGCATCGGGCTACAAGGTTGAAGTGATCGCAACTGGTACGGGCAAGGCCCTGAAATTGGGTGAACAAGGCGACGTGGATGTGGTTATGACCCACGCACCAAGTGCAGAGGCTAAATTTGTCGAAGCTGGTTTTGGTGTTGAACCCCGCGGCATTATGGAAAACGATTTTGTTGTGCTAGGTCCTAAAAACGATCCAGCCAAAATCCGTGATAGCAAAACTGCTGAAGAAGCCTTCGCCAAGATTTCAGAATCTGGTGTCACGTTCCTCTCCCGCGGTGACAACTCAGGCACCCACATCAAAGAGTTAGAAGTGTGGAAAGCTGCTAATGTGACCCCTGATTTCAAAGGTTACACTTCAGTCGGTCAAGGCATGGGTAAAACCCTGCTGATGGCAAATGAACTGCAAGGTTACACCCTGTCTGACCGTGGCACTTTTGTTGCCTATAAAACCAAACTGGACTTGAGTGTTGATTTCGATGGCGGTAAAACATTAGCGAATCCATACCAAATTATTTTAATTAACCCAGCTAAGTACCCTGATTTAAATCACAAAGGCGCAAAAGCCTTAAGTGACTGGTTGATCAGTAAAGAAGGTCAAAGTCTGATCAACAACTTTAAAGTCGAAGGTGAACAGCTGTTCAAGGCAACTTATAGCGAATGAACGAAGGCTGGCTAGCTCTGTTACAGCAGGCGTTAGGCCTGCTGTTTTCATTGGACCCCGATGTTTGGTCCATCATATATGTATCGTTTTCCGTTTCCTTTGCGGCATTACTCATTACACTAGTCCCCTCCATGGTACTAGGCTTTGTGCTGGCCTTTGCGCCGTTTCGTGGCAAATGGTTGGTCACTAATCTTGTTCAAACGCTGCAATCCATCCCAACTGTGGTGATTGGCCTGTTAGTGTATTTACTACTGACGCGCAACGGCCCGCTTGGCGATCTCAAGTGGTTATTTACCCAGGAAGGCATGATTTTAGGCCAGATGATGATCTGCGCTCCCGTAATGGTAGCCATGAGTCAGGCAGCCTTTACCAGTGTCGATCGCCGCGCCTGGGAAACTTCGCGAACTCTCGGCGCCTCTTGGATAATGGCGGTATGGACAGTGTGCCGAGAACTGCGGATGCCACTCCTCTTAGCCATAGTCGCAGCCTTTAGCCGGATTCTGACCGAAGTCGGTTGTTCCATGATGGTCGGTGGCAATATTTTAAATGTGACCCGAAATATCCCTACCGCCATTGCTCTCGAAACGAGCAAAGGGGACTTTGCCCAAGCTATCGCCCTTGGCCTAGTGCTGTTAATCTTGGCCTTAATACTCAACTTTGCCCTAGGAAGTTTACGTGGCAAAGCGACGCCGAGGAGCCACTAACGATGACGCAGGTTAAACTCACTGCCCAGAATGTAGAAAAGTCCTTTGGTACTCGTTTACTCTTTAGGGCGACCTTTCTCGAGCTATGCCAAGGAAATGTCATTTATCTGCAGGGCGACAACGGCTCAGGCAAATCGACCCTAATGAAAATACTGGCGGGACTCATCCAGCCAAGCCTTGGCACGATTGAGGCCCATGGCTTTAGCAAAGATCCTTGGTGGAAGCGCAACCCGCTGTTAGGAAAGGCGATTTACCTTCATCAGCACCCCTATTTATTCGATGGCAGTGTCTATCATAACCTCACCTATGGCTTAGCTTTTGCCGACGCGAAGCAACAGGCCAAACAGCGAATTAACCAAGCTATTGAAATGGCGCAGTTAGGCTCACTGTTACACGCGAGGGCCAGCGATTTATCAGGTGGTGAACGCCAGCGTCTCGCCATTGCCCGCGCCTGGATTTTACAGCCAAAACTGCTGATGCTTGATGAACCCACCTCGAATATGGACAGGGATTCCCAAGCCTTAGTGCTTGAGATGATTAAACAGCTAAAGCAGCAAGGCACTGGCATGCTGCTAAGTAGTCATCAAAACTGCGCTTTAACCAGCATATGTGAACATCAATGGCAGATAGAGGGACAACAGGTGATAACCTCCCAGGCGCAAACTCCGAATTTATCGAAACAGGGATCTTTATATGTCGTTGCAAATTGATGCTGTGATTCTCGCAGGCGGTATGGCACGTCGTATGGGTGGCGACGACAAGGGCTTGGTCGAACTCAATGGCAAAGCCATGATTGAGCACACAATCGAGCGCATAAAACCTCAAGTTAAGGAGATCCTGATCAACGCAAATCGTAATCAAAGCCGTTATGCTGAGTACGGTTTTAGAGTACTGAGCGATGAGCACACTGGATTCCTCGGCCCATTGGCTGGCATGATCACCGCCATGGGACAAACCCAAGCCGATTTTCTGCTGGTTGTCCCCTGTGATTGCCCACTCCTGCCAAAGGATTTAGTCCCGCGCATGCTGGCTGCAATTGAAGCGCAGAACGCCGAGCTTGCCGTTGCCAGCGATGGTGAGCGCGAACAGCCCGTAGTACTGCTATTAAAACCTAGCTTACGCGATTCGATGAAAGCATTTCTCGAAGCGGGTGAGCGTAAAATTGATTTTTGGTATGCCAATCATAACTGCGCTGTCGCGGCCTTTGCCGACCAACCCAACGCCTTTGTGAATGTAAATACTCCAGAACAAAAACAACGCCTGGCAGCCGAAATAACTAAAAGTGAATAAAATTAGAGGTGTACATGAGTAACCCCTTCATCAATCCGCTCTCCATTCCCGTACTCGGATTTTGTGCCTACAGCGGCACGGGGAAAACAACCTTACTCAAGCAATTGATCCCTGAGTTGAATCAACGTGGCCTGCGCCTAGCGGTCATCAAACATGCTCACCATGATTTTGATGTCGATATTCCCGGTAAAGACAGTTACGAGATGCGTAAAGCCGGCGCACGGCAAATGCTGGTTGCCTCCCATGTACGTTGGGCACTGATGACCGAAGATGCCCGCGATAGTGACCCAGAACTGGTACATCTGCTCAAGCATATTGAAGCCGACAAAGTCGATATAGTGCTAGTTGAAGGCTTTAAAAAGCTAACGCTGCCTAAAATTGAGCTGCACCGCGCCGCCCATGGCAAACCTTTTATTCACACCCACGACGAAAATATTCTCGCCATCGCCTGCTGCGATGACACGGTATTGCCCAGCGATTTACGCCGCTTAGACCTCAACAATGTCGGCCAGATTGCCGATTTTGTGATTGAGTACGCTAACAACTGGCAGGCACCAAACCCAAAATTACCTATCCCAGCGGTGGATGCCTGCACGATTGGCAGCGATAAAAACCTCAGCGTAAGCCAAGGGCTGGCGCAGATTTTATCCCACGTATCAGCCGTTTCTGGCACTGAAGACATTGACCTAGACGAGCTGGATAACCGCGTATTAGCAAGCGATAGTATCTCTCCCGTCGATGTGCCGCAGCAAACAAACTCGGCAATGGATGGCTATGCTTTTGCCTACCAAGACCCTATGCCTGAAAGCTTTACACTGGTTGGAGAAGTGTTTGCCGGTCACCAATATTCAGGCACGCTTAAGGCCGGGGAAACCATCCGTATTATGACGGGCGCGACTGTGCCAGTCGGCGCCGATACTGTGCAGCCAAGAGAACTGGCAAGTGAAGTCGATGCCAAGGTTAGCTTCGAAGGCACAATCCAACAGGGGCAACATGTGCGCCTCGCGGGTGAAGATATTGCCAAGGGTCAAGTCGCCCTCAAACAAGGCACTCGCCTTGGCGCCGCCGAACAAGGGCTCCTCGCCTCCCTCGGATTTAACCGTGTGCCAGCCTATCGTCGTCCAACGGTTGCCGTGTTCTCCACTGGCGATGAGGTGAGCCAACCGGGCGAAGCGTTAAAGCCTAACTGCATTTACGATTCAAACCGTTACACCATCAAGGCGATGGCGAAACGCTTAGGTTGTAACATCATCGACTTAGGCATTATTGAAGATTCAGAAGCCGCGCTCGAAGCAACACTATCCAAAGCCGCGACTCAGGCCGATGTCGTGATTAGCTCTGGCGGGGTTTCCGTAGGTGATGCCGATTACATCAAAACCGTGTTAGCGCGCCTCGGTAATATCGATTTTTGGCGGATTAACATGCGCCCTGGTCGCCCGCTCGCCTTCGGTAAAGTGGGCAGCAGTTTGTTCTTCGGCTTACCAGGAAACCCCGTTGCCGTGATGGTGTCTTTCCTACAATTCGTGCAGCCCGCGCTGCGAAAATTGGCGGGCGAAACTGAATGGCAGCCTAAGTTATTCCCTGCCATTAGTGATGAGGTACTACGTAGCCGTCAAGGACGTACCGAGTTTAGCCGCGGGATTTACCAACTTGGTGTGGATGGCAGGCTGCATGTTCGCAGCACAGGTAACCAAGGTTCTGGCATGCTCAATTCCATGGTTAAAGGCAATTGTTTGATCATTATTGGCGATGATGTCGAGTCGGTTAATAAGGGCGAAACCGTGTATATCCAGCCCTTTGCCGACCTTTTATAAAGGCATGTGACTATGAGTTTACTCGTGGACGCATTTGGCCGAGAAGTCGAGTACCTGCGACTCTCGGTTACCGACCGCTGTGATTTTCGTTGTGTCTATTGCATGACGGAAGACCCCTGCTTTCTGCCAAGGGAGGCGGTGCTTAACCTAGAGGAACTCGCGTGGATTGCCCAGGCTTTTACTGAGCTTGGTGTGACCAAAATCCGCCTCACGGGTGGTGAGCCCTTAGTGCGTACCGACTGCGATGAACTGGTCAAACTGCTCGGCAAGTTGCCAGGCCTCAAAGATTTGTCGATGACCACCAACGGTTCACGGCTGACTAAATTTGCCAAACCTATGTTCGATGCGGGCTTAAAAAGGCTAAACATCAGTCTAGACACGCTCAATCCCAAGCTATTTACCCAGCTAACCCGCAATGGCAAGTTAGAGCGGGTAGTTGAAGGGATTGATGCGGCAATTGCGGCAGGCTTTAAACACATCAAAATCAATGCTGTGATCCTCAAGCAGCAAAACGACCATGAAGTGTTGGACTTAGTGGAGTTTTGCCGTAACCGAGCGCTGGATATCGCCTTTATTGAAGAGATGCCTCTCGGGGAAATGGATGAGCGCAAGCAGGCACGTCATTGCAGCAGTGATGAGGTAAAAGCCATTATCAATACGCGCTATCCCTTGGCTTTATCTAATAAACGCACCGGCGGCCCAGCCCGTTATTACACTATGGCAGACAGCCCAGTCCATATTGGTTTTATCTCGCCCCACAGCCATAACTTCTGCCACGAATGCAACCGCGTACGGGTCACGGTGGAAGGCCAGCTTTTGCTCTGCCTAGGTAACGAACATTCTATTGATCTTAAAAGTATTGTGCGCGAATTCCCCGGCGATATTGAACGTCTTAAAACCACTATTTTGCAGGGCATTCATTACAAGCCTAAGCAACATGAGTTCGATAAAAATGGCGTGCAAATTCTGCGATTTATGAACGCCACGGGCGGCTAAGCCCTAGCCGCCCTCCTCCCTAAGACTGGTTTATCAAATTGACCGTGATACACTCAAGGCATACCTACTTTCTGGCGTCATGTCCCTATGGCTTTATCGCGTAAACAATGGAATAACATCATCATTATTGCCTGCCTTATCATGGTGGCTGTGCTGACCTTTGTTGATCGAAAAACCCAGAATATTCCCAGTGATGCCAAACGATTATTTGATGACAATGCACCACTCGCACAGCTTCAGCTCGATGGTATTTGGCTGCATAAAAAGACATCCCGTTGGGAGTGTGACCCCAAAGTGCTGAACTGTGATGAATGGGCAAAGGCCTGGCAAACCCTTAAGGTCTCACCTTTAGGCGATGCACCTGAGCTGACCGAATCTCCCCAAGAATTAGTGATCCAAATTGCCGATATAGTACAAACCCAGCGGTGGATGTATTTCCCAAGTCTGGGGGCGTTAAAATCCCCCGCGGGCAACTGGTATCTAGTACCACCCAGTCTTCGCGAAGGTTTGCAACCCATCAGTAATGCTAAAACCACAGATTAACTAAAAATAAGATATAGATAATGCCGGAATTACCAGAAGTCGAAGTCACCCGACAGGGCATAGCCCCCCATCTTGTAGAGCAAACCGTCGTGGATTTTGTGGTGCGCAATGCCTCGTTGCGCTGGCCCGTACCCGAACTTGCTAAACAGATCGTGGGTCAAGTGATCCGCCGCGTCAGGCGCAGAGCGAAATATCTGCTTATTGATACCGATGCAGGCACAGCAATAGTGCACCTTGGCATGTCAGGCAGCTTACGCATTCTGCCCCAAGATACACCGATTGAAAAACACGATCATATCGACCTCGTATTCGCCAACGGCCGTGTGCTGCGCTTTAACGACCCACGCCGATTTGGCGCTTGGTTATGGTGCCAACTGCCGGAGGAAGCCCATCCTCTGCTGGAGAAATTAGGCCCAGAGCCGTTAACCGATGCCTTTAATGTCGAGCAGTTAGCGGCGGCACTTAAGGGTAAGAAGAAGGCGATAAAACTCTGCCTAATGGATAACCATATCGTAGTAGGCGTTGGCAATATTTACGCTAACGAGGCGCTATTTGCCGCGGGCATTCACCCCGAAGCGCAGGCTGGTAGCGTCGATATTGAGCGCTTAACCTTGTTAGTCGCCGAGGTAAAACAAATCCTCGCCCATGCCATTAAACAGGGCGGCACCACGCTTAAAGACTTTACTAATGCCGATGGTAAGCCTGGTTACTTTGCCCAAAAACTTCACGTTTACGGCCGTGGCGGCGAAACCTGTACCCAATGTGGCAACCTGCTTAGCGAGATTCGTTTAGGTCAGCGCACCACAGTGTTCTGCGGTATCTGCCAAACTCGCTAGGCTCAGATTCTGGTTCAGGTTCAGTCCATTCAACAAAAATGCCTGCTAGAGCAGGCATTTTTTATGACTTGTAAAATGAGGCGTACTTTGTCGCTATTCTTTTAACCAACGACCGGGGTGATCGGTAAAATAACGGTATTGCCGTTTGGGTGCCTCACACTGGGCTTTAGCCTCTGCAACACTCAATAACATCCACTCGTCACGGTGCGCCATGCCCATGCTCTTAGCGGTATCCATTTCAAAACATTCAAGCTCAGTGCCTTTAGGGATCAATAAGTATCGCTGCGGGTTCTCATGGATCCATTGCCAGGCATTGCGTTCTTGCTCCTCATTGGAGGCGAGGTAACTAAAATGAGTCACACTCATGGGTGAGAACAGAATAAATTGCTCCTTAAAGTTCACGAGCCCTAACTCGGCATCCTCACCTATCACGTCTGCAGTATGTAACATTAGACTTCTTGGGGTACGCATTTCATCTATTATCGAATAACCCCAAGTGCTTACCAGTGCCCAGCCTAAGGCTGAAACCATGGCAATCTTAACGAGGGCAAACTGTTTGCGCCCAAGCCATAACAGCAGGCACCAAAGAACACCGAGTAAGATAAAGAGATAACCTATACCAGAGAGATCGTCGGTATAGTCGGCTAAAGCCTTAACCAGTTTGGGGTGGTGTATTAACGACAACACCCCCGCGGCCAGCACGACAAATCCGAGTAGCCACAACACTCCACTGACTAACTTCTCAAACCATACTTTAGGCGACTGACCCGTTAGCACAGCGGAAGCCGCTAGAGCTAGCATGGGCAGCGCGGGTAAAATATACACGTTGCGCTTGCCAGGGCTGATGCTGAAGAACAAAACCACCAAACCAACCCAAATCAGCAGTATGGCAATGTTCGGCTCGGCTTTGACCTTCTGCACCCACTGTTTCCAGTAGGCGACCACCAGCAGGGTAATAGGGAACCACATCCAAGGGATCACGCTTAAGACAAAGAAATACCATGGTTTGATATGGTGCCAAGCATTGACGTAACGCTCTCCGGTCTGCTTAAACAGGATATTGTTTTGATAAGCTAACAGCTCTGGTGTACTTTGGCCTTGCACTGTCAGCACCATAGGCACCAACCAGCAAGCAATCACCGCCAGCATGGCTAAGGGACCCGCAAGACACAACCAAGTTAATCGTCCCTCAAAACGACTCTTATCTTTTACGGCATAGACTGCAATTGGAATGAGTAACAACAGCGGCAGAAAACCGACGCCCTTAGTAATCACCCCGAGCCCCATAAAAGCCCAGCCGATAAAATACCAATGCCACTTAGGCCCCAACATAAAGTGCCGAATTAAGCCGTAACAGCCTAGGGTTATCCAGCACATCACCATGCCATCGATTTGGGCATTTTTAGCCTGCATTAAAAACTGCGGCACTATCAGCAATAGCAATGCGGCATTGCGCCCCACGCGCACGTTCCACAGCCTTGTACCTAAGTCATAAATAAGGAACACGGTAAGCAATCCGCAGAGGGCATTAGGCAGTAAAAAAGCGAGTTTGAGTGAACCTGTGATTTGATAAAACAGCGCGATAGACCACATAAACACCGGCGGCTTATCGGGATAATATTCGCCGCCACGGGTAGGGAATAACCATTGCCCTGATGCCACCATTTCTCGAGCAACCTCGACAAAGCGCGGCTCGTCTGCCGGCCAAGGTGAGCGAAAACCAATGCCCACCAAGAGGATAAATAAACTTATCAATAATAGTGGCCAGAGTACCTGAAAATAATCGTCACTGTTAAAACGACGCTGTAATGCATCCATTCCTAATCCCTTTTAACTTTCCAATTCGTCGACTTGCTTACTCAAGCTGGTGCGATACAGATAGGCCCCAATCAGGCTCGACACAATAAATAACCCAATGCTGATCCCAAGCTGGTTATGATCCGAGAGACCAATGCCAGCACCGGCAAAACTGAAGATCAGCATCTGTGGCAAATAACCAATACCGCTGCCCAACAAAAAGCCGGTGGCGGGTACATGGGTCGCACCTGCAAACAGGTTAGTGAGTAGATTACTGCCGACGGGCAACAGGCGGATCATCAACACTTTAAGCCAAGTTCTTTGTATGATAAGCGCTTCAAATTTTTGTAGTTTATGGCCGAAGCGACGCTGCAAACTTGAACGAATGGTGAATCTTGCGATATAGAAAGACAACAGACAGCCCAGAAAGGCAGCTAAGGTCGAAAATAGTCCGCCATAAACACCACCAAGGGCGAAACCAAACACAAAGGCGATCACCTGCCTTGGCCCTCCCACGGCGGTAAAAAGTCCTCCGGCCACCAACATCACTACCATGCCATAAATGCCATTTTCGGCGACAAAGTGGGCGACCCAATTGCTATCGGTCATGTGCTCAAACAGTCCCTGCTGGGCTGCAAACATTAGCCCTAGCAGGATAAAGACAATAAAAATCGCCTTATAGAGTCGTTTCATGGTTGTTCACTTGCTGTGAGTCTTGTTATTCGTTCCAGCTGGCTTGGCTGCGGGCAACCTTGGCGATCTTAGCTCTGCGACCCAGCCACATCACTCCCATGATATCGACAATCCCAACCCATACACGGTTCCAAGCCGTGTATTTAGAGACGCCCACTTGGCGATCCCTATGATTGACCACTGAAATCAACACTTCACCACCCATACGGCGCACCAGCGCAGGGATATATCTGTGCATATGATCAAAATAAGGCATGCGAAGGAAAGTGTCGCGGGGGAATAATTTTAGACCGCAGCCAGTGTCCGGCACGCCGTCATGCAGCAGGGCATCGCGCACTTTATTAGCAAAACGGGATTGGAAGCGTTTCCAAGCGGTATCTTTACGGTGTTTACGGTAGCCTGCGATACAGAAATGCTCAGCTTGGATATCGGTCAATTTAGCGAGCATAGCTGGAATGTCCGCGGGATCGTTTTGGCCATCAGCATCTAGGGTCACAATAAACTTACCGCGGGCATGCAAAACACCTGTAGAAATAGCAGTGCTTTGACCTGTGCTACGTTCATGGCGAATCGCTTTGGCATTGCATTGCATTTCTGCTGCAGTTGTCATCACTTCGCCAAAGGTGTCATCTTGACTACCATCATCGACCACCAAAATTTCAAAGGCAATTAATCCTTGTAAAGCTTGGCAGATTTCCTTCATCAACGGGCCAATATTGCCCACTTCATCTTTTGCGGGAATTACAACAGAAATCAATTTAACGCTCCCAAAATACGCACCTTCGCTACGGTAGCATACGATTGTTGCAAAAGAAAAATTTCAATTAGCTAATATCTTTGGCTCAGACAACAGATCGGAGCAGCACTAAAATCTATTTTTGTCACATGAACTTAGCGCTTAATTCTAAACCCAATGTTTCACAGAATTTACATTTACCTGAGGTAAAATCATGTTAGCTTAAGAGCAGATCCCTCAGCTAAAAATCTTCTATGAATATAGTTGTCGTTGGAATGGGCTATGTAGGCCTGTCAAATGCAGTGCTGCTCGCGCAGAAAAACCAAGTCACGGCTATCGACTTACAGCAGGAACGGGTCGATCTCGTTAATCAAGGTAAACCAACCGTAGTAGATGCATTAATACAAGAATATCTTCAGAGCAAAGATTTAAACTTAATCGCATCTACGGATAAAAATGCGGTTAAATCGGCCGACTTTGTGATTGTCGCAACCCCAACGGATTACGACCCACAGACCAATTATTTTAATACTCAGTCAGTCGAAACGGTTACACAGGAAGTATTGGTCATAAATCCCAATACCACTGTCATCATTAAATCGACGGTACCCGTAGGCTTTACCACTGAGCTAAGAAAAAAGCTCAACAGTGACAATATCGTCTTTTCACCGGAATTTTTGCGGGAAGGAAAGGCGCTTTACGACAATCTGCATCCCTCACGGATTATCGTGGGAGAACGTTCTGAGCGCGCACACGCTTTTGCCAACCTACTTGCCGATGCCGCCATCAAGCGAGATATTCCAATCCTGTTGACCGACAGCACAGAAGCTGAAGCCATCAAGTTATTTGCCAATACTTATTTGGCTATGCGCGTCGCTTACTTTAATGAACTTGATACCTACGCAGAAAGCCGCGGCCTAAACACTAGGCAGATTATCGAGGGCGTGAGCCTCGACCCACGCATTGGCGATTACTATAACAATCCTTCCTTCGGTTACGGTGGCTACTGTCTGCCCAAGGACACAAAACAGTTGCTGGCCAACTATAACGATGTGCCCAACAACTTGATTAGCGCGATTGTCGATTCCAATACCACTCGCAAGGACTTTATTGCCGACGCCATTATTAGCCAAAAGCCTAAGTGCGTGGGGATTTACCGTCTGATTATGAAAGCCGATTCAGACAACTTCCGCGCCTCCGCCGTGCAGGGGGTGATGAAACGCATTAAAGCCAAGGGGATTGAAGTCGTCGTTTACGAGCCAGTATTGAAGGAAGAAGAGTTCTTTAATTCCAGAGTAATTAAGGATCTCAACGAATTTAAAGGCATGTGCGATGTCATAGTCTCTAACCGTATGGCCCAAGAACTCGCAGATGTGGCCAACAAAGTCTACACCCGTGACCTATTTCACCACGATTAATCGAGTTAAAAGCCAGTTTGAGTAAGTCATAGCAAGGAATAAAGCGTTAGATGAAATACTTAGTCACAGGCGCAGCGGGATTTATCGGCGCCAAAGTTAGCCAGCGCCTCTGCGCCATGGGGCATGACGTCGTCGGTATCGATAATCTTAACGATTATTACGATGTTAACCTGAAATTTGCCAGACTCGCGCCACTCGAAGCATTGAGCAATTTTCGGTTTATCAAACTGGATTTAGCCGACCGAGCAGGCATTGCAGAGCTGTTCGCTAAAGAGGGCTTTCAGCGCGTGATCCACCTCGCGGCTCAGGCTGGAGTACGTTATTCCCTCGATAATCCCCTTGCCTATGCCGATAGCAATCTTGTTGGTCACCTGACAATCCTTGAAGGTTGTCGCCACCATAGGATTGAGCACTTGGTTTATGCCTCTTCATCCTCGGTTTATGGTCTGAATCAAAAGATGCCATTCTCGACATCCGACAGCATAGATCATCCGATTTCACTCTATGCGGCCACCAAAAAGGCCAATGAGTTGATGTCCCACACTTACTCGCATCTTTACCAATTACCTACTACAGGACTGCGCTTCTTTACCGTGTATGGCCCATGGGGTCGCCCCGATATGGCGTTATTTAAGTTCACTAAGGCGATTCTCGCAGGTGAAGTGATCGACGTTTACAACCATGGAGATTTAAGTCGCGACTTCACCTATATCGATGATATTGTTGAGGGGATTATCCGAGTACAAGACAAACCGCCGCAGGCCAATGCCGATTGGACGGTTGAAACGGGCACGCCCGCCAGCAGTAGCGCCCCCTATAGAGTGTTCAATATAGGTAACGGTAGCCCAGTGCAACTGCTCGACTTTATCACCGCGCTGGAAAATGCCCTTGGGGTAAAAGCCAAGAAAAACCTCTTACCGATGCAGCCAGGAGATGTGCACGCGACTTGGGCGGATACTGAAGACCTATTTAAGGCTGTGGGTTATAAGCCACAGGTGGATATCAACAGCGGTGTGACTCAATTCGTTAGCTGGTACAAAGAGTTTTACAACTAATGCAGATAACAAATTAAAACACCGAAATGTTAACAGGCAGATACGCCAATGCTGCATGTAATTACGTTAAAATGGGGAATTTTTGTTGTGTATTCTGACTCCATAGTTAATGTATTCGATTTAACATCGATCCGACTCGTAAATCCCTCCCAAACCTCTAGTACTATTGAGCCTTTAACCTTTAAAATAGTCCTGCAATTTTCTTAATTTCTAACAGTGTCTTTTCAAAGCCTGCTGTACAAGATATTTCCTGGACTACACCATGTTTACATCTTCAACCAAGCCAAAAGCATCCAACTGGGAATGGTTCATTTTATTCAATGCATTTTTAGCTACGCTGCTTTCGACGCGCTATTTCGCATTTTTACCTGAGTTTCCCTCAGATTTTTTAGGGCAATTTTTTATCATTATTAGCTCCATCTCACAGATGTTTGTGCTAACAGGTTTATTTGCAGCATTAATTGTTCCATTGCATTTTCTACCTAAGTATTGTCGTAACATCGCTTTATCTGGAGCTGCCGCAGTAGGCTTAACTGCACTGTTTATTGACACATTAGTATTTGCCCAATATCGGTTCCATATTAATTCGGTTGTTCTTAATCTAGTCTTATCGGGGCAAGTTGTTAGCTTCCCTCTAATCACTTGGTTAATGGTTACAATCGCTATTCTAGGGTTGTGGATTACACTATGGCTGTTGCTTAAATGGATTCAGACCGCAACATTATTACCGAGTAGGGTTGCTTACCGATTCGCATATTTGGCATTATCTGCGTTTGTGCTGACCCATATCATTCATATCTGGGCTGCAGCAAATGCTTACCAACCCGTTACCCAGATAAAACGCTATTTACCCCTGTTTTATCCAGCTACGGCAAATCGCTTTATGGAAAAGCACGGCTGGGTCGATCAGCAAGCTATTGCCCAACAGAAATCATTATCTCTTCACAAGAGTGACTTACACTACCCTATTCACCCTTTACAAGTTCAACCAGTTGAAAAACCAACCAATATCATGTTGATTGTTATCGATTCATGGCGGTTTGATACTTTTAGTGCGGACAATACCCCCAATTTGTGGAACTTGACTCAGACCGGTGTTCGATTTAATCAACATATGGCCTCGGGGAATGCAACAAGGACAGGAATTTTCGGGCTATTCTACGGAATACCTGGTACTTACTGGCAAGGAGTTTTAGCTAACAATCAAGGTCCTGTTCTAATAGACCGCCTTCAGCAATTAGACTACCAGTTAGGTATTTTCACTGCTGCACAGTTACGCAATCCAGAGTTTGATCGCACCGTATTTACCAACGTCAAAGATTTACGGATAGGCTCAGAAGGCTCAAGCGCATCTGAACTTGATGCCAACCTGACCCATGATTGGCTCACTTGGTACGACAAGCGGGATCCCCAGAAACCAGCATTTTCATTCCTGTTTTACGATTCGGCACATGGCTATGATTTCCCTAAAGATTATCCGCATCAATATCAACCAATGCTTAGCGATGTCAATTATCTGCAATTAAACAACAACACTGATCCGTTACCATTTTTCAACCGATATAGAACGAGTGTGCACTACGTAGATAGCCTAATCGCCCCCGTTGTAGACAAGTTAAAAGAGACGGGTGATTTGGCCAATACGCTTATCATTATCACGGGAGATCACGGTCAAGAGATGAACGATAATAAACTGAACTTCTGGGGGCATAACAGTAACTATACACCAGCCCAAGTTCATGTTCCTTTTGCAGTCGTTGGCCCTCAAATCAATGCCAACGCAAGTCTTGATACTGAGCAACTAACTAGTCATCAAGATCTGGTTCCAACATTAATGCAAGGATATTTAGGCGTAACCAACCCAATCGGCGATTATTCAGTAGGCTTGAATTTACTCAATCCAATGCAAGAGAGAGCTTGGATTTTAGCTTCAAACTACAGTAGTTATGCCATGCTCACATCAGACACCATTTTAGAAGTGGGAAGTGCGGGACAATATGAACTACTGGATAAAACCAATCGTCCATTAAAGGGGAAGCCTAATTTTGATTTCTTACAACAAGTACTCGAGCAATTGAGCCATTTTAGCAAGTAAAGGGCGCTAACGCGCCCTAAAGATTAAAACCGATACTCAAAACTACTAAAGATAGTGGCATCGGTTTCATTGTCCTTAACCTCAAACTCCGACTGTGAAACCGTGCCGCCGATACTCCACATCCCTTTCCAAACGGGCATACGGTAGGAGAGTTCAAGCATCAGCAAGTCTTCCTGCTCGGGCTGCGGCGCCCAAGTTGTGGCCACATTGCTGCCATCATAATTCAATTGGGCGTAACGCAATAACGAGGTAAAACCGCGGCTATTACTAAATTGACCAATCATACCAAATACCAATGCTTTGGCATCACTGTCATAGGTCGAGCCCAACGCGCGGCCATAGAAGCGTGAGCCACTCAAATAAACTGGATCTTCGTAGAAGCAGTTACCCTCACCATTGCATTTCACATAGGTATCAGAATATTCGAGGAAGACCTTGTACTGCTGGGACGCACTGCCAAAGTGGGTATCGATACCCCAGAGCGAACCACAGTCGCTGCCATTCTCGCAGCTATATTCGGTATAGATACCCACAGGAACTCCCTGCCAAGTATCGCCGTAACGCAGATCAATACTTTGAGTTCTATGCCCCGCATCGTGGCGGTCTTCGGCCAAACAGCTGTTAGTACCATCATTACACACCGAATGACCAGAGAGAGAATCCCACCAAGCATCGTAGTCACATTCTTGGCCTTCGCCGCAAAACAGGGTCGACCAAGCCAAACCGACTTCTAACTGCTTAATCGGCTTAGCGGTGAGACGCATATCCCATTCAGCGGTTTTGGGCACAGCGCGGTCGGCTTCGGCAATACTGAAACCCGTCTTAAAGGTCCAAGGGCCAATCCAAGATAACCATGGGGTTTCGAAGGCGGTAGCGCGATTACGACTCAAGGTGAGTGATGGCATTGGGCGCGCATTGTTAGAACGATGCAGGGCAGAATCCACACCCGGCCCCCACCATTGCTCCATGGAACCTAACGTCGTGATCCAATTACCAAAAATCACCGAAAAATATGACTCATCGAGGCGGAAGTTTTTTCCATCCTGGGGATCATAGGTTTCTGCCACTGTGGTCTTATAGGCAATGTGTGGGCCTAAATACTCGTATGAGCCTTTGATTTCGCCCTTTTCGCGGTAATCACTGCCATAGTGCTGAAATCTTGCCGAGTCACTTGCCCCTGAGAGTTTGACTCTGGCATTGCCACGATTATCGACGGCATTTTGATAGTAAAAGTTAACGCGGGCAAAGGCCTGCACCAATTGTGGCGTAAGCCGCTCAGGCTCGACCTTGGCGAGATCCGCGCCAATGCCCGACCACATCAGCGGGAAGGTATTTACTGGCACACTAATTACGCCAGCATCCGCCAACGCCTGAATATCGGCTCGAAGGTAAATATCCGATGCATCTACCCAAGGGGCGGCCAGCGTAGGAGACAATACAAGACTAGATGCAACACTGATTGCGAGGATTGAGGGGGTAAAAAAAGCCTTCATAACATCCTTTTATCGTCGAGAGCCTATACAAAGCGAAGGCGCTAAAAATACCACAAATCCGGGGGATTATGCGAACTCGGCTCTCACATCGTTTTTTCTTAAACATTTATGGCTTAATCGATTTCAATTTGGCAGTTAAAGCACTTGCGACATCAGGATGAACAAACTGGCTCACATCACCACCATGCAACGCCACTTCCTTCACTAAGGTCGAAGAGATAAACGAGTTTTCTTCGGCAGGCGTTAAAAACACGCTTTCAAGATCTGGGCTTAAGCGACGATTCATATTCGCCAATTGGAACTCATACTCAAAATCTGAAACCGCCCGCAAACCCCGCACTAACACACTCGCCTTTTGCTCCTTAGCAAAATCGACCAACAGCCCCGAGAAACCCACCACTTCCACATTATCTAAGTGTGCAGTCACACGATTGACTAATTCCACACGCTCCTCAAGGGAAAACTTAGGCTGCTTTGATGGGCTAGCGGCAATCCCAATAGTCACATGCTGGAATAACTTAGCGGCACGCTCGATTAAATCGGCGTGACCATTGGTGATGGGATCGAAAGTTCCGGGGTAAATAGCTCTTGTATGCATAGGCTGACTCAAGAAATGTCCATTACAGTTAAAATGTTTTAGCGGTTGTTCTCTAACAACCACAACCCTACGTATTTGTTAAAGTTTACCTGTGCATAGGTCATTGCCATAATAAAACCAACCCGTCCATCCAAAAAACCAAGTCGCAACACGTAAATTTGGAAAAATGTCCAAAATCCTCGCATCAATGCCAAAGTTAAGCCGTAAGATTTTTTACCTTTACGATGATACTTTTGCGATCCCAGCCAAGCATACTGTGCCGCTTTATCTAAGCCATGACCATAATCACGGTGAGTGTAATGCAACAGTAATCCTTTTAATTGGCCTATTTTGCCTTCTACAGGAATAACCGTTTCATGTACCTCATCTAAGGTATATCGAGCCCCCTCCCGCTTAAAGAGTCGTAAGACTGATCGAGCACTTCGACCATACTTTAACGTTTTACCATACAGGGTGACCCCCCAAGGTAAATTAAAAGCAGACTCTTGAATCTTATCCTGCGACAACAATTGCAGTAATGCTGACTGCATAGTGCCATCCAGAGCCTCATCAGCATCAATTGAAAGCACCCAATCACAAGTCGTTTGCTCAAGCGCCCTTTGCTTCTGTTTACCAAAACCAGGCCAATCTGTAACCGTAATTTTGTCTGTATACTGGGCACAAATTTTTAAGGTGTCATCGGTTGAACCACTATCTAGAACGATAATTTCATCCGCAATACCAACAACCGAAGATAAGCATCGTTCTACGCGATCAGCCTCATTTTTAGTAATCAACATTACTGATAGGGAGTGTTTTTTCATCTTCTGATTTCTACCTTAATTTCCAATAACCTAACTTACGACGCAACTTTAAGTGCCGTAATAAATTTAAGGGTTTACACTTCAGCTCAGAAGTCCCTCTATCAATCAAAGTATCAGTTGCCTGCAACACTCGCTGACTCGATAAACCATCTTTGTATGGGTGAACTTGCTCGCAATAATTTTTGATATTTGTCATTAACTCTACAGGGAAGCTCAACGCCTGTTCTAATGACTTTTCTATATCTTCAACATGGTGGATATCGATTAAATGATCTGCAGGTGCACTATTATTAAAAGTAACCACTGGTTTGTTTTGCAGTAAAAACATTTGTAAAACAGATGATGTATCACACAGCATTACATCTGCGGCCTTTAATAAGGGGATAACATCATCCGTTTCAACAAAACATAAATTTTCGTTCTGCGCTTCTTTGTATTGCTTGACTATTTTACTATCCATTTTGGGGTGAAATTGCACCAACCAACGCCAATTTCCTTGCTTAGACAATCGTTGAATTTCATCAAATACAATTGGTGCACAGGTGAGCCGAGGCGAAAATGTTGAGCAAAATAAGACTACCGGCCTTTGGTCTGCTGAATCGATAAAGGGATTATTTTGAATACCTTTAAATAAAGGATCTAATACAGGCCACCCAGTTTCAACAACTGAAAACGTACCAAACTTATCAGCTAGCTCATTGAACTTGTTCGTAGTTGATGGTCCTTGGGTACAATACAAATCAAAGCAGTGCCTAATTTCAAAATGATATTCGCGTCCCTTTCGATTCACCTTTCCAGAATTAAGTCCATGAAAAACCTGAACTTTAACTCCAGGAATAAAATTAGGAACCATATTCCCAGGGACAAAAACTGCATCGGGTTTCCAATGAATAACATCATCAATTGTATTTAATCGTTCTTCATCCACAGCCAAAAATGTAGGATCAACTTCATCGCCCTCCAAAAACCAACGGACTGAATCCCCCCTGTTCTTAATAACCTGTTGAAGAGGCCTAAGAATGGCATAAGAGTAATTTTGTGAAATGTACATTAAGTAACGTTTAGCAGCCATAATAACTCACATTTCAATAAATAATGCCCCGAGTAAAATAGGGATTAATTTGGTGAACTAACACCATTTATCAATGAGTGTTTAAACTCAGTATATTCTTTATTCTTAATGGGAAAACTTTCAATCAATGCAGATTGAATTTCTTTGACTTTGTCTGAATTTATCGGGTAATTTTTTTCAATATCAATTACATCACCATCTGAAAAATCACGTAAATTAAGGTTGATTATTCTATGTTCTCTTAAACCAAATGCTGAGTAATAATCATTAAATTTATAATCGCCTACACCAACATCTTTTGTGGTCATTCTGACATTGGGGATACCTAAAGAATCAGCTGCAATAAGAGCATGCATTGCACTGGCTAGAACATTTTCACATTCAGCTAGTTGCATCATAAATTCTAAAGGCTCTTGTGAAATATCAATAAACACTGAATTTTTAACATTAATTTTACTCAGTAACGGATGATTCTTATCCTTATAGTGAACCACTATGCCAAGTGCATATTTCTTTTTGATATGGCTCGTATCAAAAATGCAGGATGCGAGAAGACCAGGATCTCCGATTGCTAGTTTTTCAGATATCTTGACATGATCCATTTTTTTTAGGACTTCTAGCGTTTTTAATCCTCTTACCGCTTTAACATCTAAACTACGATACAAAGATTTACTCGTCTTCGGCGAATTCATAAATCCAGAACCCCATACAATGGCTGAAGCACTAAATAGACGACGGATAAAACTGAATGGCTTCAAAGCAAGAAACCGTTGAAGCAAACTACCAACAGCTACAATTTCGCATTTTTTTGCGACACAACAACGGATATCTACCCCTGCAATTCTTTCAAACAAACTAGCACTTAATAAGTCACCAAAATTTTTAAAACTAGTAAAATAATATAACTTAACATGCTGTTTATTAGATAATTTATTCACTACCTACCCTTTAACTTATACAAAACAAAGTCAACTAAATAATTAATGTATTTGATCAAACTTCTCTATCACCGCATCAACGCTAATCATTTCCATCAGGTGTTCACCCCTAGCTCGGGTTCCCCATTTCACGTCTCCCTGATGCTGTGAAGCAATGGCCTGATCATAGGCGCTGACCACATATTGCTGTGATAAATAGGGTCCCGTACGACCAGGATTTGAGTGGGCATAAAGACCTATCACCGGTGTGCCTTGAGTTACTGCCATATGCGCAGGCCCCGTATCGGGCGCGAGCACCACGCTGGCGCGTTTTAGAATGGCAAGTAATTGCGTCAGGCTAGTCTTGCCGACGAGGTTTTCTAAGTTCGACGTTGATGCCGCAATGATTTGTTCGGCTAAATTCTTCTCTAGCGCCGTTGGACCGCCGCAGAGGATAACTCGATATCCCTTGGAAGCCGCATGGTCGGCAAGCTCAGCATATCGCTCAGGCAACCAATTACGCTCAGCCTTACTGGCTGCGGCACAAATCACTAATACCTTTTCACCCTCACCAATTTGCTCTGCGGCAAAAGCAGTATCAGCCTCAGGTACAGGGATATTCCACTGCGGCGTTAAATCTTTAACGCCTAATGCCTTGGCAAATCCCATAAAACCTTCAAGTACATGTGGCTGCCCTAAAGGCTCGACTTGGTGATTAGTTACCAACCATTGGCCTTCTTTCGCGCGAGCACGGTCAAAGCCAATGCGCACCTTAGCTGAAATCGCCAGTGATGCTAGCGTCGCCCGCAGCGCGACCTGCATATGCAGCAGCACATCGAAACGTCGCCCCTTTAAGGCATCACGTAAATTGAAGTAACTACGCCACCCTTTGGACTTATCAAAGATTACGAATTCAATGTCCGGCAAATGCTTAAGCAGTTGATATTCCACTTTGCCGATCACCCATGTAATTTTAAGGTGGGGATATTGCCTTTGTATCGCCTGCACCATAGCGACGGCATGACAAACGTCGCCGATGGCCGATAGCCTAAGCAAACAGAGGGAGTTCATGGTATTAGGATCTAAACTCAAGCGATTAGCTCTTTAAGGTTATTTAGCGCAAGCTGAGGATCTTAATGTAGAATGGCCCTAGGTTCCACGCTTAAGTCAACAAATCCTCCATGAGCTCACAATTGAACATAGTAAAAACGCCTGAGGGCTATATTGCTCTTTGCCAGGATACGCCTTTAGAAATCACGCAGGAGTGGTTTTCGGTGGATTTTTGGCGTGAAAAAGCGGCCGTTGTGGGTTCATCTAAGGGACGCTACACCACATGGTTCGTGGAGTCTAATGGCAACCAATGGGTGTTACGCCATTACTGGCGCGGCGGTCTAATGGGCAAATTCAGCAAAGATGCCTATATGTATACGGGATTGGAAAACACCCGCGCTATGGGCGAGTTAAGATTGTTGGATATTCTCTATCGCGAACACTTTGCCGTACCTAAACCCATAGCGGTGAATATAGTGCGCGACTCTATTTTTTACCGCGCCGACATCATTATTGAGCGGGTTGAAGGTGCCGAGGATCTGGTCGCTAAATTGTCTAAGGGCGCGATGAACGAGCAACAATGGCAGACCCTAGGCGCCTGTATTGCTAAGTTTCATCGGCGCGGAGTTTACCATGCCGACCTCAATGCCAAGAATATTCTGTGCCAACCAGCAGAGGTAAATGGAGAAGAGTGCTTTTACCTTATCGATTTTGACCGCGGTGAGTTAAGAACACCAAACCAAGGCTGGCAACAGGCTAACCTCGATAGACTCCTGCGCTCCTTTAACAAGGAACAGGGTAAAGAGCCCAATCTCGCTTTCACCCCAGATAATTGGGCTGCGTTAGTAAAAGGTTACCAAGGTTAACGTTATCAGGCTGACATCTCGCGACTTAACGCTTAGCAGTTTGCGCCTTCTCGGTTTTCGCTTTCTCAGTTTGCGCTAGTAGGGATTCCACCAGCGCAAATTGTCGCTGCACCGCACCACGGTTTGCGGCAACCACCTTAAGCCCAGCTTGTGCCGCATCTTTCCTTAGTACAGGAGATTCGAAATAGTGGATAAGGTCCTCAGCCAGTTCCTTTGCGCTAGCGACGATTCTTAGGCTGCCAGCCTCATTAAGCATCTGCGTGATTTGCGCAAAGTCCCTATGGTTGGGCCCCACCATAACAGGCACAGCCATCGCCACTGGCTCTAACGGATTATGACCACCATGAACAATTAATGAGCCGCCAACAAACGCCTGATCCGCTGCGCCATAAAAAGTTAAAAGCTCGCCCATGGTATCGCCCACCAGCACTTGGGTATTGGCAGATAGCTCCCCTCCCTCACTGCGGCGCACAGACTCAAACCCTTTCCCGGCAACGAGTTCGGCTAATGCATTAAATTGTTCGGGGTGACGCGGCGCCATAATCAATAGGGCATCAGGCCACTTAGCCAGCACCAGTCTATGGGCGGTTAACACAGCGTCAAATTCACCGGGGTGAACACTGCCTGCCACCCACACGGGAGCAGCATCGCGCCCCCAACTGAGTCTTAACTCTTTGGCAGCTGCAATGCGCTCGGCGCTAATAAATAAATCGAACTTTAAACTGCCACAGACAGTGACTTTTTCAGCGTCAATTCCGAGATCAATAAAACGCTTGGCTTCATCTTCGCTTTGCACTGCAATCAAATCTAACGCCTGCAACATAGGCTGGGTGAGTTTTGGGTATTTGGCATATTGCGCTGCTGATTTAGCCGAGAGTCTTGCATTGGCGAGCATCAGGCCCACGCCACGTTTTGACGCAATGGCAAGTAAATTGGGCCAAAGTTCAGTTTCCATAATGACCATAGCGCGCGGCGACAGCTGAGATAAAAATCGTCCAATACACAGTGGTAAATCGAATGGCAGATAACAATGCTGTACTGTATTACCGAAGGCCTTTCGCACCTCGGCAGAACCCGTTGGACTTGTCGTTGTGACAGTGAGCTTAAGTTCAGGATGGGTTTGCAGAATCTGCCGAATAAGTGGAATGGCCGCTAAGGTTTCGCCCATGGAAACAGAATGGATTAACAAATCCGTTTTATCTAAGCGACTTAAACCAAATCGCTCGCCCCAGCGGCCACGATAATCCGGGCTCTTAATAGCGCGAAAGGCTAAATACACGATAAGTAGTGGTGACAAAAGATAAAGCAGTGCACTGTAAAGAAATCGATTCATAAAATCGTGCTGATGAATTTTGCCTGTTGAATGATGGCAATGTTAGCATAATATATCCAAGCGACTTCAAGATACGAGTTTCAGAGGTTTTTTGGATAGACAAATCGTATTGAACTGTTGTTCTGTCGAACATAGAACTAACGCGATTCGAATTAGGGATAATTTACCAGTAGTGAAGCCATGGTTGATTGACTCTAGTAATCAACTAGCTCGCTTTACTGACCACTTGGAACACGTATGAAAACCCGCGACAAAATCATCTATGCTAGCCTTGAGCTATTCAATGAGCACGGCGAAAGAAATATCACCACCAATCATATTGCCGCCCATTTGAATATGAGTCCGGGAAATCTTTATTACCACTTCCGCAATAAAGAAGACATAATTCGTTCTATTTTTGACCAATATGAAAGCCATCTCGAATCTGGCTTTAAAATCTACGAAGGTGGCCAAGCCAGTATCGAGCATTTAATTGGTTACTTCGATGCCATGTTCTACACCCTGTGGCAATTTCGTTTTATGTATGCCAACTTGGCAGACATTCTGGCCCGCGACGAAGATTTGAAAAAGCGCTATCTTCATGCCCAGCAACAAGTTCTGACCCGCTCCAGCCAAGTACTAAATAAAATTCGTATCGATGGTTATTTAAATATCGCCGAGGATAAGGTTACCCAACTGGCCGACACCATTAAAATGCTGGTTACCTTCTGGATTAGCTACCAACTTACTCAATCAAGCGCTTCTACCATCACCAAGGAAATCCTCTACGAAGGCGTACTGCGGGTATTGATGATTTTCCAAGCATACTCTACGACGTCATCGCAGCCGATCTTCAGTCGCCTTGAGCAACATTACCAAGCCCTCGCCCAAAACCCTGCGGCTTAAGCCTCTCTTTAGAGGAACTCGCATCCAGAATCCAACTCAAAATGAGAACATTTTGGATGTGAGCGACTATCATCTAATCAATGCCAAACGGGCTAGACTTAATTAATCCAACAGCCCATGTTAAGCATTAGTTTTTATAATGTAAAAACCCCTGTAGCCCTAAACTAATTTATCCTTCTAGGTCGCATGAAAAAAAGGCTGTAGGCCAATTGGGTTTAGCGTTAGAATGCCGCCACTCCCAGAATCAGAATAAAGTTAACTAAGGAGATATCAGGTGGCTTCTACCTCATTCTACGCCCAAATTAATCAACAGCTTGCAGACGTTAAAGCAGAAGGTTTATACAAAAGTGAGCGTGTAATTGCCTCACCGCAACAGACCGCCATTCAAGTAAATCACCAAGAAGTTGTTAACTTTTGTGCCAACAACTACTTAGGACTAGCCAACCATCCTGAACTCATCAAAGCGGCCCAAAACGGCTTAGACAGTCACGGCTTTGGCATGGCGTCGGTACGCTTTATTTGTGGTACCCAAGATATCCACAAACAACTCGAAGCCAGCCTAAGTGAATTCCTCGGTATGGAAGACACGATTCTGTATTCTTCTTGCTTCGACGCCAACGCGGGTCTGTTCGAAACTCTGTTAGATGCCGAAGATGCCATCATCTCCGATGCCTTAAACCACGCTTCTATCATCGACGGCGTGCGTTTATGTAAGGCTAAGCGTTTCCGTTACGCCAACAACGACATGGCGGATTTAGAAACGCAGCTAATCGCCGCAAAAGAAGCAGGCGCACGTAACATTTTAATCGCCACCGACGGCGTATTCTCAATGGACGGCGTGATTGCCAACCTTCAGGGCGTGTGTGATTTAGCCGATAAATACGGCGCGTTAGTGATGGTTGACGACTCACATGCCGTCGGCTTTGTCGGTCAAAATGGCCGAGGTTCACACGAACACTGTGGCGTGATGGGTCGCGTTGACATCATCACCGGCACTCTAGGCAAGGCCTTAGGCGGTGCATCGGGCGGTTTCACTTCAGGTAAAAAAGAAGTCATCGACTGGTTACGTCAACGCTCACGCCCTTACTTGTTCTCTAACTCATTAGCGCCATCTATCGTGACCGCGTCTATCCATGTGTTAGAGATGCTGAAATCAGGCCAAGCGCTGCGCGAAGCAGTATGGGAAAACAGCCGTTACTTCCGCGAGCAAATGTCGGCGGCGGGCTTTACCTTAGGCGGCGCAGACCACGCGATTATCCCAGTGATGATTGGCGATGCCAAACTGGCGAGCGATTTTGCCAACCGCCTATTGGCAGAACACATTTACGTTATTGGCTTCTCATTCCCTGTGGTTCCAAAGGGACAAGCCCGTATCCGTACTCAAATGTCAGCCGCGCACACTCGTGAGCAGCTAGACAAAGCGATTGAAGCCTTTACCCGTATCGCTAAAGAAATGGCGATTATCTAGGGCGTATTGACGTTTCAGGGTTATTTTTGCAGCAATTTGGCTGGTGTTTATGCAAGGCAAAGTCCGTGCCGTGTAGTTATTCTACATAAACGGACGATAACGTAGCAGAAACGTCAGCCAAACGCTGCCCGAAGGGTTCGTCTGGCAAGCACTTACTCTTTGTCACTCGTCATTTGAGTAGAATAACTACACGTCATTCCTCGCTTCGCGAGTACGAGCTTGCCAGAACGAACAAAATTTAATCTCGAAACACCAATACGTCCTAGGACTCTACAAAATGAAAGCACTAAGCAAGTTAAAAGCCGAAAAAGGTATTTGGTTAGTCGATGCGCCTAAACCTGAAATGGGCCACAACGATCTGCTGATCAAGATTAAAAAGACCGCGATTTGCGGCACCGACATGCACATTTATAACTGGGACGAATGGTCACAAAAAACCATTCCTGTACCTATGGTCGTTGGCCACGAATACGTGGGTGAAGTGGTTGGCATCGGTCAAGAAGTTCGCGGTTTTAACATTGGTGACCGCGTTTCTGGTGAAGGTCACATCACCTGTGGTCACTGCCGTAACTGCCGTGCGGGTCGTACCCATTTATGCCGCAACACCTCAGGTGTCGGTGTAAACCGCGAAGGTTCATTTGCTGAATACTTAGTTATCCCAGCGTTTAACGCCTTCAAAATCCCAGACGATATCAGCGATGATTTAGCCTCTATCTTCGACCCATTCGGTAACGCTGTGCACACTGCGTTGTCATTCGATTTAGTGGGCGAAGACGTGTTAATTACAGGCGCTGGCCCAATCGGTATTATGGCTGCGGCCGTATGTCGCCATGTTGGTGCTCGCCACGTGGTGATCACCGATGTTAACGAATACCGTTTAGAGCTGGCCCGTAAGATGGGCGCGACTCGCGCGGTTAACGTTGCTAAAGAAAACCTGAAGGACGTAATGGCGGAACTCGGCATGACCGAAGGTTTCGATGTGGGTCTGGAAATGTCAGGCGTACCAACGGCGTTCCACGCGATGTTAGACACCATGAACCACGGTGGCAAAATCGCCATGCTGGGTATTCCAGGCGGCGAAATGGCGATCGACTGGAGCAAAGTGATCTTCAAAGGTCTAGTGATCAAAGGCATTTACGGCCGTGAGATGTTCGAAACTTGGTACAAGATGGCAAGCCTAATCCAATCTGGCTTAGACATTTCACCTATCATCACTCACCACTACAAGATCGAAGATTTCCAAAAAGGCTTCGACGCCATGGGTTCTGGCCAATCCGGTAAAGTGATTTTAAGCTGGGATTAATCTCTCAGAAGTGTCACCTATTAAAACAAGGGGCTGTACACATGCAGCCCCTTATTGCACACTTATCCCAAGGTAATCCTACCTCTGCAATTTCAGGTTTTATTATGTCTTCCTTTAAACACTTAAGCGTCAACCAATTAGTGCAAATGACCGAGTCTAAGTCAGTACAAATCGTCGATATTCGCGATGGTAATAGCTTCAGCAACGGCCATATCGCTGGCGCAGTTAACTTAAATAATGACAACTTGGCGCAATTTATCAGCCAAGCGGACATGGATAGCCCATTAGTGGTTGTGTGTTACCACGGCATCAGCAGCCAAACGGCCGCGCAATACCTGTGTGAACAGGGTTTCGATGATGTTTACAGTCTCGATGGTGGCTTTAGTGCATGGCATGAGGCCAATGCATGATAGAAATTGGTCGACTCCCCAATAGCAGAGCCGCGCAGGCCTTCGTCGATTACCTCAAAGGTAAACAGATTGAGTGCCAAGTCCAGCCGCTAATGCAGGGAGTCGCCATTGTGGTGACCCACGACAAAGATGCCGAGCTTGCCAGCAAAGAGTTTGCCCACTTCATCGCTAATCCATACGAGAACAAATACCTACAAGCCTCTTGGGAACATGGCGATACTGAAGCCAAACTCGATTATGGCGCGCCATCACTACAACTTTTCAGCCAATTTATTACTGGCGCAGGCCCACTCACCCTCGTTATTTTTGCTCTTTGTACACTGATTTATGCCGCCATGAACCTTGGTTTTGGCGCGCCAGTTTACGAAGCGCTTTCCTATTTTGGTGCGGTGCCAGACACGAGTACGGTCCAGTTCTGGCGAGTGTTTACCCCTAGCCTGCTGCATTTCTCCGCCATGCATATCATCTTCAACCTATTATGGTGGTGGTACTTAGGGGGCAGAATTGAAACTCGCATCGGCACCACACCACTGCTGATATTGCTAGTCGTCGCGGGGACACTGCCTAACGTGGTTCAGTACTATGTGACTGGCCCAAACTTTGGTGGACTCTCGGGCGTGGTGTATGCCGTCGTGGGATACACTTGGGTAATGGGTCTTCGCAAACCCAGCGCAGGGATTGGCCTACCCCCTTCCTACATGGGCTTTATGATGCTGTGGCTGGTATTAGGCTTTACCGATTTCTTAGGGGTTTCTGTCGCCAACGGCGCCCATATTGGTGGTTTGTTGATTGGCTTAGCCCAAGGTCTATTTGATAGCCGTAAAAAATAACGCGATAACTGAAACCAGCATTTGCTAAAGCCAAAATGAAACCGATTTAATTGCCATCAGTGATAGTGACCGTGCTGGTTCCAAGGCAGATATCACCTTAAAACACCCCATAAAATGATGCCCCAACAAAACTGGGGCATACTAATCAGTCCACCAGCAACTTATTTACTGGCTAACTCTAATACCTTATGCACTAGCTTTTCGATACCCGAATGTGCTTCTGCGATATTACCCGCCAACATATAGGCAGGAGTACTCACAATGTTGTGGATCTCATCGACAACAATCTCATGAACTGTCGCCTCTTGATGGGCGCCACCCATTAAATTAAATGCAGCAACGGTATCAATGTCATTGCCAATCGTGCCCTTAGCGCCGTGGCCGTAGAGGCGCGGGATCATCATAGGTGCGATGCACATAAAACCAACTGGCTTTTTAGTTACAATAAACTCATTAATAAAATCAGTGACTAATAGGTTAACTTCGCATTCACTGCCGTTAGTAGCGAAGTTGCACAAATTTTTCGCGGCCCCAAAACCACCAGGCACAATCAGCGCATCAAAGTCATGTACATCTAACTCAATTGTGTCCTTAACATCGCCCCGGGCAATACGAGCCGACTCGACTAAAACGTTTCGGGTCGCTGCAGCATCAACCTCTCCGGTAGCATGATTAACAACATGCATCTGATTGATATTGGTTGCAAAACACTGATATTGCGCCCCAGCTTTAGCCAAAGATAATAAGGTTAAAACCGATTCATGGATCTCTGTTCCATCGAAAACACCGCACCCACTGAGTAATACTGCGATTTTTTTCATTAAAAATGCCCTTCTTATGTCATTTGGTTTTAACAAACTAGAAACAAATGTGTTGATCTGATTAAAAATCATGCTAACTTAGTTCGTCGAATCTGATGGACGGTCAAAATTAAGCCAGCTAGCAGATATTTTACGGAGACAATAAAAAATCCACAAATCAGGATGATTTTTCAGGAAACTTTATCGAACTCACACAATTTTTTAAAAACAATAATAATCAACAACTTAAAAATATCGCACCAAGCCGTAATCATCGCCATAATTCACAGTTGACTTTTTCACTCACAGACTTATCCACAGGCTGAGAGTCAATTTGCCGTGGCTGAAAAACCACTTCTGTGGCATGCTTACCGCCATCTACGTCATCGATAAACGAAAATTACTTATGCCTACCATTGCAAATAACCCACTTGTCCTTGTGGATGGATCTTCCTATTTATATCGCGCTTATTATGCGCCTCCTCACCTGACAAACTCAAAGGGCGAAGCAACTGGTGCTGTATATGGCGTAGTCAACATGCTACGCAGTTTATTATCCCGCTATCAACCGAGTCACATCGCCGTGGTATTCGACGCCAAGGGCAAAACGTTCCGCAATGACATGTATAGCGATTACAAGGCTCATCGCCCACCGATGCCCGATGATCTACGCTCGCAAATCGAGCCCCTGCACCGCATTATTCGCGCCTTAGGTCTACCCCTAATTTCAATCCCAGGCGTTGAGGCCGACGACGTGATTGGCACTATCGCCCGTCAAGCCAGTAGTGAACAACGAGCAGTACTCATCAGCACCGGTGATAAGGATATGGCGCAACTGGTTGATGAACATATCACCCTGATCAACACCATGACAGATACCATCATGGGGCCTGCTGAAGTCACCGAAAAATTTGGTGTTGGCCCTGAACTGATTATCGATTTACTCGCTCTAATGGGCGATAAGGCCGATAACATTCCGGGTTTACCTGGAGTAGGCGAGAAAACCGCACTCGCCATGCTTACCGGTGCCGGTGGTGTAGCAAAGTTATTGGCTGAGCCAGAAAAAGTAGCAGAATTAGGCTTTAGAGGCTCAAAAACCATGGGCGCCAAGATCATCGAAAATGCCGAAATGCTTGAGCTGTCCTATGCGCTTGCTACCATCAAAACCGATGTTGAGCTTGAGCAGGATTGGCATGAACTGACCGTCAAACCAGCCGACCGAGACGAACTAATCAAATGCTACGGTGAGATGGAATTTAAGCGCTGGCTCGCCGAAGTGTTAGATAACAAAGCTCCTAATTCTGTAGCAGTGCCAAGCACAGCGGTGGAAACTCAAGAAGACGTAACGCCAGCGGCCAACATTGAGACCCACTACGAGACGATTCTAACCGAAACACAGCTAGATCAATGGATTAGCCAGCTTAAGCAGGCACCGCTCATAGCTGTGGATACTGAAACCACCAGCCTCGACTATATGCAGGCGCAATTGGTTGGACTGTCATTTTCAATTGAAGTCGGCAAAGCAGCCTACCTTCCTGTAGCCCACGATTATGTTGGCGCGCCAACACAGCTAGACAAACAGTTAGTGCTAGAAAAGCTGCGCCCGATTTTAGAAAATCCTGAAATTAAAAAAGTCGGCCAAAACATTAAATACGATATGAGCGTGCTGGCAAATGCGGGCATCAAGCTTCAAGGTGTCGTCTTCGACACTATGCTCGAATCCTACGTGTTTAATTCTGTCGCATCCCGCCACGATATGGACGGCCTGGCGCTCAAATATTTAGGCCATAAAAATATTGGCTTTGAAGACATCGCAGGCAAAGGCGCTAAGCAATTAACCTTTAACCAAATTTCACTAGAGACCGCTGCGCCCTATGCGGCAGAAGATGCCGATATTACCCTGCGCTTACACCAACATCTGTGGCCAAGAATCGAAAAAGAAGACAAGCTAGCTGCAGTATTTAGCGATATCGAACTGCCGCTTATCCAAGTGCTATCGGATATCGAGCGCCAAGGTGTGTTTATCGACAGCATGCTACTGGGCCAACAAAGCGATGAATTAGCGCGTAAAATCGATGACCTTGAAACCAAGGCCTACGAGATAGCCGGCGAGAAATTCAACTTAAGTTCGCCAAAGCAGCTGCAAACCCTATTTTTTGAGAAGTTGGGTTATCCGGTTATTAAAAAGACGCCTAAGGGCGCACCTTCAACTGCCGAAGAAGTCTTAGTGGAATTGGCATTAGATTATCCACTGCCTAAGGTCATCCTTGAGCACCGCAGCTTAACCAAATTAAAGAGCACTTATACCGATAAACTGCCGCTGATGGTTAATGCAAAAACGGGTCGTGTACACACAAGCTACCATCAAGCCAACGCGGCAACGGGTCGCTTATCATCGAGCGAGCCTAACCTGCAGAATATTCCGATCCGCAATGAAGAGGGTCGCCGTATTCGCCAAGCATTCATTGCCCCACAGGGTCGTAAGATTCTCGCTGCGGACTATTCACAAATCGAACTGAGGATCATGGCGCATCTCTCCCAAGATGACGGCCTACTCAAAGCCTTTGCCGAGGGTAAAGACATTCACCGCGCTACCGCTGCCGAAGTTTTTGGTACCGACTTTGAAGACGTCACGACCGAACAGCGACGCCGTGCCAAGGCCGTTAACTTTGGTCTGATTTATGGTATGTCGGCCTTCGGCTTAGCCCGTCAGCTCGATATTCCCCGTAACGAAGCCCAAAGTTATATCGACACTTACTTTGCCCGTTACCCAGGCGTATTGAGATATATGGAGGAAACCCGCGCCAGCGCCGCCGAATTAGGCTATGTTTCCACCCTCTTTGGCCGTCGCCTCTATCTGCCAGAAATTCGTGACCGCAACGCCATGCGTCGCCAAGCTGCAGAGCGCGCCGCGATTAACGCCCCGATGCAAGGCACAGCGGCAGATATCATTAAAAAGGCCATGATCAGCATTGCCGATTGGATAAAAACCGAAACCAAGGGTGAAATCACCATGATCATGCAAGTTCATGACGAACTGGTATTTGAGGTCGATGCAGATAAAGCAGAAGAGCTAAAACTCAAGGTTTGCCAATTAATGGCCGGCGCAGTGCAACTCGATGTTGAGCTGTTAGCAGAAGCAGGACTTGGCGATAACTGGGACGAGGCGCACTAATCTCAGTTTCGCTTAATTTCAAATATTGAAGGGCTTATTCCGCAGGGATAAGCCCTTTTTGTATATCCAACCCTATTACGGTGAGAAAACACTCCATAACTCATTCATCTATTAATAAGAAGATTCGATAGCCATCAGCCAAAGCTAAGCAATTTCTCTTCATTCGTTCGGTTTTCACAACAAATGGCGTTTATCCACCCAGTCGCCACCCGTAAAAAATCATCATTCCTAGTCAGTTTCGTACCTAAAAATCAATAATCATGGCAATTCAGAGAGTTAATTCGTGAATTATGAAATTTTTCGATCAAAATCAGTCGCTTTTTCAAACAACTATTGAGACCAAACGCACATTATTATCACTTTTTGAAAAAAACTGTTTCCTATTTTAAGATAAATGACGTATTATTCTCTGCGTAGGGTACAGAGGTTAAGATGTTCTATCTTTCAGACCTTTATTTCACTTAAAGTGACGAGCCAAATTCTGGCGCCCCAGCAACTTGCTTGCTGGGGCTTTTTTTTGGCTTTTTTTCAACATGAAATAATTTCTAGAGTAATTACTTTAAATAAGATTTAAATCGATGTATGCTGTACTCATTGAGAACCATTGAAGGTCATTCGATGGTGCTTGAGTCTTGTTGAATTTAGCCTCTCCCCAAAAGAGCTAAAATTTCGGCCGATAGCAAATGTTATCGGCTATTTTTTTGCTCTAAATTAATGAATTAACTGATGGAATATGGCGATACTGCGGGAAATAAGGCTCATACAGCCAACTAGCATAGGACAGCTAGTCGACTGCGTAATAGGAGGGATTAGTCTTTTGAAGACTCTTCATTGGCCAGCCACTGTGGGTGGCACCATTCATTCAAAATACTTAGCACCTTAGGTTTGCCCGTACCCTTAAGCGCTGAGAATGGTTCCACTTGAACCCAGTCACCGAACTCGACTAGCGCCTTACGCACTTCGTTCACGGTTTTCATTTTGGCACTTTGCGCAAGTTTGTCGGATTTTGTTAGCAGAGCTAGCACAGGGATCTCACTCGCCACCGCCCACTCGATCATCTGCATGTCTAAGTCTTTTAATGGATGACGAATATCCATTAACACAACCACACCGCTTAAACAGGCGCGCTTTTGTAGGTACTCGCCCAGTGAGTGCTGCCACTTGAGCTTCATCGCCAGTGGTACCTGAGCAAAACCATAACCAGGTAAGTCAACTAAGCGGCGCTGAGCATCTAATTCGAACACGTTAATCAACTGAGTACGACCCGGAGTTTTACTGGTACGCGCTAAGTTTTTCTGCTCGGTTAAAGCATTGAGTGCGCTTGATTTACCAGCATTGGAGCGGCCAGCAAACGCAATTTCAACACCAACATCACCGGGCAGATATTGATCCAAATGTGCAATGTCTGGTGCACTGATTAAAAATTTCGCCCTGCGAAAATCGATTTGAGATTCGGTCACTATTTACTCCAAATATTTTAGTGCGCATTACCATAATTTAAGAAGATTTGCTTACTTTTCCACGTTTTCGTGTAAAATATTACTCCGATCACACAGATACACCTTTTACCACGCTTGCTTAACACAATTGCGAGCTCAGGATAATAATCTTAACTAGAAGTTGGAACGCCATGAAAAAGTTAGCTTTTGCGCTGTCTGTTGTAGTTGCCGCCATATCTTCACCAGTTATTGCTGAAGGTAATGCTGAAGCGGGAAAAACCAAAGTTATCGTCTGCTCTGCATGTCACGGCATGGATGGCAACAGCATGATCGACATGTACCCAAAACTTGCGGGTCAACACGAATCTTACCTCCAAAAGCAACTACATGATTTCCGTAGCGCCGCGCAATCGGGTGGTAAGGACGGCCGTATGGATCCTATCATGAGTGGCATGGCAATGCCTCTAAGTGATCAAGATATTCTGGATATTAGCGCCTACTTCTCTAGCCAAGCAATTCAAACTGCTGATGTTAAAGATGTTCCAGAGTTAGGAGAAAAACTCTACAAAGGTGGCGATGTGGCTCGTGGGATTACCGCCTGTTTAGCCTGTCACGGTCCTGAAGGCAAAGGCGCCGAGTCAGCCGGTTTCCCTGCGCTAGCAGGGCAACATGCTAACTATATTAAAATTCAACTGACGAAGTTCCGTGACACCAGTCGTCATAATGATCTCAATGGTATGATGCAAGACGTCGCTAAAAAGTTAAGTGACAGCGATATTGATGCACTGTCTAAGTATCTATCCAGCCTAAAATAAGTTTGAGTCAATAAAGGGTGCTAAGCACCCTTTTTTTACCAATCAAAGTTTACGTTGACGTAAACTGAGGCGACTTTGGCTTGACATAGATCACGTATTTGGTTTTAATATGCCCCGTACCGAGATAAACCCATCTGTTTGTATAAAAAATTTAATCACAACTCACAGATTTCGGTATGTTTAACATTCAAGATATAAGAATAAAGATACTTAATAACAATAATACGATTAAGACCACTCTCTAATAATAACAAGAGTCGTGATTTCGCTTTGAAGTCCAGGTCAGTACACTTTTGTAGGGGATGGCCGATAACGCCAGTTTGCAATAGCAAATTCAGCCTTACACTCAAGGGAGCTTGCCCCACTAGAGAACAGTCAGAATGATTCAGACTGTGGCAAAAGAAGCTAAAAACTTTGGATGCACTGGTTGGACGCTAGTTATCATGGGAAGGTACTTTTAAGTAACATGGATGGTTAACTTAACGTCAGTGAAGACGCTGCTTAGTGATGAGTCTTGAGACCATCTACGGAAACTGTGGTCAGGATGGCGACAGTAATTAATTAAGTGTCTGGAAGACCGATAACGAGAAAAGTGCAGGGAAAGCATTAAAAAAAAGAAGGATACCGACCGGGAAAGTCGCATAGCAAGTACGGATACTTGGAATCAGAATAAGGTGCGCATTGTACCGATTGTGAGGCGGCAGTTTAACTGCCGCCTTTTTCTTTAGCATTTTCCAGCTTAATTCCACCTTCCTAAAAATGTGCACTTGGGCAATATAATTGTTACAATCAAGGCCTTAATACTTTTCTTGATGACTCAATGCGCAGATGTCCCCTTTGTCAAAATACTCAAACAGACTTGCTACTGCAGGATAAAAAACGCTGTTTTTATATTTGTCAGACATGTGGACTCGCATTTGCCGACGCTAAAAGTCATCTCCCCCCAGCCGCTGAAAGACAACGTTATGGCCGCTCACGCATAGCCTCAAAGCAGCGTCAATTATCCCAGTTTATCCTGCCCTTTCTTGAACAAATGCAGCAACATCAAAAAGGGAGTCTCATTGGACTGAACTTTGGCCGGATTTTAGACCAAGATAGTCTGATTAGCATTGAACGAGCTGGGCACACGCTTAACCAGTATGACCCTTTCTTTGCCCCCGACCACGAGACGCTAAAGCAGGAATATGATTTCATCTGTTGCTACCGAGTGTTTGAGCATTTTCAATATCCAGTTAAAGAATGGAGCTTGCTCTCCCGCCTGCTGAAACCCAGTGGCTGGCTTGCTATCAGCACGCCTTTATTGGTTGATTTAGAGGGTTTTGCCAAGTGGCATTATAAGAATAACCTCACCCATGTGAGTTTTTATCAACGAAAAACCTTCGAACATTTAGCCCATAATAGCGATTTTGAACTATTATTTGCCGCGAAAGACCTCGTTTTGATGCAAAAAACATCATAATCTGGTATAACAGCCGACCAAATTTAGCACCTTGCCGATGGTATATGCCGAGTCGACAGGGCCACACGTTGTAAACAATTGAGAAAAACATGTCTCGTAGCAAGAAATCACGCAAGGGCGGCGAGAACGCCCCTAAATTACAGCCTCGAGTAAAGAAGCAAGACCGTGCTGTAGTCACGGGTAAGCGCGCAGAAAAGGGCAATAAATCTGGCAGCCGCCACAATGAAGGCATGATCCAGGCTCAAGCGCCGCAACAAAAAGCGGGCCAAAAGAAAGATCCTCGTCATGGCAGTAAAAAACCTGTGCAATTGGTTGTGGCAGCAGCAAACGAAACTGCGGTTGCCTTAGCTAAAGTAAAACAGCCCAAAATGACTGATGAGCAAAAACTGCTGAAATTGGAAGAAGATCCAAGATTAAACCAGTTACTCGACATGCTTGAAGAAGGTCGCGACCTGAACGATGCAGATCAAAAATGGTTAGATCAGCAACTCAACAAAATTGAAGCGCTCATGGTCAAACTGGGAATTAGCGATGAGCTAGAAGAGGAGGCACCAGCTAAATCCAAAGCTAAAAGCGACTCAGATGACGATCTGTTCGACCGCTTTGAATCCGGTGCTGAACTACTGAAAGATTATCAAGACAAGTTTTAATTGCCTGCTGTAAGCATAAAAACAGAGTCTTTATGGCTCTGTTTTTCTAGGGTCTGACTAAGGAGTATTCGTGTCTACCACTCTTATTATTCTCGGCTTTATCATCATTGTAGCCCTCAGCAGTTACGCCACCTTTCTGCTCCTCAAACTTAAGCAACAAACCCAGCGCCAACAAGCGATTGTTGCCGAACGTGATGCGACTGCTAATGCAAAGCGTGAGCAAGTGTTAGAGGATATTCGCTATATCGCCTTAGCGATGATTGAAGACCGCTGTGAAGTGTCCGAAGGTGTAGTTCGTATCGGGCGATTGTTTGAAATATTGTCCTTGAGTGAGCGTGTTGCGCCAGAGTTTCCAGGACTTTTTAAACATTTTGAGCTAATCAAAGATCATCCCATTATGGAGGCCCGCAAGGAACTGCCAAAACAACAGCGGATGAAGCTCGATTTTGTGCGAATGAAGTCAGAGGCCGAATTAGCTGATGCTATCAGCGAAGATGCCAAGAAGCTTTCAACCTACCAACTTAAAGCAACACACTAGCAATTTAACAAGCCTCGAAACCCACGTTTGGTGTTTCGAGGCCAGTATCACTTCCCTCCTTCCTAAGCTAGATTCTCCCGTGAGCCTGCGCACAAAACCTCCAAAAACCAACTGACATTCGTCTACTTTTCATAGATATTGCGTAACTTCTAAAAAGACAGAGATCAATTTTACAACCTAGATCAAGGTTATTTAAGTTAGAACCTTGCATACTTCGTTTGTTGCTAATTTACCCTCGGAGGACACGCCTTGAAGCAGCCCACTCAGATAAGCTGGGATCAGTCGATGATCGAAAAATATAACTACAGCGGTCCCCGTTATACGTCTTATCCAACGGCGCTAGAGTTCGACGACTCATTTACAGAACAACACCTATTAACTGCCATTGAAAACAGCAAGAGTGACAAACTCTCGCTGTATATTCATATCCCGTTCTGCGCCAAACTTTGCTATTACTGTGGCTGTAATAAAGTCATTACTCGCCATGCCCATAAGGCAGATCAATACATCGAGTATCTCAGCCATGAAATCATTAAACGTGCTCCGCTTTTCAAGCACTATAGCGTGACCCAAATGCACTGGGGCGGCGGTACGCCAACCTTCTTAAACCCTGAGCAAATCCTAAAGTTAACCGCGCTAATCAAGGCTAACTTTAACTTTGCCGATGAAGGCGAATTCTCAATTGAAGTCGACCCCCGCGAGATTGAGCTTTCAATGCTCGATACCTTGAAAGAAGCCGGCTTTAATCGTATTTCGATTGGGGTGCAAGACTTCAACAAAGAAGTGCAAGTGGCCGTAAACCGCGAGCAAGACGAACAATTTATTTTCGATTTGATGGCCAAAGCCAAGGCTATGGGCTTCGTATCGACCAACATCGATTTAATCTACGGGTTGCCGCATCAAACACCAGAGACCTTTGCAGCGACTATGCAGCGCGTGCTTGATCTGTCACCGGACCGTCTGTCGGTGTTTAACTATGCCCACTTGCCAGCACGTTTTGCGGCGCAGCGTAAGATTAAAGATGAGCATTTACCGTCACCTAAACAAAAACTCGATATGCTGCATCAAACCATAGAGACCTTAACCGGTGCGGGTTATCAATATATCGGCATGGACCACTTCGCGAAGCCAGATGATGAGTTAGCTAAACTGCAACGTGAAGGCAAACTGCACCGTAACTTCCAAGGTTACACCACCCAAGAAGAATGTGACCTATTGGGTTTAGGCGTGTCATCAATCAGCCAAATTGGCGACTGTTACGCCCAAAACCAAAAGGACATTCGTCCATACTACGAAGCAATCGATAAAGACGGTCACGCCCTGTGGAAGGGTTGTAGCTTAAACCGTGATGATGAAATTCGCCGCGTAGTGATTAAACAGCTGATATGCCACTTCGACTTAGATATGGCAAAAATCGATGCCAAACTGGGTATTAACTTCGAAGAGTACTTCGCCGAAGATTTAAAACTGCTGCAAACCTTCATTGACGATAAATTAGTTGAAGTAACAGATAGAAAAATCACTATTAGCCCAACGGGGCGTCTATTGATCCGTAACATCTGTATGTGCTTTGACCTTTATTACCGTCAAAAGGCGCGCCAGCAACAGTTCTCACGAGTGATTTAAGCTTTCACACTCCAATAAAAAATCCGACCCTAGGGTCGGATTTTTTATTGCCTCGCTTTCAACACTTAAGTTTTAGCGGCATACAGTGCCTTGCGCTCACTGTCTGAAATAAACGCCATCTCGATACCATTGCGTTGCACCAGAGCCAGCTCTGCATTCGTTAACCCTAGTTCCGATTTAGCAATGCGGTACTCGTGCTTTATATCGATAGCACTCACACCCGGATCGTCGGTATTTAAGCTTATAGGAATGCCCGCATTTAAAAAATTCTTAAAGGGATGCGCCGCATAGGATGCCACTGTAGAGGTATGCAAATTACTCGTAGGGCAGGACTCAATACCAATACCATGTTTGGCTAAATACTCCATCAACCTAGGATCGCGGATTGCATTTACCCCGTGGCCAATACGAGTCGCGCCAAGCTCTTGAATCGCCTGCCACATGCTCTGTGCTCCAGCAGCTTCCCCCGCATGGGCGGTGATAGCAAGGCCTGCATCACGTACCTTTTTAAAATGATCGTTAAAAAGTGCACCAGGGAAACCTAACTCATCACCGGCAATATCCATCGCCACTAAATGCTGTTTATGGGCGAGTAAGCCCTCAAGCTCCTGCATACAGGCCGCTTGACCGAAGGTGCGCGATAAAATGCCAATGAGATTAATCTTAACCTTATGATCCTTAAGACCCGCTTTTACGCCGTCAATTACCGCTTCGACCACGCCTTCAATCGGCAACTTATGATTCATCGCCATATAGAATGGACTAAAACGCAGCTCGGCGTAATCGAGCCCAGATACCGCCGCATCGGCAACGTTCTCATAGGCTACACGTTTTACCGCATCTAAATCGGCAAGCACCGCCACCATCCAATCCAGCTTTGACAGAAAGGCCACTAAACTGGATTCCTTACCTTGGATTTGAACAAATGGAACTAATTTATCAATAGAATCAACTGGTAATTTAATACCATGTTGATGTGCAAGCTCCCAAATAGTGTTGACTCGAACATTACCGTCTAAATGCCGATGCAGATCCACCAATGGAATGGATGTATTTATCATGATTAACCCCTTGTAAACGCCCCTGCCAATATTGTTGTTTTTTGGTCAGGTTGCGGAGCTCAGTTTAACATGCATAGATTGCACAACTGACTTAAAGCGCTGCGATAAATTAACATTCGGTCACAATTATGCGGCTTATCTATACAAGTATCTGTTGAAAACTCAGGCATAATGGCTTCAATAACAACGAAAATATCCGAGAAAGCCCATGCATAAATTACTTACCCCTAGCTTACTTATTTGTGCCTTAGCAGCCTGTAGTTCTGCACCAACTCAGGTAGAAAACACTGCGCCGATGGCCGTTGCCATGCAGTCTCAGAGCAAGAAAATCGATCCCGCGCTTAAGTCCATCATAGACCAAAGCTGGCGATTACAATTAGCTGCAAGCCCAGAGATGGCCTATGGCATGGGTGATAAGACGGCTATGGGTAAACTTCAAGATCTCTCTCCTGAGGCGTTAGCCAAACTCAATCAAGGGCAACTTGCAGTCCTTTCGCAGTTGAAAGCGCTTGATAGAAGTAAGCTCAACAAAGAAGATAAGATTAATGCGCAAATCCTTGAGGATCAGATCCAAAACGATGTGGATCTCTATAAATACAAAGACTATTACCTACCGATAACCGCAGAGAGCGGTTTTCATGCCTATATCGCCTCAATCGCTCAAGGTCGCTTTAATACCTTAGAGGATTACCAAAACTACATGGGTAAGCTCAAGGCATTGCCTAGCTATTTTGCCCAACAAACCTATTGGCTAAGACAAGGTTTGAAGGAAGGCATCACACCGCCAAAGGCGACGCTCAAAGGCTTTGAGAACAGTATTAGTGCTTATATTGTCCCGGTAGAAAAGAGCAGCTACTTTGCCCCCTTCACCCAATATCCAAACTATTTCACTGAGGCTCAAAAAGCAGAGCTCACAAAAGAAGGGCGCGCTTTAGTTGAACAAAATGTCCTGCCGACCTATCAGGCGTTTTATGATTTTATGACCCAGGAATATATGCCCAACACTCGGGAAAATATTGCCGCTAATAGTCTGCCCGATGGTGATGCCTTCTACGAAAACCGTGTGCGTTATTACACCACGCTCGATATCACTTCAGCCGAAGTGCATGAGCTAGGTTTAAAGGAGGTAGCTCGCATCCGCAAGGAAATGGAGCAAATCATTAAGACTGTTGGCTTTAAGGGCAGTTTTGCGGACTTCTTACATTTCCTGCGAACCGACCCTAAGTTCTATACCACTAGCGCCGAGCAGTTATTGAAGGAAGCCTCCTTCATCGCCAAAAAAGCCGATGCCATGCTGCCAAAGTATTTTGGCAATCTGCCGCGTAAACCCTATGGCGTGGCGCCAGTCCCAGCTGAAATCGCCCCTAAATACACATCTGGCCGTTATTCGGGCTCTAACCGCGACGACGAACCTGGCTATTACTGGGTCAATACCTATGCTCTGGATAAACGCCCGCTCTACGAACTAGAGGCATTAACTCTGCACGAAGCCGTACCAGGGCACCATCTGCAAATCTCCATTAACTCTGAACTCAGCAATCTGCCCGATTTTCGCCGCTATGGTTATATCTCAGCATTCGGTGAAGGTTGGGGTCTATACAGCGAATACTTAGGCTTAGAAGCGGGTTTCTACAAAGATCCCTATAGCAATTTTGGTCGCTTAACCTATGAGATGTGGCGCGCTGCGCGTCTCGTCGTCGATACAGGCATACACGCCCAAGGCTGGAGCCGTCAGCAAGCCATCGACTTTATGGCGAGCAATACCGCATTGTCGCTCCATAACGTCACCACTGAAATAGACCGCTATATCACTTGGCCAGGGCAAGCGTTATCGTACAAAATTGGTGAGTTAACCATTAAACGCTTACGCGCCAAAGCAGAAAAAGCCTTAGGTAATAAATTCGACATTCGCGCCTTCCACGATGCTGTATTAGCCAATGGCTCAGTACCTATGTCGATTCTAGAACAGCAAATCGATGACTTTATTGCCGCCGAACGGTCAAAAATCTAAACCCAAAAGGTGGGAGTCTAGATTTTAAGACTCCCACTATTCTCTGTTACACTCTAGGCAAATCACTTTGTTAAAGATGTACTGCAGAGCATGAGCCAAACCTCCTCCACGTTTTCATCTGAACACCTGTTAAATACTGCAGAGCAGCAAGCTTTCTGGCAAACCGTGGTGCAAGACACCCTCACAACACCTGACGGTGTCAGCTTGGCGTTTATGTTTGTAAAACATCCCAATCCTCAAGCCAGCATTATTATCAGCAGCGGCCGGGTTGAGTCTTACATTAAATACCAAGAATTGATTTTTGATCTGTACCAGCAGGGGTTTTCGGTATTTGCCATCGATCACCGAGGGCAGGGACTTTCGAGCCGCTTAACGCAAAATCCCCATCAAGGACATGTGCGACGCTTCAATGACTATGTCGATGATTTTGCATTGTTCATCCGCACAGTAGTACTTAAACAAGCGGCCGAACCGCTGTTGCTTTTAGGCCACTCCATGGGCGGCGCGATAGGAACCCTGTATCTTAAGGAGTACCCAGATACTTTTACCGCAGCGGCATTTTCGGCGCCTATGTATGGCATCAAATTACCAATGCCGAAGGGATTTGTTCGCTGGTTGGCAAGTAAATTAGATTCTAGCCTCAATGGCGGTGAACCTAACTATGTTCTTAATGGCCACAACTACCAGCCAGGGCCTTTTAAGGGTAATGACTTAACCCATTCGCAGTCACGCTATCAACATTACCGTGAGCAATATGAACTCCAACCCGAACTGCAACTGGGTTCACCGACCAATCGTTGGTTAATGGAATCCTTAGACGCAGCCGATTCCTGCGTGCTCGCCACAGCTAACATCAGAACGCCCATTTTAATTCTTCAAGCAGGAGATGATAGGGTCGTCGATAACGCCGCACAAAACCTTGCAGTTAGCACACACTGCAAACTAAAAGTGATTGAGGGTGCGGCCCATGAAATCTTTATGGAAAAAGACAGCTACCGAAATCAGGCGCTAATGGAAGTACTCAGCTTTTTTACACGCTACGTAGCAAAGGACGAGGGTAAATTAGCCGTTTAAAGTCACTAAGGCTTAGGGCTCGGCTCATGCCATAGCCCTGATAGTGCATACAACCTAAGGCAGCGAACATTTGCTGCTGTTGAACTGACTCAATTCCCTTTGCCACAACCCGCACTTTAAAAGGCTGCGCCGCTTGGATAAGTGCCTGCGGCCAACAGAGTGAATCAGCGATTATTGCAGTGCACTGCATATCCAATTTCACCTCACTGATTGGGTATTTCATTAAATAACTTAGAGATGCACTGCCTGAACCGAAGTTATCTAAAGTAATAGTGATACCTGCTTCAATCAGTTTATTCATTCTGTCCCTGATAAACAGCTCACCACCATTTAATGCAAGTTCGTTAAGCTCAATACCAATCCGATGGCTAGCTATATTAGCTCGATGAACAATAGCAATTAACTGTTCAACAAATTCCGCCTGACAAAAAGATAAGCTACTCACATTAATGCTTATTCTCGGTATTTCTAGCCCTTGTTGCTGTAACTGCTGTAGTGACTGACATACACGCCTCGCCACATGTAAATCTAACGAGGCAATGAGGCCATGGCGCTCGGCGAGCCCAATAAACTCGGTAACGGGTACGAACTTGCCATTAGGTAAATGCCAGCGGGATAATGCTTCAGCCGAGATTATATTGCCGCTTGAGTCCATCACAGGTTGGAACATTATGGTTATTTGGTTTTCTGCGATGGCTAAGGCGAGCTCCTTATGCAGTGTATCGCTTTGACTCAGTTCCTCTTCAAGCTCACCACTGTAGAAGGCACACCCGGCCTGTTCCAGTGACTTTGCCTGTTGCATAGCTAAATCTGCGCGCCGCATCACTTCATCTGCCTCTAGGGTATCGAAACTATCGATAAGACAAATCCCGACATTAGCATTAAGAGTCAGATGATTATCCGCATTCTGAAAGGGCCTGGATGCCAGCTGACGTAATTCAGCCGCTAGCGCTAACGCCTTACGTCCAGCCGATGCAACATCGAGCGACATTGTTTTAGCAAGCAGAGAAAAACGGCCTAGTTGAACATGAGCGACAACAACATCCTCACCAAAATAGCTAGATAATCGAGCTCCGAGTTGGGCATATAAACGCTCTAATTCCTGTGGAGCTAACGATGGATGTAAGCCGAGTAATTCAACTTCCACAGAAAATAATGCAGACCAAGAATGCAGTATACTTGGCTCAGATAAGAACTGAGTTAACTGCTTCATAAACGCATCAGGCAACATTCGATGGCCAGACGTCGAGTGCTTAACAATCTCGCTAATGGCAGCATGGTGACGCTCACTCGCTGACACATCTACGTGTAATCCCAGCATTCGAGTTGGTCTGCCAAGGTGATCCCAATCAACTAGCATTCCGCGGTCGAGCACCCATACATAATGACCGTCTCGGTGCATCAAACGATGCACACTTTCAAAGGACTTCGCCTTACCGCTGATATAATTATCGAGCGAATCAAGCACAGCTTGCTTATCTTCAGGGTGCAGACGCGCTTCCCAAGTCTGGAATACCCCGTCCAATTCATCGGGCCGATACCCCACCATTTCCTTCCAGCGATCAGAAAGAAAGACTTCACCAGTTCTGAGATCCCAATCCCAGATACCATTTCTAGAACCTTCAACGGCGAACAGCCAGCGAAGTTCACTGTCATTAAGCTGCTTTACTGCGCTGCATAAGCGATCATGCACCTGCTGCAGACTAGCCTGCAAAGATAACACTTCAGTTGAACTCCAAGGTATGGATACCTTGAAGTCAGCTGAGCCGATTTGCTTTGCCGCCCGACTCAGACTCTTAAATGGCCGAATTAACAGATAATAAAGAATGAGAGTAAAGGCAATAAGCAGTAAAGCCCCTAACCCCCATACACGCAGGAAACGTTGCTGTAGCTCTGTGGAGGCCTCCGCAATCAAGGGCGCTAAATCAGATTCAAGATAAATAAGTTCGATACCACCAGGATAGCGGGAGTCAACTGGATAGTAGGCCTGAATAGTTAACCTTTCTTGATTAAGAATGACTTGAGGCTGTGTTGATTGGACTACGGCATGATGAATTGCAATATCATATCCATCAATAACATGCATCGCATTACTGTCGCGCCAGACAGTGTGATTAGCGAAACGAATACGACTATTAGCGTCCATCAGGATATAAACCATCACGTTCATATCGATAGCAGCTAACACCACCTCCTGCTCGATCCGATCGACATCCTGAATCGCTTGGGCAGACTCCACCACCTGACGCATCCGCAGTAGTTGCTGCTGGATTTGATTAATCTGCCGTTCGGCGAGCTGATCACGCACTAAATCACTTTCATATAAATACTCCCCAGCAACCAACACTAAATACAGTGTTAACATGCAGGCAGGCAGCAAAATAGAGAGTGATAATTTACGTAGCATCAGAGTGAAAATGTTAACAAGCGATGAATTGATGCCCAGTATCCTAGCGGTAATTAGCCAAGTAAGCAAAAGGACTTAGTGAAGTTGAGGGTAATTAATCAAAAATAACTGTAATAAATTGAATTTAAAGCGTGAATAGGTGAATTATCTTAGTAATTTTACAAGGCCAAAATGCAAAAAAGCCAGCTTCTTCAGCTGGCTTCGTTACATCTCATAGAGATAATTAGGCGCTTGGCGATGACCTACTCTCACATGGGGAGACCCCACACTACCATCGGCGCGATTGCGTTTCACTTCTGAGTTCGGGATGGGATCAGGTGGGACCACAATGCTATTGTCACCAAGCAAAAAATTGTCTGGAACAATTTTTAACGCGCTTTAGCGCGGCCCGTTAGGGTCAACTACATGGATGTAGTTGATAAATTTTTATTCCAGTTAATTCGGAAAGCTGTTTTGAGTCACTTCTTAAGTGTTTGTATTCTATCTAAGCACGCTTAGTAAAACCCATCTGGGTTGTATGGTTAAGCCTCTCGAGTCATTAGTATCAGTTAGCTCAACGCCTCACAACGCTTACACACCTGACCTATCAACGTCCTAGTCTCGAACGGCTCTTTAGTGGACTTAAAGTCCAAGGGATGACTCATCTTGGGGCTCGCTTCCCGCTTAGATGCTTTCAGCGGTTATCGATTCCGAACATAGCTACCGGGCAATGCCATTGGCATGACAACCCGAACACCAGCGGTTCGTTCACTCCGGTCCTCTCGTACTAGGAGCAACTCCCCTCAATCATCCAACGCCCACGGCAGATAGGGACCGAACTGTCTCACGACGTTCTGAACCCAGCTCGCGTACCACTTTAAATGGCGAACAGCCATACCCTTGGGACCGACTTCAGCCCCAGGATGTGATGAGCCGACATCGAGGTGCCAAACACCGCCGTCGATATGAACTCTTGGGCGGTATCAGCCTGTTATCCCCGGAGTACCTTTTATCCGTTGAGCGATGGCCCTTCCATTCAGAACCACCGGATCACTATGACCTACTTTCGTACCTGCTCGACGTGTCTGTCTCGCAGTTAAGCTGGCTTATGCCATTGCACTAACCGTACGATGTCCGACCGTACTTAGCCAACCTTCGTGCTCCTCCGTTACTCTTTGGGAGGAGACCGCCCCAGTCAAACTACCCACCAGGCACTGTCCTCAACCCCGATAAGGGGCCAGAGTTAGAACATCAACACTACAAGGGTGGTATTTCAAGGACGACTCCACGAGAACTAGCGTTCCCGCTTCAAAGTCTCCCACCTATCCTACACATGTAGGGTCAATGTTCAGTGCCAAGCTATAGTAAAGGTTCACGGGGTCTTTCCGTCTAGCCGCGGGTATACGGCATCTTCACCGCAATTTCAACTTCACTGAGTCTCGGCTGGAGACAGCGTGGCCATCATTACGCCATTCGTGCAGGTCGGAACTTACCCGACAAGGAATTTCGCTACCTTAGGACCGTTATAGTTACGGCCGCCGTTTACCGGGGCTTCGATCATGAGCTTCTCTTGCGATAACCCAATCAATTAACCTTCCGGCACCGGGCAGGCGTCACACCGTATACGTCATCTTGCGATTTTGCACAGTGCTGTGTTTTTGATAAACAGTTGCAGCCACCTGGTATCTGCGACTGCCGTCAGCTTAGGGAGCAAGTCCCATCACCAACAGCAGCGTACCTTCTCCCGAAGTTACGGTACCATTTTGCCTAGTTCCTTCAGCCGAGTTCTCTCAAGCGCCTTGGTATTCTCTACCCGACCACCTGTGTCGGTTTGGGGTACGATTCCCGCTAACCTGAAGCTTAGAAGATTTTCCTGGAAGCATGGCATCAACTACTTCAGTCCCGTAGGACCTCGTCATCAGCTCTCAGTGTATAGTGACCCGGATTTGCCTAAGTCACCCACCTACCACCTTAAACGCGGACTACCAACGCCGCGCTAGCCTAGCCTTCTCCGTCTCTCCATCGCAGTTAGCGGAAGTACAGAAATATTAATCTGTTTCCCATCGACTACGCCTTTCGGCCTCGCCTTAGGGGTCGACTCACCCTGCCCCGATTAACGTTGGACAGGAACCCTTGGTCTTTCGGCGAGGGGGTTTTTCACCCCCTTTATCGTTACTCATGTCAGCATTCGCACTTCTGATACCTCCAGCGTGGGTTACCCCTTCACCTTCAACGGCTTACAGAACGCTCCTCTACCGCGCAACCCTAATGGATTGCACCCGTAGCTTCGGTGGTATGTTTAGCCCCGTTACATCTTCCGCGCAGGCCGACTCGACTAGTGAGCTATTACGCTTTCTTTAAATGATGGCTGCTTCTAAGCCAACATCCTAGCTGTCTAAGCCTTCCCACATCGTTTCCCACTTAACATACACTTTGGGACCTTAGCTGACGGTCTGGGTTGTTTCCCTTTTGACGACGGACGTTAGCACCCGCCGTCTGTCTCCCGGATAGCACTCTTTGGTATTCGGAGTTTGCAAAGGGTTGGTAAGTCGGGATGACCCCCTAGCCTTAACAGTGCTCTACCCCCAAAGGTGTTCGTCCGAGGCGCTACCTAAATAGCTTTCGAGGAGAACCAGATATCTCCCGGTTTGATTGGCCTTTCACCCCCAGCCACAAGTCATCCGCTAATTTTTCAACATTAGTCGGTTCGGTCCTCCAGTTGATGTTACTCAACCTTCAACCTGCCCATGGCTAGATCACCGGGTTTCGGGTCTACGCCTTGCAACTAAACGCGCAGTTAACACTCGGTTTCCCTACGGCTCCGCTATTCGCTTAACCTCGCTACAAAACGTAAGTCGCTGACCCATTATACAAAAGGTACGCAGTCACGGTCTCAAGAACCGCTCCCACTGCTTGTACGTATACGGTTTCAGGTTCTATTTCACTCCCCTCACAGGGGTTCTTTTCGCCTTTCCCTCACGGTACTGGTTCACTATCGGTCAGTCAGGAGTATTTAGCCTTGGAGGATGGTCCCCCCATATTCAAACAGGATATCACGTGTCCCGCCTTACTCGATTTCATCAAAGGTTAGTTTTCGTGTACGGGGCTATCACCCTGTGCCGCTGGACTTTCCAGACCATTCCACTAACACCCCTCTGACTTAAGGGCTAATCCCCGTTCGCTCGCCGCTACTAGGGGAATCTCGGTTGATTTCTTTTCCTAAGGGTACTTAGATGTTTCAGTTCCCCTCGTTCGCCTCACTACACTATGTATTCATGTAGTGATAACAGCTTATGCTGCTGGGTTCCCCCATTCGGACATCGTTAGCTCAAATGCTTGTTACTAGCTCGCCAACGCTTTTCGCAAGTTACTACGTCCTTCATCGCCTCTGACTGCCAAGGCATCCACCGTATACGCTTAGTCGCTTAACCATACAACCCAAATGAGTTTCACTCACCTAGGTCGTTGCGACCAGCTGGTTTTACTTGTCTCATCTTCGACCAAGAAGATGGACTCGCCTTAGACTTGAATATTCAAGACACTTAAAAAGTGTTTTAAGAACTCAATTTTTTGTATTAACACAGCAACAGACTTTGCTGCATTAATTACTATCAGCTTTCCAAATTGTTAAAGAACAATGCTTACCGGCTCGCGGTGCATTTCGCTCTCCCTTCTCTTTCGAGAAGTTCAACAAGCCATCTGTGTGAACACTCAACAAACATCGAGTTAGTCGTATAGGTAAGGAGGTGATCCAGCCCCAGGTTCCCCTAGGGCTACCTTGTTACGACTTCACCCCAGTCATGAACCACAAAGTGGTGAGCGCCCTCCCGAAGGTTAAGCTACCCACTTCTTTTGCAGCCCACTCCCATGGTGTGACGGGCGGTGTGTACAAGGCCCGGGAACGTATTCACCGTGACATTCTGATTCACGATTACTAGCGATTCCGACTTCATGGAGTCGAGTTGCAGACTCCAATCCGGACTACGACGAGCTTTGTGAGATTAGCTCCACCTCGCGGCTTTGCAACCCTCTGTACTCGCCATTGTAGCACGTGTGTAGCCCTACTCGTAAGGGCCATGATGACTTGACGTCGTCCCCACCTTCCTCCGGTTTATCACCGGCAGTCTCCCTAGAGTTCCCGCCATTACGCGCTGGCAAATAAGGATAGGGGTTGCGCTCGTTGCGGGACTTAACCCAACATTTCACAACACGAGCTGACGACAGCCATGCAGCACCTGTCTCAGAGTTCCCGAAGGCACTAAGCTATCTCTAGCGAATTCTCTGGATGTCAAGAGTAGGTAAGGTTCTTCGCGTTGCATCGAATTAAACCACATGCTCCACCGCTTGTGCGGGCCCCCGTCAATTCATTTGAGTTTTAACCTTGCGGCCGTACTCCCCAGGCGGTCTACTTAATGCGTTAGCTTGAGAGCCCAGTGTTCAAGACACCAAACTCCGAGTAGACATCGTTTACGGCGTGGACTACCAGGGTATCTAATCCTGTTTGCTCCCCACGCTTTCGTGCCTGAGCGTCAGTCTTTGTCCAGGGGGCCGCCTTCGCCACCGGTATTCCTCCAGATCTCTACGCATTTCACCGCTACACCTGGAATTCTACCCCCCTCTACAAGACTCTAGTCGACCAGTTCGAAATGCAATTCCCAGGTTGAGCCCGGGGCTTTCACATCTCGCTTAATCAACCGCCTGCGCACGCTTTACGCCCAGTAATTCCGATTAACGCTTGGACCCTCCGTATTACCGCGGCTGCTGGCACGGAGTTAGCCGGTCCTTCTTCTGTAGGTAACGTCACAGCTGCAAGGTATTAACTTACAACCTTTCCTCCCTACTGAAAGTGCTTTACAACCCGAAGGCCTTCTTCACACACGCGGCATGGCTGCATCAGGGTTTCCCCCATTGTGCAATATTCCCCACTGCTGCCTCCCGTAGGAGTCTGGGCCGTGTCTCAGTCCCAGTGTGGCTGATCATCCTCTCAGAACAGCTAGGGATCGTCGCCTTGGTGAGCCATTACCTCACCAACTAGCTAATCCCACCTAGGTTCATCCAATCGCGGAAGGCCCGAAGGTCCCCTCCTTTCCCCCGTAGGGCGTATGCGGTATTAGCAGTCGTTTCCAACTGTTATCCCCCACGACTGGGCAGATCCCTAGGCATTACTCACCCGTCCGCCGCTCGCCACCTCAGGAACAAGTTCCCTTGTGCTGCCGCTCGACTTGCATGTGTTAGGCCTGCCGCCAGCGTTCAATCTGAGCCATGATCAAACTCTTCAATTAAAAGTTTTTTTGTTTAACTCGCGTTAAACGACTCAATGAATTCTGATTTGCTGCTTCGACTCGAAAGTCAAAACAAACTGTACATATTGCTATGAACACTCATTCATTGATTTAATTCTTTGATTACTCGCCAAACGGCAGAGTAATTTCGATTAACTCAACACCTGTGAGTGTCCACACAGATTTCTTGTTTAGATTGTTAAAGAGCATTTGACCTTCAGCTTTCGCGTTACCGCTCAGCGGGTCAGGGCTGCGTATTCTACGCATTTCCCATTTCGCGTCAAGGAGTTTTTTCAACTTCTTTTCGCATTTGAATCGTTTGATTAAAAGCTGTTCGATTCAAGCTGAATCAGCATTCGCTTTCGCGCTCTGCCGTGTCAGTGGATGCGCATTATAGGCAGCTTGAGTTTTTGCGCAAGGGCTTTTTGTCAGAAAATTACGATTAGTTGACTGGACGCCTAGATATCCAGCAATCTGAATAAAAAAGGGGCTAAAAGCCCCTTTTTAAGCACATTTGCCTAACAATACTCTAACCACCCCCTATGGAATTAGGGGCTGAAGAAGCGAGTTTCTTGCTCTACTTCGATGAGTTCACCGTCGATATTGGTTTGTACCTTTATCTCTATATTAGTCACTGAGCGGGAGAGCTCGACAGGATCGACTCCCACACTAATAGGTAACGTTAGCACCTCTCCCCCCGCGATAGTAATGGAGGAAGGGCCGTACCACTTATAGTTTGTTAAACCTTCGACACTCATTTTGTATTCGTGGGCCTGCTCGGTCTTGTTGAGGATCTTGAGTGTGAAGGTGTTCTCAATCAGGCCTTGGTTATTTTCACGGTAGAGCTGATTGCGATCGCGGATAATATCCATACGTAAAGGGGCGATAGTCGCGCTAGCGTAGATAAAGATAAGTATCATGGCCACTAGCACTACGCCATAACCTACCAGCTTGGGTCGCAACACCTTTTGTTTGATGCCTTCAAGCTTGTTCTCGGTAGTGTAACTGATAAGCCCAAGTGGATAGCCCATACGTTCCATTGTTTGATCGCAAGCATCGATACAAGCACCACAATTAATACACTCATATTGCAAACCATTACGGATATCGATGCCAGTAGGACACACCTGCACGCATAGGTCACAGTCGATGCAGTCACCTAAACCACTTTCCTTAGGGTCGGCTTTACGTGAACGTGGACCGCGGGTTTCACCCCGTTTAGCATCGTAACCAACGATATAAGTGTTTTTGTCGAACATTGCGGATTGGAAACGCGCGTACGGGCACATGTGAATACACATGATTTCACGCATCCAACCTGCATTACCATAGGTGGCAAAGGTAAAGAAGATTACCCAGAAATAAACTGCACCGGATGCGTTTAAGGTAAAGACATCGATATAGACTTCATGACTAGGTACGAAATAAGATACAAAGGTCATGGCCGTTAATAAGGACAATAACAACCATGCGGTGTGCTTCGCGGTTTTACGCCAAACCTTGTCGAAGCTCCAGGGCATTTGGTCAAGCTTAATACGTTTATTACGTGCCCCTTCGAGCTTTTCTTCAAACCAAATGAACATGAAAGTCCAAACGGTTTGCGGACAGGTGTAACCACACCAAACTCGACCTAAATAGGTTGTCACGAAAAATAAGGCAAAAGCAGCTATCATAAAGAGGGCTGCAAGTAAGGTAAGATCTTGAGGCCAAATGGTTAAGCCGAAAACGTGGAACTTCTGTTCACTTAGATTGAACCAAACGGCTTGACGTTCCCCCCAAGGGATCCAAGGCAGTAACAGGAAGAAAAGCATGGCAACCCAACCCATGCGACGGCGTAAACTGCTCCATAATCCATCAACGGCTCGGACATAAATCCGATTTCGTGGATTAAAGCGGTCCGCTTTACTCGCATCCGGCTGGTGAATCTTAATTCGAGTGGCTTTCGAATAGTCCTTGTTTTTTGATTCTACGTTCATCGTGACAGCCTTTTACTGCTTTAAAGTTGGTCAAAATCTGGCTTATTATACCCATATTATTAATGGTTATTCACTTAACTTGGACGAAAAGATGAAAGGTTGGATCCTAATTGCAATCATCTGTGGTGTTATTTATTACCTTTACACAGAAACAGATAAGTTAGATGAGCCTATCGAGAAGACCGAGCAAATGGTCAAAAAGATAGAGGATAAAGTCGGCTCGATGACGGGTACTCAAATTATTAAGATTAATCAGCAGCGCACTCAAGCCAGAAAAGCCATTTTAGAACGGTTATCCGCCGCCGAATTGGAAGAATTTAATAAAATCCCGCTGACCGAAGACGGAATTGCCGACTTTAAAGAGTCCTATTGCAATAGTAAATATCCCGAGCATCCCGTCTTTAGTCGAGATAATTTGTTTTATATCTGCGACAAGCTCTAATTATTCTCAAGGCAAAACGGAATTTTGCAGCCCATCACTAAGCTTAACGCTTAGGCCATTGCTCCCTCTACTAATTCCGTTTAGCCTTTTGCTTCATTTATAAAGGCATAACACCATGACCAAAACAGTATCAGATATTTTTGATCCCACCCTATGGGATGAAGTCAGTGGCTTTAAGTTTGACGATATTACCTATCATAGAGCCAAGGATCACGGCACAGTTCGGATTGCCATCAATCGCCCAGATTGCCTGAATGCCTTTCGTCCAAAGACAGTCGATGAACTTTACGTTGCCCTCGACCACGCCCGCCAATGGTCAGATGTCGGCTGCGTATTACTCACGGGTAACGGCCCATCGGCTAAGGGACAACACTCTTTCTGCTCCGGTGGCGATCAGCGCATTCGCGGTAAAGATGGTTATAAGTATGAAGGCGCAGAGGAAGGCAAAGCCGATTTAGCCAGAATGGGTCGCCTGCATATTTTAGAAGTGCAGCGTCTCATCCGCTTTATGCCAAAGGTCGTGATTGCGGTGGTACCAGGTTGGGCGGTTGGCGGCGGACACAGCCTGCACGTTGTATGCGACCTAACGCTTGCCTCGAAAGAACACGCAGTATTTAAGCAAACCGACCCCGATGTCGCGAGCTTCGACTCAGGTTACGGCAGCGCCTATTTAGCGAAAATGGTCGGTCAAAAACGCGCTCGTGAAATCTTCTTCTGCGGCTTTAACTACAGCGCAGATGAAGCCTTTGCCATGGGCATGGTAAATAAATCCGTACCCCACGTAGAATTGGAAATCGAAGCCTTACGCTGGGCGAAAGAGATTAACTCTAAATCGCCAACTGCGATGCGTATGCTGAAGTACGGCTTCAACATGACCGACGATGGTATGGTTGGCCAACAGTTGTTTGCTGGTGAAGCGACACGTTTAGCCTATGCCAGCGCCGAAGCGCAGGAAGGTCGTGATGCCTTCCTCGAGAAGCGTGACCAAGACTTCTCTTCTTTCCCTTGGCACTACTAAGTCGCTTTATATAAAGCCACACGATCTTAGGCGTGGGTAAGCGAGTCATTCAAAGGCCTTCAATCGAGGGCCTTTATTTTTTACCGATGATTAATCGAAAAAAACGTTTGCGATAATCTTAATAACCCTCTTTAAAATAAAATGAGAATTGTTATCATTTGAATATCCCAGTTGGGGCCATTATTAGAGGATTTCAAAAATGACTAAAACATTAACTTTTGCAGCATTACACTTCAGCGTCGCTTTTAGTGTCACCTACGCCTTAACTGGCAGTGTATTAGTTGGGGGCGCGGTCGCCTTAATCGAACCCGCTATCAATACTGTCGTTTTCTATTTCCACGACAAAGTATGGAAACAATATGAAGCAAAGAAGCAGCAAACTCCGCAGCCTTTGACGGCTTAACCAAATGCACTTAGCTATATAACTCTAATAAGCCCCAACAAAAAACCGCCTTAAGGCGGTTTTTTGCATTCATGTACAGCGCAAATATTGTTTTTATAACCAGACACCCGCGATCATATTCAACGCCAACCCCGTTAACAGGATTTTGATGACCGGCTTTATCAGCTCCCGTTTAACCCTATTGCGCAAATGATTCCCAACAAAGGACCCCGCGATAGAACAGAGAGTCATGGTCAGTAGTACGGGCACATAATCCCAGAGGGCAAAACCCATCACCCCAAATACCGCTAACTTTGAAAGATGGGTAATGGTCATAAACATTGAACTAGTGGCAATGACCTCGTTATGATCCTCGGACTGCTTATTCAAAATACTTAGGCCTAAGGGCCCAGTCGCCCCGACCACCAGCCCCAATCCCGTTTGTAAAAAGCCCACCAGATAGAAGTTCTCGTAGCGGCTAATAAGCTGAGCAAACCGAGAACTCCAAGTATTGAGCAAAAGATAAATCCCAATCGCCAGCGGAATATAGTCGCTGAGGATATTGAGCAAGAGCATTCCAAATACCGCAATCCCAGCAAGCGAGCCCATTAAAAACGGCCATAACAGCTGGCGATTCACATTCTTTAGGTCAAACACCATCCGCGAGGCGTTACTGGCAAGCTGGGTAAATCCATGGATGGGAATAATGACAGCGGCGGGGAGAAACAGCGGCATCACAGCTATCAATAACATACCGCCACCAAAGCCAATGATGGCGGTCACAATCGAGGTTACATCGGCGATTAATCCTAATGAAAGCTCAATGGGCACAATGGGATTCGACGTGGGGAGATACTAATTGCCATAGTAGCAACCCCCTCACTGCTAGGGAATGAATTACATCGAGCAACTCATTATCTTGACGAAGTTTTACTAGACGCAATCTCACTATCGTTAGTCGCAATAGTTCATCGCATGGTTAGCAGCATGGGCTAACCGAATTCAAGCTTCCATAACGCCCTTAAAAAGACAAATGACATAACAATATATCTTTTATCTTGAAAGCAACACGCAGTTGATTTTTAATGGGGTATTCCTAAAACAAGCAAGGACTCGCTGTCGATGCTTTCATTGTTAAACCTCACGATTACCCTTATTGATATTGCCCTATTACTGTATGTCTGTACTGCAATACCTAGCTCCCATCGCAGCGGGCAAGGACGCAGCATATTTCTCGTTGCGCTGCTCTTTGGCATGGCCTACGACAATCTGGTTGTCGCCGCAGGCAACTGGTTTATCGGTGAACCTTGGTTCACCCCTGTGAGCATGATGCGCTTTTATTGTCATGTGCTCACACTGCCTTTTTTGAGCCTGTTCACCTACTCAATTATCCGTGAAGCGGGACTCGCATTAGGGCAAAGCAAAGTGTTTTTAATGTTAAGCCTGTTAGTCACCCTAAGCACCCTTATCTACGGCATCAGCCACGAATTAGTGGGTTTACAGTTGGTTGAGACCAGCCAACTTGGCATTCAACGTATGACCAACGCCAACGGCTCAGCGCCTATTGCGACCATAGTCACCAACCTGTTCACAATTATTTTGTCTGCTTATCTGTGGCGAAAAACGGGTTGGAAAGTACTCTGCCTCGGCTCGATGTTTATCTTTGTTGTCAATGCCGTCGCAGCGGGTAAACCTTGGGGATTTATCGCTGGCAATCTGGTTGAAATCGTCTTTGTGTTAAGTCTTATCATCACCCATCAAAATATCACTACAAACCGCTATCCAGCTAAGCAGGTAACAGCATGAGACTACGCAGCTTGATCCTATTACCCTTTATTAAATTATTACTACTGTTGATTGTGGGCTATGTGCTATGGGTACTAATTGCCTACCGCGATATTCCTGTCGGAGAACTCGAACAACGTTACGGCGGCGATAACCTTCAACGCGTGATGGTCGACGGCGTCAACCTGCGTTATAAAGTAGAAGGCAAAGGCCCTGTATTAGTGCTGCTCCATTCCCACTACTACACCATGCGTCAATGGCAACCTTGGGTCGATGAACTCAGCGATCGCTTCACTTTAGTGCGCTTTGATCTCACCAGCCACGGTTTAACGGGGCCAGATCCGAGCGGCGATTATTCCCGTGAACGTGGCACCGCACTGTTAAAGGGGCTGCTCGATCATCTCAATATTCATCAGGCCAGCATTGTCGGCTCCTCAACTGGTGCGGGTATCGCCTACACTTTTGCCGCTAAGTATCCAGAGCGAACCCAAAGCCTAGTGCTTATCAATGCACCAGGCATGCCCAAGACCTCAAATAAATACATGGATAAAACCCTACCGAGTTGGGGCAGCTTTATTTTTTACCTGCTACCGCAGAGGCTATTTAACGCTTTCCTTAAGGCACCCATTATCGACGACAGCCTAGTGACACCGGAATCGGTTACCGAGTTCTTCGACATGTACCGCCGCGAGGGCAATCGCAGTGCCGAATATGCGCGCATGCGAGCCTACGAAAAGGGAGATGTTTCTTCGCTGCTCGCCAAAATTACCGCCCCCGTGCTGGTAATGTGGGGCGCGAAGAATCCGCAGTTACCCTTAGAACATGTTGAGCAGTTCAAGCAAAAACTTAACAAGAGTAAGGCAGTTGAGAGCATTGTCTATCCCGATGTAGGGCATGTTATCCCGCTCGAAATACCCTATCAGTCAGCCAAAGATGTGGCTGCATTCGTCAACGCCAAGCTTGAGCCTCAACATCAGGAATCATGATTTATGAAGAATAAAACTATGCATAAAACCCTGTTGGCCCTGCTGCTAACCACTGCCATAACCGGTTGCAGTGACCCCGAACTACCTTTAGCTAAGCCGCTTAATGCCGAAGCAAGCCAAATGGCGCAAATTCCATTTTTACAGCAGGGGGAATTTGCCGTGGTGACCCACCGCGACTTAGTCGTGCCCGAGAGTCAAAACCAACGCGAACTCGAGTTAAGTGTGTTCTACCCAAAACAAGGTCAAAACCACCCGCTCATCTTCTTCTCCCACGGTAATTGGTCGTCGAAGGATAAATACGACAATGTGATTAACTATTGGGTGAGTCACGGTTATGTGGTTATCGCGCCCAATCATTTAGATTGCTGCTCGCAGGTCACGGGCATAGTGAACAGCCTGCGTTACGGCAACTTCGGCCTGATTGAAAATCGAGTAAAAGACTTTAGCTATTTAATTGACCACTATTCCGAGTTAGAACAGCTTTTACCTGCGCTAAAAGGTAAGGGGGATATTAATCACATCGCCCTCGCAGGCCATTCCTTCGGTGCCTTTACCGCCCAGCAGTTCGGCGGCGCAGGCACGCTGAACACCGACGATAAGAGCTATCATTTCTATTCCGACCCTAGGGTGAAAGCCATTGTCGCCCTGTCGCCACCCGGCCCCATGTTCGACGAAATTACCGCCCAAAGCTGGCAAAAACTTTCCACCCCAACCTTTAACACCACAGGCACTTGGGATTTAGATAAGTACTTTTTTACCGATTGGCAGATGCACAAGATGGCGTTCGACAGCGCCCAGCCCAGTAACAACTATGTGTTAGTCACCCAAGGTGCCGACCATTATCTGGGAAATTTAATTTGCAGACCCGAGCGCGAAGCCGCGCCGCAAAAGGATGCGCTGATGATGCTCAATGCCACTTCAACCGCCTTTTTAGCTGCCTATTTAAAGCAGGACGAACAGGCTAAAACCTTCCTGCAAAACGGCCGCCTAAAGGATCTCACTGCGGGATTTTCTACGGTCGAATATCGTTAGAAACTAAAAAAGTGATTCAATAAAAAACGCCACATGAGTGGCGTTTTTTATTGTCTAACTGTATGCCTGTTAAGGCATTAACGCCGGACATTGGCGCTCAAGCTCTGCTTTTCCGGCAACCTGAGCGCCCGTAAGTGCAAACCCAAGCACATGATTGCCTTGGCGATAAAGCGCGCGTACACCTGTATCCGATGCCTGCTCTATCACCCATTCACCGGCGGGCAAGGCGCCATCGGCTTGTCTTGGCGGCGGATTCACCACCACAGGAAAGAGTGTCGTCTTCACCGTCACTGGCATTGCGGGATAATGCACACTGGTGACTTCACCCATCAGCGTTTTTGCCAGCGCTCTCACCTGCGCCATCATAGGTAAGATGTAATACAGCACATGATTTTCGACCTGAGCACAATCGCCAATGGCATATACATCCCGAGCCGAAGTCTGCATCTGTCTGTCGGTCACTATACCGCGCCCCGTAGCAATATTGGCGGCTTTTGCCAACGCAATATTTGGGCTAACACCGATGGCCGAGAGCACTAAGTCGGCTTCGATTCGCTCTTGATTCTTCAGTGTCGCGACTATGCCATCGCGGTGACTATCCACACTCTCCACCACAGTGCCGAAGTGGAATCGAGCGCCCGCTGCACGTAGTGCGCGCTCAACAGACTGAGATGCCTCGCGCGGCAGCAAAGTAGCCAACACCGTCGGCATAGGGTCGACCACATCCACCTGAAAACCCGCCTGCAGCAGATCGTTTGCATACTCAGAGCCAATTAATCCAGCACCGATGATCAAGATGCGTTGCTTAGATTTCGCCAAGGTTCTGAACTTGCCGTAATCGAGCAAATTATTCACGCTGTGGACTTTATGCAGCCCGTCGCCCGTTAATGGCGCCTGAATACAATTTGCACCCGTTGCCAACACCAATTTATGGTAGGGCTGCACGCCTTTATCAGCCACGCTAATAGTCTTAGCCTGAGTATCAATACCAGTGACCTGAGTAAAGGTATGAATTTGCACTCGATACTGCTGCGCCATTTGCTCAGCGGTCTGGCTAACTAAGTCAGCAGCGGATTTATCCTTCGCAAAGCCAGTGGATAACAGCGGCTTAGAATAGAAGTGACCATCGTCACTGGTGTACATATGGATGACGCTGACAGGATCGAGTTTACGGATTTCCTTCACTAGATTGTAAGCCGCTAAACCACTGCCGATTATCACAATCGGTGCCTGCGTAGGATTGGCCTGCGGCGCCATTGCCGCGACCTGCTCTGTTTCGACAACAGGTGATGCGACGGCTTCACGCACCACACGTTTGATTTCGCGCATATCGAAGTCGGCCTTGGCGACGCCACACTCAGGGCATAACCAGTCGTTAGGAATATCTTCCCAGCGAGTGCCGGGCGCAATACCGTCATCTGGCCAACCCTTCGATTCATCGTAAATCCAGCTACAAACTTGGCATTCCCAAATACGGTACTCAACAGCCTCAGTTTGCACATTCATCGCGGCGATAGGCGCAGCCACTTCATCCACCGATTCACTTATCGCAATCATCTCGAAGTCGGCTTTACCCACACCACATTCGGGGCAATTCCAGTCATTAGGAATATCTTCCCAGCGAGTACCTGGAGCAATGCCATCCTCTGGCCAACCCTTTGATTCATCGTAAACCCAGGCGCACACCTGGCATTCCCAAATTTTATACTTTGACATTTACACCTCAGACCAAACGTGCATTTATATATTTAAGTTCAAGCACATAAATCTAAACAGCGAGTCACATGGTGAACGTTGTTGGCAACCTTATCCAATTAGGGATATCGGCATTGCTACTAAATCTAGACAACCATCTAGTTACATAGTGCCAAAACTTTTGCTAAATTCAACCCAAATGATATATTACTATATCATTAAAGTTGATAACGAGTTCTTAACAACGCATTTGCTTGGGATGCATTAGGGTAGAACCTCTTACAACGGCTGTTATCTACTCAGCTTAAAAGATGCCAAGCAAAACAATTAAACGCTAAGTGTTGTAGAACCTGTCATAGGCTCGAAAACGTAACATATAAGAAATTCAATATATTAAGGGAATAGCGGCCATGTTAAAGAATCTTTGGTACGTTGCGGAATGGTCCGACACAGTAAAAGACAAGCCCGTTAAGACCAAATTGCTCGGTCAAAATCTGGTGTTGTTTCGCGATCTAGAGGGCAAAGTCAAATGTCTGGCAGACGTTTGTTTGCACCGTGGCGGGTCACTATCAGGCGGTTGGGTAAATGAGAAACGCGATTGTGTTGTCTGCCCTTACCATGGCTGGCAATACAATGGCGGCGGTAAGTGCCAAAAAATCCCGTCTGAAGGCGATAGTTTTCAAGTACCTAAACGCTTTAAGGTTGATGCCTACGACGTAGAAGAAAGATACGGCATGATCTGGGTGTTTATGGGTGACTTACCCGCTGAAGAACGCTTCCCTATCCCGCCACTGCCTGAATATGGTGACGAAGCCAACTGGCGTGGTCTAAAAACCGAATTTACTTGGAAGGCTGAAGCCTCCCGTGTGGTCGAAAACGGCATCGACATCGCCCACGCCTCTTTCGTACACCCTGTATTTGGTTACCCAAGCACCGCGGAAGATAACTATATCGAAGAGGTCGAAAAGCACGAATGGTGGGGACGCTCAACGAACGTCATGTACCCGCCGCAACTCAAGGGTGGTTTCCTCGGTTGGCGTAACTTTTTACGTAAAGACAAACAAGAAACCAAAGTGCACCCCGAGTGGCACCTGCCCGGTATGATAGTGCGTATTAAAATCGATATACGCCCCGGTTGGCATATTGTTATGTTCGACGCCAACACGCCAGTGGACGAACATACCACCCGCACTTTTGCTTGGCAGTTCCGCAGCTTCTTTAAAGTGAAGATGTTTGATAAAGGCTCACTACAGCGCCTGAAAACCATCCTGCTGGAAGACGCAACTATCGTTCAAGATTCACAGCCTTACTATCTGCCAGAAACCTTGGCCAACGAAGTATCGGTGAAATCGGACAAGTTTATGAGCACCTTCCGTATGGCACGCCGCAAGTTGATCGAAGAGAAAGGCTGGCAGATTGATACTAAGGCACGTGATGAGCATAAGGGCAAGAAAGTACTGACAATTTCATCTCCAGGTCGCAGGCAGGCCATGATTGATGGCGATGGCTGGGTGTTTGATGAAATGCCAACCGTGCCACCAATCAAATCCTCAACTCTCAAGAATGAGTTTGAGCGTCAGGTCGATGTGTTAACCACAGAGTCGGTTAACTCGAAAGAGAGCATTATCGCCTAAACCAAGACAGACCCACCGTTGGGCTTGTCGCCTAACGGTTGCAACGCTAATTTAGCTTAAAAAATCGCGCCTGAAGCTGCAATTGTGGCCTCAGGCGCGATTGTTTTAAGGCTGATTTTTAAGGCTCATTTGTCGCAAATTGGCGAAATCACTCGTTCAGATTATCGGCTACTTTCGATAGCCATTTCTTCGCTGATATCTATACGAACTTCTAGACCAAATGCTGCCAAATGCTGGCCTCAAACTTAGGTTCATGCACATCCCCCTCTAAGCCCCTAGGGTCTAAGGGATGACGCATATCGCAGCAAGGAGATAAGCGTACGCCCTTTGCAGTGAGCGTGCGTGTCGCCTCACCATTGCGGTATAGCACAGTATGGCGGGTACGGTGTCCAGGCGCAGTCACGATAATAAAGTCCGGCTCCATATACACATCAGTGGCCTGATTTAATTGTCTAGCGCTAAAGGTCAAAATGCCCGGACCGCCAGACATGCCCACGTTCTCGTAACTGCCCTTGCCCATAGGATCAAACACTAATACCCCTTCCTTTAAGGTACCAGTAAAGGTCTTTGCTAAGGCCGGACGGCCGCGAAAATGCACGTTGGTAATTTTAAAATTGACCCCATCAAAATCGATATAGACCAGATTATCGAAGGGAGATTGCCCAGGCGTACCACTGCCCGCTTGGGTATCATCAATCAAGGGTGTGCCATCCAAATGGAATAACTCGACACTGTCGTGCCAAGTACCTCTAAGCTGCATTAATGTGTGGCCAACACTGCCAATGGGGAAAACCGTTGCCATAACTCATCCTACTGATATTTACTCTATTCATTAGCTTACATTTGTATTAAAGTTATAACAATAAAGATTTATCTAGCGCATCGGCGGAGGAACAATGAAAACAGTCATCATCACTGGTAGTACCCGCGGTATTGGTAAAGGGTTAGCAGTTAACTTTTTAAAGCAGGGCTGTAGGGTTGTGATCACGGGTCGCAACCAGACACAGGTCGACGAGGTCGTCAGCGGTTTTGCCCTGCAATTTGGCGCAGACAAGGTCACAGGCCTCGCCTGCGACGTAAAAGACCAAGCCCAATTACAAGCTGTTTGGGACCACGCTGTGGCGACCTTTTCAAGCGTCGATATCTGGATCAATAACGCGGGCATGAGCCTACCGCGCAAACCGTTAGAACAACAGTCCACCGACGATATCAACAATATCATTGCCACTAATCTGGGTGGCGTGGTACTAGCCACCAGCGTGGCATTAAAGGGCATGAAAGCACAAAACCACGGCCAAATCTGGAACATGGAAGGCTTTGGCAGTAACGATGCCACTCAGCCGGGTATGGCGATTTACGGTGCCACTAAACGCGCAGTGACTTATCTCAATAAGTCACTGCAAAAGGAAGTCAAAGGCACAGCTGTGCAGGTCAACACCTTAAGTCCAGGCATTGTGGTGACCGATTTATTAGTGGGTGATTACGATACGTCCTCTGCCGAATGGCAGAAGGTGAAAAAGATCTTCAACATTCTCGGTGATAAGGTTGAGACTGTAACGCCATGGCTAGTAAACGGCATATTGTCGACGAATAAATCCGGTACCAAGGTGGCTTGGTTAACAGGTGGTAAAGCCTTTATGCGCTTTATGACGGCGGGCTTTAATAAGCGTGATTTGTTTAGCGAACTAGAGCTGGGCTAAGGTTAGCCCAGCTATTTATTTCAATAACTTGAGATATCAAGGCAGACGATTTAAAAACGCCAAACTCTGCGCAAATACTTGCTCAGCCTGTTCCGATGGGCTGAGTAACCCTTGCTGCTTAGTGTTGTCAGCTGCGTAGGAACCAAACTGCCAGTGGTTAGCATTTTCAATGACTACATAATCGGTACTGGCAGGTAACTTAGCTTTATTTTCGTTAATCTTCTGCGGTGTCGATTGTAAATCTTTAGCGCCCGAAATCGACATAGTCGCAATCTTAAACTGGCTAATATCGCTGGCAGGATAAGAAGCCAATAGTAATAAGCCCTCGATGCGATTTAAGTCGGCGGATTTAACATACTCAGATGCCGCCACACCGCCTAAGGAATGCCCTGCAATGACCCAATGTTGGATATTTGGGTAAGCCGCAACCACTTCATCAGCCTTGTTCACCCCTAAAAATGCGGTTTTAAATGGCATAGGCACAATCACAGCCAAATAGCCCTGCTCTGCAAAACGGCGCATAAAAGGCGCAAAAGTCTCAGCACTGGTTTTACCGCCGGGATAAAAAATGATCCCCTTGGTCGGTGCCGTTTGTACAGGCTTAAAACTGATAAAGTCACCCTCATCGACATTCACCTTATCCGACGAAATCAGTGCGGCAGCGGTCTCATCTTGGTTATAGGAAAAGGGAATACTCATCCAAGCCAAGGTTCCACCGACCACCAGCACAATCAGCGCAACTACACCTATCAGTATCTTTTTTATCATTATTGTTCTCCATAAATTCCCAATTGTTGACGCACGGGTTTGCATTTCGTTAGCAAAACCCGTGCACCACGCTTGGGATCTTATCCTTGAACGTAGGGTTGGCCATTACGCTCTTCGCCCGCCAAGATGCGAACCAAGCGGTCAGCGGCCTCTTTACCCACTAAACGTTCTGCAATCGGGTTTGCCGGATCAAGATACACAATATTTTTACGTTGTTGATAGTCACGTTTGCGGCGCTCAGCACAAGACTCAGGATCGTTATCCAGTTTCGCTTGTTTCACTAAACCAACCCAGTATTTAATCAGCTCCATAATTTGCTCTTCGGCATGATCTTTGAAGAATGCCAGCGGGCCAACACCGCAAATAGTACAAGGGCTAATACTTGCACGGATGAAAGGCATGGCCGCGGTAAAAGGTTTAACCCCTTCCTCATACAGAGCTTTAGCATGATTAAGCGCTAGCTGGTTCACTGGGGCATAATACTTTTCTACATAATTAGGGTGCGTCACTAACTCATAGCGAGGCATTAAGTCGGCATAATAAAAGGCCTCTGGTAGAGTCCCGAATGCCAGCCCTAGGTGAGGAATGTCGGTATTGTCCTTCATCCAAAACGTCAGGTGAATGTTGGTAAAGGTATTCTCAGGTAGACCGATGTTTGAGTGGATAACCCAATCAATAGGGTTATCGCCCTTACCGGTAAAATTGCGCATTCTGCCTAGGTGGTTGCCAGCTAAATCACTGAATTCGTGAATATCTTCGCAGCCTAAATCCTCGGTAAACTCCAGCTCAGAACTCACATAATCCCAAATGCGGTCACGTAAAGCTAACACCTCAGTGTAAATTGCGCTGGTATCCAATTGTTGTCCGCTTGCTAAGTGGCGAGCGAACTCTTCTGTCATCATAGGTTTGGTTTTAAATTGGCTTTGTGGCATGACGTTACCTTAATTGTTTAGACATTTTGTTCTGTTAAAAGGGGTTTTGATTTGGGTCTAGACAACAAGAGACTCCAGATGAAAACGATTGAATTCAGTAAACCGAATAAGACAAAGGGGCTTGATGGCGACAGGTGCGCAAACAAAAATCCGCCGCCTGTTGTGGCCAATAAAATGCCCACAGCACCAGCAACACCAAAGAGGCCAATCACCGCACCCTTGCGCTCGGCAGGTGCTTGCTCACCGACTAAAGCCTGACTAGAAACAAAGGCACTAATCTCAGCGATTCCCATCACAAACAGCAGCGGAAATACGCTTGTGGCACTCGGATCGCGCACAAAATACATGGCGCCATAGACACAGCCAGCTAAGCCCGAAGCGATAGATACAGCTGTGATACGACTCACTTTGTCGCTCAAATATCCTGTGAGGATTGACCCAACTAGCGCGCCACTAACGACCATTAAAATGGCTGGCATAGCAAGTTGCGACATGGCATCACTGGCCGAAAGTCCGAGGGTGCCTGTACCATATTGCACTAACCACAGCCCCATAAAGGCGCCGGTTACGGCCAAGTCGCCGCGGGAGATAAACGCCGCCCCGTATGACAGTGCAATGGCAGGCTTTTTCGCCTCTTTTGCACCCTGACGCAGCATCACCAGCAAGGATTCCTTTTCCGCCTTCACCACAGTGCCGACCATTTTCGACAGGCCGATAAAAGCCACGACTGCTGCCACAACGCCTAAGGCGCCGGCGAGTGCAAAGGTAGCCTGTTGGGCTGCGGCTTCAGAATATCCAGCGCCGACAAAAGTCTTAGGTAAACCCGCAAGCACCGGCGGAATAAAGGCACCTAGAGTGGCAATCGCCCCTTGAATTCCGTTGGCTTTGCCACGGGTGCTGTTATGGGAATAATCGGCGACGACCGTCACCATCATCCCCACCATTGCTGCAGAGCCGAACGCAACGATGATTCGGTAAATAACTAACTGCTCCACCGACGTCGCGCTGCCATAGAGGGCAAACCCAATCGCCGTGGTCGCAAGGCCAAATACATACATCACCCGACGACCGAAGCGGTCAGCCATGACACCGTAGAGTCCCATCATGACGATGAATATCGCCTCCTGCAGACCCCCTAGCATTCCAGTCAGGGTCGCCTGCTCGGCGTAGGGAATCCCAATCACCTGCAGCAATCCAGGTTGCAGGATAGATAAAGCCCCCGCATAACCCGATGAAATCAGTACTGCAAACAGATAGGCTAACCAGTTACGGCGCTTAAGACCGTCGACCAGTTGCACCCCCATTAGGGTTTTGGGTTGCCCACTTTGTGTCATGATAGCCCTCCCTCCAGCACACTAAACCTAAGATCAGTAAGTGATGTTGGCGTCAATCTGTGCCTTGCCCATCCGCAGCTCGATCATCTTTTCGACCTCGGTTTGACCAAACACATTGGCAGCCAGCTTATTCATAGGATCGCGGCGATAGCTCATCTCACGGATGATGTGATCGTTACGTTGAAGCTCAGCTCGCTCAGACTCAGGCACTGGCGTAGCGGCCTCTAACCAACCTAACCAACGGTCAACCATCTCATGTAGGTAAGTTTCGAAAATGCTGATGTTTTCGTCATTCAACTCACCCATCAAGCTTTGAGTCGCTGGATTGATTAAGGCGCGCATATAGCTGCCATGGCTCACCGACCAATGGAAATTGGGGTGTGAACGTAGCTTCATGTACCAGTTATTCACCTCTGGGCCGTAGTACTTATCCAGATAGTCCACATCGGTCAGCAGGTTCTTACGCGGAGTGTAATCGCAGTAGCAAAAAAGCTGCGGCACGGTACCGAACACAATCACTAAATGCGGTACATCGGTTTCCTGCCCCAAAAAGGCAGTAGTGTTCATATCCAGAATGCTAGCCTTGCGGTTACCAATCCACGAGTTGACCAACCACTCGACACCATGACCCGTCCAGGCGGCATAGGAGCCTTCGAACTCACCATTTGGTGAGGTGTAGTATTCTCTGTCGAAAGTCGATGGATGCTGGCTTAGGTGGGGAAATCTGTCGGTAATCTTCTGCTTAAGGGCGGTTAAAATGCCCCAGCAACGCTCCCAGTAACGGCTGACATCTACATTCGGGTTCTCGGCCAGAAATTCATCGAGGGTCTTTGTTTCTTTATTTTTAGTATCTGACATTTTTCTTCTCTTTGTAGTTGTGTTTCAGGGTGTTATAGGCCGTAACGGGTAAACTTATCGGGCGTACTACGCACATAGCCAGACAACATTCGAAGCGTCATTTTCATCGGTGTTAACCAACGGATTTTTCGCCCAGTCTTAGTTTCGGCGAGGATTTGCTGCGCCAGATAAGGCGTAACAGTTTCAACATGATCGCAAAGCACGTTGGCAAATCGACGACGACGCTCGAAGTTATCCTTATCAACCTTAGCCTCACGGATAACGCCCTCGGTGATAATCATGCCGGGGCGCACCTTGCCCACTAAAATGGCGTCGCCTTTTAGCTCTTTACTCAAGGCATTCGTGAAGTAATCCAGTGCACGTTTAGTGGTGCCGTATATCCCCATGCCAGGGAAATACTCACCATCACTGCCGCCACCAAGCATGTTGAAAATCTTCTGTGGCTGTAACACGAGTCCTTGGCTGGCCGCACGCTTCATCCCACTGGCGGCAACTCTGCAACCATTCATAGTGCCGATAATGTTGGTGTGCACCATTTGCTGTATTTCGGCATCAGGAGTGTCGAGAATTGGCCAAACGGTTCTCGCTAAACCTGCGTTATTAATCCAAATATCCACTGTGCCAAAGTGCTCACAGGCAAACTCCCATAGGGCTTCTACCTGTCGCTTATCGACACTGTCGCAGGCCAATCCCACAACCTGTGACGCCGGATAACCGAGCTCCACAAGGGTGGCATCGACATCCTGCTGACTTCTACCACTGATCACCACGCGGTGACCTAGGCGAGCAAATTCGGCCGCCAGACCTTTGCCAATTCCCTTAGTACTGCCAGTGATTACCAGAGTTGTCATTTGCCCATTTCCTTGGTGTTAGCTTTAAGATTTAGCGCTTAGTGTTGGTGATTAGTGACTCAAACCGATTCGGTAGCAACCACATCAGCATTCGGGTCAGGGTGTTTTACCCTATAACCCGTAGCATAGATTTTTGCCGCCGAGATTTTGCGGTTAGGCGCCTTGATTTGACCTAGAAACTCCAGTCGAGGCCAGTCGTTTTGGTCGCATATGGCATCGAATACTTGCTTGTTGGTCGCTGGCACTTGGCCGTTATCGCAGACGTTATAAATGCCACTCAACTGGCTGTGGATAACGTGGTAAACAGAGTCCACTACATCTTCAAAATGAATCGCATAAAGAGGGGCATCGGCACTGAAAATTGCCTTACCACCGAAATAGTCGATAGCCATTTTCACCCTTTGCGGGAAGGTAAAATCCCCTGGCGCGCCATACATATCAGGGAAACGCAGCACACAGCCAAGTGATGAACTTAGCACCTGTTGCTCAGCAAGCTGATAGTACTTAGATGAAGGTTCTTGATGATTTGATGTTGGCGTGAGCTCATCGATCGCTTCATGCCCTACACCACCGTCACCATAAACGGAAAACGACGATAAAAAGATCACCCTAGGGCAGGCCAGACGTGCGCTCTCGCAGCTACGCACTAACACTTGCTCGTAGTGCACCTCACGCTCTTCCTTCGTGCGGGTATTTCGAACATTAGGTGCAACGGTCACGATAATGGCATCACAACCCGCCGCCGCAGCGGCGACCTTCGCAGTTTCTTCTCCCTTTAACACGGCAACCGCATCGACGAGTTGCTCCAATTCGGGAACTTTAGATTCGGTGGTCGTACTGCCCACCACTTGATGACCGTCGGCTTTAAGCTTTTTCGCCAGTGCTTTACCTACGTGGCCTAAGCCAAGAATAAACAGTTTCATGAGCCGCCTTTTTGTTGTCATTGTGAGTCAAGATAGACATAATGTATTAATAATATATCATTTAGTCAAACTCAAGAATTTAAAAGCAAGAAAGGTCACTCAAACAAGGATTGAAGCGAACGATGACAAGTACAGAAAAATCAACAAATCATATACTTGCAGACCATATTCTGGGTTTTCAGCATGTTGGGCATATAGTGACTGACCTAGCAGAGAGCATCGCCGACTTTAAGCGTCTCTATGGTTTAACGGATGCAGAGATCCTCGTGCTTCCTCCTTTTGAGCAGACGGAAAATGTGCCAGCACGGTTTGCCCTGTTCAAAGTCAAAGACATGGAATTTGAGCTAATCGAACCCATCTCTGACTACTTCAAATCGTTGTTGTTAACACCTGGTGCCAGCGGCAGTGCGGGGATTAACCACGTTGCTTGGCGGGTGAAGGATATTGATGGCGCCATGACGCTATTAGCCGCTAATGGCATTAAGCCTGGACATGTCACCCCTGATGGCGTCATTACTATGACTAAGACCTCGACTAGCGCGAAAAAGATGGTGTATCTGGACCCAGAGACCACTGGCGGTCTGTTAGTCGAACTGATTGAAGTCATTGAAGGCGATAGCAAAAGTGAGTGAGGTATTTTCGCGCCTACTCAGGGTTATGCCCCTTCCTTTAGATGCTAGGGAGACTGAACGCGGCTGTTACCGCTATTACCTCAATTACGATTTGCAGCCCATCAGCGAACCTTGGATAAAAGCGCAAACCTCTGATGGTCATATGATTGTTCATAGCGCCCGCTTTGTTGATGCGCTTAACTGCGCCATTTTAGTTTCATATAAAACAGATATGTGTAAAACAGCGGCCGATAATCCCGCCGTTTATCAAACTGATGCGGATAGGCAGGCATCTTCACCCTCAGGCAGTTTTTTAAGCCAAATTCATTGGCAACAAGCAGGTCAAGATATCTCCGCCATTTACCAGTTCGATGCCAATGAGCGGCAACTCACTATCGAACGGCTGCAAAACGGCAAGACCCAAACGCATCAAGCGCAGCGCAGTGATAATTTTCTCTATTTTCCGCTAATGCGAGTCTTCAGCGGTGAAGTGATTACTCATTTAGCGAGCCATGGACCGCAATCAACCCTAGTCCCCGACATTAATCATCCGAGCAGTGTTGATGCCCTGCTGCGCCCCACAGAATCTTTACGCAGCGCCGAGAAGCTTGACGCAGAAATCCTCCCATTAGCTGATATTCACTGCCAAACCCATAAATATCGCTATCTGTCGGAGCGTTATCAGCAGCAGGATGACGCCGCCTTTTGGATAGATGAAACGGGGCTGCTAGTAAAGTATTGCTGGCAACAAAACCCTGAGGCTTTTTGGATGGTTGAGCTCGTAGAACATATCGTTAGTGCTCAAACATAAGCGATTCAAAACAAAGATAATGCACCCGCTAAAAACATAAACAACTGAGCTTAAGCCACAGCAAATATGCTACAGGAGCTAACATGTTAAACATTTTTATCGTGATCCTCGCCGACATGATTGGTTTTGGCATCATGATCCCCATCTTCGCCTACTACGTACTGCAGCTTGGCGGCACAGCTCAAACTGCGACTTTGCTAATGGGGCTATATTCCTTTGCCATGTTCCTTTCGGCGCCCCTGCTCGGTCGCTTAAGTGACCGCTACGGCCGAAAACCCATTCTCATGCTCAGCATGTTCGGTGCCTGCCTAGGCTATGTGCTACTCGCCTTCGCAGACAGTCTGTGGCTAGTCGCTATTTCGCGCATCCTCAGCGGCTGTATGGCGGGCAACATCGCCGCGGCTCAGGCCTATATCGCCGATATCACCGATGAATCGAACCGTGCCAAGGGCATGGGCATGATAGGCGCAGCTTTCGGCCTAGGCTTTGTCATCGGCCCTGCGCTTGGCAGTATCATGGCTGGTGATAACTTTGAGGCCGCTAACTTCCTTCGCCCAGCCCTTGCCTCCGCGACGCTATCCTTTATCTCATTCTTAGGTATCGCACTATTTTTGAAAGAAAGCTTAAGCAAGGAACATCAGCAACAGAGCCGCGACACGCCAGCACAATCTCGTTGGAGCGGATTTAAAAACCTGTTAACCCAACGAGTGTTGATATTAATTATCAGCTGCGGTGCGCTTTTCAATTTAGCGGCGGGACTGTTCGAATCAATTTTCCCTATCTGGGCAAAGGATCTGTCTCTTATCAGTGGCCCACAGGGCTTAGCGCCTATGCTTTTGGTCTCGGGCTTTACCTTAGCTGCGGTGCAGGGTGGTTTAGTCGGCAAGTTAGCCAAAAAATTTGGTGAACAGGGGCTGCTTAAATTCAGCGCCTGGCTCTATGCCTCCGCTATGGTGCTACTCATAATCAGTGGCGCGAACCAGTTATATTGGGTGGTGCTGTTTGCTATGTCGCTGCAGGCGGCAGCAACGGGATTAATGCTCACCTGTATACAGAGTCTGGTATCGCAAAAAGCACCCGCCCACGAAAAAGGCCGAGTGATGGGCGTGTTTTCATCGGTCGGTACCCTGTCACGCACCCTAGCGACATTTTCGACTGGCAGTCTTTACTTACTATTTGGTATGCAAAGCCCTTTAATATTAGCGACTTGCAGCGTGATTTGTCTGTTTTTCCTCGCGCAGGCGGTACAGATCCAATGGTCACGCCAAAGCATTACCGAATGATTGCTTTGTGAATCTATTGATATATAGTAATGATATATCATTAATACTTTTATAGAGGTCGAATTATGTCATTAGATTACTATGGTTACCGCAAAAAATTTGCTGTACTCGTGCCCTCAACCAACACGGCAGTAGAAACTGAATACCACAAAATGTGCCCCGAAGGCGTAGTGCTCGCCACTCGCGCCTGCGTGATCCCACCGTTTAAGGTTACCAACGAACAGGAATTTGTGGAGATGGTGCAAGCCATTGGTGGCGCCACTGAGCAGGGACTTATCGACTCACTCACCTGTCGCCCTGACCATGTCATCTTCGGCTATTCCGCCGAAACCTTCTGGGACGGTAAGGGCCGCTCCGACCGCGAATTCAAAAAATACAATGACATCGCCCAATCCCGTGGTGGCTGCAATATTACCTTCGGGGCGCAGGCCATTATGGATGCCTTGAAATGCTACCCTAAAGTCAAACGTATCGGGGTGATTTCACCTTATATGCCCGTTGGCGACAGCCAAGTCGTTAAATTTATGGCCGACATCGGCTACGAAGTAGTGCGTATCGCCGGACACTGCTCGCCAGGCCCAGTCGAAATTGCCCACGAGAACTTTGCCAAGACCCGCGCCCTAGTAGATCAGGTGAATGGCGACGATGTGGATTTGATTCTACAGGCGGGCACTAACCTGTATTTCGTCGAACTGGCAGCACAATTGGAGCAAGAGTTGGGTAAGCCCGTTCTTGCCATCAATGCCTTGACCTTCTGGCATGCGCTGCGTAGCAATGGTATTCACGACCGTATTCGTGGCTTTGGTTCACTGCTCTCTGAGCACATCGCTATTCCCGAATAGGACGCAGCTATGTCATTGCATAGTCAAAGATTACAAGCTGCCCTTACAAAACCCGGCGTTATCAAAGCGCCGGGAGTTTTCGACGGACTCACGACTAGGCTGGTAGAACAGGCGGGGTTTGATGTTGGCTTCGTCTCAGGGGCAGGCATCGCCTTCTCTCGATTCGGTATTCCCGATGTGGGCTTAATCGGCATGAGCGAAGTCGCCCACTGCATTCAATTAATGCGTGAAATCAGTGAGCTGCCGCTTATCGTCGATATCGACACTGGCTTTGGCAATGCCCTCAACACCCAACGCACAGTACGAGTGTTTGAGCGCGCAGGCGCCAGTGCTATGCAGATGGAAGATCAGGTCATGCCAAAACGCTGTGGCCATATGAAGGGCAAAAACGTCGTTAGCTGCGCCGAAATGGAGGGTAAGATCCACGCCTTCGTCGATAGCCGCGAGAACGAAAACACCCTTCTTGTGGCGCGCACTGATGCGCTCGGCGTAACGGGTTTTGAGGATGCGATGGAGCGCGCCTCCCGCTATCTTGAGGCAGGTGCAGATCTGTTGTTTATCGAAGCACCTAAGACGCTGGAGCAGATGCAAATCATTGCCAAGGAGTTTGGCGCTAGGGTGCCATTAGTGCATAACTTGGTTGAGGGGGGCGCAAGCCCGGTTTCAAATGCTGCTGAGTTAGCCGAGCTTAACTACAAACTGGCGCTCTATCCGGTCGCATTGCTGCATGCCTTTGTGCCGACGGCGCAGGCGCTGCTCACGCATATTCAGCAACAGGGCGAAACATCTCACTTTAATCAGCCCATGCTGAATTTAAGTCAAATAAATCAACTGCTCGATGCCGACAATCTGCTGGAGCAGGCTAAAAAATACGACGCGAATTCATAAACTAAAACAGCATTAATCTTGATACTCAAGGGGCTTAATTGCCCCTTGAGAGACTGACGAAAAGCGTTCATGCAGCGGCCAACTGATATACACCAGTCCAATCAAAATGCCTGCCGCCCAAGCCAGAGAAAAGCCCGACAGCGTTAATAAACTCCCCGCCAATAAGGGACCTGCGACCCGCCCCCAAGCGCCTAGGGCGCTCGCATTGCCTAACATACGGCCACGATATTCCAGAGGTGTGCGCTTAGAGAGAATCGAATTCATCACTGGCGAGCAACTGCTGGCGCCGCTAATGCAGAGAAAGAAACTTAAAATCATCCAATGTTGCTGCTCGGCCACGCTGGCTAGGCTGAACCCTAGAGTAAGCAGGGCAATCGCCGCCGTGAGCACGTTGAGTTCACCAAATCTTCGGCTCAAAACCCCAACTAACTTTGCCTGCAGTAAGGCCATCATGAGCCCTTGAATACCAAAGACGATACCCACCTGAGTCGGCCCCCATTGGAGCTTATCGCCAACCCAAAGCGGAAATAGGTAAGTAACCGTTGAGACCACCATGGAGTGAAGCAGAAACTCGATAATCAACCAGCGGTTATGGGTCTGTTTAAGCAGATGAATAAAGCTGACTTTACCCGTTTCGCTTCGCCAGACTTGGTGAGCTTGTCGCTTCTCGCGGCCATGGGATTCGGGTAATTTAATCAGTGCCAAGAAGGCGGCCATCACTGAGAGACTTGCAGCAAAAAGCGACGGCATTAAAAAGTTAATTTCATCCCCTGCCAACACGCCGCCAATAAATGGCCCACCAACCATACCCAAACCGAAGGCAGAGCCTATCAGCCCCATGCTCTTTGCCCTTTCTTCGGGTTTAGAAAGATCCGCCACCATAGCAGAAGCCACACCATAAATTCCTGCAAAACTGCCCGCCATAATCCTTGCCACGTAGACGGCAAGCAAAGTTTTAGCGAAGGCGAGTGTGGCATAGGAAAGCGCAGTCCCAAGCAGGCAAAGGATGATCACAGGTTTTCGCCCGAGTCTGTCACTGAGCTTACCCCACCAACCACCTACGAGACCTGCGCACACAGAATAGGCGGCAATCAACATGGCGATATCGAAGGCGCTGGCACCAAATTGCGGCGCCATAAAGGGCAAAATGGGGATCACCATGCCAAAACCGATTAAGTCTATGAGTACAGTAAGGAAGAGTATCGGCATGGGTCTGTACCTAAAATGAACTGAATGATGAATGAGTTTGGCCGGCCTACCCATTCCCCACGGAAATAAAAAGGAACGAGCAAGCCAGCCAAAGGGGGCTTATGCCATAGGCATAAAATAATAGGGGTGAGCCGTTTTATGTTTGGCTTCAAATGCCTGAATGGCTTGGCGTTGCAACAGTGTCGTTGCCACGTTATCTAGACCCTCGAGCATTTTTTCGCGGCGCTTTGGCTCTATGGTAAAAGCCATCTGCTCGCCATTAGGCAAAACAACCACACATTTATCTAAATCGACGGTAAGGGTTAACCCTTGCTCAGCTAAATTAAATAGCTGTTCAATTTGCTCAGCGCCTAGGCTGATGGCTAACACCCCGTTGTTAAAGCAGTTATTGTAAAAAATATCGGCAAAACTGGTGGCGATAATGACCTTAAAGCCCATATCGCGAATGCCCCAAACCGCATGTTCGCGGCTTGAACCACAGCCAAAATTCTCCCGCGCTAATAGGATGCTCGCGCCCTGATAGTCAGGATTATTAAGCTCAAAAGCTGGGTTTAATCTGCGACTGCTAACATCGATATCCACGTCTCCCGCGTCTAGGTAGCGCCAATCATCGAAGGCCCAGCCACCGTAACCCGTCTTGAAAATGCACTTCAAATATTGCTTGGGCATAATGGCATCGGTATCGACATTGGCCCTGTCCATGGGCGCGACCAGCCCTTTATGGGAAATAAACGCCGCCATTAGTGTTCTCCCTCCAATTGTGCCAGCTCGATATGGCGGATATCCACGAAATGCCCCGCAATTGCGGCCGCGGCCGCCATCGCAGGCGACACTAAATGAGTGCGACCGCCCTGACCCTGACGCCCTTCGAAGTTACGGTTTGAGGTGGACGCGCAGCGTTCACCGCTTTCCAAGGCATCGGGATTCATGGCATTACACATAGAGCAGCCCGCAAAGCGCCATTCGAGCCCCGCTGCTGTAATGATTTTATCTAGACCTTCGTCCTCGGCCTGCTGTTTCACTAGGCCAGAGCCTGGCACTACCATGGCACGTTTTATTGAAGGCGCAATGCGCTTGCCCTTAACGACCTTGGCGACGGCGCGGATATCTTCAATCCGGCCATTCGTACATGAGCCGATAAACACTTGATCGAGTTTGAGGTCTGTCATGGCCTCACCTTCACTGAGTGCCATATACTGCAACGCCCTTTGCCAATCGGCGCGTTGAACCGCATCTTTAGCGTGAGTTAATGGTGGCACCTGTGAAGTCACCGCAACCACCTGATCGGGTTTGGTCCCCCAAGTCACTTGGGGCTGAATATCCTGCGCCCGAATGACTAACTCTTTATCGAATATCGCATCGGCATCACTTACCAGCGTACGCCAGTAGTTAACTGCCTGCTCCCACATCTGTCCTTTAGGGGCATAGGGTTTATTACGCAGGTAATCTTCGGTTATTTGATCGTAGGCAATTAGGCCGCTGCGAGCGCCCGCTTCGATTGTCATATTGCAAACGGTTAATCGGCCTTCCATTGAAAGGCTTTCGATGGCTTCGCCCGCATATTCGATGGCGTAACCCGTACCGCCAGCGGTACCGAGCTGACCTATGATATGGAGGATCAGATCCTTAGCCGTGACGCCAAAGGGCAACTTGCCATCGACACGCACCCGCAGGTTTTTGCATTTCTTTTGCTGCAAACACTGGGTCGCCAGCACATGCTCAACCTCAGAGGTACCAATACCTTGTGCCAGCGTCGCAAAGGCGCCGTGGGTTGACGTGTGTGAATCACCGCAAACAATGGTCATGCCTGGCAGTGATGCGCCCTGCTCGGGTCCCACCACATGCACTATGCCCTGACGAGGGTCCTGCAATTTAAATTGGGCAATTTGGTGTTCATCGCAGTTATCATCCAAGGTGCTGACTTGAAGTAGAGCCAGCTTATCGACGAAACCCGCTTTACCTTTTTCACGCTCTGTAGTTGGCACTTGATGATCGGGCATCGCCAGAATCGAGTCGCTGCGCCATACTGGGCGCTCGGCAAGCTTTAAACCTTCAAAGGCCTGCGCCGAGGTTACTTCGTGGATCACATGGCGGTCGATATAAATCAATGCCGATTCGTCATCGCCCGACACCACGTGGGCCTGCCAGATTTTGTCGTAAAGGGTTTGTCCACTCATGATTGTTCTTCTTAATATACAAATGGAATGAAACGATGGGATTGCTTAGAGCCTTGCCTTTTGCAGTTGCAAACTACGCCATTGGTGGGCGCGGCCGCCCGTTGGCGTACCAGTCATCTCGCCCGCCAATTGGCCTACGGCCATCAGCTTGGTCAAATCGATTCCGGTATGCATCCCCATTTGCTGCAGCATCATCACCACATCTTCAGTGGCAATATTGCCGGTCGCACCGGGGGCAAAAGGACAACCGCCCAGACCACCCACCGAGGCATCGAAACGGCGCACGCCAGCCTCTAATGCGGCATACACGTTAGCAAGCCCCATAGCGCGGGTATCATGGAAATGACAGGCGATAGCTTGGTTTGGATGCTGGGTAATGAGCTGCTTCATCAAACCATTGACGGCATTGGGCATAGCAGCGCCGATAGTGTCGGCAATCACCAATTCATGGGCGCCAAATTCCGTCAGTTTGGCAGCCATTTCTAGCACCACATTAGGATTTGTCTTACCTTCGAATGGGCATTCCCAGGCGACGGCAATGCAAGCTAGCACATCGATACCATCTGTTTTGGCCTGTTGAATGATTTCCCTCGCCTGCCCTAAACCATCATTAATGCCCATGCGAACATTCTTCTGGTTCATGGTTTCAGAGGCGCAGACCACCAACAAAACGGCTTCAGCACCCGCGTCGCGTGCTAGTTCATATCCCTTTTGATTTGGCACCAGTGACTGCAAATAGGCGCGTTTATTGATGCCCGCTTGGTTAAGACTGGTGACAATCTCGGCAGCACCCGCCATCGCAGGTACAGCTTTAGGAGAGACAAAGCTTCCCACCTCAATCGATGGCACGCCAGCATCAACCAAGCCATGGATAAGCGCAATGCGCTGATCAGGCGTTAAAATCTGCGCCTGATTCTGCAAACCATCTCTGGGGCCAACATCGTTAATTCGGACAAAATCACTCATGCTTTTCCCCTAGCCCACAATGCCTTTGCGCTTCAATTCGCTGATGTCATCTGAGGTAAATTGCAGAAGCGATGACAACACTTCGTCTGTGTGCTGACCGATATGCGGCGCCGCAGAGAAAGTTTCCTCGTTGGTGCGCGACATCTTAATCGGATGACCTGGTCCTTGGGTTTTCTTACCGTTGGGGTGATGCAAATCGATCACCATATTTCGAGCACGAACCTGAGAGTCGTTAAGGGCGTCACTGAATTTGTTGACCGGCGCGCAGGGAATACGTGCCTCTTCCAGTAAACGGATCCAGTAGGCATTCGTGTTCGTCGCCAAAATGCTGTTAAGCGTGGAATCGATAAAGGCTTTATCGGCGAAACGACCGGGCTGAGTGTCGTATTTTGGATCCTCAAACTCTTGTATTTTCACAACTTTCTTCAAATTGTGCCAGAAATTATCGGTGATCACCGCCAGAATGATGTGGCCATCCTGGGTTTTGTAACTGTTATAGGGCACGTGCACAAAGTGCGAGTTGCCAATTGGGAACGGATTTTCGCCCGATAAAAAGTGCATGGTCGCCATATAGTTGAGCATCGAAATCTGGCAATCGAGCATAGAGATATCGACATGCTGACCCCTACCGCTGCTGAAACGCTCGACGATGGCACCTAAAATCCCCATCACACTGAACATCCCGCCGCCCAAATCACCGATAGGGATACCCGCGCGAATAGGTTCGTGTTCGTTGTGACCCGTGATCGACATGCCGCCACCAAAAGCTTGGGCAACCTGATCAAAGGCTGGACGATTCGCCCCTGGCCCTTGGGAGCCAAAGCCTGTGATAGTACAGGTAATAATACGTTCGTTATGTTTTGAAAGTGTATCGTAATCAATACCTAAGCGCTCTGGTACGCCAGGGCCAAAGTTACTGATCACTACATCCGCCTCTTTCACTAGCTTATAAAACACTTGCTTGCCCTCGTCGGTTTTGAGGTCGACGGCAACCGAGCGTTTGTTACGGTTGAGGGTAATGTAATAGGCGCCGAATCCATCCAGCGAGTTGTTAGGATCTGTGGCCAGCAGCTTGCGTGTGCCTTCGCCCTGAAGCGGCTCAACCTTGATGGTGTCCGCTCCCATATCCGACAGGATCATTGCACCATAGGGCCCAGACAACATATGGGTTAGGTCGATTATTCTTATACCCGCTAACGGCTTGTTCATTGTTAGGATCCCCTTCCAAAACAGCAATTAAACACAATGATATAACTTTATATCATTTATATTTTTTCAGCAAGCATTCCGTATGACCCATTACGAGTAGCACAAAAGCAAATCGGCTCAACAACAGACTTCAGTGAGACAAAAGGAATAGCAAAATAAGGACTTAAGACCGCAGTTCGCGCTTAGCCACGGAACGGTTAGCGAACCTGCCTATGGCATGGATAAGGGTAAACAAGCCAACACCGAGGTAAAGCACCATCGGGATGCGAAAAATTTCTATACCCTTAATAAAATTGCTTTGGTAATAAAGGACCAAAACCACGACAAACAAACCGCTGAACAGCATTATCATTCGTTGGCTCAAGCCTAATCCGTAGATTTGGGTAACGAAGAAAATCACCGCAAAGCCAAAGACAAACATAGAGACAGACTCCCCATGCACCGAGGCGTAGGCCACCAATGCACCGTGGAGTAACACGAAGGTTTCGAGTAATACAGTCCAATATTTGTTGCGATGAAAGCGAGTGAAAAACAGACTTCCCTGCAACATCAACATAAACATGTAGAAGTTACCGAGCAGATGCCCCACTGTGGTTTCAATGGGATGAAACCAAAAGGTATAAATAATTGCCCAAGCAAAGTAATAGCCGTGGTATTGCTTTACCACGTTGTAGGTCTGGTCTATACCGATGATCTTTTTACCGAAGAATAATCCGCGGCGTTTGTGCTCAATTAATAGCACCATCAGCAGCAGAATAATCACCGAGAACTGTGCACTAAGATTACTCACATCTTGGGCGAGGCCATCATAAAAAATCTTGGTTTGCACTATATGCAAAACGATAAAAAATAGATTTGTACCAATGGCATACAGATTGACCCTATGTAAGCCTAAGCTCTTGTAGGGCGAGTCGCTCGCCTTATCATCCAAGGTTCGGGAGGAATAAGCGGTTTTCGCACTGTAGATTAACCACCAAATAGCCACCTGATGGCAGGCATAGAACCCCCAGGCGGTAAAATGACTCCAAAAATCAGGATCAGGCCGTTTCCAGAAATACCACAGCGGCCCCTTATCGGGGATAAAGGCAATGTGTGCGCTGTAGGGGCCAATCAACCAAATCAAGCCAACTAAAGCAACACAACCTAAAATGCCCAGCGGTAAACTAAAACGCATACCTGCTCCTGATTATCCATTCATCTCATTCTTGCCCAAGACAACAACGGCCAAATTAGGTCTAGAACTCTTCCAACAAACGTCCCATACCGGTGATTTTATCGTTCACACCACAGGCGCGCAGCGCATGCCACACTGTGCAGGTATTGATTGGTAACATAGGCTTACTTAGGATATGTTCAAAACTTGGGAATATATCCACGGTCGACAAGTTTGTACCGCATTGGATAATGCAATCTACGTCATCTGCATCGACTTCATAAATTGCATCAACCACTTGCTTGATCGACGTTTCGGCAATAGCCGTCGCCGATGGGCGGTTGAGACCTTTAACCTTATGTACTTCGAAACCAATATCACTGAAAAAACGGATCACGTTTTCATCGCCTACCTGCGGGTAAGGGGTGATAACAGAGATTTTTTTGCAACCAAACTTCTCTAATGCCTCTTTAGTGGCACCGGCACCGGTAGTTAAGCCTAGGTCGCCAATCTGGTTTTTGATTTCACGTTCGAAGGCTATATTGCCTTCGAGACCGCCCCAAAAGGTTTCCGCAGACATACCGAGCATGATATGATTTACTTTCGCACTCAATACGTTACGAATAGAGTATGGGATCTCTCCTCGCATAATTTCGAGGAAGCGTTCAAACACTTGGTTATCCGACTCGCCGGTTTTAGCCACTTCATCGGCCCAATTACGTAACTCGATATAGAAGCGCGATGGGTGCCAAGACACGCCATCGAGACGAATTTTCTGTAGATCATATTCCACACCAGTATTGGTAGACGGAATAATGACGCCGATTTGAGCGCGGCGAGCTATTTGGTAGTTGTCCATTGCAGTCCCTTATTTCACCACTCAGTTCAATACGGCATGGAGTTGAGACTGAGATCAATTGCAGATTTTGACTTAATGATATATCATTTATAACGTTAACCCAAAGCTACACCATTAAATCGAAAACCACAACCACCGGATGAGCACTGTGTAGTTAGGTTGCAATAAGCTGCCTATCAGAGCATATTCAAGGGGTTAAAACCCACTGAAACAACATGTTAAGCATTAAAGACTGAATAAGTCTTTGGGCTTATTCGTGGCAAAGCAATTGTTATATTTGCTCTAAGCCTATAACATGAAATTGCTATATTTTTAAGCGTTTTCACAAACCCTGTGGCTCAGACTATGTTAAAGACGACCGATAAAATCGGGGCGCTTTGACGTAATAAACCAACGACAGAATGAAACTATGACATTTGAAGAACTGTTATCTGATCCCCGCTTAAAGCATGCTTTAGTGAGCGACGTACCAACCCCCTTGTACCATCAGGTCTATCTTTTTCTTAAGGAAAAAATTCACTTAGGGGAAATCCCCTATGGTGAAAAAATGCCGACTGAACATCAGCTATCGGATGTATTCGGTGTATCACGCATTACCGCTAAGCGCGCAATGGATGAGCTGGCAGAGGAAGGTTATATCAGCCGTCACCGTGGTAAAGGTTCACATGTGACCTACAAGCACCGCGCCGAGCAGTTGGATGCACCTATTTCGGGTCTGTTGGAAAGCCTAGCGATCATGGGCCGCGAAACCCAAGTCCAGTCTTTAATGTTCCGTAAGTCTATTCCTCCCTTGGATATTCAAGAACGCTTCGGCACTGATGGCCAAACCGAGCTGATTCAATCACAACGTATTCGTCTGTCCGAGGGTGTACCTTTTGGCTACTACGGTAGCTGGACCCGCGATATTGGCGATATATACAACGAAGAAAACCTACTGAAGATGTCACGTATGGACATCTTCAGAATGTCAGGTATCGAACTCCATTCCTGCAAGGTGAAACAGTCGCTAACTGCCACCCTATCGAATGTCGATACAGCCATGCATTTAGAAATTCCAACCGGCAAACCGTTACTCGTACTGGATCGCTCTATGTACGATAAAGACGGCAAGCTGTTTGATCATATGTACGCCGTTTATCGCCCAGATCAATACCAGTTTGAGATGGAGTTTTCGGTTAGTTAGAAACTAAACACTGTTTATTGCTGTATCGGTGTGATAACAAAGGAAAGTGATATGTACGCGAAACCCGCTAAAGCTGTCAGCCTGTTGTTTACCTGCATTGGTTTAGCCTGCTCAGTATCGGCACAAAGCCTCAATGTAACCCTATCGGGACTGCAATCGGATCAAGGCAAGCTAGTCGTTCGAGTCTATAACAGTGATAAACAGTGGTTGTCCGATAAACCCAATGAGATTTATAAGCTGCACACCATCAATCTTAAGGATCAGGTGAAAGATGAAAAGCTGGAGTTTAGCTTAGATCTACCTGACGGTGATTATGCCCTGTCAGTATTCCAAGATAAGGATGAAGACGGCGCGCTAAAGAGTAACTGGATTGGTATCCCAAGGGAGCCTGTCGCTATCTCAAATAATGCTAAGGGTAGCATGGGCGCACCTGAGTTTAAGGATGCTAAATTTCAAATTGCGGGCCAACCAGTGCTGCAAACGCTTAATCTTGCTAACTTTAACTAATCCACATCGTTAAATTCAAAATAGTTAGATTGCAAGTATCTAAATTAAAAGCCCCAACTTAGCTACCTAAGTTGGGGCTTTTTGATGGCTGAAAGTCAGCTTAGTTAAGTGGCACGATTTTATTTTTCACTATCAAGCCCCACACAAACACGACTAAGCCGCAGAAACCGACAAAGACGAAGGGGCCAGATTGATCCCAATTGTCATAAAGGTAACCACCCACCACGCTGGAAACCAAAATGCCAATAGCACCGCAGAGGTTAAAGATACCTATGACGGCACCGCGCTTCTCTGCAGGTGTTTGCTGCGAAATCAGTACCCCAGAGGTGATAATGGCACCAATTTCACTCAAACCAATAATCACCACAACCACCAGCATGCCACCACCGAAGGGATCTGACACGAGGTAAGTGCTGCAATAACCCACAAAGGTAATAAACAGCGCAATTAACAACGCGGTTACCCGATTGAGCTTGTCGGTTAAGATACCAAATAACGGCGCACCAAATAGCGCCACACTCTGGGCAATAGCAACAATAATGCCGGCTTTTTTCAAGGCATCGGCCGCAGTCATGCCCACTTCTTGGGTGCCATAGTTAGACAACCACAAGGTCATAAAGGCGCCAACTATGGTGAGGTTTGCACGCGATACAAAAGCGGCGCCATAGGCCAGTGCAATACCTGGCTCGCGGGCCGCTTTTATACCTTCGTAGATTAACAGGAATATCGAAGGTTTCTGTTCATGCACTACGGTTTCATGGGCCTTTAAGCCACGAATAGACAATAAACCAACGGCAACAGCAAAACCCGCGACGATCAAATAGGTTTGAGTACCGGCCTCAAAGGCCGACATGCCCTGCTGCTGAAACACTGCAGGTAAACGCAGTAACACAAACAGGGCGATGACCGCACCAATGCCGTTGCAAACACCCTGTAAACCCGCTGCCTTACCACGATTGATGTCCTTGGCATAATCGGCCAGCAGAGTCACAATCATGCAGGTAGCGGAGGCGATACCCAGACCGTAAATCACCCGATATACGATCAGCTCATTGACGCTTTTTGCATGGGGATACAGATACATGGCTACGGCCACCAGCATAAAGCCCAGTACCATAATGGCGCGTCGACCGAGTTTATCCGACCAAGCACCCCAAAAACCGACCGAGGCGATAATCGCCATCTCACCCCAAAAGTTTAATTTGCCACTCACTACGCCCTGTTCGAGCGTTGGAATATGCATAATTTCATTAAATAAAAACGGCTGGAAAGCATTAATAAAGGTGCCTAATAGAATCGTAGCGACACAGGTTAGGTAGAAGGTTGACATATGCCATCCTGTCACACCGTCGCTGACACTAATCCCTAGGTATTTCTTTTCAATCACTGAATCAGACATGCTCTTTCCCTTTCATAAGACCACTGATTATCGCGTTGATTCGGTAACGACATTTAGGCGATGTTTGTTGTAAAGCATCCAGGCCGCGGCCAACAATGCCCCCTGAGTAAAGGCATTAAGAATTTGTTCTATCCACTGAACTTCTTCATGCTGATGTCCCAAACGAGCTAACCCCGCGAGGACAAACACCCCCACCAGATTCAGCACAAACAGCAAAGCGCTGGCGCGAAGATTTAGCTGCAAACTATGTCTCACCGCATGCCAAATCAGCACGACGTTCGACACAGTTACCAACACCAAAAGTGCAATAAACCACAGGCGTTTTTCAGGGAATGTCACCGCTAAATAACCTGCAGTGCCAGCAAATATGGCGATGGTTAATAACGGCCAGACAATCGCAGAAGAGGAGATAGGATGTTGGCGATAGGTCTTACGCGCTGACCAAAGGTAAAAGGTCAACAGGGTAAAACCTGGTGCTAGAAATATAAAGAAGCTGTTATTTAACAGAGGATAATGCACATCGGTAGCGGCGATCAGGAATTTCCAGAACACCTTACATAGGCCACCTATGATAATCAGAATGGCCGACCCCATGGCGAGTGTCCTTATCGAGGGTTGGATCAAGCCAATTGCCTTAGCCAGATAAATCAACCCAGCGCTAGATAACAACACAGGGATAAAATCAAAAAGGGCCAAGCCCATGCTGTATTCAAATTCGTCTGTCATTTTTTTTCCTGCCTCGAACATTTTTGCTGACTTAGTCAAACTCATGTTATATTGTTATATCAATTAACAGTAACAGTTATCTCGCACTATGTCATCAGCGTTTAACTTCAAAAGATAATTACCAACGAACTGACGACATACATTATCAAAAGGAATGACTATGATCCGTGTTGCTGCCGCCCAATTCGCTGTGACCAATAATGTAAACGACAATTTAACAACATGTTTACGCATGATAAAAGAGGCCGCTAAATGCGCCCCCGATCTTATTGTGTTACCCGAATTTGTTAACCACAATTCGTGGTATGACAACCACGCCCATTGCTATGACGTTTCTATTGCGCTGGACGGTGACTTTGTAAATAGCATCAGAGCTGCTGCCATCGAGGCTAAAGCCTATGTGGTGTTTAACGCCACGGTTCAACGTCCGGGTAAAGGTGAGCGTCAAACCACAGGTACCAGTCTGCTAATCTCTCCTAGCGGCGAGTTATTAGCACAAAATAACAAACAGGTACTGGTAGGCCACGAAAACGATTTTCTCGATATCGCCGACACCGAGGGGCCGATTATTGACACCCCCATCGGCAGACTCGCCATGTATTCCTGTATGGATGGGGTGATCAACGAAACCCCACGCGGGTTGGCGCTTCGCGGCGCACAAATCCTATGTAACAGTCTGAATTCCTTTGCCTTAGACGAAGGTAATCTCCACATCCCCGTGAGAGCCGCCGAAAACAAAGTCTTTATCGTCGCGGCTAATAAAGTGGGCCCACTGATCCCTGAGCCACTGTTAGTACCAGTGTCAGAAGCGACCAACATTCCACTGCACTTCTTAAGTGGCGCAGGAGACAGCCAAATCGTGGCGCCCGATGGCACAGTGCTGGCGATGGCGGGTAAATCCGAAGAGGTGATTTGGGCAGATATCGATCCCGAACTTGCCGATATCAAGACCCGCCCTGACGGCACAGATATAGTTAAACAACGTCGCCCCGAGCTTTATCAAACACTTGGTGACAATCCATCGACTCAGCCATTGCCCCAGTTTAATGGCGCACTGGATTTAAACGTTGCCGCAATTAGCGTTTCAAGTACTGGCACTGAAGCCATTAACGAAGCCGTTAACGCAGTGCAGGCCAATCAGCAACATAAATTAATCTGTTTGCCCGAACTGTTCTGGCTCGCCGATGCCCAACTTTTGGGAATCAAAGACGCTGAAGCACAACTCGCGATAGGTGAAGAGGCTGTAAACCGTCTGGCAACAGCCTGCGCGCCGGATCAATTTGTGGCGACCAGCGTTATCCGCCAGCACGGCGACCAGCTTGCCCACTGCGCGGTACTTATCAGTCACAGGGGCATCGAATTTATTCAGGGACAGGTACACCACTGCGAACGTTTCGCTTGGTCGGGCCTCTGTGACAGCTTCGGTGTCTATGACAGTATCCACGGAAAGTTAGCGTTGATTTTAGAAGACGATGCGATTTACCCCGAAAGCTTCCGCCTGATTGCGATGCAGGGCTGCGAAGTGGTACTCGCACCTGTGCGTCAACAGGAAGCTTGGCAGTCACAAACGGGCCTTTTAGAGCGTGCCTCTGAAAACCGTGTCAATCTGGTTTCGGCCAGCACTCAGCCACAGGACAACGTCATCTGCATTATGCAGAAGGAATTCACCATTATGACCCCATGGCAAGAACGCAAGTTCGATGGCTTATTGAGTGCGGGGATTCAGGTATCGGGCAAGGTAGACAGTAATATCACCTGCGCCACCATTCATCCACGGGCAGCCCATAACAAAGTGTGTTCACAAAACACGGATTTAATTAAGAATCGCCCATGGAAGCTGATGCAGGCAATGCTGTAAGCCCCCCAAACTCAGTCACAAAACCGAATTTAGACAAAATAAAGAGAATAACTATGTCACAGGCATCTACAGAACAAACCGTATCCCTCGCGCAGTCGTTGTCCGACTCAACGGTTGATAAAATTGTCGCCAAATATGCAATGAAAGAAGTGCTCGGCAGCGACGGCGGTCCCTTTATGACCTTAGTTAGCCATATGCCGATGGCGCAGGGCACTGTCGGTAAAGTACGCATTTTTGAAGGCGGACCACTGAATAAATTGGTGACCTGCTCCATCGTTGTGCCACAAATTTTCTTAGACTCGCACATGCTCTACGGCTTTATGCCATCGGACAGCGCCGTGCCCCACTTCACCTTAGATTCGGTCAAGGCTGGCGAGCAGTTCGCCTTCCACTTGGATCTCACTCCAAGAGTCGACTTAGGCGCCCATACCAACTACATGAACCAAGTATTTTGGCCGCTGACCGAACAGTTCGACGCCGCCGAAGCGATTGAAGGTATTGAGCACGCGCACATTTCACCACGCCAACGCGCCATTATGTCGCCATGGATGCTGGTTCACCGCGCGAGTGAAGACGCCTTTAAAAACCTGTTCCCCCATGTCGATGGGTACCTGAATTACTGGTACGGCCTTGTAGAGCGCGGTATCGATAGCCCTATTTCTGCGACTGACTTAGTCAACCGCGACAAGGCTAACCGCGCCGCCATTTTTAGCCCCGAAATCGACCCTGTATGGGGACGCATCGAAGGCCTCATCGGCAAGCAAGCTGGCGAGCAACTGCGCGCCATCCTTCGCGGTGAATAGTTAACGAAATCCAGAACCCAATTCCTCAACCAAAAATAACGAGCTAAGCAGCGAGAAAGGGAAGCACTATGAAATTAACCGCCGAGCATTTTGTAGAAAACATGAGCGCCGAGGAAAAAGAGCGTGCGCAGCGAGTCGAAAACATTCTTCCTATCATCAAAGCGGCTGCGGCTCAGGTCGACCGTGACGGCGAGTTCCACCTGCCTCACGTTAAAACCTTTAGCGAGGCAGGGTTGTTAGGGCTGATTATTCCTAAGGAATACGGCGGCTTAGGTGGTGGCTTGCGTGATATGGCTGCGGCAACGTTTGCCTTGGGCACCGTTTGTCCATCAACCGCACTGTGTTTCTTCTTCCATTGCTCCTCCGCTTCACGCGGCTTATTAGCCCTTGAAGCTCTAGAGGCGGGTCTATTTAATGAACAAGAAGCCAAGTTGGTTAAACCCTTCGCCGAAAAAGTGCTGACCACTATGGGGCACGAAGGCCGTTGGCTCGCCAACTTCGCCAGCGAATCAGTGAAATCGGAAAAAGCTGCTATCACTATCTCCACAAAGGCTCAGAAGGTTGAAGGCGGTTATTTGCTTAATGGTATTAAGGCCTTTGGTTGCGCAACGGGTATTGCTGATCAGTATCTGGTTACCGCCAGTTTAGAGGGGTATGAAGATGCCAGCGGCCTTGCGACTTTTTTCGTTGCTAAGGATGCCGAGGGTGTGAGTGAGCGCCAAAAATGGGATGCCATAGGTATGCGCGGCTCGGCCACTCACGGTCTGATCCTCAAAGATGTATTTGTTGCCGATAACGACGCTCTTACCGTTCCCGGTGCTTTTGTGCGCTGTATGCAGATGAGTCGTGGCAGCTTTGTCGGTAATCAATTAGCCAGTATTGCCGTGTACTTAGGTCAGGCTTGGTCTATCTACCAACAAACCCTCACCACTCTCACCAGTAGCAAATTTGGTGATTCAGACAAATCCATTGCCAGCTCACCAATGCACCAACAGTTAATTGGTGAAATGATGTGTGACCTCGAAACCGCAACCCTTTGGCTTCGCCGCCAGTTGGATTTAGAAACAGCAGAGCCAGAAATCCTTCCAAAACAAGACGTCGTAAAACGCTGGCGCCTGTGTAAGGGTGTGGTAGCCGAAGCAGGCTTTAGTGTGGCGGTCAACGCACTCAAATGTACTGGCACCACAGGCACCGGATTCTCTAACCCTAGCGCCCACGGTTTACGGGAAATGGCCATGGCATTGGTGCAAGCCTTCCCCGCTGAACGTGGCCGCCTGATGGCAGCACAAATGGAAGTTGAGGGTGCAGAGCAGAGCCAATTTGGCGTAAAAAAATAAGCCAAGTGCCTCGTGCCTAAAAGGAATCAGCTCAATGAACCAGCTACCTAAGCAACAAAACTATATCGACGGACAGTGGCAAGCACCGCAGCTGGATCTTCAGCGCGCGCTACATAACGCCAATACCGGTGAGCAAATCGGCGCTCAATTTAGCAGTTCGGCCGCACAAATCGACGCTGCAATTCAAAGCGCCTATAACGCCTTCGAGAGTGGCCGCTGGTCGCAGCTAAGCTACGATGAACGCGCTGCGTATCTTGAGAAAATCGCCAGCAACCTTGGTCAGCACGGTCAAAGTATTGAGATGTGTGACGCCCTGCAAACTGGCGTACTGCAATCGCTCACTAAGCAATTTGCCAGTGTCTGCGCCATGGCCTTTACCAATGCGGCGAACCTATTAAGGGCACTTCCCGCCGAAACCGAATATGAAGGCGCCAAGCAAAATGCGATTGTTCTAGAGCGTTTACCTTTAGGCGTCGCCGCCATTATCGCCCCTTGGAATGCGCCATCGGGTATTGCCTGCCATAAGATTGCCAGTGCACTCGCAGCGGGTTGCCCCGTACTCTTTAAACCCTCCGAATGGGCGGCAGGTTCTGCGCAGGCCATAGCCCAAGCGATTGTTGATGCCGACTTACCCCATGGCACCTTTCAACTACTCCATGGCGACGGCAAGGTTGGCGCAGCGCTTTGTAGTGACGATCGCGTCGCCGCGGTGTCATTTACTGGCGGCGCCCTCGGTGGTGAAGCGGTTGGTGGCGTTTGCGGTGCCAATATCAAACCCGCGCAGTTAGAACTCGGTGGTAACAATGCCCTTGTTGTGCTTGCAAGCGCCGATTTAGATGCCGCCGCCGATGGCATTATTACCGGCATGACAACCCTTAACGGCCAATGGTGCCGTGCTCTAGGTCGCTTAATAGTGCACAGCTCTGTAGCCGATGGGTTACTTGCTAAAGTCGCCTCGCGCCTCGAAACCTTAGTCATCGGTGAATCAACCTCCGCGAGCAGCCAAATGGGGCCGCTGGTGCATCAAGGTCATTGGCAACATGTGCAGCAGCGCATTGCAGAATACGTTGAGCTTGGCGCTGAACTTATCCGCCCATCGACTGTGCCAGCCCATTTAACGGGTTGGTTTATGGCACCGACACTGATCACAGGCCTCAGTGGCGAAGCCTGTCGCGAAGAGATCTTTGGCCCCGTCGCCACAGTACACACCTTCGAGACGGCAGAACAAGCAACACAACTTGCCAACCAAACCGACTATGGCTTAGCGGCCTATGTGTTTGGCGCCGAAGCGGATGCTTGGCCAGTGGCTCGTAAACTGCGGGCAGGTGTTATCAAGATTAATGGCGTATCGCTATTTGCCCTTCGCGGCGATTTACCCCGCGCCGCCTGGGGCAAGAGTGGTCTAGGCGATGAAGGAACACGGGAAACCTTCGAGTTTTTCCGAGGCACCCGCGTTATCGGCATCGCCTAATAGCATTTTCTAAGGCCATGTAAGCAAAGAGATTAAAATAAGATGAAACAGACTGAGCTTTTAATTGGCGGACGCGATATAGCCCCGAGTAGCGGCCAATATTTCGATGTACTTGCACCCGAAACCGAGCAACTTTTTGCCCGTGCGGCGCAGGCGAATAAAGATGATGTGGAGCTTGCTGTCCGCACTGCGCGTCAGGGGTTTAATACCTGGTCGTCATTGGCGCCAAAACAGCGTGAAGCTGCACTGCTTAGAGCCGCCGATATCGTTGCCGCCGAAGGCATGAGCCGACTGCTCGATACCTTAATCGATGAAAGTGGCTCGGCCATCACTAAAGCGACCTTCGAGATTAACTACACAGTGGATCTGCTGCGCACTGCAGCCGGTGAAGCACGTCGCTTATATGGCGAAACCTTTCCTAACGACAATCCGCAGCGCATGTCCATGGTGTTTCGTCATCCCGTCGGCGTGGTTGCCGTCGTCTCGCCTTACAATGCACCGTTATCGCTACTGACCAAGATGGCGGCCTTTCCGCTGGCGGCGGGCAACAGTGTGGTGATTAAGCCTTCAGAACAAACCCCGACCATCGCTATCGAATTTGCCAAAATTCTGCTCGAAGCGGGCATCCCTGCAGATGCCATCAACGTAGTCACAGGCTTTGGCGCTGAGTGCGGCGCGCCACTCGTTGAACACCCTGAAGTAAACTGCATCGCGCTCACTGGTTCGACCCAAACCGGCATCCATATCGGCGCTACGGCAATGAAGCGCATGGTACGCGCCCAGTTGGAACTCGGCGGCAAAAGCGCTGCGCTGGTGTTAGACGACGTCGACCCAGTCAAGGCCGCTGCGATTGTAGCGCAGGGTATCTTCACCCACGGCGGACAAATTTGCATGGCAAACAGCCGAGTGATTGTCGCAAAAAGCATTTATGCCGAGTTTATTAATGCCCTTAAAGCGGCTGCCGAGAGCTTGCCCATTGGCGATTTACGTAATCCTAAAACGGTTTATGGCCCGCTGATTAACCGCGCCGCGGTAGACAAAATCAGTCAGCATATTCGCGATGCGGTCGCAAGCGGCGCCGAAATCCTTACAGGTGGTAAGCCGCTCAACTACCCCAATGGTGAACCGAGTTTAGTGTTTCAACCGACCGTATTATTGAACTCCCCCACGAGCTGTAGCGCCTGGCGTGATGAGTCATTTGGCCCACTCACCAATGTGGTGGTCGCCGATGACTTAGATCATGCCATTAAGCTTGCCAACGACTCCCAGTTTGGCCTCTCGGCCAGTGTGTTGACCAAGAATATCTATGCCGCGATGCGCGCCGCGAAGGAAATCGATGCAGGCTCAGTGCATATCGGCATGCATTCCTTCCAGAGCAATGCGCTGGCCCCGATTGGTGGCAGCAAGTTATCTGGCTTAGGTCGCAGTGGTGGCGCCTATTCCACCGAGGAATTTACCGAGGTGAAATGGGTCAGCATCGAAATCAATGCCGATCTATAAGATGGGAACGTAAAGATGAGTAACATTAAGATCATCAAAGGCTACGCCCAAACCGAACTAGGGCAAATTCATTATCTAGAGACGGTTCCAGCTCTTAAACAGGGACAAGAACTGGGTCAGCAAGAATTGCCGAACTTAGCGTTACCGACATTAGTGCTGCTGCACCAAACCCCCAGCAGTGGGGAAATGTTCCGCCCGCTGATGCAGCTTTTGGGTAACGATTTTCACTGCATAGCACCGGACTTTATCGGCTTTGGTAATAGCGACGCCATCTGCGGCGAACATAGCGTGACGCTCTATGCCAGCAGCGTGTTTCAATGCCTGCAGTATTTGTCAGTATCTAAGCCTATTATCTTTGGTCACCATACTGGGGTAGCAGTTGCGGCTCAGTTGGAGCACGACTACCCCGGCTTTTGCAGCAAGCTGATTTTCTCGGGTCCAACCCTGCTAACAGATGCACAAAAAGTCAGTCTGCCAAGCTCGGTTGTGGATTCGAGCGTGGATGAGGCGGGCGAATTTATGCTGCGTTACTGGCAGAAAATTCGTGGCAAGGATACCCAAGTGCCACTCGCCCTTAGCCTACGTGAATGCCTGCTCGCCCTCGGTTTAGGCGCGAACTACAAAAAGGCCTATCAGGCGGTGGCGGAGCAGGATTTTGCAAAGCAAATTCAAGGTATTCAATGCCCAACCTTGGTCTTTGCCGGTGAGCGTGATGTACTACGCCCTATGGTTGCGCCCACGGTCGAGTTACTGCCCAAGGGTCAAGCGGCTGAAATTGGCGATGCCTCGACCTATGTGTGCGAGACCCACAGCGAGCAGCTTGCACAATTGATAAAACAGTTTTGTATTTGATTGGCCCAAGACCAGTTGATGTATTCAAATTCAGTAAGGCTAACTAAATGGATTTACAAAGAAACGCGATAGATTTAGGTCAGCGACCCGCCTTAATATTGGTGGATATGGTCAACGGCTTTACCGACCCTAGCTGTCCACTCGGCGCCGAGTGCGAGTCGGTTGTTGAGCATAACAAACTGCTACTCGATGCCTTTAGGGCGGCAAATTTACCGGTCATTTTCACCACAGTGGTTTACCACAACGCGGCGCAGGCCAATGTGTTTCGCGCCCGTATCGATGCGCTTAATCTACTCACCCCCGATTCCCATTGGGTAAAGGTCGATTCGCGTTTAGAGCCTAAAGCCAATGAAATCGTGCTAGAAAAACGCTGGGCGAGCGCCTTTTTCGCCACCGATTTAGCGCAGCAGTTAGTGGCCTTAAAGGTCGATTCCTTAGTGGTAACAGGGCTCACCACCAGCGGCTGTGTGCGTGCGACTGTGGTCGATGGCCTGCAACATAACTATCCCGTGGTGGTTGCCGAAGAGGCCGTAGGCGATCGCAATCAAAACGCCCACAAAGCTAACTTACACGATATGCATGCTAAGTATGCCGATGTTCAGTCGTGCAGTCAGATACTTAATTCCTTGAAACAATTATTAATATAACTAGATAGGACAGCAGTTTATGGCAATTTCATCTGCAAATAGTTACCAAGCGCCCATTATCATCGCCGGAGCGGGCCCAGCCGGTTCGCTGCTCGCCCTGTACCTCGGTCAACGCAATATTCCCGTGGTGCTGCTGGAGAAAGAAGCTAGCTTACCCATAGACTTACGGGCATCGACCTTTCATCCGCCATCGCTCGAGATGCTCGATGAGGTCGGCATCGCTGAGGCCATGATCGCTAAGGGGTTAGTGGTTGACCGCTATCAGTACCGCGACCGCAAGACCAACGAAGTGGCCGAATTTAATATGCAGCTGATTGCCGACGAGACCCGTTTTCCGTTTCGTTTGCAGTTAGAGCAATACGAGATGACCCTGCTGGCGCAGGAGAAGCTCAAAGAATGTCCAAGTGTAACCACACTGTTTTCCCACCAGCTAATCACCTTCGAGCAGGACGCCAATGGCGTAACCGCCATAGTGAACAGCCCAGAAGGAGAGCGTCGCATCGAAGGCAGTTTTGTGGTCGGCTGCGAAGGTGCGTCGAGCAATGTGCGTAAATCAGCGGGAATTGGTTTTGGTGGCTTCACCTACGATGAAAAGTTCCTCGTTGCTAGCACCTCCTTCCCCTTCGAGACAGTGTTCGACAACCTGTCCTATGTGAATTACGTGTCCGACCCAGACGAGTGGTGCGTTATCCTGCGTACCGACAAACTCTGGCGCGTACTCTGGCCGACAGACCCTAAAGAAACCAATTTAGACAAATACTTAACCGATGAGTATATCCAGCAGCGTTTGCAGCACTTATACGCCAAAGAAGGCGACTACCACATTGGTCACCGTACTCTGTATAACGTGCACCAAAGGGTTGCGGAAACCTATTTCAATGGCCGCGCCATTTTAGCGGGCGATGCCTGCCACCTGAACAACCCGCTAGGCGGCATGGGCATGAACGGTGGTCTACACGATGCCTTTAACCTAGCACAAAAGCTCACCGAAATTATGCTCAACGGTGCCGACTATCTGCCGCTGTTTGAGCAATATAACCGCCAACGCAAGGACTTAGCTGTGCGTTTTGTGCAAGAGCACACGATTGCGAATAAGAAGATGATGGAGTCCACCGACCCAGACATTCAGCGCCAACGTCAGCAAAACTTTATGCAAACCGCCGCCGACCCAGTAAAGGCCAAGGCCTTTATTATGGAGCGCGGCATGCTGAACTGCGTTCGAGAATCTTTGCTAGTGGAATAGAGGCAGTGTGGAGTGATTGTGAAATAAACGAAAGGGGCTAAAAGCCCCTTTTATTTTTTATCTGAAAATCCGTCTTACAGCTTGGAAGGTGTTAGCCAGCCAATCTTTGTCCATCAATTAAGGATTCCGCAGTGTCCAAGGCATCAATCATCTGCTCTGCTACTGCATCGATAACTTTCATACACACAGAGTTCCCAAACTGCTTATAGATCTGGCCTTGTGAAACAGCATCTACGATAAAGTTTTCAGGGAAGCCTTGTAATCTTGCGCATTCTCTAGGTGTTAGCTTTCTAGGGTTCTTGCCTATATCGCTTTGGTCTATCAGGATTTCAGAGCCGTCTTTATAATAACGGGCACTAATTGTATTAGTGTATTCGCTCTCAGAATTGTAAAGCGTGTAACCAAATCCATTCCCTTTCGTTTTGTGTCCTTCTTTACGCTTCTGATGTCCTTCCCACAATTTGTCTGAAATGGTGTAAACATCTTTATTATGCTTTGCTTTATCGGCAACCAACTCAGAATTTGTCTGCAGAATGTCCCCCACTCTTGTTGGTGCGTATGACGGAGTTGGCCAACTAAAGATCTCATTGAAATCCACATCACCAAAATAGTCTTTATCAAACCCAACGATAAAAATGCGCTCACGGTTTTGTGGTACTCCAAAATCAGCGGCGCGCAGTACTTTGAAATCAACCCAGTAATTGAGTTTTTCAGTTAAAGCATGACGAGCTTCTTCACTCATTGGAATATCTGTGGGAATTTCTTGCTTATGGTTGCCCTTCAGAATATCTACGATTGTTGCCAGCGTTCGGCCTTTATCGTGGCCTTTAAGCTGCTTAACATTTTCGAGTAAAAAAGCTTTTGGCCTTTTCTCTACCAATATTCGTTGAATTTCGAAGAACATCGTACCGCGAGTGTCACTAAATCCTTGCTTTAGACCAGCTTGTGAGAAGGATTGGCAAGGGAAACCGCCAAGTAAAATATCGTGGTCTTTAATGTCTGCAGCTTTAATTAAGGTGATATCTCCGTTAGGCATTTCACCGTAATTAGCTAGATAAGTTTTTTGAGCGAATTTATCCCACTCGGAGGTAAACACACATTTACCTCCTAGTTTCTGAAAAGGTAGACGAATTCCGCCAATTCCCGCGAATAAATCGATGAACTTAAATCGGTTCTGAGTAGATGGGTTGTGTCTAAATGGAGCCTTTTCTAGGTGCGTGTTCATAACACTTTCAAGCTCCAGAATAGCATTCCACTTAACTGCCGTTGGGGAATGCTCTCCATCTTCCCACCCTCTGACCGTTCGCTCACCTGCAGATGACATACCTAACAAATTTGCAAATTCTGTGCGACCGATCCCGAGGCTTTCCCTTAAGTTTCTGATATATTCAGATTTTGATTCAATTGTTGTAGTCATTTTTGTAATTTCTGCGCACTTATCCGGTTTTAATCCGGGATATTAACACTGTACATATACACAGTCAAATAGGGAATTCCAATGCTTCAGGATCTTCTAGCACTTAAACTCAATTCTCAGAGACTTATCGAAGATAACTTCTCTCTTGAACTTTTTTTTGATGACAGATCCAAATATAAAATTCTTGAGCTCTACAATAAAGAATTTCCTAATTATCCTGCAACCCTTCAGGATGGCTTGCTAAAAATTACTAATGATAAAAAGCAAACAGCTTATCTACCTTTCAACTGGTTTGTAAGAATTAAACAATGTAAACATCTAATCGAAGCCCTTGTTGAATACAGCGAATATGTGGATATGCTGAAATCAGTGCTTAATGACGATACGTTGAGAGCATTACCAAAAGTTGATTGGGAGAGCTCTACAGAAATCCCTGATGATCAGAAATTTATTCTGAATAATTTCATAAATGAAAAATTTCCTGAAGAAGAACAAAATAAACTTTTCAGAGATTTCGTAGATGGAAGAAGTTGGCTTGACCTTAAAAGTGATACATCGACTACTCTAACAGGAAAGAAGTTTAATCGCCAAAACCATGACTATATAGCGTCATGTATTACCACACACTGTAAACTTATTAATGATACTGCAGGAAAATTAGAGCATTTCATTAGGCTTTACATAACAAACTCAGATATCAGAGATATTATCGAAGGATTACCTGTTTCAGAAGCGAGTAATACCGATGATTTATCAGTTTGTGAACCTACGATAACACCATATATAGCTCCCACCCTTACTAAGCCCATTTCTGCAACACTTAAAACTGTATTTAAAAATACTGCTGTTAATAAAATTATATACGGTGCGCCAGGTACGGGAAAAAGTTACTCATTAAAAAATGCGATTAGTGAAGAGAAGCTTATTCGTACAGTTTTTCATCCTGACACTCTATATAGTGATTTTGTCGGCTCTTTAAAACCGATGATGCACGGCAGTACTGTAGGTTATGAGTTTCGTCCAGGACCATTTACGGAAGCCATTATCAGGGCCGTAAACGAACCGACAGAATCTTTTTCTCTGGTCATTGAAGAGTTAAACCGAGCCTCTGCAGCCGCAGTTTTTGGGGAAATATTCCAGTTACTCGATCGTAATAAAAGCGGTCACAGTGAGTATATGATAGATATTTCCGATCCAGATTTTCGAGACTATCTGAACTTAAAAACAAACCAGTTTTTCTCTCACGGGCAAAAATTATTTATACCATCTAACCTGTCACTACTTGCAACAATGAATAGCAGTGACCAAGCGGTAAAGCCGTTGGATACGGCTTTTAAACGCCGCTGGAGCTTTGAATACATCCAGATTGACTATTCAAAGGCAACGCCAGGCCAGCTATCAGTACCATTTGCTTCCGGTATAGCAACCATTGAATGGGCAAAATTTGCAGAAATTATAAACCAACGACTTCAAAATCTTGGTGTGCCAGAAGATCGCTTACTTGGTCATCGATTTCTGTCTGACCAAGAATTGTCGACACCTGAAACTGCAGCAAATTCGCTATGTGGTAAGTTGTTTGTTTATTTATGGGATGATGTTCTTCGTCACGGGCGTAGAGACGTTATCTTCAATACTGCTGACTTTGGTACTTTTGGCGCTCTGGTTAATGGCTTTAAAAATGGCCGCTCAGTGTTCTGTGAAGAACTTGAGGAAGATTTAAGTTCAGCAGTTGACACCAGCAATGCAAATTCAGAGCCGGAAGCAACTGAAAAATATGAGTAATTCTGAATTCAAGCTTGAATTTTACAACGACAGGTCACTTCTTAGCAGCTTACCTAAGGAACTTTATCAGTCCATGAAAGAAAAAGGGCTGATACCTCATGGCAGTACATATGTGCATTTCTGCGGGTTGCTCACCTATGAAAATATAACTGCTGTTTTTTTGCCCCGTAACAGCAAAATAGAAAGTAATTTAAAACTTTCTGATTTAGCCCGTAACCTGTTGAAGGCTATTCAACGCTATAAGTTATCAGCAGATACATCCACAGAAACCGCTGATTTCGGCGATGAAATCATAGGTAGTGATAGTATTACCCTGCTTGTTGAACTACTGGAAGACTTCGTTCTAAATGGTCTTTACACAACAAGAACTGAAGAGTACAGACTGAATCAAGGAAAGACTGACTGGAAAAGAACTATAAATCAAAGGACAGCATTTATTAATGGAGGTAATGCCTTCTATCCTGATGTCATTGGTTCAAGAAAGTTGGTTGATCAAAGTAGTGCAATAACCAGAATTCATGCACAAATTTTAAGAGAGATTTGCAATAAGGCGGGTTGGATTACTTTTCCAGATCCTGATATCCCATTAGTTGAATTATCAGCTATTCAATGTGTATCGGAAAATATAGAGACTCAAATTCAGATGCTAAATAAGGAGCTTCATAGCTCTTATTCAGACAGAGACATTTTTCTCCTCAAAGGTTTAATTCGGTATCTAGAGAAGGTAAGTGGCGATGATAATAACGACTTAGTCATTGGAATTCGGGAATGTCATGGTTTTTGGGAAAAAATGCTAGATAGCTGTCTTTTGCATAAAGAAAACGTGAACCACCGTATGCTTGCTCCACTGTATAAAATTTCTGGTGATTTTGTTCTCGCACTATCTAAAGGGCATCGAACTGATACCGTGCTCAAGCACCCTACTGCTAATAAATTTGTCATTGCTGATGCCAAATATTACGGAGCACATAATATTCAAACCTCTCCTAAGCTATCGGATATTGTTAAGCAGTTCTATTACGCTAAAGCTATGAAAATTATCGAGGAAAATGTAGATAAAATAGCAAACGTTTTCATTTTCCCAGGAAAGTCAGGGAATATTGAATCGATACATATGGCGAAAAAAGACTCTAAAAAACAGTTTAATGCGAGCGATTGCCTAGACAAAAACTACCCTCCCATCAACTGTATTTACCAAGATCCGATTGAGCTTATTGAGCAATACTCTAAAGGGAGATATCTGAAAGAATTAACGCAAAGGCTGTTGGATTTAGCGTCTTAAGCCATATCAATTTAGATTAATCTGAATTTTGTTCTAACCCATAAATCAGTGACTCTAAAAACAACCTATCATATTGAAATAATACAACTTTACTTATTACCAACCAGCATCATAATCATTTCGCTCTAAATGGCTTTGGCAACTCAAATTACCACACTTGAACGTAGATAATGCCTACCAAGATTGGCATTGTTATGGCTGTGACCGTTGGCGACATGGATGTCGCCGTCGAGCCTATAGGGACATATTTACGGCGTGTCACAGTAAAAACAATGACAATCTAAAGTTCGCAATCTATCAATGCGAAGTAAAGCATTCAGGCCCCTGGTTTACCAAGGGCCTGATGGGGTTAAGCAGATTGTTGGCTAAATGCCGAATGGATTTCAGATCCTGTGGCGAACCAGATATCGGATTTGCTGGTGAGGTAAGCCAATAGCTGCTCGAAGTGGGCAATGCGGTGGGGTTGTCCGAGTAACCAAGGGTGAATATTTAGCGCTAACATGCGGCCGCCATGGTGTTCGGCCTCATTGAGAAGCAGGTCGCAGGCATCGCAGACCTGCTGCACGTAGGAGGCTTCGGAGTGCAGGTTATTTTGCAAAATAAACTGGTCATCCAACTCGGTAGATAACGGGATATTCAGCAGTGCGCCTTGATGTTGCGGATTAGCCCCAGTGTTATTAAAAAAGTAGGGCATATCATCGTTTACCCAGTCGCCGCAGTATTTCACGCCATTATTAGCAAGCAACTTAGCTGTGATTTCACTCTGGTTCTGCGCCGGACTTAACCAACCTGTGATAGGTTGACCCGTCGCCTGACGCAGCACCGCCAAGGACTTTTCAATCAATCCCGCTTCGTTATTGGCCTGCGCTTGCTCCGCATCGCCCCAGTGGATGGAATCCATATCCCAGCCGTGGCATAAAATCTCATCGCCGCGCTGTGCCAGTTTATGGATTAATAGTGGCGCCTGCTCTACTAGGCGGCTGCTAATCGCGAAGGTCGGCTTAACACCATAATGATCGACGGCCTTGAGTATTCTAAAGATACCGACTCGGTTGCCGTAATCCCGCAGGCTGTAATGGCGCAGGTCAGGGTAAGGCATTGTCATACCGCCTGGCACCTTGAAGGGTTTACCCTTTTGATCCATTGGGAAAAACTGCACGCTGATATTGAGCCAAACGGCGAGCTTTTTGCCCTGCGGCCAACGAATAGGTTGACGCTGGTGCAGCATAGACCAAGGGTAAAACTCATGGTCCATACCGTGGCGGCGCTTGTCGTACTGCAGGTATTCCTGCGGCAGGCCCTTTTCTAAATTCACAGGTTTGTCAGACATCAGGCTTTTACTCCCATGGCTGCATGTTGCTCGGCAATGTTGTTCACCGCAGTGTCGTAATAGTGCTGCAAATAGTAATCAGCAATCTCCCGCCCTGTGGTCACCCACACATCTGGGTGGCTGGTGATGTAATCCAGCGCTTCTTCAAAGGCCTTTAAGCGATGCGGGCAACTCACCTGATAGTTGTGGGTAGGAATACACATTACAGTGCCCGACTCACTCCCTTCTTGATACAAGCGGTCAAAGTTTTGTTTCAGCATCTCGCCATAACGGCGTGGCTCCACTTTATTAACGACATAGGCAATGGTGTCGTTCATCTCTAACGAATAGGGAATCGACACAAATCGCTTGCCGCTGCGGGTATGGATGGGCGTTGGCTGATCGTCGTGGAACAGGTCGCATGTATAAATACCGCCGGTTTCCTTGCCCTGCCACAGCTCAGAATCCTTACCAAAGAGTTCGCTGCCAACTTCGGCAAATAAATCTAAGGTCTGCTCCGAGTGCGACAAGGCAGGCGCTAGATATCCCGCGCAGTGCTGCCCCGTGTGTTTATAGATGCTGAGCATGGAGTCTTTGATCATCTCCCGCTCCTGCTGCTCGCTCATACCATAGGTGTAGCGAGTGTTGTAAATGCCATGACTGAAGAACTCCCAGTCACGCTCCTTACACATTTGGATGATTTCTGGGTGGTGATCGCACAGCGCAGTCGACAGAGAAATCGAACCACGAATACCGTATTTATCGAGCAGCTGCATCTGGCGGATATGGCCAACACGGTTGCCGTAATCGCGAATACCGTAACCCTGAATCGCAGGATAAGGTTGAGGCCAAGCCGCACGATGCGGGTTAGCAGGCGGATTTAATTCGTAAAATTCAATATTGGGCGCAACCCAAAACGCCACCTTAGCGCCGTTGGGCCACTGAATCTTGGGTCGCCCTTCGTAGGGCCAATAATCATAAAACTGTGGATTTGCTTTCATGGCTCGCTCCTACTGCGAAAACTAAGACAGGCCAACTATTAATCAGCGATCTCGTAACCGACCTCTGCAGACTTACCGTCCAACCAATCAAATACGGTGTCGACATCTTCCACATCGGCGTATTTCAGCAATAAATCCGTGAGGTTAGCGAAGTGATAGCTTTCGTGTTTGTCTGCCACGCACTCCTCGGGAACGATAGCGCGGTAACCGCGGGACAGGGCATCGACCGCCGTGGCGCGAACACAACCAGACGTCGAACCACCAGTGATAATGACTGTGTCCACCTGATGCCACACCAGTAAGGATTGCAGCTGGGTTTCGAAGAAAGCCGATGGCATTTTCTTCAAGTAAATCACATCTTTGACCTTGTCGATTTCAACTCGGTCATCGAATTCACTGCGGGGTGAATCAAACTTAATATTCTGCAGAGAATCTTCGGTATTAGTGCGTGTCCCCCAAACGCCCGCATCCGAGGCATCTTCCATATAGGCAACATGGGTCCAAACGACGGGCCAACCCTTAGCGCGAAACTTTTTCGCTAATTCGTTGATGTAGTCAATTTGTTTAGGGTCGGTTTGGTAGGCGGTTTTGTATTCCCCTACGCAGGTGTAGGCCTTTTGCAAATCGATATTGACCAATACGGCCTTATTACCGAAACCGAACTTCTTGCGGGTCGGGTTACTTTTCACATCTGCGTATATTTCTCGGGCGGTCTTTGACGACAATTCCATTGCAGCTCTCCAAAAGCGATGCTTATCAGTCTGATAGATACATTAAACCGATAACTATCCAGCAAATCAATTTAAAAGTATTATTGATATAACATTATTCGAGATATAAGATAACTGCAAGATGACGTTAAAACTGCGTACAGGAATGGGAGATAAACAACCCAGCGGCTACCTGGCGCGGTGTAACGCACTCCCGAATAGGAAGAGTTAAGTACAGGACAATTGCCAAAATGGCCGTTCTGTCAACCCAAGTGACCAGCGATTAGAGCAATAAAGAGACCTCACTATGCCAGACAAATACAACACTAGCGAGCAACAACCAAGTAAATTTCAACAGGCTATTACCGGCGAATGGCATGGTTTGCCTTCAGTGTTTGACGTCGACGGCAGCCACACGGGTTTTAATAAGGTAAACCGCGCCAGCGTGTTTGAAGGCGATAAGGTTACCTACTGGATGGAAACTAATTTTCAAAACACCGGCCATTTACGTAACCGCTTCGATACCGCAGGCGCTCGTTTCGAATTCGGCGTTATCGACTCGGACAAAGACCGTATTTACTGCGGCCCAGACTTTGTTGGCGCAGGTAAACCCTACGGCCTACTGGTGGACTCTAACTACTATTCACCCGGTTGGAACACAGATTTACGCACAGTAAATCTTATTCTGCCTGAGCACGGTTTGCAGGTGTATTCTTCACAGTTATTTGAAGCCGATACCTTAGTGGCGGTCTTCAATGGCTTGTATGTGGTAACTCAAGATCACGCCAATAATCCAGAGGAACAACAAAAAGTGGCGGACTTTTTGGCCTCTGAGCGCCTCGCCGCGACTAAGCCCTATATTCTGCCAGTGAAAGAAGCTGGCCAATGGGTCGGCACCTTCGAAGTTTATGATAATAAACAGCAACGCCTCGGCGAGACGCATATTGTTATCGACTATTTTCCACTGAGCCTGCGTAGCGCCGATGTACGCGTGACGATGACGGGCGCGATTGAACGCACCTTCAATTACAAGCGTTCTCGCGTGGATGCAGTGCACACCTTCGAGGGACCAGATGTATTTGGTAATGGCCGTGCCTATGGCCGTTATCTGTGGAGCACCCAGCACTTCTATGGCGAGGCTTTCAAACTGAAGAGCCGCGATACTCTGATTAACGATAACTTCGACATTTGTGGCGTGTGGCAGTTCTACCAATCTAACGATGAGCTATACACCTGCTTTGGGGTGTTGGATTGGAAGCCAGGGTCGAATGTATTAAGTGCTAAGTACATTTAATGATGACCGATGCAATTTTGTGGGAGCCAATATGATGCAAACGCAATTTGATCCAACTGATTTTCGCCGGGCGTTAGGTAAGTTTCCGACGGGCGTAACTATCGTTACGACCAAGAATGCTAGGGGCGAAAAGATCGGCGTAACCGCCAGCAGCTTTAACTCGGTATCGCTCGATCCGCCTCTGGTATTGTGGAGTTTGAAAAAAGAAGCGCGCTCCATCGACTCCTTCGGTGAGGGTAAACACTTTGCAGTACATGTGCTAGGTGATCATCAGCAGGATTTATCTAACCACTTTGCTCGCCAAGGTGCGGATAAATTTGCCAATTTACCTTTAGTTGAAGGCGTGGCAGAAATGCCACTATTAACTGAGTTTAGCGTGCGTTTTCAATGTGTTTGCCAACATCAATACGATGGTGGTGACCATGTAATTCTGGTCGGTCGGGTATTGCAGTTTGATACCACAGAGTGCAATCAGCCGCTGATCTTCCACTCGGGTAACTATGCCAAAGTGGCGCATGTGTAACAGGTAAAGGCTAAAGCTTTAGTAAAACCAACGCATATAAGAATGAGAATGGCGATATGGCGCAAAGCACAGCGGTGTTAATTACCTTAGTTATTTATAACCTTGCCCTTATCGCCATCGGTCTTTGGGCCACCAAACGTACCCAAAGTACCGAAGACTTCTTTCTCGGTGGGCAGAATTTGGGGCCCATCGTTGCGGGAATTAGCTCATCTGCCAGTGCGTCTTCGGCATGGTCTTTACTCGGTGCGAGCGGTGCGACTTATCTATGGGGGATTAGCATGTTATGGCTGTTCCCCGCCATTATTGCCGGTTATCTCTTTAACTGGCTATGGATGGCACCAAGGCTTAGTCGCTTTAGCCGCGAACATCAGGTCGTTACCCTCACAGATGTATTGTGCAGCAGCGCTGGGCATTATAAAAAGCCACTCACGCTGCTTTGCTCATTCATTATCGTATTCTGCTTTACCTTTTATGTGGCCTCGCAGTTTCAGGCGGCGGGCAACACCTTTGCGACAACCTTCGGAATTGAGGTGCAAACGGCACTGGTGCTCGGCGCCGCGATTATCCTCATTTACACCCTACTCGGTGGATTTTGGGCGGTTTGTGTGACCGACACTGTGCAGGGATTATTAATGTCCGTCGTCGCCATAATGCTGCCGATTGCGGCTTTGATACAGGTGGGCGGCGTAACTGAACTGTGGACGGGTCTACAGCAATATAGCTCGCCGACACAACTTTCGTGGTTCGGTGGACACACTGGGATTGTCGCGGTGGGATTCATCGTTGGCACCTTTGGCGTCGGGCTTGGAAATCCTGGTCAACCCCATGTGGTTAATCGCTTTATGGCACTTCGCGCCGACAGCGATGGTAGTCAGCGCAGTCTTCGTCAGGCGCAGTGGGTCGGCATTCTTTGGCCTACCTTAGTGTTTGGCGGCATGTTGCTGTTAGGGCTCTGTGCTCGGGTACTATTAGCGCAGTCACCAACAAGTGCGACCGATGATCCCGAGCAGGTATTTTTTGTGGTCACCCGTGAGCTATTTAACCCTGTAATGGTCGGCATTGTGATTGCCGCAGTGCTCTCGGCAATTATGTCTACCGCCGACAGTCAGTTATTAGTCTCGGCATCGTCGCTTTCCTACGACTTGCAAAAGGACTTAAGCCCGCAAAAAGCGCTGTTACGTTCACGCATTACCGTGGCGGTGATTTGCGTATTCTCAACCTTAATCGCTCTCTACGCCCCAACCGCCATTTTCAGTCGCGTGCTATTTGCTTGGGCGGCTATTGGCGCCGCATTTGCCCCCTTACTGATAGTGCTATTGATGGGACATAGAGTTATGCCACTATTTTGCCTGTTATCCATGGGGTTTGGCTTTGTATTAACAGTAATTTTTAACTGGTTGCCCAGCCCGCCGGGTGATTATCTCGAGCGAGTATTGCCCTTTGCTGTAGCACTTGGTTTAGCTTGGTTTGGCCGAGAGCCCCAGACAGTGAATGTTTCAGAAGCCATAAAAACCTAAATTCGCCATGTAATTAAAGTATCTCTTGTTGTTTAAGTGCTCCTTATTGTCTTAACACATAGGGAGTTATGTTCCTTCAATAAAAATTAGAAAAACACTATGACTGAAAACTACTTACTCTTAAAACTCTTACATATAGTTCTGTTCGTTTATTGGCTGGGGGGCGATCTGGGAACCTTCTATGCCTCCCGCTTTGTCGCTAAGGAAGGGCTTAGTGCGCAGCAGCGCTTAACCGCGTTAAAAATCATGATGGGTGTCGATCAGGGGCCGCGTATCTGTATGGCGCTCATCCTCGGACCCGGCATCCAAATGGCCTTTAATCTAGGACTAATCCAAATCCCAGTGTGGACTATGGTCGCCACTTGGCTGGTGTGCCTATATTGGTTGGGTATGGTGTTGGCGATTCATTTTGGTCACGATAAAAGTTATGTTCCACGCCTTACCAAAATCGACTTCAATTTCCGCCTAGTGATTATCGGCCTGTGCTTATTCTTCGCAGTTCAATCCTTACTGGGCGATAAGTCCATTATTTTGGCTGACTTTTTAGCGTGGAAGCTGGTGGTATTCGCCCTACTGGTGGCCTGTGGTTTAGGAATTCGAATGATGCTGAAACCCTTTGGTCCCGCTTTTATGACCATGGTACAGCAGGGTCCTAATCAACAGATTGATAGCGTGATTTTAAACTGCCTAGCTAAGGCTCGCCCCTTTGTGTATCTCATTTGGGTCGGCTTACTAATCAACACCGCCTTAGGCATGCATTTAATTAAACCTTAGGCCGAATTTTTTGGAGAAAAGATTCCATGCAATTGTTAAGTAGTGATTTTTCGCCTTACTCAACCCGAGTACGCATTCAAATTCGCAAAAAAGGTTTGCCGATAGAAATCGTCGCACCTACCAGCCCTGCGCTACGAACCCCTGAATTTGCCGATAAATATCCTATGGGCAAGATCCCTGTGTTGGTGCTGGATGACGGCACTAGCCTCGGTGAGTCATGGGCAATTATGGAATATCTAGAGGCTGCGTTCGATCAAGTAAGTTTGCGCCCGACCGATGCGCTCGGCATTGCCCATATAAACATGCTGGCCCGCTACGCCGATTTACATCTATCTCCGGCGCTATTCCCTATGTTCCTTAGCTTATTGACGGGTAATAGTGTCGATGTGGACAAGGAAATGGCAAATATTGAGAAAGAACTCAACAAGGGCGATAAATTGTTAGCCTCGCTGCCCGATTTTCGTCAACGTCCATTGAATATTGGTGACATTGCCCTTGCGACTAATATCCTATTTGCGATTGAAACCCCAAAGCTTTTTGGTCGTGAGAATATTCTTAGCTCATACCCCGTACTTAATGACTGGTGGCAATGGGTCAACCAAGATGCTGCTGTCGAGCATGGTATGCACGAGATGAGCACCGCTTTTAATGCTTATTTGGCAAGTAAGGCGCGCTAATCTAACTCAAGCACTCAATTCTAGGAGGCGACTATTAGTCGCCTTTTAATTAGCCAGTGACATTTTCGTTTACATTAACGTCAATCAAGCCATTCTTGCGCTATTTTTTACCGATCTTCTGCGTTAATTCACCTCTTACTTTGGCCCGAAATTACCCAATCCCCCCATCAAGCCAGTGTAAAAAACCACCAAAAAATGATCAAAAAAAACACCAAGACCACCCTATAAAAATGCTGTTTTAAGGTCATTAATGACATATTCGGCTAAAAAAACAGACATCAACAGAATAATTAAAATAACTAATATCAACAACTTATAAAAGCAAAAACCTTTTTGAATTATTGTTATATCATTATTATTGGTTTAATGTTGCATCAATGTAACAAAGGTTGTAGATTAAAACAGCAGCAGATTGTTAAGCCGCCAATCTGAACAATAAAAAGCAAGTATAAAAAACGGACCGAAAGGAATCTTTTCACTGTAGGAGTGAAGTATGTATAACAAGAAAAAACTCAGTCTAGCGATAGCTGCGGCCCTATTTGCTCAAGTGGGAATGCAAGGCATTGCCATGGCTCAGGACGACCTCAGCCAAGAGCAAGAGGCTAACAAAGAAGAACCCATCGAACGAATTCAGGTTAAAACCCGTAAAATCGCAGAAACTATCGAAACGATTCCTTTGGCAATCTCCGCCGTCACTGCGCGACAAATTGAAGAGAAAGGCATTCAGTCTACCGAAGATGTCGCTAAATTAATCAACGGCTTAACCTTTGATATCGGTGCAGGCCCCAACGATACTCGCCCCTCTATTCGCGGCTTAACTATTGACCGTGGTCGTCCAAACGTTGCGATTTTGATTGACGGCATCGACGTTTCATCCGAAACCATGACACTTTCTGGTGGCGGTATGACAGCCAACATGAAGCTAGTCGACATGCAACAGGTTGAAGTGGTTAAGGGTCCACAGAGTGTGAACTACGGCCGAAGCGCATTCGCAGGTGCCATCAACTATGTGACTAAGCGTCCAGACTTTAAACCTAGCGTAAAGGTCGACGTTAACGTTGCCGATTACAACACCTACGACCTAGGCTTGACCGTTGAAGGTGGCCTGACAGATACCTTAGCAGCAAAACTAAAAGTTATTGATTCTAAGAGCGATGGTCAATACACCAACCCGAATAGCGGTCAAACCTTAGGTGATACCGAATCTACGGGTGTGGCTTTTTCTGCCTACTATCTGCCAACCGATAGCGTGTCTGTGTATTTCCGCGCAGAACATTCAGACGAACATTACGGCCAACGTCCTACGGTAACAATCCGCAGTATGTTGCCAGAAAACGCTCCCGATAATATGTTTGCCACGGGATCTGTCAACACGGCTCAAGGCTCAAAAATGCTGCCCTACGAGTTTGATGCAAATGGCAATGGCGTGGACTGTTCAATGGCCGAGGCTTACCCCTACTGGGACAGCTTTAACAGCACTCTCGCTATGATGGGATTCCCAGAACAACCTGCTTGCCGTCCTATGATTACGGGCACAGTTTCAGGCAATGAAAGCCAAATCGACCTGTCGTTAAACCCTTTAACGGGCAAAGACTACAGCGGTACCGACATTAAAAACACCCGCGCCTCGATGGAGTTTGTCTGGACGGGTGACGGCATTGAGTTCAGCTCAATTTCTGGCTACACCAAGAGTAAGTCTTACATTGAAGAAGATTTCGACAATACTGATTACAGCCTATATGCCCAGCCTAACATTGGCCCTTACTCATGGACCCAGTACGGCTTCCAGTCTGACGTAAATACCTCATTTGACCTTGAGCAATACAGCCAAGAATTTCGCCTAAGTGGTGAAACGAGCAACTTTAGCTGGGTAACATCAGCCATGGTTTGGCAGGAAAAAATGCATGCGGGTTTTGGCACCCAGTTCTGGTTACGTGAAGGCGCTGATGAACCAACCCTGTTGGCTATGCTGGCCCAATCACCTTACACCAGCTTTATCACCGACGTAAAAAATGCGCCGCTGCCAGAGGGTGAGAACGTTGTCACGCCATTAACCCGTGACACAGACCATTGGTCAGTAGCGGGCTTAATCAACTGGGCGATCACAGAAGATATCAATCTTTCCTTCGAAGGTCGCTACATTGATGAAACCATCGACTATACAGGTAATGCAGACGACCGTACCTACGATGCTTTCTATGTCGATAACAGCGTGATGTTCGACCCAGCAACCTTTTCTATGGTGCCTAACCCGCTTTACTACACCTCAAACAGTGCGGGTAATACTGCATTTGTGCCGCGTGCGAGTATCGATTACAAAGTCAACGAAACTGTATTCACCTATGCATCTGTTTCTAAGGGCTTTAAACCAGGTGGTGTTGCGACAACTGACGCGAACGGTGACGTGAGCGACGGCAAGTACAAACCTGAGAAACTGTTAGCCTATGAAATTGGTGCTAAGGCCTACTCGGAGGAAAACCATGCCAGCGTGAACCTGTCATTCTTCCACTGGACTTACACCGACCAACAAACCCCATTCACCTTCACCAATGAAATGGGTATGGCGAACGTATCTGTAATTAACGCCGGTGAGAGTGTGGTTAAAGGGATTGACTTAGACTCAGTCTGGCAGGTGACAGATAACTTCCGTCTGTCTATGGCTTACCTCTACTCAGATGCTACGTACACTGACTTTAACTTGTCAGAAATCCTTGCCGATGCTGATTTAGCTGGGGCTAAGGTCAGCGACGTGGACAAGATGATCGCAGGCAATGCTGAAGGTGACTTCTCTGGTCAGCAATTACCTCTGTCATCTAAACACTCTGGCACTATCACGGGCCGATATTCCTTCGAAGTCCTAGGCGCAGAAAGCTTTGTTGAGCTGTTTGGTCAATATCGTTCAGAACGTAACGTTGAACGTTCTGGCCAAGTCAAACTGCCATCTTACTGGGAATGGGATTTATCAGCAGGTACACATTTCGATGGTTGGGTATTCACTGGCTACGTCGAAAACCTGTTTGATGACGACAAAATCAAATCTGCAATTGGTAACGTGGACTACGGTTTCTTCCCGAACGGTCAGTCAGTGCCATACGCAGTGGTTGCCACCCTTCCACAAGGTAGAACTTTTGGTTTACGCATGAGCTATCAATTCTGATGCAATACCAAACTAATATGTTACAGTGTTGTTAATGAGTTACGGTGTAATTCCGTGTGAGCACCAGAAATGGTGCTCATTTTTTATATAACAAATTGATATTTGGTAGATATTATGAGCGAAATGGTTCTAGAACGGACATCAATAGGGCGTGCCATCCGCACCAATACCTGGGCGATGGCGCTGCTGGTCTATGTGTTTATTACGTTGCAAAAACCTCTTAGCCACATGTATGTGGTCACCATGATATACATGTTCCCGCCAGATTTTATCTGGAAATATGTCGTAGCCTTCTTTATTGGCTGTGGTGGAATTGTGTTGATATATAAAGGATTAAATAAGGATGAAGTGAAAGGCTCATTGATGGGCTTATTTGGCGGCATTCTGGTGTGGGATTCTTGGTTCGAAATGGGCATGGACTTTTTTGAACATCGCAATTCCATTCCAATGGTTAAAGATGCTGCAGGCGTTCCAACCCTTTTAGGCTCACACGTCATCCTAGAAATGTCTGGAATATTCTTATTAGCCACCTTGTTAATCACTCTATTCCAAAAGGATATGCGTTGCCGCATGCTTCTGTGGATTCGCAAAAACCTTGGATTACGTGAAGGTACTGGCAAACCAACACAGGGCCTAAAACCTCAAACGGCTCGAGTGGCATTTAACGAATATCTTTATGTTACTTGGTTTATGTATGTGTTTATGATTCTGTTGATCGACCCAAGGATTGCAGGTCTGCATCATCCATTTACCTATGCCATTAGCGCGGCGGTGTTCTGTTGGTCAATATATTTACTCTATAAACAAACCAAACAGAACGAAGTGGGTTTGATGATTCGTTACGCCATTGGTGCTGCGGGTGTTGCTTGGTATAACCTCGAAATCATTGCGCTGTGGGACTGGATGGAGGAGTTTTGGGTTCGTCCCGACAAATATCCAATCGCTTGCCTAATCACCATTGGTATCTTTGCCCTAATGGCTCGCTTTGTTTGGTTAACGCCAGTTAGTCCAGAAAGCGGCAAATCGGCCAAAATAGATTAAGTCGGTTCATTTTATGTTGTTAATTCAATGACAGCATTATTCCCTAAGGGCCGATTAGCCTCCCGCATCGGCACCTTTCGACAGTTAGAGATCCTAATCGCAGTCGCAGAAACCGGTGGCATAGTTGCCGCCGCGGAGCGACTGCATTTAAGTCAGCCCAGTGTCACAATGCAAATGCGAAAACTCGCCGAAAGCATCGGCCTGCCACTCTATGAAATGGTCGGTAGGCGTATGACGCTAACCCACGCAGGCGAGATGGTTGTCGCTCACGCCAAAGAGATTTTCGAATGCACCCATCGCCTCGAAACCTCTTTAAATCAGCTTCAAGGCGCTGTGGTCGGCAAGCTCAGTATCGGGATTGTTACCTCAGCGGAATACTTCAGCCCCCATTTGCTCGGCCCCTTCTGTCGCCGTTACCCGCAAATAGAATTGTCACTCGAGTTTGGTAATCGCAAACATATCCTCGACCGCATGCAACAAAACCTTGATGATTTGTATATTTTTGGTTTTCCGCCAGAAGATTCGGGTATCGATGTCACCCCTATGGGGGTGAATCACCTAGTCGCAATTGCCGCCCACTCCCATCCGCTGGCAACGCAGGGCTCATTAACTTGGCTGGATGTTGCTAATGAAACCTTTATCCTGCGAGAAACCGCATCAGGCACACGCCAAGCCACTGAAAAACAATTAGCGGCACTAGGCCACACCATTGATAAACATATAGTTATCGCCAGCAACCAAGGCATTAAACACGCGGTTTTAGCACGTATGGGTATCGCCATAGTGCCTGCACTGAGCTTGGACGACGGCGAGCAAAAGGATTTAGTGCAATTGCCCATCGAGGGCTTTCCACTCACAGACCATTGGTATGTTGTGAACCGACAGCATAAGGATTTTTCAGTTATCGCTAGACTCTGCCGCGATTACTTACTCGGTGAAGGGATGAGCATGGTGGAAGACGCCACCCGCTACTGGGAAGATAATCACAAACCTAAATTGCCAACACGCTAAAAAAACGATAGCCAACCCACTGTAATAGTTGGCTATCGGTAAGCAAAATTAGCTGTAATACGGATCTTTCATTGGACCAACTGAGCGAGAACGAACTGGTTGCAGTGGTACAGGTGCTTGAGTACCTGGGAAATCAGGGCCCCAGTTCACCGCATCACCGTGCATTTCCATCTTGGCATTTTCGGTATACCAATCCACGAGACGACCGTCGCAGCGTAGTAACCAAGTTGTGCCCTCTGGACCTGAGCGGAAATCGCCATGACGAACCAGCGCTGGACGGAAGAAGTAAACCCCCGGCCATTGTTCACCGAAGTTAAACTCGAATGAACCTTCTAAGGTATACGCCTCTTCGTACACAGGGTGGTGGGCTAATGGATGTTCAACCCAGCCCGGTTTTGCCCTGATCAAACGGGTATAGAAATCGGTTTTTTCATCGCGGAACAGTAGTTTAATAAACAGACCTGGAACAGGTGTACCACCCGCTTCAAAATCCATTGGGCTACCGATTTCGACAGGGATCCAATCCATCTTATCGCTGTGTTTAATCACTAGCTTTTGATCTGGACGAACCGTGTCTTTATTTTGCTCTGTGGCTTCAAATTCCCAAGTACCAAACTCACGGAAATACAGAATCTCAGTGCCGGCTTTAACCGATAATGGTGGGCAAACAACGCCAGGAGGGGTACACCAGTAGCCGCCTTCGGTTAACAGCTCATCGCCAATAGTGACTTCGCCGCTCAACACATACCATTCGGTCTGTGCCACATGCACACCCGCAGGACGGGTCCAATCGGTATCGAAGAGCACCTTGGCAGAAACTGAACCATCTTCTTCATCGTAGCTTAGGTGGCGCTGACGCGAAGAGCCCGTACCGCCCATCAATTCAGACGGGTGCCAAATCAAATCCTTCTCATCGATCATTTCTACATGTGGACGCATATTCTTTTCCTTAAGCTCATTGTTGTATCTATAGGTTCTATAATAATCACATCGCTATCTGTATGAAAAATAGAAAGTTACTATTCTCTATATAACCAAACATCTATGTATTAATCTGCGACCAACCCTCATTAACGAGTCGTTAAGTCGAACAGCCATGGGCGACGCCTGCGAAGGCTGACCTCGAAATCGGCAATGGTGGCGCTACGTTTTAGGGTTAAACCAATCTGATCTAACCCTTCGAGCAACATTTGCTGGTTAGCATTAGAGATAGAAAAAGCATGCTGACTACCGTCGACGGCTGTCACTAACAGTTTTTCTAAATCCACATGAAGCTGTTGCCGCTGTGGGTCTTTAATCTGCTCCGCCATTGCCACTATGACCTCATCGGCCAAGGTCACGGGTAAAATGCCATTGCGAACACAGTTACCATAGAAAATCGCGCCAAAACTTGGGGCAATGATCACTCTGATACCGTATTCAGCTAACGCCCATACAGCATGTTCACGGGACGAGCCGCAGCCAAAGTTTTTGCCCGCCAGCAGGATACTGGTGCCACGATATTCAGGTTTGTTCAGAATAAAGTCGGGATTAGGTTCGCGTCCGCCCACTTGGGTATAACGCCAGCCGGCAAACAGGCCTTCGCCGAGCCCCTGCTTTGATACCAGCTTCATTTCCCGCGAGGGAATAATGGCGTCGGTGTCGATATTAGTGCGCAAAATGGCGGCGGTAACGCCGCGATGGGTCACAAGTGGCGTCATTATAAATACTCCCTTGGATCGGCAATTCTGCCAGCGATGGCAGATGCAGCAACGGTAATAGGGCTTGCCAAATGAGTGCGGGTCTCAGGCCCTTGGCGCCCCTCGAAATTACGGTTAGTACTGCTCACCACTCGCTTTTGAAAACCAAAGTTTTCGCCACCCGCAAAGAAACACATAGAGCACCCAGGCTCACGCCATTCAAATCCTGCTGCGATGAAAATCTTATCGAGTCCCTCGGCTTCGGCCATCCGCTTAACCGCCTTAGAGCCGGGCACACAAATGGCCTTCACCCCTTGGGCGACGCTACGGCCTTCTAAAATCGACGCGGCTTCTCTCAAATCGGAAATACGACTGTTAGTGCACGAGCCAATAAAGGCGGCATCGATAGCTAAACTCGTCAGTGCCTGACCGGGTTCGAGTGCCATATATTGATAGGCGCGCAGATAACTGGTTTGATCGCTGCTTGGTAAATCCAGAGGTACGCTGGGCACTCTTTCGTTAATGCTACAGGCATGTTGTGGGCTAGTACCCCAACTGACCACGGGTGATAATTCGCTGCAATCTAAGCTGATTTCCATATCGAACTTGGCATCGCTGTCGGTATAGAGCGTTGCCCAGTAATCTTTGGCGGCAAACCAACTGTCACCCTTGGGCGCATAGGGTTTACCCTCGATATAGGCCAGCGTTTTATCATCTGGCGCAATCACTGCGGTAAAGGCGGAGAATTCCACTGCCATATTACAAAGGGTTAAACGCGCCTCGAGACTCAGCTCGCTCACCACGCTGCCCGCAAACTCGATGGCATAACCCGTGCCACCCGCAGCGCCATGGTCGGCAATCAGTTTTAAAATCAGATCCTTAGCGGTCACGCCCTTGGGCAAGCTGCCAAGTAAATTGACCCGCATGGTTTTAGGTCGTTTTACCACTAAGGTATTTGTCGCCATTGCATGTTCGGCTTCACTCGAACCTACACCCCACGCTAACGCGCCCAAGGCACCTTGGGAGCAGGTATGGCTGTCGGGGCAAATTAGGGTACAGCCTGGTTGAACTATGCCAAGCTCTGGGGAAATCACATGGACTATACCCTGCATAGGGTCTCTAATATCAAACAGTTTTATCCCCGCATTTTGAGTGGCAATCCGGGTCGATTGGATAAATTGTTTACCGCTCGGCACTAAAGTGTCATCGGTTCTGCCGACATGGGTATCAACTATATGGTCCATGCTGCAGAAGACTTTTTCGGGATTAAGCACCCTGCGACCGTCGGCAACTAAACTCTCTAATGCAATAGAACCCGTACGCTCATGCAAAAAAATGCGGTCGATATAGAGCAACGACAGATTATCCTCAAGCTCCATAACCTCGTGTTCGGCCCATAGTTTATCGAAGAGGGTCAAAGCCATTAGTTAATCTCCATTCCCTTTGGTAAACCTGACATAGGTGTAAAACCGTAAAGTTCTGTATTTGGCATCGCGGCGGCGAATAACTCACGAGCGGCACACAGCGCATTGAAATTAACACCCGTTTTAAGCCCCATGGCCTCCACCATAAACACTAAGTCTTCGGTGACTATGTTGCCGCTAGCGCCGGGCGCAGCAGGACAGCCACCGATCCCCCCCATGGAAGCATCAACAGTGGTAATACCCATATCGATAGCCGCGAGCGCGTTAGCGAGACCTTGTCCGCGGGTGTTATGTAAATGCACGCCGGTAAGCTTATCCCGACCGACGGCCGACCATACTTTGTCGATAAGACGACGCAACTGCGCGGGATTGGCGCTACCCGTAGTATCCGATAGCCCTACCTCATGACAACCCGCTTTGAGTGAAGCTTCAGCCAATTGCACCACAAGTGATTCAGACACTGGACCTTCGAGACTGCAACCAAAGGCAGTCGATAACCCCACCTCAAAATGGGGTCGTTTATGGGCAGGTTGTGAGTTAACCAGTTCAGCAATCCGAGCGATTTCTTCGAGCATTTGTGCATGGGTGCGCTTTACGTTACGAAGGCTATGGGTTTCGCTGACCGACAGCGGAATACTGATCTTATGGGCACCCGATGCAATGGCATTTTCTGCACCGCGCAGGTTCGGCACTAACACTGCAATTTGCAATCCTTCGATTGTCAGCCCATGGGCGACAATTTCGGCGGTATCAGCTAACTGAGGGAGCACGCTAGCAGGAACAAAGGAGCCAACTTCAATCTCCCTGATACCCGCTGCAGCTAAGGCACTGATCCACTGCTTTTTTGCAGCAGTAGGCATGATGTTGGTAATACTTTGTAGGCCATCGCGCGGCCCTACTTCACTGATCAGAATGTCGACCTTTCCCATGTATTTCTTTCCACCCTGAAGCTAAAAAACCTAAGACAATAATTAGGACTTACACTTAACAATTAATTGATATAACATTATATCATTAACACTTTAACAGCTAGTTTTATTTAGCCAAAACCAACGGAAGAATAGACATGCAAAGCAGCATTCAGCCCTTAAAGGGAATTAGAGTCGTCGAGTTTAGCCATATGGTGATGGGTCCAGCGACTGGGCTGATTCTGGCCGACCTTGGCGCCGAAGTTATTAAGATTGAACCTCTCAAAGGGGACAACACACGCCGCCTTAAGGGGTCTGGCGCAGGTTATTTCCCCATGTATAACCGCAACAAAAAGAGCCTCTGTGTAGATTTACATACTGAGCAAGGGCTTAAGTTAGTGACGGACTTAGTTGCGACAGCTGATGTTGTTATTGAAAACTTTCGCCCCGGCGCCCTAGTGCAACATGGTCTGGATTACGAGTCGCTTTCAGCTAGACAACCGGGCATTGTTTACTGCTCATTGAAAGGCTTTTTGAGTGGTCCCTATGCCCATCGCACCGCGCTTGATGAAGTGGCGCAAATGATGGGCGGTTTAGCCTATATGACGGGCTTACCAGATAAACCCATGCGCGCAGGTTCCTCTGTCATCGATATTACCGGCGCCATGTTTGGAGTGATTGGTATTCTGGCTGCATTGCAGGAAAAGCAGCACACGGGGCTTGGAAAAATGGTGCAAAGCGCCCTGTTTGAAACCACCGCCTTTATGGTGGGACAACACATCGCCCAAGGTGCCATCAGTGGTGTTGAGCCGCCGCCAATGTCGGTGCGTCAATCCGCTTGGGGTGTGTATGACTCCTTTACCACCGCCGATAATGAGAAGGTATTTGTCGCTGTGGTGAGCGATACCCAGTGGCGCAAATTCTGTGAAGCTTTTGATCTAACTGACTTTGCTATGGATGATAAACTGGCGACCAATGGCGGCCGCTTCGATCACCGTAATATCATCATCCCTAAACTCACCGTCGTATTTGCGCAAATGCCGACGGCAACCTTGATGCAAAAACTCGATACCATTGGTCTACCCTATGCGCCCGTGAATAAGCCAATGGACCTAGTGACGGACCCACACTTAAACGATGGCGGGCTGGTGGACATTGAATTAGAAAACGGCAAACGCATTAAACTGCCTGCGCTACCGATTGAAATGAACCAACAAAAATTTGGCCTGCGCCATAACCCACCAAGGGAGAGTGAAAGCGCGCAGCAACTGCTCTCGGCTATGGGATATTCAGATGATCAAATCCACCAGTTGATTGCCGATAACGTCATTCGCGGCGACTAACTTTCGAGCGTTCCAGTAACCTCTCGGCAAACAACCGATAAACAAAAAGGCAGTGACTGATTTACTCAGCACTGCCTTATTTATTCTCAGAGTATTTAACGCTTTAGGTTAAAAGCTGTTATTCCACTGTCACCGATTTTGCTAGGTTACGTGGCTGGTCTACGTCTGTGCCTTTAATTAGAGCAACATGGTAAGACAGCAGTTGCAGCGGGATAGTGTAAATCAGTGGCGCCATAAAGATATCGCAATGTGGCACAGGGATAACCTTCATCGTGTCGTCGGACTCAAACTCGGCATCCACATCAGCAAAGACATACATTAAACCGCCACGGGCACGCACTTCTTCGACGTTAGATTTGAGTTTTTCTAACAGTTCATTGTTTGGCGCAACGACGATCACTGGCATATCGGCATCAATCAGCGCCAATGGGCCATGCTTCAGTTCACCCGACGCATAGGCTTCGGCGTGGATGTAGGAGATTTCCTTAAGTTTTAACGCCCCTTCCATCGCGATTGGGTATTGGTCGCCACGGCCAAGAAATAGCGCATGGTTCTTGTCGGCAAAATCTTCCGCCAGTTCGGCAATCGCATCATCTAGACCTAACGCTTGCTCAACCTTGGCCGGCATAGATTGTAGGCTTTGGGTGATATCCGCCTGCATCTGCTCAGACATACCATTGTAACGACCCAGCACTGCGGTCAGCATTAACAGGCCTGCAAGTTGCACGGTAAATGCCTTAGTCGAAGCCACGCCAATCTCGGCGCCCGCTTTCATCATGTAGGCCATGTCTGATTCGCGAACCAGAGATGAACCTGGTGCGTTACAGATTGTTAGCGTTGCCTTGTAACCCATTTCCTTCGCCAGACGCATCGCTGCTAGCGTATCTGCGGTTTCACCCGATTGGGAGATAGTCACTAACAAGCTGTTTGGGTACATGTGCGATTTGCGGTAACGGAACTCGGAGGCGATTTCGACGTTACAGGAAACGCCCGCCCAGTCTTCTAACCAATAACGGGCAGCCATACCCGCATGGTAGCTAGTACCACAGGCGATGATCTGTACGTGTTTAATATCCTTAAGGAACGCAGCTGCATTATCACCAAAGGCAGTATCTAGCACTTGTTTATTGGCAATACGGCCTTCAATGGTGCGAGTCAGTGCCAGTGGCTGCTCGTAGATTTCCTTGAGCATATAATGGCGGTATTCGCCCTTATCGCCCGCATCGTGGGTGATTTCCGATTCCTTCACTTCGCGAACGACCTGATTGCCGTTCACATCGAAAATGCTTACTGTGCGGCGGGTAATTTCTGCCACATCACCTTCCTCTAAGAAGGCGAAAGAACGGGTAACAGGCAGCAGGGCTAACTGATCTGAAGCAACAAAGTTTTCGCCTAGACCAAAACCAATCACTAATGGGCTGCCAGAGCGAGCAACGACCATGCGCTCGCTATCGCGGCGATCGATAACCACAGTGCCGTAGGCGCCTTCTAACTGCTTAACGGTCGCTTGCACGGCGGTCAGTAGGCTGTCGTGGGTTTTCAGTTCGTGGTGAACTAAGTGGCAAATCACTTCGGTATCTGTGTCTGAGCTAAATTGATATCCCAAACCTTTGAGCATTTCGCGCAGTTTATTGTGGTTTTCGATAATACCGTTATGTACTACGGCGATATCGCTCTCTGAAACATGTGGATGCGCGTTGCGCTCACTCGGTTCACCGTGGGTTGCCCAGCGGGTATGGGCGATACCCGTGCCACCAGCAAGTGGATTTTCCTCAAGGGCATTCGAAAGCTCCTGCACTTTACCTACACGGCGAGTACGGTTCAGTTCGCCATTATTAAGCACGGCCACACCGGCGGAGTCGTAACCGCGGTATTCTAAACGGCGTAAACCTTCGACCAGAATTTCTGCCACATCCCTTTGCGCTACGGCGCCAACGATTCCACACATAGTCTTTACCTATTCCTAAGATTTAAATTTGAATTTGAATTTGAATTTGAATGTTTTGCTCGCCTAACTCGCTAGGCTATTGGGCATAGGGCGCGACAATCACACGCACCCCCTGCTCGGTAATTTGTTTCATGGCGCGCTCTTCGATGCGATCATCGGTCACTAATACGCTAATTTTGTCCCACCCCAGTTCGAGATTGGGGATGCGTTTACCAATTTTGTTAGAGTCGACCATTACAATCACTTCGCGGGACACTTCCGCCATCACCTTACTTAGGCCTGTAAGCTCATTGAAGGTGGTCGTGCCGCGTTCTAAATCGATACCATCGGCGCCGATAAACAGTTGGTCGAAGTTATAGGAACGCAGCACTTGCTCGGCCACTTGGCCCTGGAAAGATTCAGAATGGGGATCCCAAGTGCCACCGGTCATCAAAAGTGTCGGCTCGTTCTCTAGCTCATGGATAGCGTTAGCTAAGTGCAGTGCATTGGTCATCACCACCAGCCCACGCTTCTGGTTGAGTTGCTCAATCAGCCCCGAAGTGGTTGTGCCGCTGTCGATAATGATGCGGTTATGGTCTTTGATAAGCTGCGCGGCCGCCTTAGCGATAGACAATTTATTCGGGGCGATTTTGGCCGAGAACTGCTGGGTCACTTCATCGGGAATGGCCACAGCACCACCATAGCGGCGCAGCAACAGGCCCGTTTTTTCTAACTCGGCCAAGTCCTTACGAATGGTCACTTCTGAGGTTTCGAAACGTAACGATAGCTCGTCGACACTCACTTCACCCTGTTCGTTTAGGATGTTAATGATGCTGTGGCGGCGTTGCTGTGTGTTTCGTTTATTCATAAAACCTTTCAGATAAGTTTCGATTCGAAAGTTATATTATAGGGAAACGAAACTTTTTTACCAGCGATTCGAAACACACTTTGACGCTAAGATGGGATTTTCACTCATCTGCTGAAAAAGAAAAAAGCAGCTTACCTAAGGTAAGCTGCTTTGGCTGTGTCAGTTTTTGCAATAGTAAGGTTAGAAATCGCCGTTTAGAATTTAGCTTCTAGGGCAATACTAAAGTTACGGTCTTGGCCTAAGGTCACCATATTATATTGGCCGCCTTCGATATACTCGGTATCGAACAGGTTACGTACGTTGGCTCGAATGCCCACTTCTTTGCCTAAAATAGCCAAATTGTAAGCAGCGCCTATATCGAACCGCACATAATCGTCTTTGGTGATAGTGTTGTCAGTATCAGCGAACCGCTCACCCACATAAATAGCGCCGAAGTTCATTGCAAATTTATCTGTCACTTCATAGCGGGTCCAGATATTTGCCGACCACTCGGGTGCATCTATCGGGGTTTTACCCTCACGGGCATCACCAGTTTGATATTCAGCATCTAAATACATCATAGATGACGTGATAAACCAGCTATCGGCCACTTTACCCTGGGCACCAAATTCGAACCCTTGGTGTTTTTGTTTACCACCTTGGGTCGTGATGTCAGTGTAATCGCCGATAGGCTCGAGTAAGGTCTCTGAAATAGTGATGTTTTCAAGGGTGATATCGAATATCGCGGCCGTTAATAACAAGCTGTCGTTTAACAGCTCCCACTTAGTGCCCAACTCGTACTGAATGCCGTACTCGGGTTTAAGGTTAAGGCCATTGTTTACATCGAACTCGTCATTCACCGCGCCCTGGGGAGTAAAACTCTTGGAATAGTTGAAGTAAATATTGCCATTGTCCATTGGTGAGTAGATCAGCCCAAACTTTGGCGATACCGCGTAACTATTTTCGCCATAACCATCCTTTTTCTGCTCATCGTAACGCACACCCGCAAGCAGCTTCCATTGCTCATTTAAGGTCACTAAATCCTGCAGGTAGAAGCCATAGTAATTGTATTCGCTTAGGGTACCTTTCTTACCCGTGTGGTAATCCAGATTTGGTTTAATCACGATTTGGCCCGGAAGCACGGTTTGAGTTGCACCGCGAAGGATTTGTTGCTGATAGAAATAATCAAGATAGTTAGCGCCAATCAATAACTGATGCCCAACTCCTGCAAGTTCGAATTCGCCAGTAAAATCGACAAAAGCGGTTTTATGCTGCCAATCGTCATAACGGTCGAAGGGTTTGATGCTATAACCCGCACTGAATGGATCGAGCGTGTATTGCGGCGCCGAATCAAATCGCTGGCGATTAAATTGTTGGTCGTTGTAACCGAGTTTGACTTGCCAATCATCACTCATATGCCAAGTTAAATCGGCACCTAGGTTAGAAACGGTATTATCGGTAAAAGCCCAGGGCGCATCCCAAATGGTCTTTGCATCGCCAATGACATTACCCTGTTTATCCAACCAGCCACCCGCATCGATACCCGCTTTATCTTGGGTATGATCGTATTTGACCGATAACAACAGCTCATCACTGATATCGTATTCGAGGTTTAAGTAACCTAACCAGCGATCACGCTCCTGGTTCTCATTGGTCGTCGAATATTCACGCCAATATTGCGTGTCCTGCTTTACTAAAACACCACGGTAACGAAGGCTTTGCGCTTCATTTAAACTGCCACCCGCATCTAACTGAACGCGAGTCGAGCCATAGCCGTCGGTATCGAATCCTATGTTTAGCAGAGGATCATAGGTTGGCTTCTTAGTGACCATATTCACCAGTCCACCGGGGCCAGATTGACCATACAGCATGCTTGAAGGTCCCTTGAGGACCTCGACCTGTTGCAGAGTTTCTATGGGTTGTACATAGTGTGACCATTGCTGGTGGCCATTGATTAAATACCCATTGCCAGAATCCAACTCAAAACCACGTACGCTAAACACCTGACGGTTCCAGCGGGTAGTTCCAGCGGTCACGCTCGAATCATTCACTAAGACTTCGGCAAGGTTTGTGGCTAACTGTTCGTCGGTCACAAAATCGGGGATCACATTGACTGATTGTGGAGTATCCATCAGCTGAATATCACCGCGCATCGCTCCGGAGGCACTACCAACTTTATAGTCGTTAAACGTACGGCCTGTGACCTGAATGTGCTCAATATTCGCCTCATTTGGCGCCTGCGCCATCACAGGCGTAGCCATTAAAGCCGCACCAACCGCTATACCAACCACAGAGTATTTGAAAATCATTGCCAACACCTCGCATAATCCTAACGCTTCGAATGCAGGCAATATAAATGAGAATAAATCTTATTTAAGTTTATTTACACGTCTTTACATTTTAGTGAGACATAGATCAAAATTAAGATAAAACAACAGGATAGCCTTATCACTGTGATATTAAATCAGGCTGAATTTGCTTAACTTTTTAGCAAATTTTATTTCTACTCTGCAAAAAGCATAAAAGCGGCCATTAGCCGCTTCTATGATTGTTTGGGATTAAGTTTGTTATTTCTTAATCTTAACAGGGCGTTGCCAACCCGACAGATGGCGCTGTTTAACACGGGTGATCACTAGCTCATCGGCGCCGACATCACGGGTAATAGTAGAGCCTGCACCTAAAGTTGCGCCTTTACCAATGGTCACAGGTGCCACCAGCTGGGTATCGCTACCGACAAACACATCGTCTTCAATGACTGTGAGATGCTTATTGGCACCGTCGTAGTTACAGGTAATAGTACCGGCACCAATGTTTACGCCCGCACCAATCTGGGCATCACCTAGATAGGCTAAGTGACCCGCCTTAGAGCCAACGCCTAATACGGCCTTTTTCATCTCGACGAAGTTACCGATATGGGCATCTTGCATGAGCTCAGCACCTGGGCGTAAACGGGCAAAAGGACCAGCGCTGGCCGCTACACCTAACTTAGCACCTTCGACAATAGAGTAAGGTTTGATTTCGGCGTTATTGGCAATTTCACAGTCAATTAGAATCGCGCCTGCACCAATGCTGACGTTATTGCCAATCACGACTTTGCCTTCAAAAATCACGTTTACGTCGATCATCACATCCATACCGACAGTGACTTCACCACGGATATCGATGCGGCTTGGATCACGCAGATTTGCGCCGGCAATCATCAGTTTTTCGGCTTCACGGGCTTGGTAGGCTCGCTCCAATTGTGCGAGTTGCACGCGGTTGTTAGCGCCTTCTACCTCGATAGCTGACTGTGGCTGAGCGGTATTGATCTCAACACCATCTGCGTGGGCCATGGCAATAATATCGGTAAGATAGTATTCGCCCTGGGCATTGTTATTCGACAAACGGCCAAGCCAGGTTTTCAAGGCCTTGCCAGGCACAGCCATAATGCCCGTGTTCACTTCGTTAATAGCTAACTGCTCGGCATTAGCATCCTTTTGCTCGACAATGCCTACAACTTTGCCATTTTCACGTACGATACGGCCATAACCTGTTGGATTAGCAAGATTTACCGTAAGGATGGCAACGCCCTGCTCAGGACGCGCAGCTAATAACGCTTCGAGGGTTGAGGCTTGGATTAGTGGCACATCACCGTAAAGCACTAATACTGTGTCGTTATCGTCGATATTGGGAATCGCTTGGGCTACCGCATGGCCTGTACCTAATTGCTCGGCTTGAAGCATCCAATTGAGTTGTTGCTCACCTAAAACTGCCTTGAGCTTATCGGCGCCGTAACCATACACCAGTTGAATGGCATCGCTGCCAATAGCATGGGCGGTATCAATCACATGTTGCACCATGCTCTTATGGGCGATGGGATGTAATACCTTGGGAAGATCCGAGCGCATTCTGGTTCCCTTACCTGCCGCTAAGATCACTACGTTTAATGCCATTGCCATATCCTTGAACAAACCCATAAGGGGAAAAATGAATACTGTTTAGATGGGGCGATTTTAACGGAAAGCAACGCTAAAAGCGAAAGGCAGGGCTTATGCTTTGGCAAAAAACGGCAACAAAAAAGGCGGGTATCTTTCGATAACCGCCTTTTTTCACAAACAATAACCTTATCTGGCAATGTTCTTCTTGATGGTTTCAACAACACGTAGTTGAGCCATAGCTTTTGCTAACTCAACCATAGCCGCTTCATAGTTGAAGTCCGCACCCGCAGTAGCCATATGGGCTTCTGCACGACGCTTAGCTTCTAATGCTGCCTGTTCATCAATATCTTTGGCACGCAAAACCACATCAGCCAATACAGAAACTGAAGAAGGTTGTACTTCCAGTATGCCACCGGATAGGTAAAACACTTCTTCGCTGCCGTCTTGTTTGACGATGCGCGCCATGCCAGGTTTGATATAGCTTAGCAGTTGAGCATGGCCATGCATGATGCCCAACTCACCTTCTGAACCGGTCACTTGTAGGCTAGCTACGCGACCAGAGAAGATGCTGCTCTCTGCGCTTACGATATCAAGCTGTACTGTCATGGCTGACATCTCGCTCTCCTTAAAAAACTAAGTATAACTACTTAGTTATTTCTTTTTGTTAGCTTTCTCGACAGCTTCGTCGATAGAACCAACCATGTAGAACGCTTGTTCTGGAATGTGATCGAACTCACCATTCAGAATACCCTTGAAGCCACGGATAGTGTCTTTCAGAGAAACGTACTTACCAGGAGAACCAGTAAAGACTTCTGCTACGTGGAAAGGCTGAGACAAGAAACGCTCAATCTTACGTGCACGAGATACGGTCATCTTGTCATCATCTGACAGTTCGTCCATACCCAGAATCGCAATGATGTCTTTCAGCTCTTTGTAACGTTGCAGAACAGTTTGCACGCCGTTAGCTACGTCATAATGCTCTTGGCCAACAACCAATGGATCTAATTGACGAGAAGTCGAATCCAGTGGGTCAACCGCTGGGTAAATACCCAGAGAAGCAATTTGACGAGACAGTACAACAGTCGCATCTAAGTGAGCGAAGGTTGTTGCTGGTGACGGGTCAGTCAAGTCGTCCGCAGGTACGTATACCGCTTGAACAGAGGTAATAGAACCAGTCTTAGTTGAAGTAATACGCTCTTGCAGAACGCCCATTTCTTCAGCCAGAGTTGGTTGGTAACCTACTGCAGAAGGCATACGACCTAACAGTGCTGATACTTCTGTACCGGCTAGGGTGTAACGGTAGATGTTGTCAACGAACAACAGAACGTCACGACCTTCGTCACGGAATTTCTCAGCCATAGTCAGACCGGTCAGTGCTACACGCAGACGGTTTCCTGGTGGCTCGTTCATTTGACCATAAACCATGGCTACTTTGTCGAGAACGCCAGAATCTTTCATCTCGTAGTAGAAGTCGTTACCCTCACGAGTACGCTCACCTACACCGGCGAATACAGAAAGACCTGAGTGGGCTTTAGCGATGTTGTTAATCAGTTCCATCATGTTAACTGTCTTACCAACACCCGCACCACCGAACAGACCTACTTTACCACCCTTAGCGAATGGACATACAAGGTCGATAACCTTGATACCAGTCTCTAACAGTTCAGTAGTGTTCGATTGATCTTCGTATGAAGGAGCGCTGCGGTGAATAACATAACGTTCTTCTTCACCAATTGCGCCAGCTTCATCAATAGGGTCGCCTAAAACGTTCATGATACGGCCAAGAGTGGCAGTACCAACTGGAACAGAAATAGGTGAACCTGAGTTTACTACCTCAAGACCACGACGCAGACCATCAGAAGTACCCATAGCGATGGTACGAACTACACCACCACCCAGTTGCTGCTGAACTTCCAGCACCAAACCGTTACAGGCGCCTTCACCTGTGATCTTCAGAGCGTCATATACCTGAGGTACGGCATCTTGTGGAAACTCTACGTCCACAACCGCGCCAATCACTTGGACAACAGTACCTGTGCTCATGATTAATCCTCTAAAACTTGTATTCGTTACCTAAACTAAACCGCAGAGGCACCAGAAACAATTTCCGACAGTTCCTGCGTAATCGCAGCCTGACGAGCCTTGTTATAGACCAATTGCAAATCGTCAATCAGTGTACCCGCGTTGTCTGTTGCCGCCTTCATCGCCACCATACGGGCAGCCTGTTCAGAAGCAATGTTTTCAACAACACCTTGGTAAACCTGAGATTCTACATAACGAACCAATAAGGTATCCAAAAGGACTTTTGGATCTGGCTCGTAGATGTAGTCCCAACGATGAGCAACCTCATCTTCTTCCGATTTAGGCAAAGGTAGCAGCTGCTCGATCACAGGACTCTGCGTCATAGTGTTTACAAACTTGTTGAACACTACATACAGACGATCCAGCTTGCCTTCGTTGTAAGCTTCTAGCATTACGCGTACTGTCCCGATCAGGTCAGCGAGCTTTGGCGCATCGCCTAAACCTGAAGCGTGGGCAGATACTTTTCCGCCGAAGCTTTTGAAAAACTGCACACTGCGCGCACCGATTGGGCAGAATTCAACTTCTACACCCTGTGAACGCCAGTTTTTCACGTCTGCGGCAACCTTTTTAAAGAGGTTGACGTTCAGACCACCACAAAGGCCACGGTCGGTAGCTACAACAATGTAACCAACCCGCTTGGCCTCTCTCACCTCTAAGTAGGGGTGTTTATACTCGAGAGAACCTTGCGCTACGTGACCGATCACCTTACGCATGCTTTCCGCATATGGACGGCTTGCAGCCATGCGATCCTGCGCTCTGCGCATTTTGCTGGCTGCCACCATTTCCATGGCGGACGTGATCTTCTGAGTGTTTTTCACACTCGCGATCTTGGTTTTAATCTCTTTAGCGCCGGCCATCTCTACTCTCCAATCTGGACCTGAGGTGCCTTAAGACACCTCTATCATTGTTACCAGGTTTGGGTTGCTACGAACTTGTCGAGGCCAGCTTTTAATTCAGCTTCGATGTCGGCGTTATAGTCGCCAGTCTCGTTGATAAGCTTGATTAAAGCAGCATGCTCGCTGTTCATGTACGAGAGCAGAGAGGCTTCGAAATCACCAACTTTGTTCAGCTCAACGCCCTTTAGGTAACCTTTTTCAGCTGCGAAAATTGACACAGCTTGAGCGGCTACGCTCATAGGAGCATATTGTTTTTGCTTCATCAGTTCGGTAACACGAACACCATGCTCAAGTTGAGCACGAGTTGCATCATCTAAGTCAGATGCAAATTGTGAGAACGCAGCAAGTTCACGATACTGTGCAAGAGCAGTACGGATACCACCAGACAGTTTCTTGATGATCTTAGTCTGAGCCGCACCACCAACACGAGAAACAGAAATACCTGGGTTAACCGCTGGACGTAGGCCAGAGTTAAACAGATCAGTCTCAAGGAAGATCTGACCGTCAGTAATCGAAATTACGTTGGTCGGTACGAATGCAGATACGTCACCCGCTTGAGTTTCAATAATAGGCAGCGCGGTTAAAGAACCAGTTTTACCTGTTACTGCACCCTTAGTGAACTTCTCTACATACTCTTCGTTTACGCGTGAAGCACGCTCTAATAAACGAGAGTGTAGATAGAATACGTCACCTGGGTAAGCTTCACGGCCTGGTGGACGCTTCAGCAGTAACGAGATCTGACGGTAAGCAACAGCTTGCTTAGACAGGTCATCGTATACGATCAGTGCATCTTCACCACGATCACGGAAGTATTCACCCATAGCACAACCAGAGTACGGGGCTAAGTATTGCAGAGCAGCCGCTTCAGAAGCAGTTGCAACAACAACGATAGTGTTAGCTAACGCACCGTGTTCTTCCAGCTTGCGCACTACGTTAGCGATAGTAGAAGCCTTTTGGCCAACTGCTACGTACACACACTTAATGCCAGAATCGCGCTGGTTGATGATTGCGTCGATCGCCATTGCTGTTTTACCAGTTTGACGGTCGCCAATGATCAATTCACGTTGGCCACGACCGATTGGGATCATAGCGTCAACGGCTTTATAACCAGTTTGAACTGGTTGATCTACTGACTTACGCTCGATAACACCTGGTGCGATCACTTCAACAGGAGAGAAACCATCGTTGTCGATAGCGCCTTTTCCGTCGATTGGCTCACCCAGAGTGTTAACTACGCGGCCTAACAGGCCACGACCGACTGGAACTTCCAGAATACGGCCAGTAGTTTTAACTTTTACGCCTTCTGCTAAATCAGCATAAGGACCCATTACTACGGCACCGACAGAATCACGTTCAAGGTTCAACGCGATTGCAAAACGGTTACCAGGCAGTTCGATCATTTCACCTTGCATCACGTCGGCTAGGCCGTGGATGCGGATAATGCCGTCACTTACCGCAACGATAGTACCTTCGTTACGAGATTCGCTAACGACTTCGAACTGCTCGATCCGCTGCTTAATCAGATCGCTGATTTCAGTGGAATTCAGTTGCATGCTCAAACTCCCAATTACGACTGCAGCTTATCAGACAGACGCGATAATTTACCGCGGACAGAGCCATCAATGACTAAGTCACCTGCCTTAATAATTACACCGGCGATAAGCTCGGCGTCCGTGCTGCAATTCAGCTTAACTTTGCGTGCGAGACGTTTCTCTAAAGAAATACTGATCTGCTGTTGTTGTTCAGAGCTGAGCTCAGTTGCAGAAACCACATCGGCTTCCACTTCTTTAGCCCACTCATTACGGTATTGAGCAAAAAGCTCAGATACAGCAGGTAGTACCTTTAAGCGACCGTTTTCAGCCATTACCTTTATCAGGTTCTGACCTTGCTCATTGATTTGCTCACCACACACGCTAATAAACAGTGCGGCAAGTTTAGTGCTGGCTAAAGAGCCAGTCAGCAGTGGTTGCATGGTTTCGTTTTCACTCACCAGTGCGGCAAACGTGAGCATTTCTGCCCAGCTATCCACTGCATTATGTTCAACAGCAACGTCAAAAGCTGCCTTTGCGTAAGGGCGAGCGATGGTGGTTAATTCAGCCATAACTCAAACTCCCCTTATCAAATTTCAGCGACTAGTTTATTAACTATGTCACTGTGGGCGGCTGGATCAATAGAACGCTCAAGGATCTTCTCAGCACCCATGATGGCAAGAGTAGCAACCTGCTTACGCAGATCCTCTTTCACGCGATTACGTTCAGCTTCAATTTCTGCTTTACCCTGAGCGATGATTTTTGCACGCTCAGCGTCTGCTTCGGCTTTAGCTTCTTCAACTATTTGAGCTTTGCGCTTGTTAGCTTGCTCAATAATTTCGTTAGCAGTTACCTTGGCTTCTTTTAGTTGGTCAGTCGCTTTCGCTTGAGCCAACTCTAGGTCTTTTACCGCACGATCAGCATCAGCGAGACCGTCAGCAATCCTTTTTTGGCGCTCTTCGATGGCATTCATCAAAGGGGGCCATACAAACTTCATGCAGAACCACACGAAGATGATAAAGGCGACCGTCTGACCGATTAGGGTAGCGTTGAAATTCACAACAGCCTCCTATTTAGATTAAAGACAGAAGCGTTTTCTTACAGCATTGCACCCAGTGGGTTGGTGAACAGCATGAATAATGCGATACCAACACCGATCATTGTTACGGCGTCTAACAGACCCGCTACGATGAACATTTTAACTTGCAGCATAGGAGCCATTTCTGGTTGACGCGCAGCGCCTTCCAGGAACTTGCCACCTAATAAGCCGAAACCGATTGCAGTACCAAGAGCACCCATACCAATCAGCAGAGCAACAGCGATAGCTGTCATGCCTAAAATCGTTTCCATCTGTATCTCCAGTATCTAAAATCTAAATCTAATTAGTTGATGATTTAGTTTAAAAATTTCTTCAGCAATCCTTAATGATCTTCATGTGCCATGCTTAAGTAAACAATGGTCAACATCATGAAGATAAACGCTTGCAGCGTGATAACCAAAATGTGGAAAATTAACCAACCTAGTTGCAGAGTCACACCTAGGGAAGATAATAACAAGTTGGTACCATACATCAGCGCAATAAGGATGAAGATCAACTCACCTGCGTACAAGTTACCAAATAGACGTAATGCCAATGAAATTGGCTTAGCAACTAAGGTAACAGTCTCTAATAGGAGGTTGACGGGTATCATTGCCTTATGGTTAAAGGGCTGTAGCGTCAGTTCTTTCACAAAACCTGACACACCTTTGACCTTAATGCTGTAGAAAATAATCAGCACAAACACACCAATAGCTAAGCTGAAGGTAATGTTTACGTCGGTCGTCGGAACCACTTTTAAGTATGGAACTCCCGCTAAACTTGCTGCCCAAGGCAACCAGTCTACTGGCAGCATATCCATGAAGTTCATCATGAATACCCACACGAAAATGGTCAGAGCTAAAGGTGCGATCAGGGCATTGCGGCCATGAAAACTTTCTTTCACGCTGTTATCAACGAACTCAACGATCATCTCGATAAAACATTGAAGTTTACCAGGAACGCCAGAAGTCGCTTTTTTACCAACGCTGCGGAAAATCCACAGGAACAGAACACCAAGACCAACCGAAAAGAACAACGAATCAATGTGCCATGTCCAAAAACCTTCACCAACCTGTAAGTTGGTAAGGTGATGTTGGATATAGCCCTGCGGTGTTAACGCTTCACCAGTTGCAGCCATGATTCATCCCACTTAACTTTGCTTGAAGTATAAAGGAGCTGTCCAATGCACAATTAACGTCAGTACGTAACAAACAAAAAGCGGCATAAATGCCACCTCAAGCTTGCTAAACACCAGCGAAAACATGGCGATGGTTAACAGCAACTTTACCGCTTCCCCCCAGTAAAAAGTTTTAATCACTTTTGCAGCTGAACTTGCTCCCGTATGGGAGAAAGCGAGGGTCGCGAATACAAAATTAGGGAGTACAGCAATTGAGCCTCCTGCTAACGCAGAATAGCCAAACTGAACTCCCCACACGGCGAAAAAGAGAATTGAAGCACCCCCAGCGACCGCCGCCTGCATCAACACCAATTTATAGGCTGACCACCGGCCACGACGCGCTAAAATCTTACTCAACTCATCCTCTCCGCATACATACTTTTTGTTTCGATGACCGGATGACAATTATCCGTGTTTTTGTCGATGTACAAAAAGCTTGCGAAAGTATACCTTTTCACGCCCTCATTGCAACTTTGAGATAAGGAAAAACAGCACTTTTAGCGTGATATAGCGCCAAAACAGCCAAAATTCAAAATTAACATATGTCACAAATTTACATTAAAAACTGTTAATCTACAGTCATTAACGAATTTTGCTAAGAATTCCGTCTAATTCAGCCAGATTCTGATAGTTAATTACAATTTTTCCCTTACCCTTACTGCCGTGAGCAATCGACACCTTGGCACCCAATCTTTCAATTAACTGCTGCTCTAAACGACATACATCTTGATCTTTAGTCGTAGTTTCGACGGGTTTAGGCGGATTTAAGGTTTGATTAATCAAACGTTCAGTTTCACGAACAGTAAGTTCCTTTGCCGCCACCAATCTTGCTAGGTTTGTTTGCTCTTCTCCCTCAATAGCAAGCAATGCTCTAGCATGGCCCATGTCGATGTCGCCATACTCAAGTAAACGCTTCACCGGTTCATTCAAACCGTTTAAACGTAGCAAGTTAGATACACTCGCGCGGGATTTTCCCACAACATCGGCAACTTGTTGGTGAGTCAGCTCAAATTCTTGCATTAAACGTTGTAATGCGATGGCTTCTTCCATGGCATTGAGGTCTTCACGCTGAATATTTTCAATCAGCGCGATGGCAACGGCGGCATCATCAGGGACGGGTTTAACGATACAAGGAATTTTATCTACGCCCGCTAATTGCGAAGCACGCCAGCGGCGCTCACCAGCAATGATCTCGTATTGAGTATCACTTACGGGACGCACGACGATAGGCTGGATAATGCCTTGATTACGAATGGAATGGGCGAGTTCTTCCAAAGCCTCAGGGGACATATCCTTACGAGGTTGATATTTACCCGGTTGAAGTAGATCTAAATCGAGATGAATTAGCTGTTCACTTTTATCAACGACAGCCACTTCTTCTGTTTGTTTTTTGCTGGCGGCGTGACTGTTACTCAGTAAAGCGTCTAACCCTTTACCTAATCCTCTTTTTTTTAACGTCATGGTTATCCCTTACGCTCGCTTAGCCTGAGTTTTTTGTTCTGAACGGCGGATCATTTCCCCCGCAAGTGCCAAATACGCTTTAGCACCTGCACTCGATTTATCGTAATACATGGCTGGCGCGCCAAAACTAGGGGCCTCGGCCAAGCGGACATTACGTGGAATGACAGTTCTGTACACTTTATCGCCAAAATGCTGTTTTAGCTGATCGGACACATCATTTGATAGACGATTACGGGGGTCGTACATGGTGCGTAAAATGCCTTCAATACCTAGGCCAGGATTTACTACTGCCGCTAACTTCGTGATGGTATCAATCAATGCGGTTAAGCCTTCAAGGGCAAAATATTCGCATTGCATTGGCACTAGTACTGAGTCGGCCGCCGACATAGCATTGACCGTCAACATGTTGAGTGAAGGAGGGCAATCGATAAAGATATAATCGTATTGTTCTTTTATCGGTGCGAGCGCGTTACGTAAACGGACTTCACGGGCGAAAAATTCCATTAATTTGATTTCTGCCGCGGTCACATCGCCGTTACTGGCGATCAGATCGTATTTACCCGCGGTCTCTTTAACCACGATCTCATCGAAGGGCTTTTCTTCGACGAGTAATTCATAAGCGGTATTTTCAACCTCATATTTATCGACGCCGCTGCCCATAGTGGCATTACCCTGCGGATCGAGGTCGATCAAAAGCACTTTACGCTTTGTAGCTGCCAAAGAGGCTGCTAAATTCACACAAGTCGTTGTTTTCCCTACGCCACCTTTTTGGTTGGCCACGGCAATTACTTTACCCACAATGTCACCCTGTATGTAAATTCTGGTTTATTGCCTACTTAAAAATCCATGCAAATAAAGGAACTTTAAGCCTGTTATGCTTTGATTATTTTTAATAAATGTCTTTGTTCATCGAGTTTGGGCACTTTCAGCTCAATAGTCTCTATGACCTTAAAGCCCGGTGGAATTTGCTGCATTTCGTCTTCGGTCAATTGGCCCTTGAGCGCATAAAATTGTCCACTATCAGCAGGTAAGTGATGGCACCAAGTCAACATATCATGGATTGAAGCAAATGCACGGCTCAGTACACCATCGAATTTTTGTTCTGGCTGGAATGCTTCAACGCGGCTTTCAACCGAACTGATATTCTTGATCCCTAACTCGAAGGCTACTTGTTTTTGGAAACGGATTCGTTTCCCTAAACTGTCAAGCAGAACAAAGGATTTGTTTGGGTTCATAATCGCAAGGGGAATACCTGGCAGGCCCGGTCCAGTGCCCACATCAATAAAGCGCTCACCTACTAAATGCGGCGATACCACTAAGCTGTCCATGATATGGCGAATGAGCATCGCCTCGGGATCTCTTACCGATGTTAAGTTATAGGCTTTGTTCCATTTGTTGAGCATACCAACAAAATCAAGCAGTTGTTTTTTCTGCTCAGCTGTGGCGGGCAGATTAATTTCGGCTAAATAGGCCTCTAACTGGGCAGATAACACTGAGCAACCTCAAAAAAATTACGATTATAAACTCGAAGGCTATTATGAAGCCCTGAAACGTCGAAGGGAAGCCTGAATGCTTCCCTTGTACGGTCAAACATGACGATTTCGCTAGCTTTTACGCACTCTTGCGTAATAAACCACGTTTTTTCAAATGAACCAAAAGAATTGAGATTGCCGCAGGGGTGATACCTGAAATACGCGATGCCTGACCAATGGTCTCTGGCTTGTGGTTATTTAGCTTAGCGATAACCTCATTTGATAAGCCAGGAACTTCTTTGTAATCAAGGTTCAATGGCAAGCCAGTGTTCTCATTGCGTACCGCTTTGTTGATTTCTTCCTGCTGACGCTGGATATAACCAGAGTACTTAACTTGGATCTGCACCTGTTCTGCCGCCAAAGGATCCTCAAGACCAGGACCAAAGCCTTCGATTTGCATTAGCTTGTCGTAATCCATTTCAGGACGACGTAACAATTCTTCAAATGACGCTTCACGAGAAATTGGTGTATTCAAATGTGGATTCAAAACAGGCACTAATGGCGAATTTGGATGGATCCATTGGCTACGTAAGCGTTGCAGTTCAAGCTCAATCGATTCCATTTTTGTGCTGAATGATTCCCAACGAGCATCGTCAACCAGACCGAGTTCGCGACCCTTGGCGGTTAAACGTAAATCAGCATTGTCTTCACGGAGCAATAAACGATATTCCGCGCGGCTAGTAAACATGCGGTAGGGTTCTTTGGTCCCCAGAGTCGAAAGATCGTCAACTAACACGCCTAAGTAAGCTTCATCACGGCGTGGACACCAAGCTTCTTTGCCTTGAACCTGAAGCGCAGCGTTCATACCCGCAAGCAGACCTTGTGCACCAGCTTCTTCATAACCAGTCGTACCATTGATTTGACCGGCAAAGAACAAACCATTGATTGTCTTAGTTTCTAATGAGTTTTTCAGATCTCTAGGATCAAAATAATCGTATTCAATCGCATAACCAGGACGAACGATTTCAGCATTTTCCATGCCCTTAATCGAACGAACGAGGTTGAGCTGCACATCAAACGGCAAGCTGGTAGAGATCCCATTTGGGTAGATCTCGTTAGTAGTTAACCCTTCAGGCTCAATAAAGATCTGGTGCGAAGATTTGTCCGAGAAACGGTGGATCTTATCTTCGATAGAAGGGCAGTAACGTGGACCAATACCTTCGATCACACCGGAATACATAGGGCTTCTATCTAAACCGCCACGAATAATATCGTGGGTTTTTTCGTTAGTATGGGTTATCCAGCAAGAGATCTGTTTTGGATGATGGCTTAAATCCCCCATAAATGACATTACAGGTAATGGCGTATCACCTTTTTGTTCTGTCATTTGTGAAAAATCGATTGTGTTAGCATCGATACGTGGAGGTGTACCTGTTTTTAAACGGCCAACACGAATAGGTAACTCACGTAGACGGTGGGCTAGGGCGATGGATGGTGGATCGCCAGCACGGCCACCGCTGTAATTCTCCAAACCAATGTGAATTTTGCCGCTTAAGAAGGTACCCGCAGTCAATACAACAGCTGGTGCTTCAAAGGCTAAACCCATTTGAGTCACAACACCGATAACACGATCGTTATCAACAACTAGGTCATCTACAGCCTGTTGGAAAATACGCAGATTCGGTTGATTTTGGAGAATGTTTTGAATTTTTTGACGATATAAAGCGCGATCAGCCTGAGCACGAGTTGCTCGTACCGCTGGGCCTTTACTGGAATTTAAGGTTCTAAATTGGATCCCTGCATAGTCAGTTGCGATCGCCATTGCACCGCCTAATGCATCGATCTCCTTAACCAAATGACCTTTACCAATCCCACCTATAGCAGGATTGCAAGACATTTGTCCTAAAGTATCAAGATTATGCGTAAGCAATAAGGTTTTAGAGCCCATTCTTGCCGCTGCTAATGCGGCTTCAGTCCCGGCGTGACCACCACCAACAACAATTACATCAAACCGTTCATGAAAATGCATGACCCTACCTTCAATTACTTAAGAGACCCAAGAGGAGCAGATCATTTTAGCATTTGCTTTGATTGAGGTGAATGATCATTTTACGAAAATGGATCCTATGGATCGGGACTAATAGATCTTAAGATCTTTATATAGATCTTCTTATTATGTTTACTATTAGGATCGCACTTTCCTGTGAATAAGCTTTAATTTCATTTAAAATCAATGGTTAAGATTGGAATTTTCCTGTGATCTATTGGCGATCTAACTCAATTAAAGTTGGGGATAGATCGCACTTTTATCCACAGGGTGGATCTTCAAGCAGATCAGAGTGTGAATAGCACAAAGGTTGATCAGATCTAAATAATAGTTTATCCACAAAAATATACATTAAAGTAATATTTTGTGGATAAGGTAGATCTAAATTGTGGGTTGTTTGTCGTGTTTTCCAAGGTTAGAGTTTAAATCTGATCTTGCCATTGGCTTAACCACGCTAGAGCTGGGTCTTCTGGCACTGGATCCTGTTGAACATCGATCTGGATCTTATCCACAATGGCCTTTGCACCGCAGAATTCTATGGCTTCGATCAGCTTTTCTGGACCTTGGCAAAAGGTGTCGTAGCTCGAATCTCCAATCGCACATAAAGCAAAACTGATCCTGCTTAGATCTGGGTTATTTACCATCACTTGTTTATAAAAGGGTTGGATATTATCTGGGAGATCGCCTGCGCCATGGGTTGATGAAACTATGATCCATAGCGGATACGAACTCAGTTCATCCACTTTTGGATCAAGATAGCAATCTGCTTGGTGTCCAAGTGATGTTAGTTGAGCCTGCATTTCATCGGCGATGTATTCACTGCTACCCAGTGTGGTTCCGACTAAAATCGCGATTTGGGTCATTATTACTGCTCTCTGTGGTAATTACTTGTTTGAATGTATGGGGCTACTTTAACAACATTATCCATAGTATAAATTTAAGCGCCAATTAATTAGCTGCTGATATGGTTGGCTGTTTTATTGTCGGTTTTTGCTAATTAATCTACTGTTTTTTATAACAATTATAATAGGATACTAGATGAATACTCCTACCAGCGAAGCTAAGTGGCCTCGCCAAATCCCCTATATTATTGCCAGCGAAGCCTGTGAGCGGTTTAGTTTTTACGGCATGCGTAATATTTTAACGCCTTTTCTGATGACCGCACTTTTGCTGTCAATTCCTGAAGATATGCGCGGTGCTGCGGCTAAGGATGTGTTTCATTCCTTTGTGATTGGGGTGTACTTTTTCCCATTATTGGGTGGTTGGATTGCCGACCGTTATTTCGGTAAATACAACACGATTTTGTGGCTAAGCCTGCTTTATTGTGTTGGCCATGCTTTTTTGGCGATTTTTGAGCACAGTATAGAGGGCTTTTATACCGGCCTGTTTTTGATTGCGCTTGGCTCGGGCGGCATTAAGCCTTTGGTTTCTTCCTTTATGGGAGATCAGTTTGACCAGAGTAATAAGTCATTGGCGCAAAAAGCCTTTGATATGTTCTATTTTACAATCAACTTTGGTTCCTTCTTTGCGTCTTTAACTATGCCATTGTTACTTAAAAACTTTGGTGCAGCGGTTGCCTTTGGGATCCCCGGAATACTGATGTTTATTGCGACGGTATTTTTCTGGTTAGGTCGTAAACGTTATGTGCATATGCCGCCTGAGCCAAAGGATCCCCACGGTTTTCTGCCTGTTATTCGAAGCGCCTTGCTCACTAAGGTTGAAGGTAAAACCAATTTAGGTTTGGTGTTAGCGCTGATTGGTCTGGCTTCAGCGGCTTACGCGTTGGTGAATATTCCCACCTTGGGTATTGTGGCCGGTTTGTGCAGCGCCATGGTGTTGGTGATGGGGTTTGTGGGAGTTGGGGCGTCAATTCAGTTAGATCGTGCCCGTACTATGCACCCTGATGCGGCTGTTGACGGTGTGCGTTCGGTGCTGCGTATCTTAGTGCTGTTTGCCCTCGTAACGCCTTTTTGGTCTCTATTCGATCAAAAGGCTTCGACTTGGATCTTGCAAGCTAATGATATGACTAAACCTTCTTGGTTTGAACCTGCGATGATGCAGGCTTTAAATCCATTGTTGGTGATGTTACTGATCCCATTCAATAACTTTGTGCTTTATCCTGCGATTGAGCGCAGCGGAATTAAGTTAACGGCATTGCGTAAAATGGGCGCGGGTATTGCGATCACTGGCTTAAGTTGGATTGTGGTGGGCACCATTCAATTGTTGATGGACGGTGGTTCGGCCATGTCTATCTTCTGGCAAATCTTACCCTATGCCTTGCTGACCTTTGGTGAGGTATTGGTATCAGCGACAGGTCTTGAGTTTGCCTATAGCCAAGCGCCTAAAGCGATGAAGGGCACTATTATGAGCTTTTGGACCCTATCAGTGACGGTTGGTAACCTTTGGGTATTACTCGCTAACGTAAGTGTGAAGAGCCCTGCGGTGACCGAGCAAATTGTCCAGACGGGGATGAGCGTTACCGCATTCCAAATGTTCTTCTTCGCGGGATTTGCTATTTTGGCTGCACTGATTTTCGCGCTCTATGCGCGTTCCTACCAGATGCAGGATCACTACCGACAGGTGTGATCTTGAATTGCGATATATAAGACGGTGAAAAAAATGAGCCCCTTGATGTCACCATCAAGGGGCTCATTGTTAGTATCTAACGCAATAAACGCTACTTATTTGCCGATACAGAAAGAACTAAAAATCTTTCCGAGCAAATCATCCGAAGTGAAGCGGCCGGTAATTTCAGACAGAGCTAATTGTGCCATTCTCAGTTCTTCTGCTAACAGTTCGCCCGCGAGGTAAATTTCTAGCTGCTCCTTACCTAATTGCAGGTGGCTCGAAGCTAAATCGAGTGCCTCTAAGTGGCGACGACGGGCAATAAAACCACCTTCGAGGTTACTCTGATAACCCATCAGCGATTTTAAATGCTGTTTCAGTTCATCCACGCCTAATCCAGTTTTAGCCGAGATCCGATAAACGCTATAGCCTTTTTCTTCGGTCATCGCCAGGTTTTCACCAGTCAGATCGGCTTTGTTACGGACAACGGTCACACCTAAATTGGCGGGCAGGCGATCAATAAAGTCCGGCCAAATATCATGGGGATCGACTGCATCCGTGGTGGTGCCATCGACCATAAATAGCACGCGATCGGCACTCTTGATTTCATTCCACGCGCGCTCGATGCCAATTTGTTCCACGGTATCTGTGGTGTCACGCAGGCCTGCGGTGTCAATAATGTGTAGCGGCATGCCATCTAAATGGATATGTTCACGCAACACGTCGCGGGTGGTGCCGGCTATTTCGGTCACAATTGCCGACTCTTTTCCTGCTAACGCGTTTAAAAGACTAGATTTTCCAGCATTGGGGCGACCGGCTATCACCACTTTCATCCCTTCACGGATAATCGAGCCTTGTTTAGCACTGGCCTGAACCTCTGTGAGCTTGTCGATAATGCGATAAAGTGCGTTGGCAATTTTGCCATCACTTAAAAAGTCGACTTCCTCATCGGGGAAATCAATCGCTGCTTCGACGTATAAACGCAGGTGGGTGACTTGGTCCACCAGCTCATGAACTTCCTTAGAAAACTCACCTTGAAGCGATTGCAGCGCGCTTTTTGCGGCTTGTTCACTGGTGGCATCAATAAGGTCGGCAATGGCTTCGGCTTGGGTTAAGTCCAGCTTGTCGTTCATAAAGGCTTGTTCGCTGAACTCGCCTGGTTTGGCGATGCGAATGCCTTCAACCTCTAAAACGCGTTTAATCAGCATGTCGAGAACGATTTGGCCACCGTGACCTTGAAGCTCTAAAACATCTTCACCGGTAAAGGAGTTTGGGCCTTTAAAGAATAGGGCTATTCCTTGGTCGATGACCTGACCTGAAGCACTTTTAAAGTCGCAGTAATCGGCATAGCGGGTTTTTGGTAAATGGCCGAGCACCGCCATAGCTACATCAGTTGCTTTGTCACCAGAGATACGAATGATACCTACGCCGCCACGCCCTGGGGCGGTGGCCTGTGCCACGATAGTGTCAGTTGTCACGGAAATACCCACTACAAATTAGTCAAATCATCTAAAGGAAAAGGCGGCATTAAAGCCGCCTTTTGAATTTATCGGAACCTTCAAGGCTCCTAACTAGCGCTTAGGCTTATTTTAAGCCTTTTTTCTCTAGACCTGCATAAATAATCTTCTGCTGGATGATGGCAACGATGTTACCTACTAACCAGTACAGTACTAGACCTGATGGGAACCACAGGAAGAATACGGTAAAGATCACTGGCATCCACTGCATCATCTTAACTTGCATTGGATCCATGGTCGGTGCGATAGGTTGCATCTTTTGCATCACGTACATAGATACACCCATCAGCAGCGGCAGAATGTAGTAAGGATCTTGTACTGATAAGTCATGGATCCATAACATAAATGGTGCGTGACGCAGCTCAAAGCTTTCGAGTAATACCCAGTATAACGCGATGAAAATTGGCATTTGGAACAGGATAGGTAAACAGCCACCCATAGGGTTAACCTTTTCCTTCTTGTACAGTTCCATCATGGCCTGACCCATCTTCTGGCGGTCATCACCGAAGCGATCTTTCAGCTCCTGCAGTTTAGGTTGCAGGTTACGCATTTTCGCCATAGAGGTGTACTGCGCTTTAGTTAGCGGGAACAGTAAACCACGAACGGTTAGGGTAATCAGGATAATTGCCAGACCCCAGTTGCCCACAAAGGATTGATAGAACATCAATAACCAGTGAATTGGAACTGCTAACCACCAAAGGAAACCGTAATCAACTACTAGGTTTAATGAATCAGACAGGGCAGATAAAGCCGCTTGATCCTTAGGACCTACATAGAATTGAGCACTGATTTCATGGTTTGCACCCGGTGCGATATCAACAATGGCGCCACGGAAACCAATGTTAGCCAGCCCACCAGCACTCACACTTGAGAAAATGGTGTTGCTGTCGGTTGCAGGTGGTACCCAAGCAGACACGAAGTAATGCTGAAGCATCGCAGCCCAACCACCCATAGTGGCTTGGGTCAGGTTGCCCTTTGTCATATCTTCAAAGGTGTACTTCTCGTAACGTACGTCCTGTGTTGAGAACGCTGCACCACGGTAAGTTGGCATCATCATGCTGCTGTCAGATGGTTTGATCGTCTGTTTAATCTGACCGTACATCTGAACCTGTAATGGTGCAGCCGAAGTGTTGTTGATTTTGTAATCAACATCGACGTTAAACTTGCCACGGTGGAAGACAAACACTTTAGTGAAAGTTGCACCATTATCAGCTACGTAGGTTAATGGCACTTCGAGAGTGTCTTGACCATCTGCTAAGGTGTATTCGGTTTTCGTGGCAGAGAATGCGGCGCGACCTTTAGCGCTGCTATCAATACCATCACGACCAATTAGACCGCTTTGGGCGATATAAGTGAAATCTTGAGCTTGCTCGAGCAGTACGAATGGCTCTTCTTTACCCTGTTCCATTTTATGGGAAACCAGAGCGGCGAACACAATGTCACCACCAACAGGGCTGATTTGCACATCGAGTTGGTCGGTTTTTACGTTGATGATCTCTTTAGTGGCAACCACTGCGGTTGCAGGTACACCTGAATCCGCTTCTGGAACATCCGCACTGTGATCACTGGTTGCATTCGCCACTACTGACGATTGAGTTGCAACGGGTTGAGGAGCTTTATCGGTTTGCCACTGTTGCCACAGCAAAAAGCTGACAAACAGTAGTCCTATGAGCAATATATTGCGTTGAGATTCCATAGCCTATTTATTACACCTGTCGTTTTTAGGGGGGACGGGATCGCTGCCGCCCGGATGTAAAGGGTGACATTTTAATATGCGTTTCAATGCAAACCAACAACCTTTGATGGTTCCGTGCACTTTTATTGCCTCAATAGCATAATGAGAGCAAGTGGGATTGAAACGACATCGAGGACCCAATAGCGGGCTGATGAAGATTTGATAGCCACGAATTAACGTGGTTGCTAGCCATTGTAACGGCGACTGAGTTTGCGCCATAGCTTCTCTATCAACTTGTTGAGTTCCGCATTTTCCATTTCCATCACACCGTTTCGCACCAGAACAACAATATCGAGGTGAGGAAGGTTATGTTGATTGAGACGGAAACTATCTCTAATGACCCGCTTAATGCGATTGCGCTGATTAGCACGCTTTACATAACGTTTAGCTACAGTAAGGCCCAGACGCGGATGTTGTTCCGAATTAGGAATAGCAAGCAAGGTAATTTCAGCAGAAGATGCTTTGATAGGATTGGAGAATACAGATTTAAATTGCGCGGGAGTTAGCAAACGTAACTCCCGCGTAAAGGTATAGCTAGTCAACTAGTTACCTACTTAACTTATTAAGCAGATAAACGAGCGCGACCTTTCGCACGACGACGTGCAAGAACCTTACGGCCGCCTGCAGTAGCCATACGAGCGCGGAAGCCGTGAGAACGCTTGCGCTTCAGGTTGCTAGGTTGAAAAGTACGTTTACTCATGATGGCAATCCGTCTTTGTTATAGGTGAACATATCCTTATCTCTAGTGAAAGAGGTAAGGGTAAAAAAGAGGCCGAATTGTAATCACTTTACCTTCTGCCGTCAACAACGAAAGTCAGTAAGTGGGTTATTTCTGCCTAACTTTCCCATGATTTTTTCCCCACAGACACCATAAGATGTGGATAACTCTGTGTACTGGCACTACATGTAGTAGTTAAGGGGATCTATAGATAGATCAAGGGGGCGCCATTATAGATCAATGTGGATCGCTTAATAAAGCGCGATTTGCGCTATTTATTGAATAAAGGGATCGATATTGATCTTTGATGATCGAGGATATCTGAATAGAATGATCTTGTTGGGGATAATTATTTTTTAAGGATAGCGATCATTGTGATCTCGCTATAGAATACACCTCTTTTTGATGATCTTTTGGGGATAACTT